>NZ_RRYD01000015.1 GCF_004010095.1 Lacticaseibacillus hulanensis | reverse complement strand
CAGACGACCGCCACAGCGACCACGGCGAAGCACACCCGAGGCCCAGCCCGGACCCGGAGGCCAAACCCCACAACGCGAAGCCTCCACGATGTTAAACTGTCAGCACAACCTTGCCCTGCATGTGGCCGTCTTCAACCATGGCGGTTGCCACGCGCAGGTTGTCGACCGTCAGTCCGTGCATAACTTGGGTAACGTCGCTTTGCAGAACGCCGCTTGCTTGCAGGTTCGCAATCTTGCCAATGATCTCACCCTGGGGCGCCAGGTTGTGGTGATAATCAGTCTTGGCAAACATAAATTCAAAATCGAGGCTCGCCGCCTTATTCTTGAGCTCGCCCACATCCAGTGGTGAAGTTGGCTGGACAATGCAGCCGACGTGACCAAATGGTGCCACAAGCTTGTTGGCCAGAGTTAGGTACGGTTCAGGTGCGAAAAGAATTGCGATGCCATCGATGGTCTCGTATCCCTGTTCGTGCACTTCACGCGCAATGTCGTCGTGGTAGTCAATGCGGCAAGACACACCGTGATTGCGTAGCCACGGGAAATTCTTCGGGCTCGAGGTCGCAAGTACCTTGAGTCCGCTCCATTTGGCCAGCTGCGTCATCATGGAACCAACACCACCGGCACCGTTAATGACCAGCAGCGTCTTGCCCTCATTGGCACCAGCCTCGGGAATGAAGCCCATTTTTTCAAACAGTAATTCCCACGCTGTCACGCCAACTAGCGGAATTGCGGCTAAATCGGCATCGCTCAGCTTCTCCGGTGCGTGACCCACCACACGGTAATCAACTGCCTGGTACAGCTTGTTACTGCCCTGACGGTTCTTGCTGCCGGCATAAAGCACCCGGTCGCCGACGTGGAATCCCCGCGTGTCTTCGCCCAAAGCCGTCACCGTACCCACAGCATCGAAGCCCAAAATCCGGGGTGTGCTGCTCGTCTTTGCCGTCTGCCGCAGCTTGGTATCAATCGGGTTGACCGCCATCGCCGCAACCTTCACCACCAAATCGTGTGCGCGTGGCTCTGGCATGGGCAGGTTCACCCGTTCAAACACATCAAGGTCAGTGATGGGGCGCCCCGTGTAAAAGCCAATCCCGAAATTATCAGTCATAATTGTTCCTCTATTCTCCGCTAAGCACACTGTGCCGTGCGGTCCTATTATGTAATGCGTTTACAGTTTATTTTAGCACTTGGACCGCGCCGCAACATAGCTAAACCATCAAGGTGAACTAGACCACTTTGCTTGGTGTGCCCGTCTTTACCTTTAATTAACCTATTACGAAATGTTTGCGTTCGTTACTTTATGATGACCAATCAGGCGTATTCGTGGCGTAAAGGGTGCATATCTGGTACACTTGTTGAAAATACGTAAGCCGGTTTTGTTCGGTTTAAACATCGGAGGTGGCAGGATGCACCGCGCGCCTGCAAAGCACACAAGCAAAGGAATTTTCATTGCGGCCGTTATCGTGGCCATCATCTTCATCGGTCTTGGTTTTTACCTAACGCAACCACACACATTAATTGACCAGCTGAGCACCGTTAGCTTCGGGGTCATCCTCACGTTTGGCCTCATCATCTTGACTGTTCTCGACGGTCGGGCCCGCTCCAAGTTTGTCCGGTTCCTGAGTGACTGGCTTTGGGGCACCGTTCTTCTGGCATTCGTCCACCTGTACATGATTGGCCTGGATCCAGAATGGTTGTTCCTCGGCTGTGGCTCCGGCATTATCGCCTTCTTGGCCCTGATGGCCGCCCTGCGTACCAAGTTCGTTACCAGCGAAATCCCCTACGAACGTGTTCGGGAAAGCCAAATCAATAAGTAAAATAAAGACGCCACCGCGATTGCGATGGCGTCTTTGCTTGTCCTATTCTTCGCATCTACCGGGAACCTACTTGCGGTATCCCAGATCGTGCTTCAGCGTATCTTTGGCTTCATCCGCGGTAAACTGCGTGGGGTTGTAGATAATCACGCCGCTACCCATGTAGTAATTAAACGTCTGCATGACAACGGGCACCGCCAGACTGCGCAGTTGCAACTCATCCTGAACTTCCAGTAAGAAACGTTGCGCGTATTCGCGATCCATCATTTCCGGAATCGTCCGCTCAGTGACGTAGCCAAAATCCATAATCGCGTTTGCGCCACTGATTTTTTGATTCCGAGTTACGGGTTCCTCTGCCATGGTTAACCTCCATTACGTTTAATCACTTGTCTTCGAATAAAGCCCTCGATATTGCCAGCTTAGGTCAAATGTTCACTGGAGCGTGCGTTGCGCTTACTAGTACTTAATTTCGAGCACCTGTTGTGGCCGAATCAGGCATGTCTGGCTGGCATCCTGGTCATCCTTAAAGCCGGCTTGCTTGAGCAGTCCGACCGTCTTCTGGTCGCGGCCAAAAGCAACCACGCGGCTCACCTGCCGGAAGTAGGCGGTAAACTGCTTGATGAGTTCAACATCAACGCCATCTTCTTGGTATTCCGGCAGCACCACGATGTCGTCAATGAAGAGCACCGTGTGCATGTCGGAGAGACCGCGAATGGCGCCAACCAGTTTGACCACGTCCCGCGCCGTCATCAGCGTGGAATTAGCCAAACCTTCAGCCGTTTCCCCCAAGTTGGTCAAATATTCATCCATCTTTGCCGCACCGTACAAGGCCTTGATTTCGTGAATATTCAGACCATTTTCAAAACTATAACTAATCAACAGATTTGCCCCCAAAATTATTCTATGGAGTATAGTACAACATTCCCGCCCTGTTTTTCAGCAAATAACTGCGAAAAAGCCTAAACAAACGGAAATATTTTCTAAAAGTGGCACTTACGTTGCAAATTAACGCGCTGGATTGTTCTTCAGCCCGTCCTTACTGGTGAAATCGATGAAGCCAAGGTTCGAATCAATAATCCCGATGTCACCAGACAAGGTGAGCTGGTTCATCCGTTCATTCAGGTGCACCGCCATGTGCGCATCCAGGTCTTCCTCCGAGTAACTCTTGTAGCCAATCGGGCCAAGGTTACTGTCGATTGTGCCGTCGTACTCCGGTGCGTTGTCGCTAACTGGCACCACGTTCAGCGTGAACTGCACCTGCATGTGGATCATCGCGTGCTGCGAGTATGGGCCCACCCCATCCTCGAACGTGAGCAACAATTTCTTGTCCGGCGACAGGTGTGCCTTAATCTTGGCCGCTGCTGCATCATCAAATCGTATTTCCATAATCGCGCCTCGCTTACTTAAAATTAGGAGTTTCCTTTACGCATTAAATGTAGTCGCTATCGGGCCAATATGCAATCCTTACTTTCTGTATGTTAATAAATCCTTTAGTTTATTTTTGCAAAAAACGGTTCGACGGTCACACTTTCTTCACAAACAGGCTATAATATATAAATATCGAGATAAGCCAACCCCTTATTTCGATACCCAACCCAACTTTTTTCATTTTACTCCTCCAAAGTAAAATCGCCGGTAGACACCCTTCTACCGGCCAACCCTTACTCAAGGAGCTCCAGTCAACCCCTGGGGCTTCTTTTTTTGTGTCCAGTGGCAGCTTCAATAATTGCTGTTTCTGCTCTGGCTAAATGCAAATGCGACATGGAACGTACCCGAAAGCACAATCTTAAGGCGCTAACTTTTTCTTTACTTTAAATCCGTAAAACTGACAAATTCGCTTCACAAAGACTTCACACTTCTTGGTTAATCTAATAAATGTAGAAGCGAGTTACCCAGAACTCGCCGCATACTTCTTCTTCATATTTTTCTCCTCCAACCGCACCGAATCCTCCAAGTTCGGTGTGTAAGATCATCAGTTCCTCCAAGACTGGTGATCACCCCCAATGCAAAAAGGGCCCAGTGAAAGCCGCGACAAGTTACGCGTGCTTTCACTGGGCCCTTTTTGGTTTGTTCAATACAGCCTGCCCCAGCCAATAAAATTTTGTCCGGTAGCTACCACCGTGACTACCATCTATGTTAGATACTAATAATCTGGGCTAAATCAGCGCTATTTGGTTGGTATTAAAACGTTGATTCGAAGCCGTTTTCCAAAATAGGGTACAAAAAATGGATCTGAACGGGCTTGAACCGTCGACCTCCTACATGCGAAGCAGGCGCTCTCCCAACTGAGCTACAGACCCAAAAGTACAAGGGCTATTTTAGCACATACGCTTACATTCGCCAAGGCTGGCGCCAAAAAAATCCTGAACGTCCAATAGCTCACGGACGGTCAGAATTTTTGATTAAGCACGTTTTCGAGTTGCAAAGTTGGTCGCCGCGAACAGCAAGACGCTGGCGGCAATGATTACGGTCGCGGCAATGAACAGGAACCGGTAACTTGTCCGTTCAATGACCAGTGCGCCAATCAGTGGCCCCAGCGCACGACCAGCAGCCGCGCAGCCCTGAACGAGACCCTGGAACCGCCCTTTTTGGCTTTCGGGCGCGGTCAGGTCGACGAAGGTTGAGACCGCCGGCAGTGCGACGATTTCGCCGAGCGTCAGTACCGCCATCGTGACAACGAAGACCCAGTACTGGTGCGCAAACGGCAGAATTAGGAAGCTACCACCCAGCAGCGCGAATCCCGCGTAAAGCCGCCCGTGCAGGTGGTCAGTCAGCCAGTCGTCGAACATTGTCAGTACCGGCTGGAACGCCACGATGAGCACAGCGTTGACCGTCCACAGGAAACTGTAGTCGCGAACCTTCAGCCCCTCATCGAGCATGAAGGCGGAAATATTGCTCTGCCACTGTTCATAGAAAATCCAGATAATAATCAGCGTCAGCAAAACCGTCAGGACCGGCGCGGTAATGTGCATCTTGTCCTTCACCATCTGGGCCCGCTCGCCAGTATGCGGCCGGTTTTTGCCCCGGTACTCGAAGAAGGCAACGGCAAAAAACAGGGCGTACATCACAAATGCAATGGAGAAAATATACTGAATTCCCATCGGCAGGAAAATCCCGACACCGAGCGTTCCGAACACGAGGCCCAAGTTACTGATGAAGTACATCACGTTGAAGATGTAACTGGCCCGCTTGGTGTGAATCCGGGTCGCAAAACCGTTCACGCAGGTGATAACAATCCCGCTACCAAAGCCGGACACAACGAGCAGAATTGGAAAGGCCGGCCACCCGTGCCAGAAGATCAATCCAAACGTGGCAACAGTCATCAGCGCAATCCCGAACAGGATGGTGACGTCCTCCCGCCATTTATCGAATAGGCGCCCCCCGACGGCACTACCAATAACGATGAACATGGAGTTGAAGAACAGGACAATCCCCGCCGTGGTGAGGCTCTCACCCAGCGTTTCGTGCATGTAGATGGTGGTTAGCGGCCAGATAAAGCTGGAACCAGTATTCGTAATCAAGTAGCCCAAAAATAGCCAGGTTAATTTAATTTGTTTTGGTTGCGTCTGTTGCAACTAACCACCCTCTTCCGCAAAATTGGTGGGACTAACCCACACTCTTCCAGTATGTCAGTATAGCCGAAAATTCAATTTTTGCGGACATCTCTGTGACGCCCGTGAGCAGACAATGGGCAAATTGCTCATTATCAGTCACAAGCGGCAACAAAACCTATCTTGTTACGTAAATATTGGATGTTTTTTCGCTCTTTTTGTCGTTTAGCCCGTCACGTTTCGCCGTATCTACAAAAAAGGCGAATAAAAAACACCCAAATCGCCGTAAGCGGTACCGTATCGCGGCACCATTGTTGTACAATGGATTCAGTAATAACACTTGTGAACTGCACATACAAACACATAAAAATGATTAAGAGGTAACGATATGTCTGTAGAAACTAGCCTTGCATACCAGCAGCAATTCTTCACCACCTTCGCCAAGGCGTGGGCGGATAAGTCCGATTACCGCCTTTACAAGGGAATTGATGACACTGCGCACACTTTGCGTTTGGATATTCACGAAGTCCCCGGCTACGTTCTCGCCTACGATAAGGGTGCCCAGGAAGAACTGCACCACTACCTGCGCAAGAATTTAATCCAGTGGCTCCGGGAGTACATCCCGTTCTTCGAAGTGGCAGACGATGGTCGTGTCTTCTTCGGTGATTGGTACCACCGGCGTGAATTCGGTCGTCTCGACGTCTTTGCTCGTGAAATCATGCACCAGGATGAAGATCAGCGCGCCATCCTGCCCCACCTCCAGGAATTCGCGGCCGACCCTGACCACTACCTGGATGTCCAGATTGAACAGCTGCGCAAACACTGTTACCAGGAAGCAACCGATTTGCACAACCAGCTCGAAACCTTGGAAGCAGACAACGCGACACCAGAAAGTTCTACCCGCACAAGCGCGCCGGCAAGTGGCAACACCAACCGTCTGCGTGGCCTGCTGAAGAACTTCATGGACCCAGATGCGGACACCGAAGCTGACGAACCAGCACCAAAGGAAGCCGCACCTACACGCCGGTCATACCACGGTGTTGACATCAACCGCGTGCGGGCCCAGTTCCAGGAAGCAAAGGAAGCGGCAGACGCTGAATTCGACGCCAAGAAGCGCGCACTCCAGGTTTCTGCAGCCGTT
The DNA here is from genome assembly GCF_004010095.1 of Lacticaseibacillus hulanensis. GTDB lineage: Bacteria > Bacillota > Bacilli > Lactobacillales > Lactobacillaceae > Lacticaseibacillus > Lacticaseibacillus hulanensis. Next base: position 69,573 of record NZ_RRYD01000015.1, on the reverse strand, counting down.
ACCCGGTACGAATACCAAGCGGTCCTCGCTAACTACAGTTCAATCGATCAGTTCATCAACATTCTCAGCAACCTGCCTAAGGATTACATCCAGGCCCTGAAGAAGACCGAGGAGGAAGCAAGCCGTGCTTAATTACAACGATCAAGAAATAACCAGTATCATCACCAGCGACCTCGACATTGCCGAATCGCGCACCCGGATTACCGTGAAGAGCGACGCCACCATTGACGCACTCAAAAATAGTGAGCTCTGGAGCACTAACACCTCTGCCCAGACGGGGGTCCTGCTTGACTTCACCACGCTATTGGCCAGCAAAATTTACCAAAACCTGAGCGATACTAACGGCCTTGGCGACAGTGCGTTCTTCAAGCAACTCTGGCTGAAGCCCGTTGTGCCCGACACGGAGCACACCACCATCGTCTTCTTCCAGGCAACACCAGATGGCAACAAGGAACTCTTCACCATTGTTGACCCGCTGCGTACGGATGGCCGTCTGGTTGCTTCCAACCTGCCAACGCTGCTGCAAATCACATCCAAGAACGACGACGCGGTTACCTACACCGATGAAGAGCTCACGGCCCTCATCGCGCTGGTGAAGGAACTCTACACTGCCGGCTACGGCTTCCGGACGGTTGACGAAACCGTGCTCCAGCCAGTTGACGGTCTGACCTTCGCCACCAAGTTCGACACGAGTTTGCCCGTTAAGGCCTTTGCCACCGTGCAGGAAGCCGGCGACATTCGCTTGGCGGCCACGATTAACGGCACCGTTGCTGGTTACCACGTGTACGACGAAGACAACCACGACTGGATGGACCTCGGGACCGACACGCGCGACGGCGACCAGTTCATTTGGGAGAGCACCTCGATTCCCGAAGAACTCGTTGGCCAGCAGCTGACCCTCGCAGTCTCCGTTCAATCCGTCGACAACGTTCCAGCAATGGACGAACTGTTCGTCATCGCTTCAAGCAACGCCATCCTGATGCGCGAAAGCACCAACCCGGGCGAATACAGTCTGGATCTGCCGAACCACAAGTCGCTGACCGTGCGCGTTAACCCAATGAGCGGCACCGTCACGCTGGGCTACCCAGAACCAACCACCCAGATTATCGAGCTCGACAACCAGTACCCATTCCTTGGTCAGTGGATGAAGTCAGTACTGCCAAAGAAACCAGCATTCAATTAAACCAAGCTATGTAAAAAATAAGGTTCTGATCGGCGCAAGTAGCGTCAACCAGAACCTTATTTTATTGTGTTAGATTACCGCAAACGGCCAAGTTATCCTAGTCGTTCAGCGTGAACTTCAGCTTCATTTGTGGAGCAGCAAGTGCGACCATCTGGCCGAGCAGCTTGTTCGAGTTGTCGAAGGAGGTCTGCGCCATCTTGGCGTTCACTTCTTCAAGGTATGCGTGCAAATCAGCTGCATCCTTATAGCCCTTGTCGGCTTCAATCTGCATGTGACGCGCCGCCGCAACCGTGTTTTGTTCGAAGAGGTTTTCGAAGTCTTCAAACAGGCCGAAGTTCGTGTCCCCAAGAACTGCCAGCGTGCAGCTAAGCCAGTACATCTTGGTTGGTTCGTATTCTGGCTTGGTGTCGCGGTAGCTGGCTGGGGTGTCGGTTACGTTCGCGTAAAATGGCATTACGGCGTTGAACGTGTTGGGACCAAAGGCGAGCCAGTGAATGGCCGCGATTTCGTCTGGGACATCGTTTCTGATCTGCAGAATGTGCAGTTCCTGGTTCCGGTTGATGCCGATTGGGCGCATCTGCTTCTTGTCGGCGTCTGAACCGGTACCGTATGGGTCATACTTGGTGTTCTGGTAGTGTGAGCTCAGAACCCACTTAACGTCTTCAATGCTAATCTTCTTGTCGGTCCGGCAAATAAATGGCAGGTCCTGGTCGATTGGCGTGGTGTCGAATTCGGGGTTGAAGTACTTCTGTCCGTACCAGGCACGGGGGTTGTTGTACCGCGTGTCCTTGATGGTGGCACTACCGAAGATGTGACGCAGGTTGTAGCCTTCCTTGTCTGGGTTCATGTGGTAGGTTGCGATGATGTCCTGCAAGTCAGTTGCGCTCATCGTGTCGTCGGAGTCAAAATCAAAGTGGTCAATGTTCATGCGGTTAGGCGCAACCACGTATGCGTCGTCGGGAATGCGGACTGCAGCCCAGTGGTGGCCACCAATGGATTCAAACCACCAAACTTCCTGGTTATCGGAGAAGGCAATCCCGTTTGATTCGTACGTCCCGTACTTCTCAATGATTGAGCCAAGGCGCTGCACACCTTCACGGGCGGAGTGGATGTAAGGCAATACCAAGGTTGGCATGTCCTCTTCACCAATCCCGTTATCATCAAGTGGGTCAACCCCCAGAATCCGTGCGTTGGTCGTGATGGTTTCGGTGGAACTCATTGCAACGTTATCGCTGTTAATACCAGCTGCACCCCAAACCCCTTCCTTAGGGTCCGCGTTAGGTGTTTCCGTGTAGCGCAACGGGTTGTCGGGCAGGTCAATGTTAAAACTGCTCAGCACTGACTGGTAGTGCCGTGGCTGTTCGTCAGGGTTCACCACCACGAACTTCTGCGGCTGCAGTGGGACATTACCGTCCTCGTTCCGGGCAATAATGGTGGAACCATCGATACTGGCATCCTTCCCCACAAGTACCGTGGTGCAGGAACCTTTAACACGCTTAGTCATATACTTCGCTTCTTTCTTTACTAATTAAGTTAAGTGTAGTTGAAAGCGCGGGGAGACACAACCACAACCGGTTATGCCCCCCCGCGCTCTAATTTTTGGGCCGCCGCAAATCAATAACTGCAGGCGACTACCGGTATTTGAACCAGTTAATCAGTTCCATGACTCCCATGACGGCGAGAACGGCGCCGAGCACCCGGAACAGGAACATTGCCGTCCCGAATGGGTGGAACAACAGGAACGCGCCGGCAAAAAGCACGAGCACGCCGTAGATTGTCGGCCACACCACGGATTCGTTCACGTACTGGCGGTTGCTCCGGGCGCCGGAAATCATGGCCACGCCGTACATGATTAGGGCAAATCCGGCGAGCGCGGGTAACATGCTAATAACCATACCGGACAGTGATTCAACTAGCAGCGCCCCAATCAGTAGCGCAATCCCGGGTCCATACCCGGCCGTGACCAGTCCCTGCCGCTGCATCCGCCAATTCTTCAGCAGTGAAAAGACCCCGCACACGAGGAAAATGAGGGAGAGGATGTTGACGATTGCACCGAACACCAAGTTTGGCGCCGCAACAATCGCCGCACCCAAAACTATCATAATTAATGCTCGCAGCCACGCTGAGCGCTGGAACTGAACGTAGAATGTACGCATTATTGTCGCCACCATTTCTATTAATTACCTAATATTCTAGCAAATCCCCACCCGGAGCCCATCGGCCAATAGTCGCATTTTACCAGGCACTGTGATCCCATGTGCGCCCATCGATTTCACTGCGCATTAACGCGGCGCGGTGGGCCTGCTCCGTGGCGAACTGTGCCAGGGCCAGGTAGAAAGCTTTGTCCTGGTACTTATTCGCCGTCTCCGCCTTGCGCTTGGCCTCTTCAATCAGCCATTTTTCCTGTTCGGTCATTAGTCTACCTCCCCGGTGCGCAAGTCGGCGACCGTTTGGTGGAGCTGGGTCATGTCGGCGTTGATGTCACTCATCGTGTCCGCCAGCAATGCGTCCCCGCGTTTTGCCAATTCAGCCTCAAACCACTGCGCCTGTTTGCGCCGCGAAGTCGGTTGGTCGAGGGTCAAATATTGCTGGTAGACCGTGAACAGCTCCGCGCGCGCTTGTTCCGTCATCCGGGCGAACTCGGGAACCAGCAGCGGTGTGAGCATAGTCATCCCCGTCTTGCGTGCAATCGCCGCAAACGGTGCCAGCAGTGTGTCGACCGTCACGTTCTCCCGTGCACCCAACCGGTAATCAGTGAGCGGGTGGCTGAACGAAACAACCACCGCCAGCTCCTTGCCCCGCAGCAACCCGCCGGTATCATCGTACACAACACCGCGCTGCCAGACCGCATCGAGCCAGGCCCAAAGCTGCGCCGGCGCACTGTACCAATAGAGCGGAAACTGCAGCACAATGCGGTCCGCTGCCAGAATGAGTGCCTGCTCGCTTGCAACCTCCGCGGGCGAATAGTCGCAATCTGTGAGCTCGTGCCACGTTGACTCCGGTACCTGCGCGGCGGTTTCCTTAAAAAAGCTCTGGGTGTTGCTGCGCGCAATGTTTGGGTGCGCAACGACGATTAGTGTCTGCATGCTGATTGCCTCCTCATTGCCATTAATCATAGCCCACTGACTGGCGACGGGCCACCGATGCCGACGGATTGCGCCAAAAAAATATGCCTGCAAGTGAAAGATGTGCGCAACTTTTGCACATTTTTCACTTGCAGGCATACCTCTACTAATGTTGGTTTTGCTCTTCTGTGAGCTTGTCGGCTTCTGCATCAATTGCAGCAAATCCGGACTTTGCGTCCTTCTTTACTGGGTGCTTTGCCCGATCTTCTTCAGCCTTCTGAATCAGTGCCTTGCGCTGTTCCTTACTGAGTTTTCCTGCCATATTCTTTTACCTCTTTCCATAGACTGGCTATGCCGACACGTAATTGTGCCTGTAGGTAGCTGAAATGCGTAGCCGCTTACACTGGGTTGCGGCCACTTATGGGAGGGTTGTCAAACTCTCTACGTCAATTATTATAGCACTCGATTGATGATACTGCTAACAATCAAGGGCAAAGTTTTGGTAAAGTCGCTCAACCGTTTTTGTGAATGACCCTCAAACTGCTCCGGCCCGTTCCGTCTGGACGCACCTGCAACTGGTCCGGAATTCCCGCCTTCAAGGTCTCAACGTGGCTGATGATTCCAATCATGCGGTTGTGGCCCTCGATTGATTCCAGGGCCTCCATCGCCAGCTCCAGACTCGCGCTGTCGAGTGAACCGAAGCCCTCGTCGATGAAGAGCGCGTCGATGGCCACACCCCCGTTTTCTTCCTGAATCACCTCACCGAGCGCAAGGGCCAGGCACAGGGCGGCGATGAAACTCTCGCCCCCGGACAGCGTGTGGACCGACCGGGTTTGACCCACCTGGTCGTCGTACACGTCAATTTCCAGTCCCGTCCGGTTGGCACGCTTGACCGTAGCGCCGGTGTTCAGGACAAAATTGTACCGGCCGCGGGTTAGCTGATGTAGCCGCTGCGAACCAACCTGCAATACCCGGTCAAAGTAGGAGCCGAGCACGTACCGCTCGAGACCTAGGTTCCGCGGGTTGTGCCCCGTGAACGCTTGATCCAGGGTGCTCAGGTCCCGCACAGCCCGCTCCGTTTCCTCCCAGTTCGTCAGCCGCTGCTTGAGCTTGGCAATCACCGCGGCATTTTGCCGGTTGCGCTGGGTCGTTGCGCCGAGTTCTTGGGTCAAAGCATTCACCAAGGCCGCCGCTGCATCACTCACCTGCTGAAGCTGCACCACATCAGGCTGCTTGGCGCCCGCGATTTTGGCGGTGTTGTCCCGCAACAATTGCGCATTAGTTGCCACACGGGCCGCGTAGTCTTGTACCTGCTGCCGCAGCCCGTCCAGGTCCTGAACCCGCAGCTCATCACCTGCGAACTGCTCAATTGTCCCGTTCTGACCGTAATGTTCCTTCACCAACTCGGTCATTTCTGCAGCGGCCGTCTGCGCCTCCGCTGCGGCCGTGGTGATGGCGGCCTTCTGCTCACGTTCTTGACCAGTCAGGGTGGCCGCCTGTTGTCCGGCTTCTTGTTCCCGCTTGGTTGCCGCGGTTAACTTTTTGGTGAACACGCTGACGCTGGCCCGCAAATCTGCTTGTTGCTGCTTCAGGGTTTGCGCATCCGCGTCCGCGCGCTCACCCAGCTGGTCCGCAATTCCGGATGCGTGCTCGGCGGTGCGCGTTGCCGTCGTCTCCGCCGCGGCCTGCTGCTGTTGCAGTTCCGCAAGCTGTTCCTGCAGGCCCGGCATCTTGGCTGTCAGCTCGTTGCGCCGCACACTGAGCTGCTCCTGGTGCTTGGTTTGCCGTGCCAACTCCTGCCGGTTCTGGGCCAACTGGCTGCCCGCAACTGCAAGCGCCGCTAAGGCCGTGGTCGCATCTGCCGGCTTGGTGAGACCGCCAAATGCCACATCAGCGGCGATTGCCGTCAGCAGTGACTGGGTTGCTTCCTGTAGGGCCGCCTGCGCACTCGTCAGGTTCGCAGTGGCGGTTTCGCTTGCACTAATCGCCCGGCTTGCGGCATCCTGCAACACCTTGTACCGCTTGGCGCTGGCGTCAAATTCCGCCTGCGTGGTTGTCGTTGCATCCGCATGTGCTAGTTGCGGGTGCGTCGTCGAGCCGCACACGGGACACGGGTCATCCTCACCCAGCTCCGCCGCCAGCAAAGCCGCCTGACTCCGGAAAAACCGCAGCTTCACCTCGTTGTGCGCCCGTTCGCCGGCAGTCGCCGCCGCGGTCGCAGTCTGCAGCGCCGCAGTTGCCTGCGCGGCCGCCTGCGTTGCGCGGGTTAAGGCAGCCTGGTTCTGCTTGACCGTTGCCCCGAGGTTTTGCAGGTGAAGGAGCGCCACATCCTGGTCGTGAACCAGTTGCTGCAGTTCCTGCACGTGCCCATCCGTTAGCTGCGCGTTAACGTCACTCAGCTGGCTTTGTGCATCATCCAGTTTTGCGGATTGTTCCTGCACCTGGGCGTTAAGCTGAGCCAACTGCTGCTGGGCCCCCGCCGCTGTCTGGCGTGCCAGGGCCAATTCATTCAGTTGGCTGATTACCCCGGTGAGGTTCTCGGCAACACGCTTCTTATCGTCAAATGCCGCCTGCTGCTGACTAAGCAATGTCAGCTGCTGCTTGGCGGCCTGGTTGGCATTCTGGGCAGCGGCCAACAACTTGCTGGTTCCCGCGTGCTTTACTCGGGCCTGATCCAGCCGCTTGGCCGACTCCTGCATGCGCCCGTAAAGCGCCTGATTCTGCTGGACCCACTCGAGGTGGTTAATCTCTTCTTGCCGCTTGTCGTCGGTGGCTTTTTCGGACCGCAACCGCGCGGATTCGGCCCGCAACTGCTTATTTAGGTTGAACGCCTGGGCCAAGCTCGTCCCCGCCGCAAGCGCAGCACTGGCCTTCTTCGCGGCATCCTTGGCGTTGTCCAGTTCAGCACTACGCTGGTACATTTGCGCCTGCGCGTCGGCCTGGAACTGCTCCATCTGCGCCAACTTGTTGCTGATTTCACCGTCTTCGATTGACTGGTTATCATCAAGCACAAAGCCCTCGATGATTTCGTCCATCCGGTCCTTGGTGCTGGTCATGTCCTTGCGCAACGCGCGCAGGTGGCTTTCGATGGCATCTTGCCAGCGCGCGTACATCCCCGTGCCAAACAGATTGCGCAATAATTCCTCACGCTGGCTGCTATCGGCATCCAAAAAGCGGCGGAAATCGCCCTGGGGCAACAGCACAATTTGCCGGAACTGGGCCTTGTCTAGGTTCAGCAACTCCAGCAGTGCGGCGTTAACCTCCCGCTGCTTGGTGAGCACATCCACCGCCTCGCCCGGGCCAGTGATGGTCAGCTCTGGATCCCGCGGCGTCAGCGTACCATCCCGGCGCACGCGAATGGCGCGGCGCACCTGGTAGTCCTTGTCCTGGTGACTGAACGAGAGCTCAACCACCGTGTCATCTTTGTCCGCCGCAAAATCCGACCGCAGCGAGAACGCAACGCGGCCGTTATCCCCGTTGCTGGCCTTGGAGTCCGACCCGTACAGGGCAAACAGCATGGCGTCGAAAATCGTGGACTTCCCCGCACCCGTGTCCCCGCTAATTAGGAACAGCGGCGTGCCGGCAAAGTCGGTGAAATCGACCGTTTCGTCGGCGTACGGACCGAAGTTAATCATGTGTAATTGGTTAAATCGCATTAGTGCTCACCTCGAACTTCCGCTAGCGTCTTCTCCGCCCACTTGCGGCTGCCATCAGACAAGGGACTGCCCAGCGCATCGGCGTAAAAGTCGGTCAGTAGCGCCATCGGGTCCAAATCCTGAATCTGCGCGTGCATCTCCTGCTGCAAGTCCACACTGGTCGCGCGGTCAACCCCGGTGCAGTGCGGGAACCGTTCGCGCAGCCGGTTCATCAGGTCCGGAATGACCTCCGTGTCCGTCAGCGTGAACTGCACGTAATCATCCGGCGCCACCCCTAGGTCAGTGTCTGGATCCATGATGCGGTCAAAGCTGTCGGTGACGTGGCGGAACTCCGGCGTCTGCGGGATTTCGATGAACTTGCGCACCATCGTGTCCGTGTCCAGGATGTAACACCCTTTTTTCATGTTGGCCTCCGACACGTCGTACTTCACGAGCGAACCGGCGTATTGAATCTTCTCCGCGTTCAGTGCGTGACGGTTGTGCAGGTGTCCGAGCGCCACGTAATCAAACGGCGCAAAAATATCCACGGGCACCGCGTCGAGGCCGCCGACGCTGACACTGGTTTCCGAGCTGCCCCCGTTAGTACCGACGTGACTGCTGCCGGCAACGAAGAAGTGGCTCACCAGCACGTGGTGTTTGCCCTCTTCGAATAGCGGCACGAGCCCGTCGATTACGCGCGCAACGCTGGCGCCGATGCTGGTCAAACTGTCATTGCCGAAGTACACCTGTGCCTGCCGCGGCTCGAAGTATGGCAGCAGGAAGAATTGGGTGTCGCCGATAGTGACGGGCTTAAACGCACCTGCAATGGTCGTGTTCAGGTACAGGCCGGTGTTTGCGAACCATTCGTGCCCGGTTGCCAGCCGGGGGGCGGAGTCGTGGTTCCCAGAAATCACTAACAATGGTAGCTTGTCGTCCAGATTAAGTGTCCGCAGCATGTCGTTGACCGTGTCCACGACGTTCTCGGCCGCTAAGGAACGGTCGTAAACGTCACCGGCGATGATCATGGCGTCCACGTGCTGGTCCCTTACCACCTGGCATAACTGGGCAAAACTGCGCCGCTGCACGTCGAGCAAATCAAATCCCGCCAAACTTTTGCCAATATGCCAATCAGCTGTGTGTAAAATTCGCATGTCGAACCTCCCGCTTTGTATGCGCTTATTATAGCGTATTTGCGTTTCCCGAACAAACGTTTGTTGAGCTTTTCTTCTATATAAATAAGCCACCAACCGCCTCGCACATTGATTGCGCAAGACAATTGGTGACTCAAAATTTATTTGACTTCACTGCGACGCCAGTACAGTACCAGGCCGCTGCCGAGCATTACCAGCAGCAGGGCCACCATGACGTACGGCAACATCCCGGAGCCACCGGTGCTTGGCAGACGCACATCATCTGGCAGCGGCACCTCCTGGTCGGGGATGGTGATAGTGACGGTCCCCGTGCCTGGGTCCTTATCGGTACCTGAATCAGTGGTAGCACTATTGTCAGCATCCACGGTAACACCGAAGTGGTCGCTGTACGGCAGGTCATTATCGCTGTACTGGAGCAGGTCCCAGTTACCGTCTTCTGGTTCACCGTGCGCCTGGCCGTCAGCAAATTTAAACTTGCCGCCATCGTTAACTGGCATCAGCTGACCGTCCGCGCCAACTTGGAAGGTGAAGACACCCTTCAGCTTTTGGTAACGACCAGGGGCCTTCGTTTCCTGCAGCGTGTAGTTGGTGCTTGGCCTCAGACTCAGGGGCGCACCATAATCCATAAAGGTTAATAATCCATCTTTTCTGGTGGCATTAAACTCGGTTGACGAGCCATCTTCGTTCAGCCGCGTCAGCTTAAAGTCTGCACCATCAACATTAGCCCCAGTCAGCGCATCAATCTTGTGAATTTTCAGGTTGTACTTCTTCGTGCGTTTGTCGGGGATGGTGACTTGGAGCTTATACTGATTGTCAACCTGAGCAACCTTCAACCCGTAATCCTTCAAAAAGCTGAGGTCGCTGCCATCGTAGGCTAAATTCAGCACCGAATCCCAATCGTTGATATCGCCAGCGTGCGTTTGCTCGTCAGCGAACTTGAAGTCCCGACTACCAACCTGCTTCGGGTAACCATCATCACCAATAGTGAAGTGGAAAGTCCCGCCGAGCTTATTGAAACCTTGGGGAGCCGTTACTTCCTTTAAGGTGTAATCGCCCGGGACCATGGCCATCTTGAACTCAATGCCACCACTTTTTTCAGTAGTCGCCCGTTCCGTCGATGTGCCATGTTTCAGCTCAAAGGTGGCACCTTTCAGGTCGTGCTTGTTCAAGTCCACCTTATCTAGGTGCAGAACAAACTGCTTGCGGGTCGGCTTGTCGGGGTACTTGCCATCCTGCAATACCCCGTCTGGCCAGGTAATCGTCCCATCGTTATTGACGGTGATATTTGTTTTGGCGCCATTTTGCGGGTCTTCGTAGTTAGTCGGCACATCAGTTTCAGCGATTTGGTAATCGCCGGGCACAACTTTGGGAAACTTCACCTGACCATTGCTGTCACTGGTTGCCTTTCCTTTTTCCTGACCATCTTGGTACAGCGTGAAGGTTGCGCGAGGTAGCGGATTCCCCGTATCGCTATCAATCTTCTCGAAGCTGATGTCAACGGGATCTGGCGGCAACTGAATGTCGACAATGTTGGAGGTCGCGGAAAACATCTCATCATTATTGTATCTAAAAAATGATGCGGCTTTATTTTGCATCAATTTCGGTGCATCGTCTGTCACCTTGAACTTCACCCGAATCGTGAAGTCCTTACCGTAAAATTTCGGATCTTTAGACTCTTCGTTGATCTTTTGCACCGCATCGCTTGACAACTGCACATTCAAATACCGGCCGTCAGCATCGCTTTGAGCAAGCTGATTGCCCTCTAAGTCGTACACCGTGACCGCATCGTTGCCCGCCATCTCGGTCCCCTCTGGCAGAGTATCCGTTATTTCCATATGAGCTGGTAACACCAAACCTTGCGTCGACAGGTCAATTGTCGGCTGGTTAATGTAGTAGTAATATTCCTTACCCGGTTCCACGTACCGCTTGGCTTTTGGCAACACACCTTGAGCAAGGTCGGGTTTATCTGGATTGTGGCCCGGCTGCGGATTATTGAAGTCCCACTTGCTGTCTCCTTCATGCAAGCCGTAAACGTCTAAATCGTTGTCATAACGCTGAGCAAACCCGGCATTGTTGTCGACCGGTTCGACGGTCTTACTTGGTGCGGACTGCGCGACCGGGAACGGCGAACTACTGGAAAATGCAGTCCACGCACGGCCCCAGCCGGAACCAAACGTAAACGAATTGGTTGTCCGGCTAAGTGGAAACGAAACCGTGGCCCTTGGGAAGTTCGGATTACCCAGATGGTCGTCGTCACCACTAAAGTTGGTTCCGTTAGTGCCGTAGTAAGTCCCCGCCATGTATTTGAAAGCGGGATTTTGTGGTTGAGGGTGGTATGACAGAATCGTCCCATCACTAGTTACCCCATCCGGACGGTCAGCACCATCGCCAGCAAACTCTGTGGACTGCTCCGGATTACCCCAGTCGTTGGCCTGGTTAGCGTTCAGTGAGTTGAACGAGAACTTGCCGCCCAGACCGGTGAAATTAATCGGCTTACCATCGGGGTCCACGAAGGTGAAGTGGATGGACATACTCTTAATCCCGCCGTAAAGCACTCCAGAGTATAGGTTGTTCGAGAAAATAATGTAGGGTACTGTGTCTGCAGACCAGCTGGGTTGTGCGCCGTAGATAATATTATCGACGGTAACGTGCGCACCCACCCTGACGTACTGGCCATCCTCCCTCGCCAGACCGACATTGTCGTAGTCGACCGTAATTGTATCAGGAAGTGATTGGCCATCCCCGCCGTCTCTCGCGTGGAGCCCTGTGTAGGCAATCCCAGTCATGCCCTTGTTGTCCTGAAAATTCATGTAGGTGTGGTCTGATTGTTCCCAATCATGCCAAGATTGATAATTACCCGAGCCGTCATCGCCAACTCGATTAGCCCCATTGAAGTCGGTAATCTTGGCTTTACCATCACGATAATAGTTAGAAGTAATCGTTACCTCCGACTCCGCATCCGGATCAATGATGAGCGCCTGGTCCGGCTTATCGTCAGCGGTTCCCGCATCGGCGACCTGCCCGCCCACCAAAAATTGGCATAATGGTGTAATCAGTACCAGGACCATGAGCATATGCATAATTTTTTTGCGTAACATGGGCGAGTCTCCTCTCAGCGATAATAACGAATCTTCTTACTGTCTTACCGGCCCGTTTTTCTTCCAGCGCAGACGCCAGATGGTGTAGAAAATCAGGGTCAGGAAGGCAAAAATCACAGCGATGATGAAAATGACGGTGTAGGCCGTGGCGGCTTGCTGCGAGTGCCGCACCGCCGCCGCTACCTTCTGCGTGTATGGCACGCGGTGGCCCGTAACCAGCAGCCGGTGCGTGTTAATCATGTACGGGGTACACGTGATAAGCGTCGCCAGGTCGCGGCCGGCTTGGCGGGCCAGCGGCTTCACGTTGGTGGGCAAGACCACCTGCTTCTTGTAAACCTTGTAGGCCCGGTGCTTGCCGCCAACGGTGATGACGAACACGTCACCCTTTTTCACCAGGTGTAAATTGGTGAAGAACACCTTCGTGGGCAAGCCGCTGTGGGCAGAAATTGCGGTGTGCCGGTCAAGCCCACCGACCGGCATGTCGGTGCCACGCACCACGCCCGCACCCAGTTGGAGCGATGCCTCCGTCGCAATATCGAAGACGGGCAGGTTCAACTTGATGCTGGGGATGCTGATGGTGCCCAGCAGGTGGGCCCGTTCATCGCGGTTCAGGTTGTTGGCGGAAAAGCTATCGCCAATCTGATCACCCTTTTTTGCTTGCAGCGCTTTAATGCGTTTGGCTTCCTTCTGGTTGGCCGCATATGTTTGCGCCATGTTGTGCTGCAACGTAAAATGGTTAACCGCCATCTGCATGAACGGATAGGTGAAAACAACCAGCCCGGCGCCAAACAGCAAAATCATGATAATTTGGCGTATTTTCCCGCGCACGTTATTTCCCCCCTATGTATTCGTAAGGATGTGGCTACTAACCCGATTAATCGTGTCACCACCGCACCCTTACGTTTTTGTTGCTGCAACCAGCATTTAAGCTGCGGTTGCTATGAATTATCAATCAGTGACTAAGCGTTAGCCTTCTTGCCGCGCTTCATCACGATAAAGCCTGCACCAATCAGCGCAATGCCGGCAATGGCAAAGAGGATGAACCCCATACCACCAGTCATTGGCAGGATGGTACCAGGTTCCTTGGTGTTCTTGATGGACTGAATCTTACTGGTCTTCCAGTCAGTACCATCAATGGTGAATGGCGTTACTTTGTTACCAGGAAGTGCGTAACCTTCAGGAGCCTTAGTTTCAATCAGTGAGTATTCGCCGTACTTGAATCCACTAATGGTCAGGTTACCGTCAGCGGCAGTGGTCAGCTTTGTTGCATCATCTTGGTTATCTACCCATTCAATTTTGGTTGGGTTGTAGTTCCCATCAGTGATGTTGTCGACGCCAGTGAGCTTTGCGAACTTAACAACAGCCGTGTCACCATTCTTTTCACTCTTCGTGAGTACAAATTCCGCACCGCCCAGCTTTTCACCGGTCTTGGAATCTTCCTTGACGAACTTGTGACCACCGAATGGAGTAATCTTCTTGTCGGTGTGCAAAGTAATTGGCGTGTGACCAAACGTCACGTTCAAATTGTTATCCAGTGTCTGCGCAGGAATAGCATTCTCATTCAATTGAACCGTGTATGTGATAACAGCAACCTTGCCTGCGTATGGCTTTAGTGCGTCAATTGCTTTGACACCGTAAGAAGTGGTGACATCAGGCTGGTCTTTAACACCAAAAGTCATACTCCACGAACTTGCATCCGTCTTAGGATTTTTTTGCTTATTAGTAAAAACGTTAGGATCGGTGAAAACATTCTGTTTATCTTTATCTGTGGCATAATCATATACTGAAACGCCGTCAACAGTAACACTATCAATTTGCTTAAAGGTGGCACCAACTTCGTTCATCGTGTCGGCAATACTAAATGTTTGTAACTTTTCAGTATCACTTGGAATTGGTGTAGTTACTTTGTACTGCAACGTGTCACCGACTTCGTATTGTCCATCAGCCTTAGCATCCAAAACAGTCTTAGTTACCATTGCGTCCTTTGGGTACAAGTTAATCGTACCATCATCGCCGGTCTTAGCTGGCAGCGCAACAATCAGCAGTGCAGATGGTGCATAGTTATCAGGTGTTTTGGTTTCAGCAAAGGCGTAAACAGAGTTACGTTCAATCTGACCACCATCCGAGTTAACAGTTGTCTTGGCTGGAAGACCGGTGAACACCGCTTTACCATCGTCACCAGTTGTCTTTACGCCGTCTGCAACCTTGTTAGTATCATTTTGAACTAACTCTGGTTCGCTCTGCAGGTTGGTTTCAACTGTCGTTGCAGCCTTTTTGGCCTCCTCAGGGCTGGATGCCGGAAGAGCTTCGTACTCGCTGTAAAATTCCTGGGTAATGTTGTAAACCGTGAATTCAGCACCTGGTAGTCCTGTCAGACCGTCGAGGTCACCATTGTTTTCCCCAGTGTTTTGAATCTGAGTCAGCTGATTGTCCTTGATAGCCTTCTTGTTAATCGTAAAGGAAACAGTGCCTCCGTTGCTGGCGCCTCCATTGCTGGGGTCTCCATCAGCCGCCCTAACCGTCGTTGCGCTAACCAAGCTGGCCAGTGTGGACAGAAGGACTGTCAGCACCATGAACAGGTGCCATAGTTTTGTCGAGTGAGTTGTCTTCATCATTTTTCTCCTTGATTGTGGCCCCATGATTGCGAGGCGTAATTATGCTTGCGAATGCTCGCGTTTTTTCCAGAAGTGCAAGACGAGTAACATGACAACAAAACCTAAACATGATAATAGCCAATTCCCTAAGTCCCCTAACTGAGGGAAGATGCCCGTACTTGGTAATAATGGATGTCCGGGCGTGTGCGTGCGGCCTTTTCCAGGTGGATTGGGCGTCCGCGATTTGGTTCCCGGATTCGGCGGGAACCATGTGTTTGGCAGTGGTGGCTGATCCTCGGTGTTGTACACGCGAGGCTGCCCCAGTGCGATTGTTTCTGCGGTAACTTGGCCGGAACTAGTTTGCGCTAATTCCGTATCGTTGACCGTCACCGGTATCAGCTTCCCCGAAGCCGTGTACATGCGTGACGGGACGTTGACCTTGATTTCGCCGGCATCGTTCTGGAACCCTTCCGGCGCGTCAACTTCTGCGAACTCATAATTACCAGCGGGTAGCGAGATGCCACCCAATGTGACCAGCCCGGTCTTCTGCGACGTGAACCTTGCCACGCTCGCATCCGACTTCGGGTTGGTCGCAGCCACCCACTGCAAGTTCAGCGGGTCCGGCTGCTTGGCTGCGAGGTAAAGCTTATCCCCCGCAGCATTCTTCTTGAATAACACGAACTTTGCACCGGCCAGCCGCATTTCGCTGCCGTCCAGCGTGACCCCGTACTTGAAGAAGTACGCGTCACGGCCGTAAACCAAATTCTTCGGGTACATGTGCACGACGTTCAGCTTCTGTCCGGCCTGATCCGCCATGCTGGCAGATACAACCAGCGGCGCCGTGTCCCGTTGCTGGTCAACCGAGATGCCAGACTTGCTGGTATCCGTTTCGACCACAATGTATAGTGCCGGGTCATCCCCGCGTGTGCGGTCCAGGTGCAGACGGGCAATCCCGTCCTCATCCAGCGCATCGTCGTGGCCCGTGCTGACCTCAGCGACCTTGGTCAGGTTGTCCGCCTTGACCGCCGCCAGCGCACTGGTTGAATCCATTGCGCTGAACTGGCGGGCGAAGGTCTGGACGTCCTGCCCCTCACCGTGGGCCTTCTGGAACAACGCCGAAGCATCGAACACCGTGAAGGTCACCCCGTTGAGACCGGTCGTCTTGGTCATGATATCGCCAGCTGCATCCGCCTTTTGACCATTGTTTAGGTACCAAGGTTGCACTTTAGCATTCACATCGGTGTAAAGGCGCTTATGCAAAACCAGTTCGAAGCTAGAAGTTGTTGCTGCGTGCACTGGTTCGCCGCGTGCCAGTGATGCCACTAGGAGCATCAGCGGCACCAGGAACCAGGTGAGACGCTTAATTATTTTGATCATTACGCCTCACCTCCTTTCCAGTACCAGTAAAGTCCGCCTGCCGTCAGTACCAGTGCCAATGTGAGCAGTACGTATGGGAGAATCCCCGGACCACCTGTCATCGGCAGACGCGCTGAATCCGGTAATTTCGGTTGCGACTCATCTGCGAGCGTAATTGTCATTGTTTGGTGCGTGGCATCACTGCCACCAGTACTCAAGTTCACGCCGACCTGCTTGTTATACGGCATGTCGAACTCAGAATACTTGAGCAAGTTCAAATTGTTCGTGGTGGCTTCGTGGCCACCATCACGAAACGCCATGGTGTCATTACCAACCTTAACCGGCCGGCCCAGACTATCAATCTGGAAGCTGACTGTCCCGATTAACCGTGCGTACCCGTCAGGCGCGCTCGTTTCGGTTAACTCGTAATCGCCGGGTGCTAATTCGGATAGCCCGTTAAAGGTGATACCATCCTTATCGGTGGTAGTTTCACCGTTGTAGGTCGTGCCATCCGGTCCCTTGAGCTGGAACTTAGCCCCCGCCAGCAAATTGCCAGTCTTACTGTCAATCTTCTTCAGGCGCAAGCTGTAATGCATTTGCGCCGACTTATCGGTCTTAACCAGGACAAATTGTTTGTCGGCTTCCGCCTTCGCGCCGTCCTGATAAACGCCATCTTTGGCGGTGCCACTTGTTGGTAGCTGCGGTGCGTCGCCGCCATTGACAGTGACCTTCTGCCCGTCGTAGCTGAACGCAATCGGCGTTTTGTCGAGCTTGTACCCATCTGGGCTCTTGGTTTCGTGCGCCGTATATTTCCCGACGCGCAACCGCATCGTCTTTTGCTTGTCGCTCAGTGTTGTTGTTTTATTGTTTGGTCCATCAACTTCGAATTCGGCATTCTCCAGCTGGTTACCACCGTACTGGGCGCCCTGCGCAAATTTCTCAAACATTAGCGTTGCGCCGTACCCCCGGCCGGATGGAATCCCAAAGTTAACTTTGTCATCCGTTGGCGTTGGCTTGAACGTCGTTTCACCGTTCATCTGGTACCACTTACCACTGACAAAATCGTCGGTGTCAGTGTTCAGTTTGACGTTGTAACTTAGGCGCAACGTTTGGCCAGCGCCCAGGTTGATGCCGGAAACATCTAACTGATTGTTCTTGATTTCGGCGGTCGGCTTATCAGCACCACCCTCTGTGGACACCTCGACGTTTTTGTTTGGGTCTGCGTAACTGTACTGAGCACCAAGTGGATCAGTGATGGAACCATCAGCAACCGTCCCGTTGTTCATTTCCTTAACAATCTGGTCAGCTTCCTTCATCAGGTAAGACTTAATTGCATCCGGTGTATCGGCATCTTCATACTGTCGTTTGCCGGTGGCGTCCTTGCTGGCAATCTGGCTGAATCGCTGTTGAACAACATCCTTGCTTAAGCCTTGATTATCACCCAGTGGATCATCATCTGTCAGTTGAATACCAAGTGCACGAATGTCAGTGCCCTCTACTTGAATGTTGCGGGCTTCCCCAATGGTTGCAGCCCAAGTACTTTTAATCCATTGACCGCCTACGTTGTATGGCTCAGTGGTGTCCGCACCATTAGCCACATAATCATTCCCCCACAAAAATAATGAGGTGTTTCCGCGACCATCAATGTGGCTGTCAAAGCTAGTACCGACCGCAATTCCTGCCTCCGAATCATACTTTGCATTATTTACTCGGTATGAAGACGTTGGCACACCGTCAGACAACACAATCATGATTTGCTTGTGCCCGTCTTGAGCCTTACTTTTGAGCATCTCTTCGCCACGCTTCAACCCGTCTTGGGTAAATGTCCCGCCCTCAAAGGTTCTGTCGACTGCGGCATTAATCTGACTGCCCTGATTACCATCCATTGGCTTCATGTCCAAGCTAATATTGTTGTCAGGATAACCATTGCTCGAGAAGGCAACTAACCCAACGTTTAAGTTTTTCTGGACATCTTGTGAACTAGCGGCAATTTGGTCCGTGAAGGCTTTGAGCCCCTCACGGAGTGCCTGGGCTTTGGTGTTGGCATCCTGGTAGGTTTGTGCTTCTTGGACTTGAATTTGTTTTCGAAAAGGCCCATTCCAATCTTGTCCCAACAAGTACCAATTCCCATTATTACGATAAATCACATAACGTTGACTTTGATCAACGTACGCCTCATAACCTCCAACGTCATCTTGACTTGATCTGTAGTACTGGCGTCCGTTATAGATTTCCGTCTTTTCGTGCGGCCGCTGCGTCTCATTACGATCGCCGTCTTTTATCTCCATACTTCCGGACATATCCACCACGAAGACAATATCGAGGGGCTTGATGTCCTTGGTCTGACGCGTACTACCCTTCACATCCAGATGCACCTGATATTTCCCAGGCGTAGTCGTCTGCGTGGCGTACTTGCGAATCTGGTAGTCAGGATTTGATTTGTCCTTGCCGAATTTCAAATATGTGCTATCACTATCCTTTGTTTCGATACCCGTAGTTTTAAATAAGCTGTTTCCTTCTTGTCCACCAATGTGGTTAAGTACATCGTTATCACCAGCAAGATGCCAGGCTGCTTTATCAGCCGGACGTGTTCCTTGCTGATCAGTGGTGTAACTTAACGGTATACGGTCACCATTTCCGCCCGCATTTGCATTCAACGCCGGGAAAATGGCTTGGGTTAATGGAATTACAAGCACTAATACCATTAGCACTCGTAATATTCTACTGCGCATCTACAACTTCCTCCAAGTCTTTGATTGCTCGCACCATTACCCACACTCGTTTAACTAATTCGCCGCCCCCACAGCTTCTGACAAATCTCGGCTTATCTCCATTACCCCCTTGCTCGGTTACTATAAATTGCAAATAAAAAAGTCCGCCAACAAGATTACTCTTGCTAGCGGACTCTCCCTCATCCATAGGGAAAATTCGTTGAACGGATTTGTTCATCCATCTCTAGCTTAGGTAACCAACAATTAAACTGGTACCTAAACCTAACTCCCGCGTCCGTTCGTGCGGTCACTAAAAGAACCGTCCGAAAAACAGAAGGCAATCCCCCGAAAACCTTCATAACGTTTCGAAGTATAAACTATAAGGTATTTAATGGCAAGCAAAAATCGTAAAAATAGTTATGGAATTCTGCACACACTTTTCTGACAAAAAGATGCCTTTTGTTGCATATTCGCCGCTGATGCTGAAAATATATTTGCAAATAAACCCGTCGCACCTTGTCTTGTCATGAAAAATGCCGCTATCAAGGACTTTTGGTGTTGGTTTAGCAAAACAGTATAGTTAACATGTCATACAGTTGTAATCTCACGTGTAAGTCTAGACCAATCGCTCGCCAGTAAAAAATGCATATATTCATTCGTTATATGCATATACATTTAAGCCTGATTCTTGTTATCGATACATTCACATATTCATCGTGCAGATAACGAAAAAGGCGCATTTAAGAACGCACACATTCAGTCAAAAATAGAACTTTGGTCAAAAAAAACCACGTCCAACCGCGGACGTGGCATGAATTACCGGCGCAATATTCAAAGCTCTAGGTTTAATGTTCGTACATTGATCTTACGCAGGTTGTCTTCCAGCTCCGTCGAGTGCAGCGGCAGAATGTGCCGATACACGTCCGCCACCAGCTCGCGGTTTCCTTCCGTATCTTCCTTCTGGACAACCATGATTGCCTTCAAGAACATGTAGGTCGAGCGGTTGGCAATCAGCACTTCCGCCATGGGTTCGACCATATCGATTTGCCGCATCAGCGTGCTGGCAAAGTTGCTGTTGCGTTCAACCAGGACCGCCAGCCCCTCCAACACGCTCCGCCATGCAGCGCCATAAAGGGCAAAGTTCCAATCACGCAGGCTTTCGGTAATGTTGAGGACTTCACGGCTGAGCATGAACACCCGGTTGTCATTCATCAGGCGCAGCGTCCAGAATAAGACGTCCAGTTCGGCCTCGTCCCAGGACAGGTTCTCGAGCAGCATCGTTGTCAAGTTCTCGACTTCTTCATCGGTGCACAGCTGCTTGCCGGTCAGGTCATAGTACTTGCCCGCAATCAACATGTGGTCCAAGAAGGCCAACACCTCATCGCCCGCTGCGACTGGGATGGGATTGCTAAACAAATCGGCTAATTTGGCTGTGTCCCTCGCGAGGTAGAGTTCATGGATATGCGTGCGTGCATCCTGACTGGTCTGGGACAGGCGGTCGGAAATATTAGCAAACTGGCGCAGAGATACCCCCATACGCAACAGCAATTCCTGCATTTTTTCGAGCGGCATATCCTTCTTCCCCGCTTCGAAGGCAGCCAGTGCATTGGTCGTCGTAATGCCAGTTGCCGCCATTTCGAGGGTGAAATTCTTGCGCGCACGAATGTATTTGAATTGTTTACCCAAGCCCATTATTTTGCCTCATCATCTTCGAAAATATTACCAACCAAATTGAGCGTGCTCCGGCGGTAACGGCCCCACAGCTTGGTGGACCCGTTGAACTGCAGAATCGCCAGCAAATCAATAATTTTCTGCCGATTTGCCGCACTGGGCTCGGTTAATTCGTTGTAACAGAGCGTCAGGAAGCGCCGGCGGAAGAGAATGATACTGATGGTGATTGGCACCTCTTCGGCGTTACATAGCCGCAGCAACACTGGACAGTACGAGACCTCATGCTGCATCAGGGTGTCCACCGCGTTGAGCACGGCCGACCAGCCATCCCGGTAAAGTGACATGTTCCAACTCTTAATCTGATCCAGGTGCGCCAGCAAATCGCGGGCGAACATGAAGATGTGGTTGTCCGGCAGCAGCGTCATCGCGTTCCCGAACAGAATGATTTCGTTCTCGTTCCATTCAGAGATGGTGCGCAACTTCTCCATGAGCTGGGCCAAATCCTTGTCGCTGACCAGAATTTCCCCAGAAATGTCGCAGTACAACCCAGCGGCGGACATCATGTCGTTAAAATCAATCTCGGACCGCGTTTTGTGGTATTGGTCCATCTGCTCCAGAACGATTTCCCGCATCTGCGGCTGATCATCATTCCGGTACGCGGCGACCGCCTTGAACAAAAAACTACCCGCGTGGCCAGTACTCTGGTCACTCAGGCTGGCAAATTCACGAAAACTAACCCCCATGTTCTTGAGGAGGGCGGTCACCTTACCGGCGGCTAAATCGGTAACCCCGTTTTCAAACTTGGACACCGTCGCAACGGACGCAACGCCCTTAGCAACATCCTTGAGCGCCATACCCCGCGCCGTGCGTAACTCCCGAAAATTCTCACCAAGCATCATCTTCACCCTGCGCTTGCTAATGCGCATATTCTTATCTGCAATTTTTCGAACGCGTATGCTTATATTGTTCATTTTAAGCATTCGCGAAATTTTTGTAAAATATTATTTATCACTAACTTATAGTAAAAAAGGTGCCAGCCATCCGCCGCAATTGCTGCGGGATGACTGGTACCTTTTTTACGTAACCACCGGTGTTAACGCCTTGTTAACGGCCTTTTCAGCTGGCAACAAATTTGCACCTGGGTTCACTTGTCTATTAATTTTGGTGACCATTAGCAATTGCTAAGTGATTTCTATTCGCCGTAAATCGCCTTAACCTGCTCCTGAGCAATTGGGTGCTCCAGGAATTCGTCGTAGGTGGTGCCGGCACGGTCAACGACACCCTTAGGCCCAACTTCGATGATGTGGTCGGCAATCGTCTGGATGAATTCGTGGTCATGACTGGTGAAAATCACGGCCCCAGGGAAGTCCACGAGCGCATCGTTCAGTGCGGTGATGGATTCGAGGTCCAGGTGGTTGGTGGGGTCGTCCAAAATCAGCACGTTTGGTTCTTCAAGCATGAGCTTAGCCAAAATGCTGCGGACCTTTTCGCCCCCGGAGAGCACGGAGAGGTGCTTGAGTACGTCATCCCCAGAGAACAGCATCCGCCCGAGGAACCCACGCAGGAACGTGTTGTCCTGCTGGTCCTTTGGTGCGAACTGCCGCAACCAGTCGAGGATTGAGTCATCGCCACTACCAAAGGCACTGTTCAGGTCCTTGGGCATGTAGCCGCGGCTCGTGGTTACGCCCCACTTCACACTGCCACTGGTTGGCTGCACTTCTTCAGCGAGCAGTTGCAACAGCTGGGTGGCCGTCACGTCGGAGCGGCTGATGATGGCCGTCTTTTCGCCGGGGTTCAGGATGAAGCCGGCGTTACTGATGGCCGTTTGTCCGTCAATCACTAGGGACAGGTCCTCGGCGCGGACCAGGTCGTTCCCAATCTCGCGCTGCTGGGTAAACTTGATGTACGGGTACTTACGCGTACTTGGCTTGATGTCATCGAGTGTGATTTTTTCAAGCTGCTTCTTCCGGGACGTTGCCTGCTTGGACTTACTTGCGTTCGCGGAGAAGCGCGCAACGAAGTCCTGAAGCTGCTTAATCTGTTCTTCCTTCTTGGCGTTAGCGTTGGCGCGGAGCTGCTGGGCCAGTTCGGAACTCTTGCGCCAGAAGTCATAGTTCCCGACGTACAATTCAATCTTACCGAAGTCCACGTCACACATCTGCGTGCAGACTGCGTTCAGGAAGTGCCGGTCATGGGAAACAACCAGGACGGTGTTCTCGTAGTCAGCAAGGAAGTTTTCCAGCCAGGAGATGGTCTGCGTGTCGAGCCCGTTGGTAGGTTCGTCCAGCAGCAGTACGTCCGGCTTACCGAACAGTGCCTGGGCAAGCAGCACCTTCACCTTTTCCCCTTCAGGAAGTTCGGCCATCAGCTGGTCGTGCTTGTCACCCTCAATACCGAGCTGCTGGAGAAGCTGGGCGGCGTCACTTTCGGCGTTCCACCCGTCCATTTCGGCGAATTCGCCTTCGAGTTCGGCGGCCTTCATTCCGTCTTCTTCGGTGAAGTCGGCCTTAGCGTAAATGGCGTCCTTTTCCTGCATCACTTCGTAGAGACGAACGTAACCCTGAATAACGGTGTTCAGCACTGTCTGATCATCAAAGGCAAAGTGGTCCTGCTTCAGGCTACTCATCCGTTCGTTGGGGCCAAGGGTAACGGTCCCTGAACTAGGCGTCAGTTTGCCCTCAAGAATCTTCAGAAAGGTGGACTTGCCGGCCCCGTTCGCCCCGATAATTCCGTAACAGTTACCTTCCGTGAACTTCAGGTTAACGTCGGAGTAAAGCGTCCGGTCGGTGAAGGTCATGCTGACATTATTTACAGTTAACATTTGGTCTCCTTTGCTAGGCAACTGAAGCAAATGCAGGACAATTTGACCTGCACCTGCTTGTAGTCACCTAGAATTTAATTTAATGGTTTAGTTGTCGTGATTATGCATATAGTCATATATTACCAGATATGAATTGGCGTTAGAATGCCTGCAAAAATTGATTCCGCATACATTTGGTAAAAGTGTCAACACATCGGCGATTTGGGTTAACCCACAACGCAAAAATGGGGTTTTCGCACATTTGAGACAGGACATATTTTTAAATAGGCGCAAAAATCGGAATTCTGCGCCTATTTAAAAATATGTCCTGTGTCATTAGCGTAAAAACCACCATTCGGGCGTTGACTCATGGCTCGCCGGGCAGCAAATCTCCGGCTTGGCGTCATCCAGTCGCACTCGGGGCCGGGCGCCTTTGCAAAACGCAAACTGCTCTGCGGGCGTCCTGCTGATTACTGCAACTGCCGGTAGTTGCTAAGCATCCACTCAAGGTAGGTCTTGTGGTTCGGCTGCGTCTCGCGCACATTGACCACCTTGACCCCCGCCTTCTTGGCCGTTGCGACCACCTGCTGCACAATCGGGCTATCGGACTGCTCGTTATTCACGAACACGCTAATCTTGCCCGACCGCAAATCACTGCGCAGCGTGGTCAGCGCTTTTGGCGTCGGGTCGGTGCCATCTTCAATGCTCTTGGCGAAATCCTTGTCAATCAGTGTGTAACCCGCGGCCTGCAACCCGTAGTCAAACACGGGCTCGGACGATGCGGCGTACTTCTGGTTACCCGTATTCCGCAACTTCTTCAGCAACGCTTCTAGTGGTGCCAGCTGCTTAACGTACTTTTGCGCGTTACGTTTGTAGGCCGCCGCGTTTGTTGGATCCTGCTTGCCGAACTGACCAGCGAGTTTGGTTGCGAGCTTGGGCATCATCTGCGGGTCGTAGAAGACGTGCTCATTGTCGCCGTCCTTCAGGTGCATAACGTCCTCTGCCACCTTAATCTGTGTTGCTTTGGGGTTGCCAGAATCCGTCAGTTTTGTCAGCCAGTCGTCATAACCGAGGCCATTATTAATGACCACGTCGGCGCCAGCGACAAGTTTGCCCGTCGCCGTTGTGGCCTCGAAGTCATGCGGGTCTATGTTGGCGTTATCGATGATGGCCGTGGCGTGGCCGTACTTACCGAGCACCGCCTGGGCCGCTTCCTGGTAAACGCGCAGGCTCGTGACAACCTTGAGCCCGTCGCTCCTGGTTGCCTGCTGCTTGGTTTGACCGCACGCTGCCAGGAACATAATCAGGATGAGACTGGCAAAATAGAAAATTCGTTTACGCAAATTTTTAACCTCCGGGGCGCTTCCTTCTTAATAGTAACTAGATTCAGTTTAACCTACCGCCGGCGCCGGGGCAAACGGTGAAGCAGCTGTTTCACCTAAAACAATTTTCTGTACCATTATTGACGAAACAGCGGGTGCAAATTATAACAGTTTTCCGAACAATAGCCGCTAAACGCTTGAAACGTAATCGCTAACAAGTTTGAGAACTTGTTGTTGAAACACGCCACAAACGTTGTTCTCGCGCGGTTTGCGGCTATTTACACGCCGACGTTTAAGCTTTATTATGTGTTTGTAAACAGTAGATTGAATCGGAAAAGGGAGATAACAATGCCAGATACAGCCACTCTGGAACCAAAAACCTCTGCCGCTGAAGCACAGGTCAATGAACTTGTTGCAAAGGCGCAACTTGCCTTCGATGCTTACCAGAAGTACACCCAGGAACAGGTCGACGCAATCTGTCAGGCGATGGTAACAGCCGCAGCTGCTCACGCCAAAGAACTAGCAACCTTGGCTTACAAGGAAACTGGTCGCGGGAACGCTGAAGACAAGACCATCAAGAACATCTACGCTGCCCAGTACATCTGGAAGCAGATTAAGGACGACAAGACCGTCGGCACCATTGAAGTTGACGAAAAGAAGAAGATTGAAAAGATTGCGGAACCACTGGGCATCATCGCTGGGGTCACCCCAGTAACCAACCCAACGTCCACCGTTATCTTCAAGATTCTGCTGGCCTTGAAGACCCGGAACGCCATCATCTTCAGTTTGCACCCACAGGCCTTGCAGTGTGGGGTTGCAACCGCGCGGCTCATGGCGCAAGCAGCCGTTGATGCCGGTGCTCCTGCAGATCTCGTTCAGTGGATCTCAAAGCCTAGCATCGAAGCTTCGAACGCTCTGCTGCAGCACCCCGGCGTCAACATCGTGCTGGCAACTGGTGGCCCTGGCCTCGTGAAGGCCGCTTACTCCACCGGAAAGCCCGCACTTGGTGTTGGCCCTGGTAACGCCCCAGCCTACATCGAAAAGACCGCAAACGTGAAGTCTGCCGTTACCGACATCATGCTCTCCAAGACGTTCGACAACGGGATGATTTGTGCCAGTGAAAACAGTATCGTCGTTGACCGCGACATTCTGGCCGACGTTAAGGCTGAATTCACCAAGCAGGGTGCCTACTTCGTACCGGAAGAGGACCTGCAGAAGCTGTCCGACGCCGTTATCGACCCCCAGCGGCACACCGTCCGTGGCCCTGTTGCTGGACAGACTGCCGAAAAGATTGCTGAACTTGCCGGCATCAAGGTTCCTGCTGGCACCAAGCTTCTCATCGGCAAGCTCGATGGTATCGGCACGAACTTCCCATTCTCTGGTGAAAAGCTCAGCCCAACATTGTCCATGTACGTTGCGAACACGACCGACGCAGCATTTTCCATCTGCCTTGGCCTGCTAAACTACGGCGGCCTTGGGCACACGGCGGTTCTGCACACGCAGGACAACGACATCGTTGACCGCTTCGGCCACGAAATGCCTGCTTGCCGCATCCTGATTAACACCCCAGGTTCTCTTGGTGGGATTGGAGGCCTCTTCAACGGCCTCACCCCATCCCTGACCCTTGGGACCGGGACTTACGGGAAGAACTCCATTTCCCACAACCTGTCCACCGGCGACCTGCTCAACATCAAATACGTTTCCCGTCCAACTCGTCACCCAATCGACTTCATCAACGAACTGCGCGCGGTAATTCGTTAATCTAAGGTTCAAAAAAGGCTTTGCGCTTTGGCGCAGAGTCTTTTTTTGACCAAACACTTACCATAATATAGAAGAAAACAAAACAAATTGTCCGATTCCGTGTTAGAATTTGGAAGATTACTAATTACGGAGGCACTTTCAACTTATGATAGGCCAATACGAACAGGTGGAGCAGGCAACTGGACTGCCATTCAAGTACTTTGCACATGATCCACTAACAGATATCAACGTCGCCCCACACTGGCACCAGGGCATCGAACTCAACTTCCTGGTCGACGGTGGGGCGCTCAAATTCGTGACGAACGGGCACACCAAGGAATACCACCCCGGTGACATCTGGGCCGTCAACCGCCGCGACGTCCACAGCGCAACCGGTGATTCTAACCTCGACTGGCAGGAATTTGGCTTCATCATTGATGACAAATTCCTGGTGTCACGCCTGCCCGAAAGCATGAACTGGCACCTCAGCCTCGAGGGTAAGCAGTCCGGGATGGTCATCCCCCAGGCCTACGCCGAGATTCGTGAACACGGCCTCGCGATTCACCATCTGCTGCAGCACGCCCTGACCGCAACCGGCCGTTTGCAGGTGCTCAGTCATTTTTACGCGCTGCTGGTCGCTCTTGGTGAAAACTTCGCCACCCCCATGGCCAGTGAGGACATCAATCCGAATCCGCGCCTCATCAATGCGGTCATGACCACAATTAACCAGGAATTCGACCGCCCACTAAGCGGCAGCGAACTAGCACGCATCTTCCACGTTTCGCTCACGACGCTCAACCAGCAGTTCAACGCGAACGTGCAGATGCCCGTGAACAAATACATTCGCTTCGTCCGTCTGCTCAACGCGCGGCGGATGCTGCTCGAATCCGACAACACACTCGAATCCATCGCCAGCGCGTGCGGCTTTTCCAGCGACAAGACGTTCGTCCGCAACTTCAAGGACTGGAAACACATGACGCCAAGTGATTACCGCCACGCGTTTGCCCGCTACCACCGGGTGGACGCATCGTGCCTGTAACGAAGCACCTCTTGGCTTCTCGTACACAGATTTCTCTAGCTTTTGTCTAGCCCAACGCATCTATTCTTAGTTGTGTAATTGTTGAGCTTTTTGCCGGATATCAGCGGTTAAATGATTGGGAGTGCAACAGCCCCTAGTCTTAATATACGCAACAAAGGGAGCACTACAGTGTGCTCCCTTTGTTTGCATTTGCTGCGTACTAAGCCTTCACTGCCAAGTCCGGTGCAGCGGTTTGAGTCTAATATTATTAAATCAGTGAACGATGCGTGCTTAAACACCCTGGCTTAAACATTTAATTGGGGCTAACTTTTATGTCTTTTTGCATAAACCCATGCGCAAAAAACAGCTGCTAGTATACGAATTATTCCAGACTGAGTATCCGGCACATCACTAATTCCCCAAAAGAACAGAAAAACCATGCCACCCACAATTAAAGCAGCAAAGATGACGTTAAATATCTTTGTTACCATAAATGACATCACCACCTTTAGGCTACGATGCTAATGAGCTCAGCTATTACACTGCCCAACAATAGCATGGTTGAAAACGCTACAAGCAATTTCCTGATTTTCATTCACTTTTGCCTCCAAGTATTATAATTACCCAACTCCGTCATTATATACCATGTAATGTAAAAAACAATCCATTGGGCATTTTATATAATCTGATCATTTGCCAATACGTTGATGTGTTAATTTTAGCTCCCAAACTTTAGTTGTAATTACCAATGTCCAAACACCTATGTTATAAATCAAATGTCTCCTGACCAAGTAAAGCGAAGAAGCGCTTCACAATTATGTGGCTCTCTTTTATTTTTGACGCCATTTGCTTTCAAAAATGTCCCTTTGTGAAAGCGAGTACATGCTAGAATGGATGTATTGCTTCAGAAGGAGATTAACCATGAGTATAGACAAAAACCGCATGTTGCACGGCCAGCTTTACCGCGCGGATGATCCGCAGCTGGTCACGATGCACAAGCATGCGCAACAATTACTGTTCCTGTACAACCGAACGGCACCCGAGGATGATAATAACCGGGCTAAGTTACTGGCACAACTGCTAAACGTGCCCGCAACTGATGCGCACATTGAGGCCCCAACCCGCATGGATTACGGGGTAAACGTGCACCTGGGCAAAAACTTTTACGCCAACTACGACAGCATTTTTCTCGACGTGGCCCCAATTTCAATTGGCGACAACGTGATGATCGGGCCGCGCACCAGCCTCTACACGGCGGGACACCCACTAAGTGCCACGGTGCGCCGCGATGGGCTCGAGTACGGCCACCCGATTACAATTGGTGACGACGTCTGGATTGGCGGGAGCGTGACGATTTGCCCCGGCGTGACCATCGGCGATAACGTCGTGATTGGTGCCGGGTCCGTGGTGACCAAGGACATTCCGTCCGGCGTGCTCGCTGCCGGTGTGCCCGCCACCCCCATTCGGCCCATCACCGAGGCGGACGAAATTTATTGGGATGCAGAAGCGGCCAAGTATTGGGACGCCAAGCGATAGTTAGCTGAGGAGGATAAATAATGATCAAATTAATTGCAACAGAAATGGACGGCTCATTCTTGCGCGATGACATGACCTACGACGAGGCCAAATTTGCCGAGTTAATGAAGCGCATGCAGGCCCAAAACATCCAGTTTGTTTGTGCCAGCGGGAACCAGTATTTCCAGCTGCAGTCGTTCTTCACCAAGTATCCGGACGTGATTTACGTCGCCGAAAACGGGGCGTACATCCGCAGCCGCGACCACGTATACGCCGTCAGCTCCTTTAAAGACGCCGCTACTGCCGACATCCTCACCGTCCTCAACCAGATTGACGACATCAAGTTACTGGTGTGCGGCCAGGCGAATGCCTACGCGCTCACAACCACCGACCCGACGCACGTGCAAACCATGCGCAATTACTACCACGAGCTGCGGGTGATTGATGATTTTGCGGACATTGACGACCGGATTTTGAAGTTCGCCATCTCCTGCCCGCCGGCGCGCACGGATGCGATTGTCGAGCACTTGCGCAGTGCGCTATCCGGCCTCGCCGATGTCACCAGCAGCGGCCACGGCGATATTGACATCATCCAGCCGGGCCTGAATAAGGCAGCTGGCCTGAAGGAGTTGGGTCAGATTCTGGGCGTTGATTTGGCCGAGATGGTTGCATTCGGTGATGGCGGTAACGACCTGGAAATGCTGCGGGAGGTCGGCGATGGCGTGGCAATGGCCAACGCCCAGCCAGACGTATTGGCCGTAGCGAACACGACCACCGGTAGCAATGAGGACCAGGGTGTGCTTCAGTACCTGGACAAGATTCTCTAATTGCGCCGCGAGACTAATAGCAAACAAATAGGATTCGGGGAACGACAAAATTTGTCGCGACCCGAATCCTATTTCAGTTAGTCAAACACCGACCGGCTCTTGATGATGGCCACCCCGCAGCTGAACATCAATGCCGTGATGACAATGAGTAGCCAGATGACCGGCGTCCACGAGTTCAGCGCGCTACTGATGAGCCCGAACGCCACTGGACCAACGGCGGCAACCACGTACCCGCCGGACTGGGCCATCCCCGACAGGCGTGCCGTATCGGCGGCGCTGTCCGTGCGTTTCTGGAAGAACACAATGCAGATACTAAAGGCCGCACCGGAAGCCGCACCCATTAGCGCGGCCAGCACCACGTTGAAGACTAAGTTCGTGCTGCCCAGAAGTAACCCAAGTGCGCCGATGAGGAACCCGCCGCCACCAAACATGTTGATGGCCGTCAGTCCCCACTTGCGCTCCGCAATCAGCGGCACCGTCATCGATAACGGCAACCCGCTGAGCTGAAAGACCGTCGCCAGATTGCCGGCGACCACCTGCGAAAACCCGGCTGCGTGCCAGAGCGTCGGCAACCACGTCACCAGCGAGTAGTACGCAATCGACTGCAGCCCAAAGTAGATCAGGACAATCCAGGCCTTGGGGGTGCGCCACATTGACCGCTGCGGTTGTCCATGTTCTGCGGTCGGCTCCTGCACCTTGCGCATCTGCGGCAGTGCGAGCACCCAGACAATCAGGCCAACCAGGCCGACGAGTGACAGGCTGGCTAGGGCCCAGGTCAACGACGTGTTTTTGGCAATCACCCCAGACGTGGCCGTCCCAAATGACGCCACGAGCGCCATCGCGGTTGTGTACAGCGTGGTCTTGGCCGCAACACTGGTCGGGAACTGGTCCTTGATGATTGCGGGCAGAAGCACGTTGCCCCCCGCAATGCCAATGCCGATGCCACAGGTACCCAGCAGCAGCGCCCATACGTGGGGCACAACGCGCAGGTAGCTACCTGCCGCCAGCACAACCAGGGCAATTAGCAGCACCCCTTCGTTGCCACGCCGGCTACCCAGCCGCCCGATAATCGGGGAGACTAGCGCAAACATTAGCAGCGGAATGGTCGTCAGCATACCCGATAACGATGCCGGCAACCCGATTTGGCTTTCAAGGCTGGACATGAGTGGTGGGATCATCGTAATTGGTAGGCGCAGGTTTGCGCCCACTAACAGAATCCCGCAGATTATTAGCCATGTCGACCGTTTCTTACCCATATTTTCGCTTCTTTCCCGTGCATTCTTTGCTAATCTTAGCACATGCCGTGGCCCTCACTCCACACATTACTGATTGGCAGGTGCGAACTTGCGCAGGTGGGCGCGCAAAAAACCACTGGTGTGCCCCGCCGTGCTTGCCGCAACCTCTTCGGGCGTGCCCGCAGTCACAATCTGGCCGCCCTCGCTGCCGCCACCCGGGCCCATGTCCACGATGTAATCCGCGTTCGCAATCACGTCGAGGTCGTGCTCGATGGCAAGCACCGTCCCGCCTTGATCAATCAATTGCTGGAACACCTGTAGCAGCACCTGCACGTCAAGTGGGTGCAGACCAACAGATGGTTCATCGAAAACAAACAGGGTGCCACTTTGGCGTTTGCCCATGTGCGACGTGAGCTTGAGGCGCTGCGCCTCCCCACCAGACAGGGCCGGCGTGCTTTCGCCAAGGTGCAAATAGCCTAAGCCCATGTCGTGCAGGGTCTGCAGCGTCGCCGTGATGCTAGTTTGATCAGTGGCGGCGAAAATCGGGAGCGCCGCATCGACGGACATGTCCAGCAGGTCGGCGATGGAATATCCATGCCAAGAAACCGCCAGCACCTCCTGCTTGTAACGCCGCCCGCCGCAATCAGGACAGGTTTGCTGCATATCGGGCAGGTACTGAATATCGAGGCTGATTTGCCCCGTGCCGTTGCAGGTGGGGCAGGCACCCGCCGCCACATTGTAGGAGAAGTGGCTGGCGGTGAAATTCCGCGCCTTAGCTTCCGGCTGCGCGGCAAACAGCGCGCGCAAGTGGTCCAGGATGTCGGTGTACGTGGCCACGGTCGAGCGGACATTCTTGCCCACTGGCGACGCGTCAATTGCCACCACCTTGCGCAGTGTTCCGCGGCGCACGCCCGTAACGAACTGCGGCGCCGGGTTCTTCTTGGTCGCCGTCAGCGCTGGCACGAGCGCGTCGAACACAAGCGTGGATTTGCCCGCACCGGAGAATCCGGAAATTACGGAAAATGCGCGTACCGGCAGCTGAACATCCAGGTCGTGCAGGTTGTACCGGTCACTAACCGCCACCCCGTAATGCTTGGCCGTCGCCAGCGCGGACGCACTAGCTTGTGGGCGCACCCGCAACTTGGTCGTCCCGTTTAAAAATGGCGCGATCAGGCTGGTTGACTGCGTGGCAATCTCCGCGGGTGTCCCCGCATCGACCACCTGTCCGCCGCGAATCCCGGCGTCCGGACCAATCTCCAGGACGTAATCGGCCGCCTCGATGATGGCCGTGTCGTGGTCGACCACGATGACGGAGTTCCCCTGGGCCACGAGTCCCCGCATCACGTCAATCAGTCCCTGCACGTTGGCTGGATGCAGGCCAATTGACGGCTCATCCAGCACGTACAGCACCCCCGTGGTTTTCGTGCGCAGGGTGCGGCTGAGCTGAATGCGCTGAAGTTCACCGGTGGACAAGCTGCCCCCGGCCCGGGCCAAGGTGAGGTAGCCCAGTCCTAGTTCCAGCAGGGGCCGGAGAATCTGGTCCAGCTCACTTAAGATATCGTGCGCAAGTGCCTGCATGTCTGCTGGCAGCCACGCGTAGATTTGCGGAATGAACGCACTCAGTTCGGTGAGCGTCATGTCACTCACTTCGGCGATGTTCTTGCCGGACACCTGCTGGCTGAGCAGTGCCGGCTTGAAGCGCGTGCCGTGGCAAGTCGGGCAGGTGCCGAAGCGGTAGAACTTATTCAGCCGCGCGATGGCCCGCTCGTTGGTCGTG
Source organism: Lacticaseibacillus hulanensis (assembly GCF_004010095.1). Lineage (GTDB taxonomy): Bacteria > Bacillota > Bacilli > Lactobacillales > Lactobacillaceae > Lacticaseibacillus > Lacticaseibacillus hulanensis. The sequence continues at coordinate 36,875 of NZ_RRYD01000015.1, read as the reverse complement.
GTGGCCATACTGTCGGTCACAGCCGCGTGCGCGTTCTCGAAGACGGCGTTGTCCATATGGAAAATTTTGCCGGACTTGCTCGGAATATTGATGGCGTACTTCTTGCGGGGCCCGTTCCACACCATTTCCTGCTGCTCCTTGGGGAGATCTGCAAACGGCGTGTCGATGTCGATGCCAATTTGCTGGGCCACAATGTACATGAAGTTGCGCCCCGGCAGCCGCCACGAGGCCACCGCGCCGTCGCGAATCGTCTTGCTGGGATCCGGAATCAGTCGGTCTTCGGCGAGGGTCTGGGCACTGCCCGTCCCGTTGCACGTTGGGCAGGCACCGGTTGAGTTGAACGCGAAGTCCTCAGCGGCAAACGCCATGAACTTCACGCCGCAAACTGGGCACACAATTTCGCCCATTCCACTGCCCGGTTTGTTCGGCAAATCCATCGCGCGGGCAATCGCCAGCGTCGGTGGCACCTGGTGCCCATTCGGACAGCGCGGTGACCCCAGACGGGAGAAGGCCAGCCGGATGACGTTCAAAGCCTCGGTGCTGGTCCCCACCGTCGAGCGCACCCCGGGGACCACCGGCCGCTGCCGCAACGCGATGGCGCTCGGAATGTGTTCAATTTCGTCCACGTCCGGTTTGCCGGTCTGGCCGAGCCGCCGCCTAGTATAGGTCGACAGCGCGTTCACGTACCGCCGCATGCCCTCCGCGTAGAGAACGCCCATCGCCAGTGACGACTTGCCCGAGCCGGACCGCCCGGTGATGGCCACCAGCTTGTGTAGCGGAATATCCACGTTAATGTTCCGCAAATTATGTACCCGCGCCCCGCGGACCCGAATATGATCTGGAATTGTGCTTTGCGCCATAGAAAATGCCCCCATTTCTACAATCATGATACCACCGGCAACCGGCCGTGCACGCGGACAAAAACGGCGCAAATGCCGGCACGCGGTTGACACGGTTTTGCGTGCATGGTATTAATTAACTATCAAAAACATCGGAGGTCACGTCCATTGAAGATTTAAGCTAGTTGCCCGAACTTTACGTCACTATCACCTTTAGGGGGTAGTGCGCAGTTCTGGCACTCGCTTAATCTTCTCTGGCGGGCCAAGCTCCCGGAGATTATTTCGGGGGCTATTTTTATGCACTGACTGCGCTGATTGCGTCCCCAGCAGCATTGTTTTGACCCCAGTGAGTGCCAATCTGCCTGACGTTTGCTTATTAACGGAGGCATTCATCTATGTCGAATATTATTATTACTAACCTCTCCTTCGCCTACCCCGGCCAAGATAACATTTTCACCCGGCAGTCCATTCAGCTCGACACCAGCTGGCACCTTGGGCTCACGGGCCGCAACGGTCGCGGTAAGACTACGCTGCTCAACTTGCTGCAGGGCAAACTGCGCGGCGACAGCAACACCACCATCAGTGCGCCCGTCACGTTCACCTACTTCCCGCAAGCAGTCCCGGATGCGCAGCTTGATGCCTGGCAGGTCGTTGCGGCAATTACCGACGCGGAATTGTGGCAGGTGCAGCGCGAACTGACGCTGCTGGGCGTGAGTGAAGACGTCCTGTATCGGCCATTTACCACGCTGTCTGGCGGAGAACAAACCAAGTTACTGCTGGCCGTGTTGTTTGCGGATGACCACTCATTCCCGCTCATCGACGAGCCCACTAACCACCTGGACCGCGCCGGCCGCAAGCAGGTCGCGACTTATCTGGCCGGCAAGAAGCAAGGCTACATCGTCATTTCCCACGACCGGAACTTCCTCGATGCCGCCACGGACCACACACTGACGATTGAAAAGCAGCAGTTGGTCCTGACACAGGGCAACTTCGGCGCGTACGAACAGGCCAAGCAGCGCCGCGACCAGACCGAGGCGAGCGAGCAGGCCCAGCTCAAGAAGGATATTGGCCGCCTCAAGCAGACCGCGGTCAAAAAGCGTGCGTGGAGCGCCAGCACGGAAAGTGACAAGTGGGGTGACGCCCACAAGTTCCGCAGCGGCAGCATCGGCGATAAGGGCGCAATCGGTGCACAGGCGGCCCGCGTGATGCAAAAGGCCAAGAACCTTGAGCACCGCATGGACAAGGAAATCACGAGCAAGGAGGCGCTGCTCAAGAACGTGGAGCACATCGACCCCCTCGCCCTCGACTACACGCCGGACCACCACCAAGTGCTCCTGCGCGCAACCAACCTCACCCTCAGTTTTGCGGGCGTGCCGCTCTTTAAGCCCGTCACGTTCGAGGTCAAACGCGGCGAGCGGGTTGCACTCGTTGGGCCAAACGGGGTCGGCAAGAGTTCTCTCATCGCGGCAATTTTGGCGCAGGCAGCAGAAAGTGGCACCGTGACTGGTCAAAGCGTTGCCCCCTTTGCCGGTGAAATCACGGGTGAAATCGACCTGGCCCAATCCGCCAGCCGCGCCCTGGTGCGCCAGCTCTACCCCGACAACCTGGGGTTCCTGCCGCAATTCGCCGAGACGCGCCACCTCAACTACCAGGACCTGCTCAACAACCTGCACAAGCTCGGCGTGGAGCGCAGCGTCTTCAACGTGCCCATCGAGGACATGTCGGCCGGTCAGCAGAAGAAGGTTGAGCTCGCCGCCAGCATGGCCACCGCGGCCGCCTTTTACATCTGGGACGAACCACTCAACTACCTGGACGTGTTCAACCAGGACCAGTTGATTCAGGTGATCCAGACCGTTAAGCCAACCATGCTGGTCACCGAACACGATCAGCACTTCATCGACGCCATCAACGCCAAGGTCGTAACCCTGGTGAAGGCGTAGATGCGCGCGAATCGCCGCTGCGGTCAGGTGCCATTGCCCAGACGCGGCGCAGCGACGATTGCACTAAAAAATAGGAGGTGATTAGCAAAGACTGCTAACCACCTCCTATTTTATTGTTGCCGGAAAACTCCCGACTTATTTCGCCGCCGCAAATCCGCGGTAGCTAACAACCAATACGGCAACAACGACAACAACAAGGACCACCACCGAGGCAATCGCACCAGCGAGCAGGCTCAGCAAGCAGGCAAACCCGCCGCCGACCATGACAAAGCCCATCTGCCGGCTCGTCTTTTTCCACGCTTCGGGGTGTGCCTGCCAGTTCGGCTTCAGCGGCCCACGGTTGTATTCGGCCGGAATCGTTGGCAGGTAGTTACCAATGGCAATGAAGACGAACGCAACGATGGTCATGGCAATGGCCCAGATGTTCACGTTCTTGTTCAGGTTAGCCATGATGGTTGCGATGTAGATCACAAGGGAAATCACCGGCAAAACCGACAAGCTAACCTTCTCGAACTTCTGCGCCGCGCCCTTGCGCATGCTGTTGAGCCAGGTGACACTCATCAAGATTACCTGGAACATCAGCATGATGAGCGGCAGCCCGAACACGGCCAGTGGCTTGGCCACGAAGCCGTTCGCCTGGTTCTGCGCACCCCAGTGAATCGCCATGGTCGCCGGCAGCTTGTCGTATACCGACATGCCGTACAAAATTGGTGCCAAAATCAGTACCAAACTCCAAAAAACGTATCTGAACCGTTGCTTAATCGTCATCGTCTTTTCCCCCTAAACCTAAACCATAAATCCACGTCAGCACTTCTTCGAACACACTCGCGTTGAGCTCGTAGTAGATGAAATTCTTCTCACGGCGTTCCGTAATCAGCCCCGCCTGCTTGAGTAGTTTCAGATGATACGAGACCGTCGCCTGCGTCAGCTCGGGATAGTGCTGGGCAATTTCGCCCGCCGGCAGTGCTTGCTTTTTTAACAGCTCCAAAATCGAGCGCCGCATTGGATCGGAAATCGCCTTGAGCGTTGCACTCATCGCCATCCGCCGTTACCCCCATAGTTTAGAATTATTTCTAAATAGAGTATAGGTTCTGCCACCGCCGAATACAACCACTATTTAGAAATAAATCTAAATTGCTCGTGCGGCGCAAAAAAAGATGCGTCAACCGTCAGTTCCCGGTCAACGCATCCAGTGAATCGATGAATTATTTTGCTTATTCCCGTGCCGCCAGCGCCTCGAGCATGTCGCCCCGCTTGAGCCGCACGTGCGTCACGTACATCACGATGGCCGTGAACAGCAACGTCAGTACCGTCGCCGCAACGTAGCCGCCCCAGCCGATAATAACCGGGAACAGCATCGTGTCGGTGGCCGCTTGCTGCAGGATGAACCGTGTCAGCACCTGACCAACGCCGAAGCTGCAGAGAATACCAACGAGCGTGAGGGCAATGTTTTCGCGGACGATGTACATCGTCACCTCGCCGTCGTAAAAACCGAGCACCTTAATCGTGGAGAGTTCGCGCATCCGTTCCGACACGTTAATGTTGGTCAGGTTGTACAGAACAACGAACGAAAGCATCCCCGACAGAACGATCAGGATCACCACAACGGCGTTCAAACTCTTGCTCATGTCGTCAATCGTGCTGAGCGAGTCGCTCATGAAGGTCGTGTTGACTGCGCCGCCGTCCTTCAGCAGTTTGCGTGCCAGTCGGCGTTCTGCCTTCTTGCTCATTGTCTTGGTCTGCACCAACAAACTGTTGGCCGGTGCATTCTTGCCCCAGGCCGCCTTGTACGCGGACTTGCTGAGGTAGATAAAGTGGCCGGTGTAGTTCTGCACGATGGCCGTCACGCGGACATATTCCTTGTGCCCGTTACTGTCCTTCACGCGCACCTTGTCGCCCTTGACCAGCTTCAGCACCTGCGCCGCCTTTTCGGTAACCACCATGCCGCGCTTCGGCAAACTAATTTGCTTACCGGCAGTAGTTTTCAGGCTCACGTACTTGTTAAAGCCAGTATCATGCTGCGGAACAATCATGCTGACACTGCTCAAACTATCATCCGGCGTCTGCAGTTCAACCGTGTCGCTCGTGGCCGATTGCCCCTGCTTGAATTGCCGGTTGTCATTCAAAATATCGAGGGCTTTGGCCGGCTTCTCGTCCGGTGCCATGCGCACAATGGTCTGGTAGTGAAGCACCTGTCCAAACTGGGTTGGCGCGGTGCCCAGGATGGAATCGCGAATCCCGAACCCGGTCAGAATCAGACCGGCACCCCCGGCAATCCCGATGATGGTCATGAACATCCGTGACTTAAACCGGAAGAGGTTCCGGAGTGACACCTTGGCGTTAAAGGAAAGGTGCTGCCACAGTGGTGTAATGCGTTCCAGCAAAATTTTCTTGCCGTTCTTCGGCGCCTTGGGCAACATGAGCTCCGATGGTTTGGTGCGCAGTTCCGTCGGCGTCACAATCGCCACCGCCCCGATCGTCGCAAGCAGTGACATGAGGGCTGCTAAGGCAATGTCACCCCACTGCGGCAAAACAACTTGCGCCGTGAAAATGTTGGTCTTGCTGATGGCGAGCACGAACCGGACCAGCCCCTGCTGGCCGATAACGACCCCGAAGACAATCCCAATGATGGCCGCCAGCAGTGCGTACAGGAAGTAATTGCGGGCAATCGCCAGCCCGGAGTACCCCAGTGCCTTCATCGTGCCGAGTTGCGTCCGGTCTTCCGAAATCATCCGGCTGATGGTGGTGAACGTGATGAGCGCCGCAATCAGGAAGAAGAAGACGGGGAACACGTCACCGATGGCCGCAATGCGGTCGGCCGACGCCCCGTAATCGCTGAAGCCGACCAAATCGGCCCGCTTGCCGTAGCTGTAATCAGGCTTGCTGATGGCGCGCTGCACTTTCTGCGTGGCCGCATCAACCTTTTCCTGGGCCGCCGTAATCTTGGCAATCTGTGCCGTCAGTTCCGGCGTCGTGGTGACCTGCCCGCGGGTCGCCCTGATTACGGACTGTTCACCCAGCGCCACCTTGGCCTTCGCCGCATCCAGTTCCTTTTGCTGCTTCGTTACCGGCTTCAGTGCGGTGTTAATCAGCTCGGTGCGCCGCGCACTGGCCCGACCCCGGAACGCCTTTTTGACCTGCTTCAACTTGGCCGCCACCGCCGCCTTGTAACTGGCGTCGTACGTGTCTCCGGCTGGCCGCTTGTTCAGCCGCAGCGCGAGGCTGGTGTAGACGTCCATGTTGATGTTGCTCTGCTTAACATAGGCAAAGTACGCCACGGTCCCACTGCCAATATTCGTGTTACCGCGGTCATAGTTATCATTGATGAACAGCGGTGAATCGGCAAAGCCCACAATCTTGTAGGTCCGCCGCTTCAGGTTCTTAGTTTTTTTCACCCGATACGTGTCGCCCAGTCGGTACCCGCCGTAATCCTTGGCGCGCGCATCGAGGACAATCTCGTTACCCTTACGCGGCAAGTGACCATCGCGGACCATCAACCGGTTTAGCCCCCGGTTATTCCGGTAGCCGAACACGTTCACAACCGAATCGTCGCTGCTGGCCAGGGCAAAAGTACTCTTGCTGGCGCTAACGGTGATTCCGTCTACCTTCTTGGCCCGGGCAACGTCGCCGCTGGTCAACCCGGCCGTGCTGGTGACGGAGATATCCTGCAGGTGCGCCGCCGTCAGTTCGCTCGTCGCCGTGTCGCGGTAGCCAGGACCAATGCCCTTGACGCCCACGAAAATCATCACGCCCAGCATGATGATGAGGGTGATGGCAATGAACCGGCCGCGGGTATCCTTAATCGTGCGGCCGAGCATGCGGTTCAAAATTTTGTTTTGCATCTGCCCACCTACCATTCAATCTGTTCAACAGGCAGTGGACTATCGTTGTCTTCGACGCTCCGCACGCGGGCGTCGTTGATGTGGATGACGCGGTCGGCCATCTTCGCGATTTCGGCGTTGTGGGTGATGATGATGACCGTTGCGTTGCGTTCGTGACTGGCAGTTGCCAGCAGACGCAGCACAGCCTTACCGGTTTCGTAATCCAGTGCCCCGGTCGGTTCGTCGCACAGGAGCAGCTTCGGGTTCTTGGCCAGCGCGCGGGCAATTGCGACCCGCTGCTGCTCCCCACCACTAAGCTGTGCCGGGAAATTATCCAGGCGGTCGCCCAGCCCAACGGCCTTCAGGGTGTCAGCTGGATCGAGCGCATCTGGCGTCAGCGCGGTTGCCATTTCGACGTTTTCGAGCGTTGTCAGGTTCGGAATCAGGTTGTAGAACTGGAAAACAAACCCGACGTCGGTGCGCCGGTAACTGGTCAGCTGCCGCTCGCTGAACTGGGCGATATCCACCCCGTCCACCATTACTTGCCCGCTTGTCGGGCTGTCCATCCCGCCCAGAATGTTGAGCACGGTGGACTTCCCCGCACCACTAGGCCCGAGGATAACGGTCAGTTGGCCGCGCTCCACGTCAAAACTCAAATCGTTGTTGGCAACAATCTCGGTTTCGCCCATCTGGTAACGTTTGAACTCGTTGCGAACCTCTATGTACGCCATATCATTACCCCCGTTATTACTACTGAATTGAAATTATTAACCCTAATTATGAACCCCGGCGCCACGCCTCTGCAAGCGGGTAAACGTGCATTTAGCTGCCGCTATTGCTGGTGGTAGCCGCCGCGATTCTGCCGGTCGCTCGGCCCATTGTGGCCGCCCGCGCCATGGCCCCGAAACCGGCGCTGTTCAAGCCACTTCTTCAGGTCGGCCGGCTGAATACCGAATTGCTTTTGCATCTGCTGGGCGAACTTGTCCCAGTTGGCACCGGCGAGCTCAAGGGTACCCGCGTCGTGGACTTCCTGCTTCATGTATCGCTGGAGTGCATTCATGAAGGTCCGCTTTTGCAGTGGGCTCATGGCGATGAAGTGTTGCCGGCCATCTGCGGTCATCGCCCCCGCTTCTTCGAGCTCGGATTGTTCACCCGAGTTAGCGAAGAACGAGCGCACGGTGATGACGATGAAAAAGACCATCGCCACGCGCGGGAAGAAATAGGCGAGCACGATGTTGGCGGCAATGAGGCTCCAGCTTTCGAGGTTGTGGTCGCCGTAAATCGACGCGTAGATTTTGGCCATGTCACTTTTTTCCGTGTATTTTTCGTGCACAATGTGCCGCACGATTACGCGTAGAACAATCGAGACAAGCAGGTACAAAATCCCGTAGACCATAACCGTGTAGTTGCTGGCAATCATCGTCATCGCACGCGTCGACGCCGGCACCAGGCTGAGCAAAAACAGCAACACGAGATCCCAGATAATCGTGTCCCGCTTAATTGTTTCCGCTTCGCCCATCGCGATGGCGTGCTGGTACCAGATGTTCGCGACAAAACAAAAGCTCACGGCGTAGACCCCAACGGCCTCCGCGAGCGCAAGGTAATCGAACTGTCCATGCACGGTTTCAATCGGCAGCTCCAGAACCATGATGGTGAGAATAATCGCAATGACCGCGTCAGCAAAAGCGTCGAGTCGTTTTTTCATGTCCATGTTATATATCCTTCATTCGTAAGTTAGATATTGTCCTTAATTCAGCTATTCTAGCAATGTTGCGGGCAAAATGCACCTCGGGCGAAAGTCGCAGGAAATAATCGGTAATGCGCTCGATGCGCACCGGCCCGCGACGGCCCATAATAATAATTGTCAGTGGTGTTATGCTTATACTACACTATTATCTAAAGCAATTATCGAGCTGAATGGCTCTGGAGGAAAAAAATGAACCCACAATTGAAGCAAATTCTCGTCATCGCCCTCATCGTCATCGTCGCCCTCATCCTACTACCATTCGTGGTCGGGATTCTGGGCATGATCATTCACCTCGCGCTCTTCCTGGCGATTGTCGCGGCCATCTACTGGGCGTACGTCAACTACATCCGCAAGTAAAACAGACTCACCGTGCACGCAAAAAGGGCCGAGACACCGTCTCAGCCCTTTTTTTATTCAGCTAAATATTACCCAGCCTGTTCCTCGAAAGACAAATTCTCTCTCGTTGCCAAGACCTGGGCCTTTGTCCATACCTCAGGGCCGGTTGTGCGCTCTGCGGCCACCACTGACCGCGCACGCAAACCGTTCGTTGCATTCATGTAATTGTGTGTTGTTGGTTCAACCTCAAGGGCAACTGTTTGTCCCTCCGCTGGATAACGTAGGCCGTTACTAAGAACAGCAGAATATGGCATAAACACGTCAGTTCCTTCGTCAGTCGTGATAACGCCAATACCGCGGTTGAGATCAAACCACTTAATGGTCCCATAAATCATATGTCAAATCCTGCCTTTCGGAGAGATTTAACCTACACTCATGGCGACCGAGTTTTCCTATTTCACCTGCTAGCCTCCCCCGGCTATACAGATAATTATTATCACACAATTAACCAACTATTATCGATAACTAGCTTAACGTTCAATCAAGCCGATTAATAACGATTTCGCAATCCCCCTCAGAATTACCTTGTCTACTTTATACCATGTAAAATCCCGCCATAGCAAGCATTTATCTTCTGACAGTTGTTTTTTTATCTGCTAAAAGTGAGACTTAATAGGGATACGATAACGTCGACATTATCATTAGATAACTAGACCACACTGGCATTTTCTTTGCAAACTTCCTGAAAATGCCCATATACAGCTTCTGAAAATTGTCGGAACAACTTTCACCGATAACAACACTTCGTAGACCGGTCGGGTGTTATTTTGTCACAAAACCATAAAAAATTTTTTGTGTTTTGAACCGACCCTTTTCATGCAAATGTATAACGTTATTCGCCGTTTTATCGGTATTTGTACCAACAACATTAATTGCATAGGACCAATTTACATATTTCGGTTCATTCATAGTGTTAACGAGTTTTTGTTATTTGTTAAGCACCTTAATTAATAATCGGCTGGTAGCGACGACCTTTTCCATGATTTTGTCGGCACCGTGATGCAACCTCAAGATGCGGATAGCAGACACACAAATCGCCCGACACCAAGCGCGTCGGGCGATTATACAGAGACAATACTACTGATGGTCGTGAGCCTCATTGCCGTCCTGCGCTTGGAAAACGAAGTGCAGCCGACGCGACTGATAAACATTCAGTACTCCGGCAATAAAAAAGGTGACTAGCAAACTTACGCTAGTCACCTTCTCTTCAATTATTATCCAAATTCAATTGTTCTACGCAGCGCGCCGGTTAGTTCCTAAATCGCCGCTTCACGCTTATTCTTCGTTAATCGCCGGTCAATCTTCTTGCGCAGTTCTTCAACCAGGAAGACCGGAATTGGAATGCATACGAGGAAGATCCATTCTGGCAGCCCCAGGGGACCCGTTTCGAAGACATCCTGAAGAATTGGCACGTACATGAGGGCCAGAAGCAACAGGAACTCGGAGAATATCCCGACGTTAATCTTGAAGTTCTTCCAAATCCCAATGGAGAAGACGGAAGCAGTCCGGGTCCGGCAGTTCATGACGTTGGCCATCTGGGTGAAGACCACCGCAGCGAGCGTCATGGTTGTTGCCTGAACGTAGACACTGCCGCTTGCCGCCAGCGGAATTGCTGGCCAGCCGTGCATGTGGTTGACGAAGAAGTAGCCAGCCGTCGATACAGCCGCACCAATCATGCCGTACCAGGCAAAGGCCCGCCAGAGTACGTTCTTGGTCAGAATGTGCTCATCACGGGAACGCGGTGGCATCTGCATGATTCCCGGTTCGGCGCGTTCGGCACCAAGTCCCAGTGCGGGCAGCATGTCGGTCCCGAGGTCAATGGTCAGAATCTGCATAACTGTTAGTGGCAGTGGAATCAAACCACGGCTGAACAGGAACAGGACTGACGGAATTGCTTCCCCAACGTTGGAGTTCAGGATGTACATCAGGAACTTCTGGATGTTGCTGTATACGGCACGGCCTTCTTCAATCGCCGCAACGATGGAAGCAAAGTTGTCATCCGTGAGAATCATGTCGGCCGCGTCCTTAGCAACGTCGGTCCCGGTAACCCCCATGGCAACGCCGATGTCCGCCTTCTTCAGCGCAGGTGCATCGTTGACACCGTCACCGGTAGACGCAACGATTTCACCCATCGACTGGAGCGTGGACACAATCTTGTACTTCTGTTCTGGCGCAACGCGGGCAAAAATCAGCTCGTCCTTGAACGCCGTCTTCAAATCTTCATCGCTCATCGCTGCCAATTCAGTCCCGGTAATGACACGGGCCTTGTTACTCGAAACAATCCCAATCTGGGCCGCAACGTTGCGGGCAACAACTGGGCTGTCACCAGTAACCATGATGATGCGAATGTTGGCATCGTGACATTCCTTAACGGCAGCGTAAATTTCGGGACGGGCTGGGTCAGCCATGGCGGCCTGCCCAACCAGGATCAAATCACGTTCAACTTCCTTGATGCCCCAGTCATCCAGTGAATCAGGAACTTCGGCAGCTGGAACGTCGCGGTAAGCAACGGCCAGTGTCCGCAGCCCGGATTCAGCGTAGTCGCTTTCGGCACGGCTTGCCCGATCAATATCGGTATCGTTCAGCTTGCGCACACCATTCTTGTCGAGAATCCGATCACACTGGGTGAGCATGTCACCAAGTGAGCCCTTCACGCAGATGCGCAGGTCGCCGTTGGGCAGCTTGTTGATGGTGGTCATGCGCTTACGGTCGGAATCAAAGGTCAGTTCCTTCACGCGCACCATTTCCTTGACCAATTCGTCGGCGTCAATCCCCGCCTTCTCCGCCATGATAATCATTGCGGCTTCGGTTGGGGTCCCGAGGAGCTTGGTGGTCCCGTCATCGCTCTGCTGAACACGCGTGTCGTTGTCGAGCGCCGAGATTTGGAGCAACAGTTTTAGTTCTGGGTGTTCTTCCAGCTTGGCTTTGTGGCCGCGGTACCTGATTTCACCGTTAGCCACAAACCCTTGGCCGGTAACCCGGTATTCCTTGTGGGGTAGCCAGATGTGGTTCACAGTCATCTGGTTCTGCGTCAGCGTCCCGGTTTTATCGGAGCAGATAACCGTGGTTTCACCCAGCGTTTCAACACTAGACAGTTCCTTAACCAGGGCGTGCTTCTTGGCCATCCGCTGCACCCCTTGCGCCAGGGACAGCGTTACGGTTGGTAGCAAACCTTCTGGAATGAAGGCCACAATCATCCCCAAGGCGAAGATGAACGCCTTGGCCATTGGGTAGTGGACAAATGCCACCGCTAGGACGAAGAACGCAATCCCGATACCGATGGCAATGATGGACAGTTGCTGCGTGAGGCGGTTAAGTTCCTTTTGCAGTGGGCCATCCGTTTTGGTCTGCCCCTGAGTCAGGGAAGCAATCTTCCCGAATTCGGTGTTCATCCCGGTCGCCAGTGCGACGGCAAGGCCGGTCCCAGCCCCAACGGTTGTCCCGGCGTAAATCACGTTGCTTTCGGCAAACTGACCTTCACCTGGATCGTACTTCACACTCTTGCTTTCGGGTACAGATTCCCCGGTCAGAGCTGATTGGTCAACCTGCATGGAACTTGCTTCCAAAAGCAGCGCGTCAGATGAAATCGCGTCCCCGGCCTGCAGGGCAAAGACATCGCCCGGCACCAGTTCGGTGGTCTCAATCTGGACCAACTTACCGTCACGCCGCACGTGGACGTAGGTTGGCAACATCTTCATCAACGAGTCAGTCGCTTTTTGGGCCGCGAATTCCTGCCAGAAGCTGAAGACCCCGTTAATCAGGTTCACGCACCAGATAGCAATCCCGAGTTCCGGCATCCCCGCAACAATCGCGATAATCCCGCCGACCCACAGTAAGATGGCCATCAGGCTAGTGAAGTTCTTGAGGAACATCAGAAGCTGTGATGCCTTTTTCCCCTTTTGAATTTCATTTGGCCCATATTCACGAAGCCGTTCAGCCGCCGCGTCGGAGGTCAAGCCGTCCCGAGATGTTTCAAGCTCTTTGAGTGCAACATCCTGAGGCTCCTTGGCCAATTCCTGTGGCGTCTTTGACAACTTACTCATATACATTCACCGTTCCTTTACAGGCGTGTGCAATTAGCACTGCGCCCAAATTGAAACCCAACTTTGTGAACGTTGCTTCCGCGTTCATAACGGTATTCTAACACCTGTAACTAGGAAAGGGGTAACAAAGCTGCCAAAAATGGCCAACTTTGTCACCCCTTTCATCATGATTTTAAACCGCACGCGCAAATCGCCGTCAGCTCGGCATTCGTGCTGCTTTCGTTTAGTAAGTCGCCGTTCAACACTTCGTAAAATCTGTTGCACCATGCAAGAATTGAGTGCGGCAGTTAACTAATTTGCCCAGCTAGTCGGTGCATTCGGGCATTTTACGCAAACACCATCTGCGACTTGTATAGCCCCGAGTAGAAGCCCTTCTCTGCCAGCAGCTGTTCGTGGCTGCCCTCTTCGATGATGCGACCGTCGCGCAGAACCGCGATGTCGTCGGCCTTCAGAATCGTCTTCAGCCGGTGGGCAATGACGAAGCTGGTCCGCCCGGCAATCACGTTGTCCATCGCCGCCTGAATCTTCTCTTCAGTCACCGTGTCGACGTTACTCGTGGCCTCATCCAGAATCAGTATCTGCGGGTTAGTCAAAATGGTGCGGGCGATGCTGACGAGCTGCTTTTGTCCCGCCGAGAACACCGACTGTTCGTCCGTAATCTTCGTCTCGTAACCCGCGGGCAGGCTCATGATGAAGTCGTGGATGTGTGCCTGCTCGGCCGCCGCGTACATCTCATCCTGAGTTGCGTCCGGTTTGCCAAAACAAATGTTGTCGGCAATCGTCCCGCTAAACAGCTGCGGGTCTTGGAGCACAATGCCCACGGTGTCACGCAGCTGGGTCAAATCCATGTCCCGAATGTCGACCCCGTCAATCTTGATGGCCCCGGAATCAACATCGTAGAACCGGTTGAGCAGGTTGATGACCGTCGTCTTCCCGGCACCGGTTGGGCCAACCAGGGCGACCATTTCCCCGCGCCGGGCCTTCAGCGTTACCCCGTGCAGGATCTCCTTGCCCGGCTGGTAGCCAAAGCGCACATTGTCGATGACCACTTCGTCTTTGACCTCGTGCACCGGCTTGCCGTTTGCCGGCCGGACCTCGTTGGGTGCGGCGTGAACCTCAGATACCCGCCGCGCACCGGTGATGGCCAGCTGAATCTGCGAGTACATGCTGGTAACCTGCATGATGCACTGGAAATACGACTGTGCGTACTGCACGAACACCACAATCAGTGCCAACGCCGCGCCGGTCGACATGCCGCCCTGCATCACGAGCCAGCTGCCCACGAAGATGACAATGGCGGAGGTCAGCAGCATCATCCCGTTCATTAGTGGCTGGAGAATCCCGGACCAGATCTGGCCCCGCAGCGCGGTCTTTTTCACCGTGTTGTTCAGCTGCTCGAAGCCCTTAATCGAGTCTTCCTGCAGGCCGTTTGTGATAATCACCTTTTGGCCCGTAATCTGCTCGTTGACGTAACCGTTCAGCTTACCAATGTCGTTTTGCTGCTTGTTGACGGCCTTGCTGGCGATACTAATGTTAATCGCCGCAATCACGATAGCAATCGGCGTGGTCGACATTGCTACCAGCGCCAGGGTGCCATTCGTGTGGAACATCATGTACATGGCCCCGATGATTTGGGCAACGCTGTAGAAAATCTGCACGAAGGCTTCGTTGACGGCGTTGAAAATGTTATCCAGGTCACTCGTAAATCGGGCGAGAATGTCGCCGTCGCTGTGCGTGTCAAAGTACTCAACGCGCATCTTCTGCATTTTGCCGAACAAATCCGTCCGCATGTGGCCAGTTGCGACCCCACCAATCCAGGACAGGAACATCGACGTCCCGAAGTCACCGACACCGGTGAGCAACTGGAACAGCGCGTACAGGGCGACGTCGGTGTAAAACACGCCGAGGTTGCCCCCGCCGCCGTGCTGCCAGGCACCCAGGAAATTCGATAGGTCCTCAACCGTACGCCCGAGGTAAATTGGGGAAAGCGCGTTGAAGCTGGCAAACAGGATGAGGCACACTAACGTCCCGGCAAACTGCCAGTGATACCGGTGCAGATAGTGGTAGTAAAACCGCCCGGCAATCCGTAAATCCTTCATTAGATGGTCCTCCCTTCCCGCGCCTTTTGCGTCGTGTAGATTTCCCGATAAATCGGGCTGCTGTCCAGCAACTGCTCGTGCGTGCCGCTCGCAACAACGCGCCCCTTGTCCATGACCAGGATGCGGTCGGCCTTGATGATTGACGAAATCTTCTCGGCAATAATCACGGTCGTCATCCCCTGCAGCTCCCGCGCCAGTGCCTCTTGCACGAGGCGCTCGCTGCGGGCATCAAGGGCACTGGTGGAATCGTCCATAATCAGGATGTTCGGCTTGCCAATCACCCCGCGGGTAATCGCTAGCCGCTGCTTTTGGCCGCCGGAGAAGTTCGCGGACCGCTCTTCCACTTCCGCATCGAACTGCCCGTCCAGTCGGCGAATGAATTCCTCCGACTGCGCGACCTCCGCGGCCCAGCGCATGTCGGTGACCGTTGCGTCCGGTTTGCCCTGGCGCAAGTTCTGGGCAATGGTTCCGGAAAACAGGGTCGCGCGCTGGAGCACCATCCCGATGGTTTTGCGCAGGGTGGCGGCCGCAACGTCCTTCACGTTCTGACTACCGACCCGCACGACCCCCGCTTCGGGATCAAACAGGCGCGGAATTAGTTGGGCCAGCGTGGACTTACCCGCCCCGGTCGCCCCGACAATCCCGACCATTTCGCCTGGCGCCACCTTAAAGGAAACATCGCGCAGCGTCGGCTTTTTCTCACCCGGATAACTGAAGGTGACGTGGTCAAATTCGATGCTACCCTCAAGCTCGGTTTCGGGCACATCCTTGAACTGCATCGATGGCTTGTGCTGCAATACTTCGCCGATTCGGCCCAGTGAAACGAAGGCACGGGTCGCGCCGGTGGCGATGAAGCCGGCGTTAATGACCGCCATCAGTAGCTGCATCATGTACCCAACGAAACTGGCAATCGCCGCCAGGTTCTCGGGGTGATCCGTGATGTTGTGGCCGACAAGGAAAATCGCGCCGGCAACTGCCAGGTTCGCGAAGGTGAAAAAGCCCGGCATCATCATGGAGAATGCGTAGCCGATTTTGATGGAGACCTTGGTCATCTTATCGGACGCCCCAGCGAATTCCTTTTCCTGGTTGGCCTCCTGGTTGAACGACTTCACCACGCGCACACCCATCAGGTTCTCGCGCGCAATGGTGTTCACCTGGTCGATGTAGCCCTGAACCTCACCGAAGTAATGGCTCATCGTGGTCATCCCGAACCACGCAATCGCGACAATGATGACAATCATCAGCAGAATCAGCCACCACATCTCCGGAATCGTCATGATGGCCAGAATCAATGCACCGGCGAACATGATTGGCACCCGGGCAACGATTTGCAGCGTCTGCATGACCATCCCCTGCACCTGGTTAATATCGTTAGTCATCCGCACAACTAGATTGCTGGCGGCGAACTGCTCGATGTCGGCGAAGGCAAACTTCTGCACGTGGTGGTAGATATCCCCGCGCATCTTGGTGGAAATATTCAAAGCAGCGCGCGCACTAAAAATAGTGTTGGCAATCCCGGCCGCAATCCCGAGCAGTGCCAGCAGCAATAGTTCAATGCCGAGGCGACCAACTGTTCCCTTGTCGCCCTTAATGATTGCTTCCATGACCCCTTGCAATAGTTTTGGCTGCCACAAATTAGCGAACGCATACATTAACGTCGCGGCGATTGCGGCTAGTTCAACGCCCCAAAAGCGCCGCAAATATGGCCAAAGTGTTTTCATAATTCCTCCAAAATCTGCTCGCCGCAGCAGGCCAAATCGGCACCTGCTATGCGGGCAGCTAACGGCACATTATTCATTCGTGCCACCAGTTATCTTCTTCAATGTTAATTTTGCGTTCATCACGTGCTTAGCTCCTACTAATATAGCATAACCGCCGATATTCAATCCACGATGCATATCCGGCAGCCAAGCATTTATGTCCGCCACCCGTTAGATTATGGCAAAGACGCCGCGCGATGCCAATCAATTGCTACTTGAGTTGGCCAATTCCGCGCCAAGTCGCGTCACTTGATTGCGCCCCGTTAGTGCGCTACACTTTTTGCTATAACGACAATCATCGCAAAGTGTCGCAAGGCCAGGAGAAAAAACATGACGCAACCAACAGACCACGCAATTGAGCGCGCATTAATCGAAGTTCTGCGGCACAAGCCGTTCGAAAAAATCACTGTCGACGACATTGCACTACAGGCAGGCATCGACCGGAGCACATTTTACCGGTACTTCCACAACAAGTACGAGGCGTTAAGTGCGTCCATGCCGGTTCTCATCACTCCGGAGATGTTCGCCGAGCTCGACCGGATGCGCCCGAGCACCAGAATCGATTCAATTATCTGGTGGGTCGCGGACAACCGCAAGCTCATGCGCAACTTGCTTGTGGAGAACCAGCAGTTTTCTTCCTATCAGGAACTCGTGCGGGTTGTGTCCAAGATTCTCATGGAATTCGACGAGGCGGTTCAGGCCAATAATCCGAACGGCTTGCCGAAGATTGTCAAGCTGATTCGGCAGGCACCCGACCCGAAGCGGATGATTCACTTCGCCGCCGCCATGCTCGTGTCCGTGCTCACGGACTACATCGGTAACGACATCGAGATCAAGGCCGCCGACGTGCTCACCGACCTGCATTACCTATTCACCAATCTTGGTTTGGATGACGAGGGCGACACATTTCTGCCCGCTGAGAGGGCAGAAGTGCCGCGGAAAGAGGGTAACTGATGTTTGATTATGTTTTCCTGCACGCACCAGCGTTTATTTCGGGGTTAGTCGCCCTCAACGCGCTGGCTGCCATCATCACGGTTTTCCACACGCCGCGCAACATTGCGGCAACGTGGGCGTGGCTCCTCGTGCTCGTGCTCATCCCCGGGTTTGGTTTCATTCTCTTCATGTTCACCGGCCGCGGCTTGGGTCACGAGAAGCTGTTCCGAATGCACACGCAAGACCGCATCGGGCTGCAGGAAGTTATCGACGCACAAAAAGACGCGCTACCGCATTTTGGCCAGACAGATGCCGACCGGATTGTGCGGGAGCGCCAGCAGACCGTCGAGCTCTTCCGGCGCATCGACCGCGCCCCACTGACGCGGCGCAACGCCGTCAAGATTTTCACCGATGGTAACGACAAGTTCGCCGCCCTCCTCACCGATATTGCGCGCGCCAAGTTCAGCATTCACATTGAGTACTACACGATTTACCCCGACAACATCGGGACTGAATTGCGCGACGCACTGGTGGACCAGGCACTTGCCGGCATTGAGGTGCGCGTGGTCTATGACGCATTCGGCTCACACGGGACCAGCGCCAAGTTCTGGGCACCGCTCACCGCTGCTGGTGGCCGCGCCGTGCCGTTCGTCACCTCCACCAACACCATCTCGCGCTTCCGCCTCAACTACCACGATCACCGTAAGATTGTCGTGATTGATGGGAAAATCGGCTACACCGGTGGCTTCAACGTCGGTGACCAGTACCTTTCCCGCAGCAAGAAGTTCGGCTACTGGCGCGACACACACCTGCGCATCATTGGCCACGGCGTTTCGCTGCTCCAGATGCGCTTCATGATGGACTGGAACGCCTCGGTGACCGAGGACAAGCACCTGGCCTACACCCCCGAATACTTCCCGGCGCCAGACAAGCCAATCTCCGGAACCACGAGCATGCAGGTGGTCACCAGCGGCCCCGATTCGCCAACTGAGCAAATCAAGCTTGGCTACATCAACCTGATTAACTCGGCCAAGCACCGCGTGTGGCTCCAAAGTCCGTACCTGGTGCCCGATGAATCCATGATTACCGCCCTGCGCATGGCCGCGGCGGCCGGGGTCGACGTGCGCGTCATGATTCCGTGCATGCCCGACCACCCGTTCATCTACCGCGCAACGCAGTGGTACGCGAAGATGCTGACGGGTTTTGGCATCAAGATTTACACCTACGAAGACGGGTTCCTCCACGCCAAAACCATGCTCGTGGATGACGACATCTGCACGGTTGGTTCCGCCAATCAGGACTTCCGCTCGTACGGACTCAACTTCGAGGTCAACACCTTCATGTACGACTCCAAAGTCACCAAGGAGCTCGCCCAGATCTTCAACGATGACCTGGCCACCAGCACGCTCCTCACCAAGGAAATCATCGCCAGCTGGTCGCTATGGCTGCGCATTAAGCAAAGCTTCTCGCGCCTGCTGTCGCCGGTGCTGTAACAACGCAAAGGACCAACCACTTCCCCAACAATCCGGAAGTGGTTGGTCCTTTTGCGTTTGGTTAGTTATAGCTTTTCACCATTAGATTCAATGACTTGTTTGTACCAGTAGAAGGAATCCTTGCGACTGCGCTCAAGGGTGCCCTCACCGGCGTCATTCTTGTCGACGTAGATGAAGCCGTACCGCTTGTCCATCTGGCCGGTACAGGCAGACACAAGGTCGATGCAACCCCATGGCATGTAGCCGAGCAAATCAACGCCGTCTTCATCAACGGCCTTAATCATCTGCTTAACGTGGGCCCGCAGGTAGGCAATACGGTAATCATCGTGAATGCTGCCGTCTGCTTCAACCTTGTCGTAAGCGCCAAGACCATTTTCCACAATCATCAGTGGGACACGGTAGCGTTCGTAGAGCCAGTTCAAGCTGTTGCGCAGGCCAACGGGGTCAATGGTCCAGCCCCAGTCACTCTTTGGCAGGTGCGGATTGGTGACCTGCTCAGAAGTGCCGTCGAAGTCATAAAGTGGGTTGTCGTCCTTGGCCGCCACAGCGCTAGAGCTGTAGTAGGAAAAGCCGATGTAATCAACCTTGCCTTCCTTGAGCGCGGCCAAGTCCGCATCCGTGATGTCCGGAATGTAGCCGGTGCGCTTGCAGAATGCCTTCATGTAGCCAGGGTATTGGCCGAATACTTGCACGTCACTCCAGAATGACCGCTTCTGCATGGCCTTATCCGCCATCAGGATGTCTTCTGGTTTGGAGGATGCTGGGTATTGCGGGGTGAAGTTAATCATGGAGCCAATCTTGAAGTCCGGGTTAATTTCGTGACCGAGCTTCACCGCCTTGGCGCTGGCCACGAGTTCGTAGTGGGAAGCCTGGTACATTGCTGCTTCCCGCTCCTTTGGCGTTGCGTTCTTTTCAAACAGCAAGCCGGAGTCGGTGGCAACCATGAAGTCGTTGTTGTAGTTGCTCTGGTTGTCGATTTCGTTGAAGGTCATCCAGTACTTCACGACGTCCTTGTACCGGTTGAAGCACACGCGGGCGAAGTTCAGGTAGAAGCCAATCAGGCGCCGGTCACCCCAGCCGCCGTATTCCTTGATCAGGTGGTACGGCATTTCGAAGTGAGCGAGCGTGATGACGGGTTCGATCCCGTACTTCTTGCATTCGGCGAACATGTCGTCGTAAAACTTGAGGCCAGCTTCGTTCGGCTCTTTTTCATCCCCGTTTGGGAAAATCCGGCTCCAGGCAATGGAGGTCCGGAACGCCTTGAAGCCCATCTCGGCGAACAACTTGATGTCACCCTTGTAGCGGTGGTAAAAATCAATCGCCTCGTGGTTCGGGTAGTTCTTGCCCGGCAGCACGCCGTCCGTGATTTCACGTGGCGTCTTAGCGTCCCCGGCCGTCATCACGTCCGCAAGTGAGACGCCTTTGCCGCCTTCCTGCCAGCCACCTTCGAGTTGGTGCGCGGCAACCGCGCCGCCCCACAAAAATCCATCTGGTAATTTACTCATGTTAATCCCCCTAGATTTGCTTTCTAATCATCATTATCGACGCCAGCATTGCACTGCTTGATGCCTTCTTCTAGCAGGTGCATCTGGTAGATAGTTTCCTCATCCTTGACCGTCTTCGGCCCGCCGTTGATGATGGCATCATACAGACCCGCATAAACGCGGCTGTAATCGCCGACCGCCGACACGACCTTCTCTGAATGGTACTGTCCCGCATCGTCAATGTAGGTCAACGTGCCGTAATCTTCCGGCCGGTCAACGCCAAAGTCCGCGTGGTCCGGCATGTAAAAGTGCTTGAGGTCGTACTCCTGCCGGTCGGTGCCATACTTAATGAAGACGCCGCGCTTGCCGTACACCGCAAAGCTTGGCCGCGGCACCACGCGGAAGTAGCTGGACTTAACCGCAACCTTCATCCGGCCGTAATACATGTCGATGTCAAAATAATCGTTCATCTTCTGCGGCCCGAGCAGCTGGCGCACGTCGTAATGTACCGCATCCGCCTTGCCGAAATACGAGATGATCTGATCCAGCGTGTGGCAGCCGTGGCCGTACAGGAAGCTGCCGAGACGACTAAACTCATTGGCAGTTGGCACTTCCGGACGGTAGTAATCAAAGGTTGATTCCAGTTCAAGCAGTTCCCCCAACTTGCCACTGCCAATCACTTGCTGCACCGTCAGAAAATCTGAGTCGTAGCGCCGGTTCTGGTAGCACTGGACCAGCAGCCCCTTCGCCTTCCCCAAGGCAAAAAGCTCACGCGCCTGCGCTTCCGTTTCCGTGAATGGCTTTTCCACCAGCACGTTCTTGCCGGACTCAAGCACCGCTTTAGCGTATTCGTAATGTACTTGCGGCGGCAACGCGAGCACCACCAGCTGAATCTCGGGGTCGCTATAGATGTCATTCACATCCGTCGTGTAGTGTACCCCATCAATGCGCTGCCAGGTGTCGCGCAGGTGCCGGGCAAAGATCGTCTTGACCCGAATCCGGTCACTGAGTTTTAACGCAAACGGCAAGTGGTACCGGTTGGCACTCTTCCCGTTGCCGATGTACGCGATGGTTAATTGTTTCAAAATCAACCTCCCCGCCGGCGCCGCAATTACGCGCCGGCCATTACCGCGCGGGCAAGCACCACTCCCCAGTACACTTGCCCGCGACTTCTTATCAACTCCTTCAGTGTAGCGCCGCGGCAGCGCATCCGCCCGCTTTGCCAATCAATCTGGTCACAACTTTCGGTAAACGTTCCAAAACTAATGTAACCGCTAAACATTTGGTTCAGAAACAGGTATTGTGAAAGCATAGGGAGTGAAACAACATGCTATTAACTGACCAACTGCAACAAACAGCAAACATGACCGACAATGAGCAGCGCATCGCCGCCTACATCACGAGCAATCTACCGGCCGTTGCCGAAATGTCCATTCAGGAACTAGCCGCAGCCACCTACACCTCACATTCCGCCATTGTCCGCTTCGCCAAGAAGGTCGGCTACTCCGGCTTCCGCGAGCTCCGCATTGCCGTTGCCGAGGCGGTGCACACGAACGTCATCGAGCTGAACGACGTGGACGCCAACTTTCCTTTCCGCCCCGGCGACTCCGCGCAGGCCATCGCCAAGAACATGGCCGATCTAACCATCGCGGCGGTGCGGCGGGCACAACTGCAGCTGGACGAGACAATGCTCCACAAGGCCGCCAGCAGCATCGCCAGCGCCCAACGCTTATTCCTGTTTGCCATTGGCGATTCCCAGATTCGCGCTCGCAGTCTGCAAACCAAGCTGACGAAGATCAACAAGTACGCCGTCATTGCCGATGAATACGGGGACATGATGTGGATTGCGGCGACCATGCAGCCAGGTGATTTGGCCATCTTCCTATCTTATGGGGGCAACATCCCGCAGCACACCCAAGTGCTCCAGTTCCTGCACCGTCGCGGAATCCCCGCCCTGCTCATCACCGGTAATCCAGCCAGCGAGCAGGCCCAGTACGCCAGCCAAACCATCGCTATCACGCAAAACGAGCAGGAACGCTTCAAGGTCGGCACGTTCGCGTCGCAGGTCTCGTTCGAATACATCCTCGATTCGCTCTTTGCCATCGTCTACGCCCGCTCCTACCAGCAGAACCTCGTCCAGATGAAGAGTAACTACGCCGAGATGGCCAAGAGTAATTTGCTCGGCGACCGGAAGCTTTAAAGAGGTTACTGACCGCCGCCAACTATTAGGATTTGACCACATTCAGCCTAACGAACGATTTACCTAGCGAGCCACCGTGCTATACTTTTTCTCGGAGTGACTTGGGAAAATGGGCATTGGAGGAAACTATGGCTGAAACGATTTTGCTGGTTGAAGACGAAGACGGGCTGCGGACTTACCTCAAAACTGAACTCGAATTCGAGGGTTACACCGTCCTCACCGCCGAGGATGGACTGGGCGCGCTTGCGACCTACCGCAAGAACCAATACGCAATTGGCGTGATTCTGCTCGACTGGATGCTGCCCGAACTGGACGGGCTGGAAGTGCTGCGGCGCATTCGGAAGGGTGACGATGTGCCGGTGATTATGATGACGGCGCGCGATTACGTGGGCGACAAGGTGGCGGGGCTCGACGCCGGGGCTGACGATTACATCACCAAGCCGTTTGAAATCGAGGAGCTGCTCGCGCGCATCCGCGTCGTCATCCGACACCAACTCAAAAGCACCGTGGCAACCTACCAGGTGGGTGATTTGCAACTGGACGTACGGACACGCACCCCAATGCGGGGCTGCCACACGTGCGAAACGCTCACGCAGCGAGAAACCGACCTGCTCGTGCTCCTCATGCAACACGCCGGCACCCCCGTTACGCGCAGCGAAATGCTCGACCGCGTCTGGGGCAAGGATTACGACGGCCAAGTGAACATCATTGACGTGTACATACGCTACTTACGCAACAAGATTGACCTGCCGGATTTTGCACCGCTAATTCACACGGTGCGTGGGGTCGGCTACGTCATGCGGGCTGATGACGATGAACAATAAGAAGAATAATTCCAGTGCCACCCAGATTACGCGCGCGTACATTATTTTGCTAACCACCCTGATGATTATTGTCAGTTTCGCCACCATCTTCGTCGTGGGGCTGCACCTCGTCCACAACAAGCGCGACGATGCAGAGCAACTCACAACGGTCCTCAAGACCTCATTTTCCGATTACAAACCTGACTGGGATTACTGGCGCGACACCGCCTCGATTAATCCGCACAACACCTTCGTACGCGTGACCGTGGTGCCTGATTCCGGGAAAGTGCGCCACTTTTACTCCCACCGGACGCGGAAGTTCCTGCGCGATGACTTCGAGAACCGGCCGCTGCTGAAGAACATCCAGATTCAGACCGACCAGGGGATTTTTTACCACGTCAAAACCAGTGAGCGCTGGAAACATTCACGGGTCACCTACGAGATTTGGCTCAGCCTCAACAACGTGGTGGAGTTGTTCAAGCTCATCATCGTGGTCGTCATTTCCGTCATGGCTTTTGGCCTCCTCATCGGAATCTCGGCGATTTCGGTTCTTGCCCGCAAGCTCAACGCCCCGCTGGAACGCCTGACGACCGCCACGCAGAAAATCAACGACGCGGACACGTCAACCCACCACGAGACGCTGCCCGTGCCGGCCGGGCCCCAGGAAGTGACCGACCTCAGCATCGAGTTCAACCGGCTGCTCACCTCGCTGAACAACCAAGTGCTGCGCGATCACCAATTCGTCAGCGACGCATCGCACGAACTGCGCACACCACTGGCCGCGATTCGCGGTCACATCAACCTGATTCGCCGCCACGGGAACACCCATCCCGAAATCGTGCAGCCGTCCCTCTCTACCATCGACACGGAATCAATCCGCATGCAGCACCTGATTGACAGCCTGTTGCAGCTATCGCGGATGGACCACGCTGAATTAGAAAAACAGCGGGTGCTCTTGAACGACATCGTGCAACGCGTCGCCGATAATTACCACGAACAGCTGAACCGCGAGTTGGTGGTGAACGCCCCGCACCCCGTGCACGCAATGGTGCACGCCGAAAGCATCACGCAAATGCTGGTTGCACTCATCGACAACGCGAACAAGTACGCACCGGGGGATACGCCGATTACCATCAACCTCTTCGCGGACAGTCACGCGGTCATTGAGGTCGCGGACCTCGGCCCCGGCATTTCCGATGGCGCCAAGGCGCACATCTTCGACCGTTTCTACCGCGCCGACACGTCGCGGTCCCACAAAATCGACGGGTCGGGCCTCGGACTGGCCATCGTTGCGCGCCTTGCTGACCTGAATGGCGGCGCGGTGCACGTTCGCGATAACCAGCCGCAGGGGAGCGTCTTTTCCTTAATTCTACCTATTATCAAATAGCCATTACATTGCACACCATCCTCGCCGTTTCTGGCAGCGAGGATGGTGTGTTTTTTTGGCTTGACCGCGCCGCGTGTCATCTTTAGCAAAATCGTAACCTCTGGCCGCGACCGCCCAATCCGCATTTTGGACCCCGCGACGCCGCGGTCACACGCCATTTGCGCTGCTAATCTGAAAATTTTTAAGGTTTGACTCAGAAACACTAGATAGTTGCAAAAGTGACTCATGCCTATCCTTGTAATGAACGACAACGTTTGAACTTCCGGCAACAGCGAGTTCTTCTGCCCGGGCAAACGCACAGCCGAATATTCCAATTCATTGGCAACACGGAGGAGAGCAATGGCAAAATTTTTCCACCACCCAGTCACGTTATTCATCTTGCGCACGCTGCTGTACACCGCCATCATCTTGGCGCTGGTATACCTGTACAGCTACCGTGGCGTGACCAACAGTCATTTTATTTATAACGAATTCTAAGCTATTGATTGAACACACTGAATCAAAAACTATTCCACCGCTTGCCACAAGTTCCACCCGTGTGCACCGGTAAAAGGAGATAATTACCATCTTAATCACCGACATTATTCAGGCCATTGACCAACAAGCTGCCCTACATCCAGACCGGGTTGCGTACGATTACTGCGGCAAAACCAACACTTACGGCCAGTTAAAGGCCGCAAGTGACGCGATTGCCTGCGCAATTGCGGACCGCAACCTGCCCGCAGACCGGCCAATTATGGTTTACGCCGACCAGCACTTCGCAACCATCGCCGCGTTCCTCGGCTGCGTAAAATCCGGCCACGCCTACATCCCCGTTGACACGCACTCACCTAACACGCGCCTGACCCAAATCAGTGAGATTGCCCGCCCGGCCATGACCATCGCAACGTCCGAGCTGCCAATTAACCTGCCCGGTCAAATCATGGCTGCCGACGAACTGGGACGGCTCCTCGCCACACCCGAAACCGCCGCGCCGAACCCGGCAACGCGTGCTAATCCCGTCATTGGCGGTGAGAACTTCTACATCATCTTCACGTCCGGGACCACGGGCCAGCCAAAGGGTGTGCAGATTAGCCACGACAACCTGCTGAGCTTCGTCAACTGGATGAATGACGACTTCGACCTGCCGGCAAAACCCCGCATGCTCGCTCAGGCACCGTACTCGTTTGACCTGTCCGTCATGAGTTTGTACCCCTGCCTGACCGCTGGCGGCACGCTCGTGGTTCTGCCCAAGGACGCAACCAGCGACCTTGGTGCTCTGGTGCGCCTGCTGCCGGACCTGCGCCTGAACGTCTGGGTATCAACCCCATCCTTCATGGCCATGTGTCTGCTCGATCCGAACTTCAACGCGCAGTCGCAGCCGGACCTCAGTCACATCTTCTTCTGCGGTGAGGAGCTCACCAACCAGCTGGCCGGCAAAATTCTGGCGCGGTTCCCCGAAGCGGCCATGTACAACACGTACGGCCCAACCGAAACGACCGTCGCCGTCACCTCGATTCGCGTGGACGACGAGCTGCTGAGTAAGTACCCGCGCCTGCCGATTGGGTACGCCAAGTCGGACACCTTCATCGATTACCGGCCTGGCAGTACCCACGAAGAGGACGGCCAAATCGTCGGTGAGCTCAGCATCACCGGCCCCGGCGTCTCCAAGGGTTACCTCAACCGGCCAGACAAAACGGCCGCGGCCTTCACCGACAACGGTGCAACCCGCTCCTATGCAACGGGCGACCTCGGCGTGGTTAACGATGACGGCCTGCTGTTTTACCGCGGACGCACGGATTTCCAAATCAAGATGAACGGTTTCCGCATCGAGCTTGAAGAAGTTAACCACTACCTGAACGCACAGCCCCTGCTCAAGCAGGCCGTCGCGGTGCCGCGCTACAACCGCGACCACCAGGTGAAACAGCTCGTGGCCTTCGCCGTCCCGGTGGAACCCGTCACCGACGCCCTCAACTTCACCAAGACCCTGCGTGGCCAGCTCAGTTCCGCAATGATGGAATACATGGTGCCCCAGCGGTTCATTTACCGCGACAATTTGCCCCTAACGCCCAACGACAAGGTGGACGTTAAGGCGCTGATAAGTGAGGTTAACCACAATGCCTAACATGCAGCCATACGCTAACCCCATGTACTTCATGGTGCTGGTCATTATGCTGTTGCCGCTCATGATTGCCCTGGCCCGCGGGGTGCGCCTCAAAGTCTACGAGACCATCGTCAGCGCCGCCTTCATCTTCCTGATGTTCACCGGCGCCAAGTGGCAGGAAGGCATCGCGCTAATCGCGTACTGCATCTGGCAGGTCGTGATTGTGCTGGTTTACCAGCGCGAGCGCCAGCAGCACAACCGCACCGGTGCCTTCTACGCCGCGGTCATCCTGGCCATCGCGCCGCTTGCAATCGTCAAGCTGACCCCCGTGTTCAGCTACCACCCATCGCTCCTCGGCTTCCTTGGCATTAGCTACCTCACGTTCAAATCCGTGCAGGTCGTCATGGAACTGCGCGACGGGACAATCAAAGCCATCCGCGTGTGGCCGTTCCTGCGTTTTCTACTCTTCATGCCGACCATCTCGAGCGGGCCAATCGACCGCTACCGGCGTTTTGAAAAAGACTACGAGAACGTGCCGGACCACAACGATTACGTCGACATGGTGGCTTCCGGGATTCACTACATGTTCCTCGGCTTCCTGTACAAGTTCATCCTGGGTTACTTCTTCGGCACCGTGCTCTTGCCGCAAGTCGCCCAAGCCGCGATGAGCCAGAAGATGGCTATGGGCGGCACCGGAATCTCTTGGGCGCTGGTCGGCTACATGTACTGCTACAGCATGTACCTGTTCTTCGACTTTGCCGGTTACAGCCTCTTTGCCGTCAGCATTTCCTACCTGATGGGCATCCGCACGCCGCAAAACTTCAACAAGCCATTCCTAGCCGGGAACATCAAGGACTTCTGGAATCGCTGGCACATGAGCCTGTCTTTTTGGTTCCGCGACTTTGTCTTCATGCGCGTCACCTTCTACATCATGAAGCACCGGCTGATCAAAAAGCGCGTGCACATTTCCCAGGTTGCTTACCTTATCAACTTCCTCATCATGGGTTTCTGGCACGGGGTGACCTGGTATTACATCGTTTACGGCCTCTTCCACGCCTGCGCCATCATCATCAACGACATGTGGCTGCGCAAGAAGAAAAAGAGTCACCTGCCGAGCAACCGCTGGACGAAAGCACTCGCCATTGGAATTACGTTCAACGTCGTGTGCCTGTCGTTCCTCATTTTCTCCGGTTTCCTAGATACACTTTGGTTCCACTAAAAACGTCTCGTCATTGGGGGTTATCGCCAATTTAGTTACGATAACCGCTGCGAAAGGAAAAATCATGGATACACAAACCGTTGTTTTGAACATTCTCGAAGACCTCACCGGTGAGGATTTGACCGGCCACCTCGACACCGAGCTTTTCGACTCCGCACTACTGGACTCTATGGACACGGTGCAACTGGTGCTCGAACTGGAGGAACAGCTCGACGTGCAGATTCCGGTTTCCGAATTCAACCGTGACGACTGGAAGACCCCGCAACAAATCATCGATCAGGTGGAGAAGCTAAAATAAAATGAAAAAAAGACTCTGGACAGTTCTGGGGCCGGTTCTTGCTGCGGGACTGATTGTCGCGGGCATCTTGTTTGCACCGCTGCACCTTGGCCCCCTGCAAAAGGGAACGATGCGCAGCGCCGCCGTCTCGCTCTCACCGAACGTCCTGCTCGGCACCCGCATCAAGCGCCAGGCACTGACGGAAAATTACGTGCCGTTTGTCGGTTCGTCCGAATTGTCACGGCTGGATCCATTCCACCCGTCCGTCCTCGCGCGCAAGTACGACCGGCCGTATCAGCCCCTGCTCCTCGGCAACGCCGGCACCCAGTCACTCACCCATTTCATCAACTTACAATCAACCATGCACCAGCTGGCTGGACGCAAAATGGTCATGATTGTCTCGCCGCAGTGGTTCACACCGCACGGTCAGCGCCCCGACGCCTTCGCGTTCTACTACTCGCCCCTTGAGATTAGCGACTGGCTGCTGCAGGCAAAAGACACCATGGCCGACCGGTACGCGGCGCGGCGCCTGCTCCAAATGCCCGCAACCCACAGCAACGTCTTGATTCACAACGCGCTGCTGAATGTAGCCGCGGGACAGCCCCTCGGCAAAACCCGCAACCTGCTGGATGCACAGCGCCGGGTGCTGCAGAACGAAGACGACTTGTTCTGTCACGTTAACCTGGTGCGGACCAATACCCACAAGGTCAACGCCGCGGCCAAGTGGCTCCCCGATCAGGCCAGCGACACCGAGCTGAACGATTTGGCTGGCCGCATCGCCGCGCGCAAGACGACCAACAACAAGTTCGGCATCGACAACCGTTTCTTCTCCGACCGGCTGAGCCATGGCCGGGTGCGGCACCTGCGGAACAAGCAACGGAATTTTGACTACCGCCAGTCACCCGAATACAGCGACTTCGAGTTGTTGCTGGACATGTTCGCCCGCAACCACGTTGACGTGCAGTTCATTATTCCACCCGTCAACTCCCGCTGGGCCAAGTACACCGGACTTTCCGAGTCGATGTACCAGGAATCCGTCACGAAGATTCAAACTCAGCTGGCCTCTCAGGGTTTCAACCACGTGCTGAACCTGTCGCACGATGGCAACAAGCCCTACTTCATGCAGGACACCATCCACCTCGGCTGGCGCGGCTGGGTCGCAGTGGACCGCGCAGTTAAGCCGTTCCTCGAAAACAAGCAGCCAAAACCGCACTACACCATCGACAAGGATTATTACACCAAGTCGTGGCAAAAATTCGAATAGACCACAAGCACATGCGCCGAATTTGCGGCGGCAAAAAGCGGACCACGAAGCAGCTCTCCTCCTTAACTGATGAGGAGTGAGGTGCATCGTGGTCCGCCCTTATATTTCAAACTAGTAGTAGTTAGGAGCTCCCGTTACTTATGAAAAAATTTGTGTTATTATCCCTTACTATTTTCACTTTGGGGAGCCTGAGCGCCTGCAAGAATGCCGAAACGCCAAAGAAGACAACTGATCCCGTGCGCGCGCACCGTACATCGGCAAAGGCCGCAACGACACCAGCAATCAAAATGAGCAACGACGCATCGGCCCAAACCAATTTGACGAACACACTTAACCAAATCCATTTTTCCGGAACCGCCATGATTGTGCGTCACGGCAAGATTATCGCCCACCAAAGCAACGGCTATGCGCACGCCAGCACCATGCAGAGCACGAACCTGCACACGATGTACGAAATCGATTCGATTCAAAAGGCGTCGACCGCAATCCTCATCATGAAGCAAATTCAGGCGGGCAAACTGGCGCTAAACACCACGTTAAACACCTTCTACCCGCAGATTCGCGGCAGCGAGCACATCACCATCCGGCAAATGCTCGACATGACGTCCGGGCTGGCGGTGACGAAGTTCAAGCAGCCGGCCTACCACAGTGATTTTCAGGTTGTCCAGCAGTTCATCGCGCACATCCACTACACCAAGTGGAACCAATGGAACTACCAGCCAATCAATTACGTGCTGCTGTGCGGAATTCTGGAAAGCATCACGGGCAAGACCTACCAGCAACTGTTCACGGCAAATATCGCCCAACCGCTCGGACTCACCGAAACCCGTTTCGCCTACCTGCCCCAAACGGCCACGATGGCGCAAGGCTATTACTGGGACAAAGAGCACGCCCAGGTTAACACACAAAAGCCGTGGAACGCCACGAGCACAATGGAGCACTACGAACTGGGTACTGGTCAGATTTTTGCGAGCGTCACCGACCTGTACAAGCTGGAATCCGCCATCGTCTCTGGACGGCTGATTGGCAGACGCGCCAGTGATGTGTTGCACTGGCCCGGTAGCCGCAGCACCTATGCCGGCGGGCTGTATCAACGCTTCGGCTCCATGCGTTCGCAAGGCTACGGGTACGGCTACGAAGGCTTCGTCCGCATCACACCAGACGGTCAAAACGCGGTCATCATGCTCGCGAACGTCCAGCCCAACACGCAACGGTTCCTGAAGGCAGCAGACCAACTGGCGCTGGTGTATGCAAAATAGAACAGAGCGGAGCCCCGCGTTTTGAAGTTGAGGATCATCGGCAAGCTGGCGGTGACGGGCGGTTTTCCCGTCAGCGCCGGCTTGGGGATGACCGCAGACTTCAGCGGGGCGGAGCTCGACTAATACACAAAGCGGAGCCTCACGGGTTGCCTTCGAGCACTGCTGAGTAAAAACACCGGATGGACGGTTTTTGTCCATTTGGTGTTTTTACTTGGCAGGCGGAGAAGGCAGTGAGGCGGAGCTCGACTAAGAACACAGAGCGCAACAACCCACTTTGCGAACAATTCTATGTCTACCAGACATTCAAAAGAGCCACAATCCGGTTACCCGGGTTGTGGCTCTTTTGCTAATTGTGGTAGCTGTGTTTGCCGCGGATTACCGGCTTCACCTTTCGCCGGTTAAGCTAGCAAGCAACCTACCCTTCAACCTTCATGGCATTCAGTGCCTCATCCAGCACCTTCTCGCCGTTCATCAGGCCGTAATCCCGCATGTCAATGACCTTGACCGGGATGTGCACCTTCGCCTCAAATGTCGGCAACATGTACCGCACCTGGGGGCCGAGCATTAACACGTCCGGATTCGTGCGTTCCAGCGCATCATCAGCGTCCGCCGAGGCTGTTGCAAAAATTTCGGCGTCCATGTTGCGCGCTGCCGCGGCCTTTTGCATCTTGCTCACCAGCAAGCTCGTGGACATGCCAGCGGAGCAAACGAGCATAATCGTCTTTTTCATATAAATCTTCCTTTCGCCTGAACTGAATGCCGCATTGCAGCCAGCCAGTGATCATCAATTCGTTAGCTGTGCGCCGTTGCCCAGATACGCCTGTTCGATTGCCCGGCCCATCTGCTTGAAGCGGCGCTTGCGAAACCAACCCATCAGGAAGCCACTGGCACGATTGTTCGCGTCGACGCCCTTCGTTGCCCCGGTGACTTCTTCAAGGTACACCAGTTGCGTGTTCCCGTCCGCATCCGCCGTGACTTCATACCGCACGGTGAACTCGTTGCGGCCGGTGCG
The DNA here is from genome assembly GCF_004010095.1 of Lacticaseibacillus hulanensis. GTDB lineage: Bacteria > Bacillota > Bacilli > Lactobacillales > Lactobacillaceae > Lacticaseibacillus > Lacticaseibacillus hulanensis. The sequence continues at coordinate 4,816 of NZ_RRYD01000015.1, read as the reverse complement.
CATCGCGTAGGCGTACACTTGCCCGGGCACATAGTCGGTGATGGTGCAGTGCGCCGTCTGTCCGTTTGCCATCTGCTTGCGATAAGTGAAGCCCTTGAGGTTGCGCGGCGCCACGTTCTTACCGGTTTGCGCGTGGATATCGTAGCGGGCGGATTCAATGATTTGGCTGAAATAATACTCAACCGGAACCGCAATCGTCATTTTAATCTGCATGAATTCTTCCTCCGCTTCTGGTAATTAACCCGCGCGTTTACCGTGACGCCATACCCTGAAGGCCCCGAAGACCGTCACGGCAAGACCAGCGCTGAGCATAACTGGGTAAAAGCCGCCATGTGCCAGTGGACTAAACATCAGGAGGAGCAGCCCAACGCTGATGGCCACGAGTGCACTCTTATTCGTTGTTTTCATTACTTCTTCCTCCTGAATCTTAATCTGTCTGCCCAAAACACGCGCGATGCGGGCGCGGGCGTCTAGTTCAGCGCGCATGGCGTTCACCTCCGCTATTTCAAACCTCACCGTTTTGGTTCATCGCTCAGCTTCCCGGCGATGTAACTTCTGGTTAACTATGCCTCAACTTTAATTCTGTTTGCTGCCTTAACGAATGGCACGTAGATCAGGAACCCGACAATCATGTTGAACACCTGCAGAATCGGTGCGCGCCAGTCCATGGTTGCAATCAGTGAGTTCACGATTGGTGGCATGGACCAAACGATTTGGGTCTTAACCGGTGCAACCCACCCGAGCGTGATGGCGAAGTAGGCGATGGAAACCATGACTACTGGCGCCAAGATGAACGGGATGAAGTAGATTGGGTCAAGCACGATTGGGAGACCGAACATCACGGGTTCGTTCACGTTGAACACCCCGGGTGCCAGCGACAGTTTCGCAACGGCCCGCTGATCGTCGCGTTTGGAGAAAATCAGGATGGCGATGAGCAGTAGCAGCGTTGACCCCGCGCCCCCAATCCATGCGTACAGGTCAAATGCGTTACGGGTCCACAGGTACGGCAGCTTCTGTCCCTGCGCAAAGGCGTTGATGTTGGCCACCTGCGCTGTGAGCCAGATGGAGTCGAGCACCGGCCCGAGCACGTTGGTTCCGTGCAGACCGAAGAACCAGAACACCTGAACCAGCACCGTCATCAGCAGTACCGCCCAGTAGCCTTGGGACATCCCGAGCAGTGGTTCTTGAATCGTCTTAGAAATGAATTCGATAATCGTCCCCGCGCCCACCTTGCTGAAGGCCCAGGTGATAATTCCGGAAACATACAGCGCTGCGGTCGCGGGAATAATCCCGGTGAACGCCCGCGCGATTGCTGGTGGCACTGAATCGGGCATCTTGATGGTGATGTTCTTGCGCATCAGCCAGATGTACACCGCAACGGCAATCCCACCCATAATCATGACGGTGAAGAAACCGGTAGCGCCGAAGAAACTGCCGAAGTTGAAGTAACCCCAGCCGGAAACCGTCTTGCCGTCCACCGCCGCGCCGGCAGCCGTCAGTGTCTCGACGCTGCCCTTGCTGAGGGCCTTGCCCAGGTTAACGGTGAAGCTTTGCGGCAGGGACATCAGGAAGGTCCCCAGCGTCACAATACCCGCGGTGATTGGTTCAACGCGGTACTGCACCGCCATCTGGTACCCAAAGGTGAAGGCAAAAATTAAGCCTAAAATTGCGAGGGACCCGGTCCATACTTGACCGTTAATCCCGATTATTGGTTGCATCGATTCCACGAAGCCCGTCCAACCGAATTGCGTGGGCAAGTCCCGAAGCAACGCGTTCAGAATCGTTGCAACCGCCCCAGCCATCGTGGCCGGCATAATTGCGATAAAGGCGTCACGGAGCGCCACGAGCCAACGAATCGACCCGATTTTGGCGGCAACCGGAACAATGTGTTTGTTGAGCCAGTTGATAAAGCCGTTCATGTCGTACACATCCTCTCGATGTTGGGGCCAGATCAGAGTTGCCGTAGTCGGCACCCTGTTTCTGGCCTAGCCGTCGTTGCGGTTGTTTTGGCGTCATAGATTCACCCCTTCCCATCATTAATTACTTAGGTTGCGCATAACGCTTCCCTTAATTCTAGATTACAGGGTTGCCCTGGCCAAATGCAAACGTTTTCGCAAAATTGCAAAAATTTCTGCATCCGCTTCCCAAAAATAGTATACTAACGGCAACTTACAACTATGGAGGTCACAAATCATGCCCGCAATTCCCACCCGCCAAGAGGTCGACCCAGCCCTAACCTGGAACCTGGCCGATCTGTACCCAAACGAAGAGGCGTACGCAGCGGCAACCGCCGAGTATTCCCGCTTAGCCGCCGACTTTGCCGCCAAGTACCAGCCGTGGCCGACTGACGCACCGGCCATCGCCTCTGCCCTGGACGATTACGCGACCATCACCGTGCTCGCCGACCGCCTGGGCCACTACGCCTTCCTGCCCCAAGCTGCTGACGGCACCGACGCGGCAATCAACAACCGCCTGAATGCCCTGAGCACCCTCAGCGCAACCATCGATGGCGAGCTCAGCTTCTTCACGGCCGCTCTGTCAACCACGCCGGATGCAACGCTGCAGGAGGTGGCCAACAACCACCCCGAGCACGCCGGGTTCTTGCGCCACATTCGCGCACAAAAAGCGGCGGCGCTCGACCCCGCCGCCGAAAAAGTCCTGGCCACGCTCGCACCGGAACTGGACGCACCCGCGTCAATGCGCACCCAAGCCATCGCCCGCGACATGGACTTCGGCACGTTCACCGCGCACGGCAAGGAATACCCGCTGAGTTTCGTCAGCTACGAGGAAACCTACCAGAAGCACCCCGACACTGAGATCCGCCGTGCCGCCTACAAGCAGTTCAACGCAACGCTGGCCAAATACCAGAACGTAATTGCGACCGGCTACTACAACCAGGTGGCCAAAGAAAAAGCCATCGCGACCATGCGCGGCTACGATTCGGTCATCGATTACTTGCTGGCCGACCAGGAAGTCACCCGCGACATGTTTAACCGCCAAATCGACGTGATCATGACCGACCTTGCCCCCGTGATGCGCCGCTACGAGAAGTTCGTCCGCAAGCTCTGGGGACTCGACCACACGGGCTACACCGACCTGCAGATTGACATCGACCCCGAATACTCACCGCACTTCACCATCGACGAGGCCAAGGACCTGATTCTGAATGCTGTGTCAGTGCTGGGTGATGATTACCGCGACCTGATTGCCCGCAACTTCACGGAAGCCTGGACGGATTATCCCGCGAACATCGGGAAGGAATCCGGCGCGTTCACCTCAATGGCGTACGGTGTTCACCCCTACATCATGATGAGCTGGGCGGGGAACTTGCCGAGCGTGTACACCCTCGTGCACGAACTGGGGCACGCAGGTCAAATGGAGCTGTCGGCCAAGGCACAAGGGCCCCTCAACTGGATGCCATCTAACTACTCGGTCGAATCCCCATCAACCTTCCACGAGCTGCTGGCAACAGAGGAACTGCTGCGGACGGCAAGTGACAAACGCTTGCGCCGCTTCGCCCTGTCGCGCCTACTGAACGACACGTACTTCCACAACTTCGTCACCCACCTGCTCGAGGCCGCCTTCCAGCGTGAGGTCTACACGCTGATTGATAACGGCGAAAGTTTCGACGCGGCCAAGCTGAATGAAATTAAACGCGGCGTACTAACTAAGTTCTGGGGCGATGCCGTCCAGCTAGAACCAGGCGCCGAGTTGACCTGGATGCGCCAGACCCACTACTACGCGGGCCTGTATTCCTACACCTATTCGGCTGGGCTCACCATCTCCACGCAGGCATTCCTCAAGCTGCGCGAGGATCCAAAGGCGGGGGCACAAAACTGGCGCAACTTCCTGACTTTGGGCGATTCGGTGCCACCAATTGAGGCAGCCCGGTTGGCCGGCGTGGATATCACCACGGACGCGCCGCTGCGGAACACAATCAAGTTCCTCGACGACACGGAACGCGAGATTGAAGCCCTGTCAGCGGAGATTGATTAGGGACTCTTGGCAGGGACTGCTAAGTAGAGTCTGACGAATATTTGGTATGTAAAAAGCCCGCAAATTGCGGGCTTTTTAGTCGTGTTTGCTTGTTCTGATTCAAAAAGAGAACAGCACAAAGGCAAGTCCCCAAATTAATCCAATGGCATCCACTAAGATGTTACTTTGGCTAAATTAACGCGTTTTCCCATAACCGTAACATGCATACACAAAATTAAGTGTACAAAATAATAATAGCCAAAAGAAAAAGCCTCCAGCGCTAACCGCTTGCCAAAGCGTTATACCACTCACCGTAAAAACAGTCCCTGCCTTCAACAACTTTCCTTTTTTCAATACTTTGTACCCGCGACTTTTGCCATATCGTATTCTTCCTTTGCTAAGTTCATCTTAGCGACAGCTTTGTATATATCTTGAGCCGATTTTGCTCCAATCCCAACTGCGGCAATGATGCCTGAAGCAGCGCGGTAACTATTACTGATTCGGATTTCATTACGATAAAGCAAAAACGCCCATATTCCTATCAAGCATGATTTTATTAGTGATGCTGTAAATCTAAACGGATAAAGCCTATCACTATGCGAGTCCGTTTTCAACTGCGGCATAAACATTTTTACCGGTCATCATCACAAGCACTTTTATACCGACCCCCTTAGGAACACAGATATTTGTAGAGCTGCTTGATTTTTAACCAATATTTCGAGGCGATTGTACGTAAAAAGCCCGCAAATTGCGGGCTTTTTTTCTACGACGAATTGTCAACTCAAGTGCAACTTTTTACCCAGGTAAACTTCTGATGGCGTCTTCCAGCCTAGGACCTTGC
>NZ_RRYD01000014.1 GCF_004010095.1 Lacticaseibacillus hulanensis | reverse complement strand
CGCAAGGTCCTAGGCTGGAAGACGCCATCAGAAGTTTACCTGGGTAAAAAGTTGCACTTGAGTTGACAATTCGTCGTACAAAAAAAGAACCCGCAGTATTGCGGATCCTTTTGGTTGTAGTCAATCGACTACTTGGTCTTCAGCATAACGTCTGGGTTAACCTTGAAGCCCTGCTTAGCGTATTCAGTGTTACGCTTGAGCATTTCGTGACGGTACCACATGAAGATGGCAACGTAAGCAACCATAGCGAGGAAGAAGAACATGAGCATCTTCATGTCGCCACCTTGCCCCTTACCAAGAAGGTAAGCGATGAACTGTTCGATAGGACCTTCCTTAGTGGAGGAAGAAATCATGGCACCCTTGGAAACACCACTCAACATGTTAGGCGCAATCTTTGCGGCAGTAGATGTAACGAATGGAGCGGAAAGGGAACCAGCCCACAGGAAGAGTGGGAGTTCAATAGCACCGATGATAATCATACGGAGCAGACGACCACGGGTGACAACCAGCAGTGCAGGAGTAACACCCATCCCGATGATCCCACCAAGTGGAAGGATGGTGTTGCCTGGGAGAACCAGAGCTTCGGCCAGCATGATTGGTGCCAGGACGTTGCAGGCTGCCCAGATTTCAGCACGGCCGGCAATGAATGGCCAGTCAAGCCCGATGTTGAATACACGGCCGTTCAGGTGCTTGGTAGCGAAGTCGGTGATACCTTGTGACAGAGGTTCAACAGAAGCAATGAACCAAGAACCGATCAGAGAGAAGAGTTCCAAGCAGGTTGCGGCTGTGAATGCCAGTGTGAAGATGTTACCAATAGGCTGGTGACCGAGTAGACCGATGAAGACACCAAGGTAAACACCAATGGCGAAACGGGAACCCCAGAAACCAATCTTTTCGTTCAACTTAGCAGCGTCGAAGTCGTATTTGTCGAGCCATGGGAAGACGACGTCGAAAATCTTGTTAAAGACCATGATGATTGGGTTCATCATGTAGTTCAAGTGGGTAGTGGTCATTGGGTTGTCCCAGTTACCCAGCAGGTCGTTGAAGGTAGGCTTCATCAGGTCAGAGTTGAAGATCTTCATAACCCCGATGAAGATAACGAGCAACGTACCGGTGAGCAGGTTTGCACCGAAGTACATAGCCAGCAAACCGGTGAAGGACATGTGCCAGATATCGAAAATATCAACATCCAGTGTGTCGGTAAACTTGAGGGTCAACATAGCGATGTTGACGATAACCATAATCAACAGGAAGAACAGGGTATATGGAGAACCCCAAGTGATTGTGGCCAGTGGTGCCCACCCAAGGTCGGTAGTACCCAGGTGGAGACCGGTTGACTTAACGAAAGCAGCAACAGCAGGCTGGAACGCGTTAGTCAGCAAGTTGATGATGCTGGAGATAGCGGTCAGCGCAATAGCTAGCTTGATACCACCTTCGAGAGCGTGGAAGAAGTTAACCCCGACTGCCCACGCAATGAGCGTCAGGACAATCAGCATAATAGGCGCAGCACCAAGGTCGATAATTGGTTTAAAGACCTTGTTTGACACGTCAATAATAGTGTTTAGCATAAGACTTTCTCACCCCTTACAGAGAGAACAATAGCAACAAAACAACAATGAATGAATGAATAAATGGAACTGTGGAACCTAATGGAACCCAAGAATTATAACCGGCGGGATGAACCCGCCTCGTCACTCAAGGGTGAGCGGTTTAGCTCAAACCCTTTTCCTTGATGATCTTCTCAACGTTGTCGTATACAGGCTTTGCCATTGCTGGCATCCGGTAGAGAATAGCACCTGCGTCAACCACTGGAATCTGTGGTGTGAAGGACATGTCAGTCTTGGCAATCTGTGCGTAGATGTCGTAGTTGCTGAGCATTTCTTCGTTGACATCCTTAACCATGACTGCGTCGCAGTGTACATTGTAACCGCGGCTCTTCATTTCCTTTTCCAAAGCATCCTTAATCTGGTGGCTGGAGTTAACACCGGCACCACATGCTGCAAGAATACGAACTGTCATAACTATTTCCTCCTAATGTGTGTGAAGATTTTTTTATTCGAACCGCTTACAAGTATTTGTAAGCAAATTCGGGTATTACTCTTGATTGAAATAAGTGTTCAGGAACGAGTAAATCGCTGCCCGATTAGTTTCGCCAAGGAAGTTTTGTAGGTCCTCAGCTGGCGTCGTGGTCAGAAAGCCCATGATCTCCGAAAGCACGTTGGCCTGACCATCAGGATCATTGTTCAAAATCATGAACAGGAATGAAACTGGGAAGCTATCGGTTGGGTCAATCATGTTGTGAAATTCTACTGGGTGAACCAGTTTAATAGGAACAACCAGACGGACATTGACGAATTCGCCTTCCGTGTGGGGAATCGCGATGTTCGGATAATCCGGGTTAACTACTGACATATCAATGCCGGTTGGGTAGTTCTTCTCGCGCTCCGAGAGATTTGCCAGGAATTCTGGTTTTACATATTGTTTCTCGAGTAACTTGTCGGCAACCTCTTGGAAAATCGCCGCTTGCGTTGTCTGCTCGGTTACAAATACCGCTGTAGGATCGAACAGAGTCTTGCTAACTGTGTCGGGCATGCGGCCTCACCTCCGTTAATTTTTGTTCGTTTGTGTTCACCGGATTACAAGTCTAATTATATACAACCGCTTTCACACGTCAACCCCTATCTGATAACTTTTTTAAAGCGGTTTCGAAATTTCTTTTAAACTGTTGACAAGGCTTTCAACTGATGGTAATTTAATGGCGTACCGAATAAGTAAACATTTTAGAACAAAAGCGAACCGTTCGGAGGTGATGCATAAAGTGTTAAAACGACAACGACTCCTAACAATTCGCAACCTCGTCGATCGAAAGGGCATTGTTACCGTCAACGAAATTGGTGCGGAACTGAACGTTTCTACCATGACAGTACGGCGTGATTTGGCTGAACTAGCCGAAAAGCACGCCATTATCCGCGTTCACGGTGGCGCCCAGAGTCCTAAGCTTGCACAGAAGCAGGATCAGGAACTCTCCCGTCTAGAAAAACGAGATTTGCGCGTTGAGGAAAAAAGGCAAATTGCTGCACAAGCTGCCCAGTTAATAGAGGTAGGCGACACAATCTTTATTGGTCCGGGGACAACTAATGAGTTTATTGCGGACTACTTAACGCTTCCCGAACTGCGGGTGGTAACGAACAGCCTGCCAGTCTTTGATAGTTTTAAGAGCAAGGCCGACCGTTACGAGCTATGTCTCGTCGGTGGGACTTATCGCGAACGCAGCGGGGCCTTCATTGGTAACCTTGCAATCGAGATGCTCGAACACTTGCGAACCACCAAGGCCTTCGTTTCGGCTAACGGGGTGTGTGATAGCATCGTCAGCAACGCCAATGCGGATGAGGGGCAAATTCAACGAATGGCCCTGAACAATTCACGGCAGCGATACATTTTGGCGGACCACACTAAACTGGATACCGAAGACTTCTATGGGTTCTACAGTTTGGATGATGTCGATGGTTTAATCACCGACACAAGTATTGAAGACGAGCAGCGAAGCGATTACAGCAAGCTGACGCATATTATTACTAGTGAGTAACTACTTATAAAAGGAGATCACAATCATGGATGTTGTTATTGGCGCAGATAAGAACGGGTTCGAACTGAAGGAGAAGGTTAAGGCATACCTTCAGGATCACAACTACAATGTGATCGATGTTACTGAGAAGCCAGCGGAAGACTTCGTTGAATCCTCCCTTGCTGTCACCAAGCAGGTGCTTGAAAACGGCGTAAAGAAGGCCGTCATGTTCGATGAATATGGGGTTGGCTCCGCAATGGCCAGCAACAAGGTTAAGGGTATGGTAACGGCCAACGTTAATGAAGAACGTACCGCGCACATGACCGCGATGCACAACGGGGCCAAGGCAATCTCCCTGGGTTCCGGTATTGTGGGCGAAAAGCTTGCTTACTCAATCGTTCAGCACTACTTGGACACTGAATACGCAGCAGGACGTCACCAGGTTCGTCTCGACATGCTTGAAAAGATGATCTAAATTACCGAAGCCTTTTGCCCGTCAGCGAAAAGCGACCGTAATTATTTCACCTTGTCGACCTACTAATCAGGAAAACGGCGTTACCCGAAACGCTTCGAGCAACGCCTAGAACCTTTAACTAAACCATTTATCGGAGGAATTATCATAATGCTTGAAAATGAAATGCCATCACCAGCTTTTGTCGACCCAAAGATTGACAAGCACACCGTTATTGCTCTTGGGAACGACCACATCGTTACCGCGACCAAGATGCTTGTTTCTGACCACCTGAAGAGCCTTGGCTACCAGGTAATTGATGAAGGTACCCACGACAACACCCGAACGCACTACCCAATCTACGGCAAGCGCGTTGCTGAAGACGTGATTTCTGGTCGCGCTGATCTCGGGGTTGTCCTTTGTGGGACCGGGATTGGGGTTTCAACCGCCGCTGACAAGAACGACGGCATCCGCGCAGCCATGGTTGGGGATGCTACCCAGGCTAAGTATGCACGTGAAGAACTCAACGCTAACGTCCTTGGTTTCGGGGGCATTGTCCTCGGCCGCGACTTCATCTTTGATATCGTTGACACCTTCTTGAACGCTTCCTACAAGCCAAGTGAAGAGAACAAGAAGTTGATTGATAAGATTGACAACATCGCAACACCAAACCCAGAACAGTACGATAACCCTCACTTCTTCGATGAAGAAAACAAGAAGTGGGCGGAAGGCGTCTACCACGACTAATTAAAACGGGTGATAAAGAAATGGGTGGAGCTCATTTCTTTATCACCTTTTTTTGTGCGGCAGGCATGTACTGTTAGCTCTTGGCAGATACAATAATGACAATACGGTGCATTGGCCAAGTTTTGGCGATGTGTCCGCAAATAAGAGGGAGATAAAAATGACAATTCTAGCTGTGACCATGAACCCGTCCATTGACGTGCAGTACCCACTGGACCACTTGAAGATTGACGATGTGAACCGCGTTACCACCGTGCGTAAAACCGCGGGGGGCAAGGGCCTGAATGTTGCTCGGGTGTTACACTGTCTTGATCACCCGCTGATTGCAACTGGTGTCCTTGGTGGGTTCTTCGGCCAATATTTGTCCCACCAGTTGGAACAGGACGGGATTACTGGTGATTTTGCCCAAATTGATGGCGAAACGCGCTCCTGCATCGCAATTCTGCACGATAACGGGGATCAGACTGAAGTACTTGAAAAGGGCCCAACTCTCAGCGTTGCGGACGCGGATAACTTCCTTAAGCACTACGAAAAACTGCTTAAGCAGGTCGACCTTGTGACCATTTCCGGTAGCCTGCCGGGTGGCCTGCCGACCGATTTTTACGCCAAGATGGTTGCGCTTGGCCACAAAGCAGGAGTTAAAGTCTTCCTCGATGCATCAGGTGCTGCTCTGGAAGCAGCGCTCAAGGCTGACGAAAAGCCGGATTTAATTAAACCAAACGATTCCGAACTGGGTGCCCTCATTGGTGAAGACGTCGACCGCAAGAATTTGCCACAGTTAGCCAAACAGCTGGCGCACCCAATCTTTGCAGGAGTTAGCTGGGTTGTTGTTTCCCTTGGGGCAGCAGGTGCCTTTGCCAAACACGATGGGGATTACTACCAGGCCGCGATTCCGAAGATTAACGTGGTTAACCCGGTGGGCTCTGGTGATTCCACCCTCGCTGGTCTCGCTTATGCCACAGACAAGGGCGAATCAGTTGAGGATACGTTGCGCAGCGCGATGACGACGGGGATGCTCAACACGATGGAAGCTAAAACTGGATTCGTGGACAAGAGCAAGTTTGACGAATACTTCGCCAAGGTCACTGTCACCAAACAGTAAGTACAAACATTGTCCGGCAGCGTAAGTGGTTTTGGTAGTATGAGTTACTGAGTGGTATAGGGGCCGCGACTGGGCGGGGCCGGTGCGCGTTCCGTGCGGCTGGGATTTTCCGTGCGGCCGGTTGAAGCCCCAAAAACCGGGTCTTCAACCTAAAAATTAAGCCCCGTATCTGTTTTTTGGGTCACAAACTTAATATGTGTTGTTAAGATCCGCTGGGGAAGCATTGCTCCGCCTGGCGGGTCTTAATTTTTGCCGGCTATGGTGTGGAGAAGCCCGATGCAAAACCCGCATCGGTCTTCTCTCACCATAGCTTTCACAGGAAAATTCCAGCCGCACTACACGCGCACCGACCCCACCCAGTCGCTACAGCGTGGTTAAAGTGCTTGCTCGCGATTTCTAAGTACAACTGAGAAATTCACAACCAAGGTAATTCCCTCAGGCTTGATCAGTTACCCCTCTTTGAAGCTGGTGTTGGGTCCTGAATCTATGCCGCTATCCAGCGGAGCGTTGTGGGGGTTGGCCGGAGGGTCCGGGCTGGGTCTCGGGTGTGCCACCCAGCTTGATGCGTACTCACTCACATGCGCACGCAGTAGCTGTGGCAACAAGAATAGAGGTTGTGCCGACCGCGGTTTTTGCGGTTGGCACAGCCTCTATTCTTGTGGGAAAAATTTAGATTTGTGTGAGGAGCATTCAGGATTTTGGGTGCGAGATAGAACATGCGATTACATGTCAAGCATCGTACGAGGTAGGTTCAGACTGCGACGATGCAAAGCTAAATTTTTAGTCTGGAGACGGCGGTTTTCCGGCTCCAGACGACCGCCACAGCGACCACGGCGAAGCACACCCGAGGCCCAGCCCGGACCCGGAGGCCAAACCCCACAACGCGGAGCGACGCCACTGGTCTACCTCAGCAACCACGCTGCCGCTGCCGGACAGCGACAGTAGACGGGCACATTAGTTACCGCTTCTGGTCAGGAAATCTGAGTGCAGGCCGTACTTGCCGTGGGCGGCACCGATTGCCAGCCTCAGCGCAGCAGCCCCGACGTCCCGGTAGTGGTGGTCGATTGTGGGGATGCCCAGTAGTTGCCCCGATAACTGGTTGTCTTGGCCCATGAGCGCAGGGACGGGCAAATGGTGGTCTTTGTAATATTGGCCAACACCCGTGGCAATATCATCGCCGTTAGCGAAAATAAAGTCGGGGTTCAGCCCGCGCGTGACGAAATATTCACCGGCAGCATAACCATCGGCGTAGGTCATGCTCCCGATGCGCGTGTAACTCGGTGCAGGTTTGTGGCCGAAAACCTGCTTGTATGCCGCGATGGTTTCGGCCCCAGTTGCGCTAAGTGCCGGATCACGCGGCAGCAGCAACCCGATGCGCTTGAACTGGTGGCGTTTGGCCCACATGAATGCCTTAATGTATGAGGGCCCGCGTTCACTGTAGGCGGCATCGATGTCGATATCACCGGGGTCGTGGCACACAACGACCGGTCCGTATTTGCGGTAGGGGAGCATTTCCTCAACGGGGATATTGTGCGTGGTAAAAATGAGGCCGTCGAACGCTTTGCGGCGCAGTTGTTCCAGATATTTGCGTTCCTGCTCGTTGTCGTATTTTGACTGCAACAACACCACGTTATAGCCCGCCGCAAACGCCGCGCTCATGATGCCGGCGTTGATGTCAGCATAGTAAGGGTGCGCAAGGTTCAGGCACACGACACCGATGTTCATGGTTTTGCCGCGGCTCAAATCCCGTGCCATGTCGTTGGGTACGTAATCCAGTTCATCGATGACGGATTGAACGTGGGCACGCACCTCTGGCGAAACGTATTTTTTATGATTCAAAACGCGCGATACGGTGGCGACTGAATGGCCACTGATGCGGGCTACGTCACGAATTGTGGTCATTTTGCTCCTCCTTCAGCGTAGTGGTTCATTTCTAATTTTTAGTATACGCCAGAACAGCAAAAATCGGCCGCTGCGGTGCGACCGATTCTTGGTTGTAATCCGGTATTTTGGTGCACATCATGCGACGAGCTCGTTTTTGACGTTCTTGACCAGCTTGTCGAGGGCACTGCTGTCCGATTTGAGCACGGCCAGGTCTTTGTCCTGCAACTGCTGCTGGATGAGGTTCGTGGCGTGCTCAATTACAGCATCGTCAGTGTCGTCGGGCTTGAGGATAACGAACGCAAAATCAATTGGCGTGCCGCTCCAGTTAATTGGCTTAGCGAAGGTGACCGCCACGATGTGTACGTGGTGGGCCTCGGTGATTGTGGCGGTGGTGGTCATAACGCGGCCAACTGCCTGGCTGGCACCTTGAGCAACGCTCGCAAGCAGGCCACTTTTGACCAGCTGTTCGTCTTGATTGCTCTTCTTGGCAGCGATGTGGGCCAATTCCTTGATGGCAACGAGTTCGTTGTAATTGTCGAGTTCAACTTGCGTGGTGGCGTACTTCTTAAATAGACTGAGCATATGATTACCTCCTGGGCGTGGCGCTTGTTAGCGAAACTAATGGGCGCCAAACCGATTCCTTAGTGATGATGAATGGTGCTAGGCCGATCTAGCAGCATAAGTTTTGTGATGAAGATTGGACATTAGTAGCGCATGACTTATTCATCTACAATAGTTTATTCAAGGCCGTGCCACCCCGCGGTTAGTAGCTTTATCAACCCTGCATACGCAGTGTAATGTATCGAACGCGTTTCATAGCAAGCGTTTTCCACAAATTTTTTTGAAAAGTTTTTGCCGCCGAGTTTTTTGGCGTGCGTTCACACGGCAAAGTGTCAAATTAACTAAATTTAAGTAAGTAAAACTGATGGATAATCTGAAAACAGCCTGTTATACTAAGGACAACAAAGAATCGTTGAGCTTTGCATCACAAGAGGTAACTATTGATGCCGGGCAGAGGAGGACGACATGCGCAAAGAGCGAAAGAAGAAGAACGGCAAGGTTTGGTTGTGGCGCGTACTGCTGATTTTGCTACTGATTGTCAGCTTGGGTCTGATTTTTAACGAGCAGATTAAGCTATTTGTGGTCGATCACATGTCGCAAAACTCGCTGAACACGGCACAGCAACTGACGGCGGATGACGTGGCGAACAACAAGAAGAACGTGAAGAAGGCCAACTACACCTTTAAATCGGTTGAGTCACTGGACCTGTCCGTTGTGTCCAAGGCGGCGTTAAACCGCAATCTGAAGCCAATTGGGTTGATGGCGGTGCCAAGCGTTAATGTTCACCTGCCAATTCTGGCCGGGATTGCCAACACGAATCTTGTGGTTGGTGCCGGGACGATGAAGCCGGATCAGGTGATGGGTAAACGCAACTACGCGCTTGCTGGCCACCACATCCCGCACACCAAGGTGCTGTTCACGCCACTAGAGAACGCTAAGTTGGGTGAAAAAATTTACCTGACAGACATGAAGCAGATATACACTTACACCATTTCGCTCGACAAGGTTGTCGATAAGAGTCAGGTTCAGTACATCAACGACGTGCCGGGGAAAACGATGGTGACGCTCATCACGTGTGCCTCCCAGATGGAAGGTCAACCAGAGCGGCGGGTCATTCAGGGCGATTTAACCAGCACCAAGAAGGCAAACAAAAAGCAATTGACGAAAATATTTGGCGCCAAGGTGACCAAGAAAGTCAAAAAGTAACTAAAAAGGCGTCCCTGCAGCGATATCAGCTGCGGGGACGCCTTTTGTGTGCACCGAGGATAAGGTCACGGTGCGAAATTGCGGGGACAAAGTACTAATTAATCTGAAACTTGTTTTGTGTTCTTAATGCCAAACGTCAGCAGAAGTGCCACAACAATCAAGACAATTGTGAAGTAAATTCCGTAGTGGACCCCATTTGTAAAGGCAGCTGCGGCATTGTGCGAACTTGAAGCTGCGGTACCAAGACCGAGCAGGCTGGTTGCAAGCGCGGTTGCGATTGCCCCAACAATCTGCTGCATGGTGTTCATGATGGTACTGCCATCAGCGGATTCACGACCAGACAGTGCGCTAAGTGCGTGCGTCTGGGCGGGAGACATTGCAAGTGGGCAACCAATCATCAAGATGACGTGTGCCGCAATAACGTAAGCAACGCTACTCGTGCTGCCGGCAAAGACCAGCATGATAGCACCAATAAGGGCGATGAGGAAGCCAAGACGTGCTGGCCATTTAGCCCCAAAACGGTCGAATAAACGGCCAGCAATGGCGGAAACCACCGCGTTGATTGCACCACCAGGTAACATGATAATCCCGGTCAGCGCAACTGGCAGCAGCAAGCCCTTTTGCAGGTACATAGGTAAGAGGTACATTGCTGACAAAATAATGCCAAAGTCGAGCATCACGAGCAAGGCACCGGTGCGGAATGCGGGGATGCTGAAGATGTGCAGGTTAAGCACAGGTTCGGCGAGGTGTAATTGCCGGCGAGCGTACAGGAACAAAACAACGACGGCAACGACAAGTAGGCCAATAACTACTGGTGAGTTGAAGCCAAGATCGGAAGCAAGGCTAACACCAGAAACTAGACTGGCGAACCCGATAACGGAGCCGGCGACGGACAGGAAGTCCACCTTAGGCTTGGTGATGTTACCAACGTTTTCAAGACTGGTGATGGCGAAAACCAGTGCAATAGCCAAGATTGGAATGAACAACCAGAAGAGCCAGTGCCAGTTAAGCTTTGCCAGGATGAGCCCGGTCAGTGTAGGACCAACTGCGGGGGCAAACATGATGACAAGGGCACACATCCCCATGGCAGCACCAAGCTTACTTGGCTTGAATACCTGCATAGCGACGGTGAACATTAATGGCAAAATAATCCCGGTAGCAACACCCTGAATCATCCGGCCAACGAGCAGAACTGGGAAGGAACCAGCGGTCGCTGCGATTGCGGCACCGATGATAAACGCAATGAGCCCAGTAATAATCAGTTGACGCGTGGTGAACCAACGGGTGAGTAGACTGGAAAATGGCAGAACAATCCCGATAACGAGCATGTAGCCGGTCACCAGCCAGGAAAGCGTACTGGTTGGTACGTTCAGGCTGACTGCCAGGCTTGGGAGTGCGATGTTCAGCGCCGTTTCACTAAACATCCCCATGAATGCACCAATCAGCATGCTGACCATGGCTAGGCCGGGATGAGCAACCTCGACACGGGCGCGATCTGCATGTAACGATGCGGAAACACTTGAATCCATTATAAATTTAATCCTCCTAATGTGCGGCCAGACGCACCATCCCCAAGTGAATGTCAAAACCATCATCCAGTTGGGGATGCAGGTTGTTCAAGGAATGAACGCGTCGCCGCGGGCCGTGCACACAATGTGCGCACTGGGCCGTTGGTTATACTATCAGAAAATAAAACTTTTCGTAAGTGAAAAATGTAAATTTCATGTTTGCACAGCCTAAAAGCGGGCAAAGCTTTGCAACCAATGTTTACATCAATGATAGGTTACAGAAATACTAGGCCGGTTAAAACAAAAAAATCCCGACACAGTGGTGGCAATCAGCCACCAGCGTGTCGGGAATTTAATTTAGTCGGCGTCAGGGACAACTGCCGCTTCGTCGTGGCGCTGGACGGCACCAAGAACACCGCGGGCGATTGGGCCAACCACGATTAACTGCAGTGGCAGGGCCATCAAAATGTTAAAGCCCCATGTGTGCAGGTACGTCAGCAGCAGGTTGCCGCTGAAGTTGTGGGTGACGATGATGCCGAATGCGGACATCAGGGTTACCATCCCGAGAACCATCAGTACGGAAATGCAGACACCGATGATTGCGGGCTTTGCTTCCATTTCAGGCTTGAAGATGTGGTTGAAGAAAATCTTCTTGGCGGTAGGGCCGACAACCAGCAGGTCCAGGATAATCGCAACGATGAGCGCCACTGGGTAGCCCATGAGTACCTCCACAATGTAACCGGAAGTGAAGCCGTCACTCAAAGCGACGTTGTAACCAGCCATGACGAGAACCATGAGGCCAGCCATGATGAGCGTGAAAATAACTTCTTGTTTAAAATTCTTAGGCAAAATAGACTCCTTATAGTGTGGGTTTGATTTTGAACAGTTTTCATTCCACAGCCAATCCGCGGAACGCCTGTAAAATCCACAACAGTTATTAACCCTAGCAGATATTTTCATTCTTCGTAAGTAAAACTTTTCAGAAAAAATAAATTCCACCCAGAAACGGCTAGTGTGATTAGCTGCTTCCGGGTGGAATTAGGTCTTTGGGTATAGCTACTGGCCAAGCACCGGAATTATACAAGGGGCTTGTAGATGAGCTCGACTACTTCTTTCCTCGCCGCAAAATTAATGCCGGCAATGTCTTGGGTGAGGATTTTCGTGTATTCATCCAGGACATCGTCGCGCAGGGGGGTAAACATGCGCAGCTGATCGATGATGCCTTCCGGGCTGCCCGCCGCATTCAGGTCACCAAAAATGGCAATTTTGTTCAGGACGTCGGCAAGCAGCTCGCTCATGATGGCGTCGGGCTTACCCTCGGGGTCAGTGATGATAACGTTGGTGTGGTTCAAGGGCTCGTGATTGATTTGCAAAAATTGCAGTGCGGTAAAGACGTTCATGTTTGGCCTCCGCTAAAAGAAAAATATCGTTGCTTCTATATTAGCAGATATTCTCCATGTCGCGGAAAAAGATGTGGGGTGGCGCGTGCAAAAGGTTGACAGCCATGCTATACTTTAGTAAGTGAATGAATGAATGTTACAGAGAGAACTTCCCCAACTTGGGGAGTTATGCAAATTGCGTATAGCGCAACTAGAAGGAGGACGACTTTATGGCACAGTTACGGATTACCCCAGAAGCAGCGGCAAAGATTCAGACGGCTGGTAGTGGCTACCAGATGGTACTGGATTACGATGACGGTGTGGGCCCATTCAGTGCGGTTGGTGTTTGCAGCTTGAACCTTAGCTTCAACCTGATTCTCACCCCAAAGGAAAACATCACGTCTGACTTCAACACGACGATTGATAGCACCCTCGGCCCGGTTTACGTTAAGGATTATTCTGCAGAATACTTTGACGACAACCCGGTACTCAAGGTTGGTTTTGGTGGTGTTCTGGCGCTTGCCAATGATTCCGGTCTAGTTGATGGCGCCGTTGAACTGCGTGTGGTTGATCAAGTTGCGGCCAAGGCGACGGTGGACGGTCCGGCGAGCTGCTAGCAAGACTGCACCGGTAATAGTCACGTTAATTAGGTAAATTAGGGCGTCACGTTCTCCCAGTGGGGGCGTGATGCTTTTTTATTGCTCCGTGCAGCTGTTCACAAAAAACTTATGAAACGATATGTAAACTGCAATATTTTTTGCATAAAATAATTCAAATGACCTTTTAGTTTCATCGAATTAACCGTAATGATTGTTGCGTTCGGCCCGATAAGGCTCACGTTTTAGCCATCTTTGGCCACTAAGAGAAAAATAACGAAAATTTTATGCAAAATGCTTGCACAATGATTAATAAAACAATAATATAAACTACAGAAGTGTCGCCCGTTTGTGGCGACCAAATCGACGCTGTGGGAGTGTCAGGCACGTTTAGTGGAATTTGGGGGAACTACATAAGTGAAATTACATCGATTATTTACAGCCGGGGCCGTGCTCATCGGCATGGCCGGCGCAATCGTCAGTGCGACCGCGGCTACCGTCCATGCGGGGACGTTCAGCAGTAGCACGCAAAATGCCGCGGCGGTGACCCCCATCACAATTGACGGTGACTTCAGTGACTGGTCCGGCGTCAGCGGTGCTAATTTAAACTGGTGGAATGGTGCGCCGGCGGACAACACGACCCAGGTCAAGTTGCGCGCAACGACGTCTACCCTCTACGTTTATGCTCAGGTACACACCGGTCAAAACAACAACGCGGTGCCGCAAGCACTGTGGAGCTTTATGGTTGGTGGGCAAACGCTAGCGGTCCAGCTGGGTCAGAGCGCGACTCAATCCGGCTCCGTTCCTGTGATTCTGAACGACCATTCTGCTCAGGTGGGTACCGCGCAGGTGACCCGCAGCACCGCGGATGGTAGTACCTACAAGCAGGACTACAGCACGGTCGAATTTTCTGTCGACCTCGCCAGCGCCAAGCTGAGTCCCATCTCAGTGGGTTCCACGGTGACGATGGACGGTAGCGGGACTGGCTTTGGGAACACCCAGACCCCAGTGGCGTCCGTGACCACGGGTGTGGCCACGAGCGGCATGACAACGGGCTCTGCTGCGACCACAGAACCCGTTGATGCTAACGGGGTGGTCGAAAAGACTGATGCCGACACGACGCAAGGACACCAGAACAACAACAATGACGATGCGAACATCAACATCGACGGTCAGTATAACGACTGGGCCAACATTCCGCTGACCAGCGTTAACAACGGCGGCAAAATGGGGATGACTAGTGACGGCCAGTACGCGTACGTCTACGTGCGGACCGGTGCTTACCAAACCGTGCCGCAACAGTCCTACAACTTTACCGTGGGCGGCCAGACGTACTTCATCAAGGCTAACGACGACGGTAATCTAGCGGAGGGCGAAACTGAGAACGTGGCGGTGACTGCGGGTAAGGACAACAGTTCCTTCCCCAATACGGTCGGAACCGCGGCCATCTCCAAGGTAGCTAACCCGGGTGCATACACCGGGTGGCACGAGGAGATGGAATTCACCATCGACCTCAAAAAGCTGGGCCTGTCCGACATGGCGGGTCAGGACCTGAACATCTTCAACTATTCACTTGGCGGCAATACCGTCACAACCGCGGGTGGCTCGACCGGGCCAGTCGTGTTGTCGGGTATCGGCGTGTTACTGGCCGGTGTTGGCTACATGAAAGTGAAGAAGATTGGTTTGGGCACGCGCACTACTGTGCGTGTGCACGGAAAGTAATTAAGCAATGAGCATTTTCCTTTTAATTGGTACAGTCGTGTGGCTGTACGTACTCTCAGTGCTCAAGCGGGCCCGGCTCGCTGCCTTCTACTTCATTGTGGGCAGTGCTGGGCTCTTCTTTATCCTGATGGCGCTGAGCTACCCGTACTGGGTGTGGTTTTTCACGCACGCTGTGATTCACGGGGTCAGCTGGCTGGGACATCTCACTGGCTGGTGTCTGGTGATTTTAAAGACGGGGCTGGTGTACATCGTTAACGTGGGGAACCCCGTGACCATGTCCATCGATTTTGAGTGCTCCGGCATCATCGAGACCTGCGCCCTGATTGCGTTAATTGCGTTCTTCCCGACGTATCAGCGCAAGGAAAAGGTTTTCTACGCCGTCTTCGGCCTGTTCTACATTTACCTGAGTAACGTCATCCGGCTCATGACCGTGGTGACCATCGTGCATTTTGGCGGCGGCAGCCTGTTCTTCCTGGCGCACTCCATCATCGGCCGCCTCGTGTTTTACGCGCTGGTCATCGTGCTCTACTACAACGTCTTTACCTATTCGCAGCTCGCGCGTGGAATATACCGCAGCCTGAGTCGGGATAAGGAGGCGCACGAATGAGTTATTGGTTAAACCTGGCGCTGCAGCAGATGGGGTTCTGGATTACCTGGACCTTGATCCCGATTGTGGTCGAAATTATTCCTTCCATCACCGCGACCATCACGCTGCTCTACCGTAACATGCACAAACCCGTGCTCAAGGAGCCAACCAAGTGGCCGCTGGTGACGGTAATTGTCCCGGTGTACAATTCCGCGGACACGTTGTTTGCCTGCATCGAGTCGTTGAATCAGCAAAGTTATCCCAAATCCGCCATCCAGATTGTCCTGGCTAACAACCAGAGCACCGATGATAGCTTCAGCGTGTTTGCGCGCGCCCAAAACGCGTTCCCGGACTTGTTTTTGCGCTACGTGAACACGGACAAGGGCAAGGCCAAGGCACTCAACACCGCCATTTACGAGAGTATTGGCACGTACATTATTAACATTGACAGCGACGGCGTCCTCGAGCAAAATGCGATTCGCAGCATGGTCTTGCGCTTTGAAAATGACCCGGACATCGCCGCGATGACCGGCGCCATCCTGCCCCAGCGTAAACTAGTCTCCGGGGTGGCCAACTGGTGGCACCGGCTTCTGGCCAAAAACGAATACTACGAGTACGCGCAGGCTTTCATGTCGGGGCGGACCATCGAGTCCAACCGTGATCAGCTATTCACGATGTCGGGTGCGTTCTCGGCGTTTCGGCGCGAGGTGCTGATGGAGACGTACCTGTACAACACCGACACCATTGGCGAGGACACGGACATGACCTTCCAAATCCGCACGCGGCTGGGTAAAAAGGTCGTCATTTGTACTGACGCCATCTTTTACATCGAACCCATTTCCGGCCTCGGGGAGCTCTACACTCAGCGGCAACGGTGGCAACGTGGAGAGATGGAGGTCGCGCGGCACTACATGCGGCTGACCGCGGGCATCAACTTCTTCTTCAAGAACTTCTTGGTGCGGCGCATGATGATTGACCACACCTTCGTCTTTCCGAAGATGATTTGGATGTTCGCCAGCCTGGTACTGGTTGGGTTCGGCTACCCCATGCGCATGATGCTGTTGTCTTACTTGCTTATATATTTCATGTATATATTTGTTTCCATGGTTAACTACATTAGCGTCCGCATCTTGATGCGCAACTATCCAGCCGAGCAACACTTTTACAGCAAGCTCTGGTGGGTGGCGTTCACCCTGCCAGCCTATAATTTTATTTGTTCCTGGATTCGGCTGATTGGGATTATCAACGGGATGACCACCAAGGCCTCGTGGAGCTTGCGCAGTTTCAGTCAGGAATGGCAGCAGTTGCGGACGGTGATTGGCCACGATGTGCACTCCTTGCACGCCAAGGACGAGAAACGGGAGGATAAGTAATGGCACCAAAACAGCGGACTTACAAATTGAAGTCATACGTGAACGCGAGCCACGCCATGCGCTGGGAATCCGGCACGGGTGAGCGGCACAACCACACCTGGGAGATTGTGTGTGAGTTGCACACCGTCGACGCAATGGTGGAGTTTTTCAACATCGAAAAGTTACTGCACAACGCAATCGACGAGCTGTCCGGCCAGTACCTTAATGACCTGCCGGAGTTTGCGACCATTAACCCAACCGTGGAAAACGTCACGGTCTACCTGTTCGACAAGATTGATCGCATCCTGCGCGAAAACGGGGCCGTGCTATGCCGCATCGAGGTCAGCGACTCACCGACGCGGGCCTACTGCATCGACGTGACCGGCCGCACCCTGCCTGAGCTGGACAGATAGCAGCCGGGAAACGGGGGTTTACGCGAAGATAGAGGAGAATCGCATTGGCGGATAAATTTTTTCATTTTGGGCAGCACGTCATCAACTGGGTGTTTGGCATCCTGTTTGGCTTGACCACTATCTTTGCGTTGACGTCGGCCAACCTTATCGTCGGTGACAACTACGTGACCGGTGCCGGCACGACGATGGTGACGGCGGTTCTAATCATCATTATTGTGGCCTGCGCCATTGGCCTGTACGCGTACCCCAGCTTTGCAGCCAGGTGCCGGTGGCTATTTGTGCAGCACGGCCGGCAAACCGCGAGCGTCATGCTGGCACTGGTGGTGTTGTGGCAGATTGTGTTCGTTCACTACATTCACCCGCCGATTGGGTGGGACGCGGGGGCGCTGCACCAGGCGCTCACGGACACGACCAGCAGCAACATGCGTGGGTACTTCAGCCAGAATTTTAACAACGTGCCCGTGGTGCTGGCCATGCACTGGTTTGCTCAGTTGCTCCACTCGACGTCGTGGCTGACGTTTGACTACATTACGCTGGTGCTGGTCGACC
Source organism: Lacticaseibacillus hulanensis (assembly GCF_004010095.1). Lineage (GTDB taxonomy): Bacteria > Bacillota > Bacilli > Lactobacillales > Lactobacillaceae > Lacticaseibacillus > Lacticaseibacillus hulanensis. The sequence goes on along the minus strand of NZ_RRYD01000014.1, from coordinate 66,038 downwards.
TGAGTGCGCTGTTTAACCTGCTTACGGTTGCCGTCATCTTGCGGCGGCACGTGACCATCGCGATGTACGTACACGCGGTGTGGCTGGCCTGGTTCCCGACTATCATCGTACCGTACACGGACGCGTGGGTTCTGCCGCTCGTAAGCTTAATGTTGCTGGGGTACGTGGTGCTAGTCCGCGGCCCTGGACGCTGGCAGTGGCGGTTGCTGGCGGTGATACCGCTGATGGGGGCTACGGTTGCGGCGTACTTCATCAAGCCGTCCGCCATCGTTCCGGTCGTGGCCATCGCCGCGGTCGAATTCCTGTTTGCATTTAAACGCGGGCGCCGGGTGGCCTGGACGCAGCTCGGCGTGACCCTAGCCGTCATCGCGGTGGTGGGTGCGGGTAGCTACAAGGCCCTGGACACCGCCATCAGCCGGCAGGACTACATCCAAATCACCCCCGGTCGGGAAATTCCCGTCGTGCACTTCATCAGCATGGGTGTTTCCGGTGAGGGGGGTTACAACGCCAAGGACGCGCTGGCCATGGCTGTGCTACCAACCAAGCAGGCGCGCAGTGACTATTCCATCAAGAAGCTCAAGCAGCGTCTGGCGAAGATGGGGCCGCTTGGTTACGCCCGATTCCTGTTCCTCAAGCACCGCAACGATACCGCCGATGGGACCTTCGCCTGGGACAAGGAGGGCCATTTCCTGAACGTCAACCCGAAGCCGACGCCGGGTCCGGGCATTAAGAACCACCTGCAGCAGTTCGTCTACCTGTACGGGACCAACCTCGGTGATTTCCGTTGGGTGAGCCAGCTCATCTGGGTGATCGGCCTGCTCCTGATTGCGTTTGCCTGGAACGATCAGCGGCGGTTTATTCAGGTGCTGCGGGTTGCCATCATCGGCTCGTTCCTCTACTTACTGATGTTTGAAGGTGGGCGCTCGCGTTACCTGATTCAGAGTCTGCCGCCGATTCTGCTCCTCATCACGTTCACCGCGGAAACCAGTGTAGCTCGCTGGCGGCGGCTGTTTGCATGGGGTGCGGTGGCCACGGACGATGAATAAAAATAACTCGCGGTGCCAGCAACAGTCCTTAATTGGCTGTGTTGGCACCGCGAGTTTTGCGTTTGGGTCTATTTTGGAGTCCGCTGAAATGCGGGGTAGTGCTTTAGCGCGTAGGCCACACCGTCTGCGGCGTTGGTCTTGGTCACATACTGGGCGACCGCCTTGATTTCCGGCAGCGCGTTGCCCATGACCACGGGTAGGCCCACCATTTCGAGCATCGGCAGGTCATTGTGTCCATCACCGAACCCCGCGGTGTTGGCCGCGTCGAGGTGCTGGCGTTCCAAGATGTAGCGGATGCCGTGGGACTTCTTGGCGCCGCTGCTGGTGATTTCCAGGTAGGCGGTCCCCGATTGCTGAACGCTGACGCCGGCCAGGTGCATGGCGTCGAGTTTGGCGCGCAGTTGTCCCATCAAGGCTGAATCAAAGGTGATGAACATGATTTTGAAAATGGTGCACCGCTGCTGGGCGAACGTCTGCGCACTCGGAGTGATGGTTGCCATCTGGCCGGTGAGGCGCTGTTCGTACGCGATGCCCTCGTCCAGTTTGCCCGCGTACCAGCGCGTGCGGTCGTAGTAGCTGACGGACACCGCCGGCAGCGAGCGCTCGATGGTGGTGACGATTTGATTGGCGGTCGCGGTGGCGATGGGGCGCTCCTGAATGTAGTTGATGCCGGTCGCGGATGGCTGGAAGATGAGCCCACCGTTAAACGCAATCTGGGGCTCGTGCAGTCCGAGTGCCTGGATGCTGGCCGCCATCTCGAGCGGTGCGCGCGCCGAAACGAGGGTGACCGGGATCTGTGCCTGCTTGATGGCACTCACGGTCGCGGCGGTAATGTGGCCGTCGGGGTTGAGCAGGGTACCGTCCATGTCGGAAAAAATGTGGTCAATCATCAAATTGTTACCTCCAAAATTAATGGCTACGTTGGTCGCCGTTGTTCGGGCGGTGGTTTCAGTACCCGGCGGCTAGGTTCACCTGGTTGCGTGCTAGGGTGCCATTCTGGGTGAATTGCTGCAGGTTAGCGCTGAAGATGGCGTACACTTCTCGGCGCAGGTGCGGCACGGTTCCGGACACGTGCGGGGTGACGATGATGCGCGGGTCCTTCAGTAGCGGCGAGTCGGTCGGCAGCGGTTCCTGCTCGAACACATCGAGGGCGGCACCGCGAATCTGCCCGGCATCTAGAGCCGCAAGCAGCGCGTCTGTGTCGAGCGACGGGCCGCGGCCAACGTTAACGACGACGGGCTTGCGTGACATCTTGGCAAAGCGGGCGGCGTTCAGGAAGTGGTGGGTGCTGGGCGTCAGCGGCATAACGTTGATAACAAAGTCGGCTCGCGCCAGGAACGCGTCGGTATCGGCGTCGGTGCCGACCTGGTCAAAGTGCAAAGCGGGACGGCCGTGGGCGGAAATGCCAAGCGTGTGCACGCCAAACGCCTGCAGTAGCCGCGCGATTTCCTGCCCGATGTGGCCGGTGCCGAGGACAACCGCAGTCCGGTCGTCGGCAAGGGTGAACATATCCGCCATCACGTTGCTGCGGTGCCAGAGAGCGGCGGGATCCAATTGCTGAGCCGTCTGCATGCCGCGGCCGAACGCCAGCAGGTAGGCGAGTACGGATTCGGCGATGGGTTCGGCGTGGATGCCAGACGTGTTGCTGACGAGGACGTGCTGTGCGGCAAGTTGGTCCAGTGGCAGGTAGTCAACCCCGGCGGAGACGGTCTGCACCCAGCGCACGTGGTTCGGGCCGGCGAGCAGTTGCTGCGCGTTTTGGTCCCACCCAAGAACGACGGCGATTGTGCTTACGGCTTGCTCAAGTTTGAAGTCTGCGGGCTGAACGAGGGTGTGACCAGCGGCGGTGAGCGCCGCGGTTTGGTCGGGGCGGAGGGTGAATGCGGTGTAAATGTTCATGGCGGTGCCTCCTATGTAATGCGCGTGGCTAGGCCAGCGCGGGTGGATTAAATCGTCTCCATTTTACCGGTACGGCAATCGTGAAGCAAATTAACCGAATACAAAAATCCCCGCCGCGAAGTCATCGCGGTGGGGATTGCGTGCGTGATTAGTGATTACACGCGGTTTAGGTACCGTTTCAGGAAGTCTTGGGTGACGGTTTCCTGCGGGTGACCAAAGATTTGGTCCGGCGTGCCCTGTTCGGCAACGATTCCCTCGTTCATGAAGAGGACCGTGTCGGAGACGTCGCGGGCGAATTGCATTTCGTGAGTCACGACCAGCATGGTGAGTCCAGTCTTGGCGAGGTCGGTCATGGCGTTGAGTACATCATCGACCATCTCGGGGTCCAGTGCGCTGGTTGGTTCGTCAAACAGTAACACTTCGGGATCCATGGCCACAGCCCGCGCGATGGCGACCCGCTGCTGCTGGCCCCCCGAGAGTTGGGCCGGCTTGGCGTGGACGTACGGGTCCATGCCAAGCTGTTTGAGCACCTCGAGCGCGTGGGTCTTGGCGGCAGCCTGGTCCCGCTTGAGCACGGTCACCTGGGGCACGACCACGTTGTCGAGGACGGTGAGGTTGTTGAAGAGGTTGAAGCTCTGGAACACCATGCCGACCTTGGCGCGGTACTGGGCTAGGTTAAAGCCCTCCGCCTGCACGTCGGCGCCGTGGAACAGCACTTTGCCGCCCGTTGGTGGTTCCAGGAGGTTCAGGCCGCGCAGCAGGGTGGATTTACCGGAGCCGGACCGGCCGATAATGGAGAGGACTTCCCCCTTGGTGACGGTTAGGTTGATGTCGCGCAAAACTTCGTGGCTCCCAAAGGTTTTCCGGAGGTTTTGCACTTCTAAAATTGTTTCTGGCATTTTGTTTCTCCTCATGAATTGGGACTTGTGTGCTGAGGTCTACGGTTAACCTCAAATTCAGAACGTGTGGCCTGCTATGTTCATAGTCGAGCTCGCCACACTGAAGTTTGCGGTTATCCACGATATGTCAATGATGGGAAAAACCACCCATCACTGACATATCGCCGATAATCCTCAACTTCAGAACGTGTGGCTCCGCTCTGTTCATAGTCGAGCTCCGTGCCCCTGAAGTTTGCGGTTACCACTGAATTTGGTCTGATGGGAAAAGGCGCCCATCAAACCAAATTCAACGGTAATCCTCAACTTCAGAACGGGTCACTTCGCTCTGTTTCATAGTCGAGCTCCGCCACCCAGCTTTTTCCGCTTACCACGAGTCTGATTCCGATGGGAAAACCGCCCATCAAAATCAGACTCACGGTAATGCTCAAAAGCTCCCGGGTGGCTCCGCTCTGTTATTCCACTTGCATCTGGTTGTTCATCACGTTGTAGTTCTTGGGGCCATCGAGGTGCTTTTCGATGAGGCGGAACAGGCGCGAAACGGTGAACGTGAGTACCAGGTAGATCAGGCAGACAACCAGGTAGGTGTGGAAGAACTGGAAGTTTTGCCCGGCAATGGTTTCGGAGGTGAAGAACAGTTCAGACACGCTGATGATGGATAATACGGACGTGTCCTTGATGTTAACGATGAACTCGTTGGTAACTGCGGGCAGGCTGTTACGGACGGCTTGCGGCAGAATCACCTTGGTCATCGTCTGCCAGTGGGTCATCCCCAGAGCGTTGGCTGCTTCAAACTGGCCTGAATCAACGGAGATAATCCCTCCGCGAATGATTTCGGAGATGTAGGCCCCGGTGTTAATTGAAACAATGATGAGTGCGGCAACGGTCCGGTCCATGTTAATTCCGAATGCTTGGGCAGCGCCGTAATAGAAGACGGCTGCTTGCACAATCATTGGCGTACCACGGAAGACTTCGATGTAAACAGACAGGAGCCAGTTGAGTAGACCCAGCAGGCCCTTTTTACCCTTGTTCTTTGGTGCGGGGATGGTGCGCAGAATCCCAACAAGCAGGCCAATGACGAAGCCGACGATGGTCCCGACCAGGGAAATGAGCAGAGTCATGCCGGTCCCGGATGCGAGCATTGGGCCGTAATCCTTGAGAATGTTGATGAACCAGTTCCCCTTTGCCGCAGTGCTTGGCTGGTTAGCAACGGCATCGTCCATGCGCTGGTTCCGCTGCTTGTCGCTCATGCCGGCAAGGATGGTGTTGATTTTGTTTGTGTACTTGTAACCCTTGCGTACCCCGATAGCCAGGTTCGTATCGGAAGCGCTCGTTTTGAACCCTTGGCCCTTTTTAAAGTGGACCATCTTCAGGTCTGGGTTCGCGGCCTCGGCGGTAATGCCTTCAGGGATTTCGGAAACGTACCCGTCAATTGTCTTGGATTCAAGCGCCACGCGCATTGCGGGGAAGTCATCCATCGCTGGCTGACGTAGAACGCCCTTAATTTGCTTGATGGCATCGTAGTGATAGGTGGATAACTGGGCGGTGATTTTCGCACCCTTAAAATCCTGAATTGAATTTGCGTTTGCGTACTTACTGTTGCGGTTAACAACCATGGTTAGCTTTGAAACATAGTAAGCGTTGGTGAAGTCAATGCTCTTGCGGCGATCAGGAGTTGGGGACATGCCGGCGACAATTGCGTCAATTTTGCCGGATGTCAATGATGGCAATAGTCCATCCCACTTGGTCTTGACGACCACCAACTTCTTACCCAGCTTATCGGCGATAATCTTCGCCGTCTGCACATCGTAACCGTTGGCCCAGAGCTTAGTGCCTTGAATGCGTACGGCTCCGTGGGCGTTGGTTTGTTGCGTCCAGTTGAATGGAGCGTAACCACATTCCATCCCCACCTTGAACGTATCATCAGTGGCGGCTTGGACATTGTTGCTGCCGGCGTTTAAGCCAAGGAACAATCCGGCAGCGACGATGATGCCAGTTAATGTTGACCAAATCTTCTTCATGACAAATCTCCTTTTTCAAATTGGGAGAAATAGAGAAGTGCAAAGCAAAAGGCCTCGAAGTTATTAGCTTCGAGGCCCCATCAATTAATTCTACGTGAAGTAAAACCAACCTTATAGCGCTCCGTAATGGCCAGGTAGCCATTACGACAGTCCAGCAGCTTTCGCCAACTGGCCCAACAATCGTTACGTACGGTGGTAATGATTGTTTCGGCGGGGTAGCTTACCAACTAGTTCATCGTGTCCGTCACTCACTAGTTTTTCGTCGTCCCCGCGACCTCTATTTCGTCGTCTATTTATTTATCGAAATTAACCATACTCTAATCATTAACAAAGCGCAAGGGGGGCCTGTGGGAAAGTAAATCGCAGGTGACACCCCGAAGTTTTCCTACTATATATTTAGTGAGCCTATTTGCTGAACAAAAATGTAAAAAATTTGGTGCATTAAATGATTAGACCTACGGCGCAAATCTTGCCGAAATGAAGTCGTCGGTTTTTCAATCCAACGAACGGCAAATGTCATGTTATTTTTAATATTTGGCTAATCAAACGGTGGATAGTGCTTGACTGGTCAACGTTATGGCATGCCGAATGTGTTTGAATTGAAAATGAATATATTCATATTTGAACATTGGTACTGACCAAAGACCTAACCTAATGTGCTCATAACGAACAAATACAACATATAGTGTCTATTGTTCAGATTACATCTAAAGCGCGACCAAACCCGTGGTGGGGGCGGCTAGCCTCAATTGTTAGCCATGCCTAAAACTAATTTGTGGGCATGCCTAAACTTTTTACGAATGAACACTTTAAAACAGCCCAATAAATGCAGATGTGAAAAAAAGTTGAAATTTTTTTAAGGGTAGTTAGCCGCGTTAGTTCAGACCTTTCATGAAAATCGCAAAAAACGCCTCAAGAAAGGGCTTGCAAAAAATTGGCCATCTAGGCATACTTATCCATGTTAAGAAAACCCCTTCCATTTCCTCCGCCGACTGAGCGCAATGCGTTGAACCGGTTCAACGGAAGTGCGGGGGAATTCTAAAATAATTTAGGAGGCGACATAATGGTCGGAATCATTCTTGCCAGTCACGGCGAATTCGCTGCAGGCATCAAGCAGTCCGGTCAGATGATCTTCGGTGAGCAGGATAAGGTTGAAGCAGTAACCTTCATGCCCAACGAAGGTCCAGATGACCTGAAGGCACACTTGGAAGCAGCCATTGCCAAGTTTGATCCCGAAGATGAAGTTCTCTTCTTGGTTGATCTTTGGGGAGGTTCCCCATTCAACCAGTCGAACAGCATTTTCGAGGAACACAAAGACAAGTGGGCCATTGTTACTGGTCTGAACTTGCCAATGCTTATTGAGGCATACGGCGCACGGCTTTCTACTGAATCTGCACACGAACTGGCAGCTCACATTGTTGAGTCCGGTCGTGAAGGTGTAAAGATTAAGCCAGAATCACTTGAACCAGCTCCAAAGGCTGCAGCAGCTCCTGCAGCAGCTGAAGGTGCCGGCACCAAGCCAGGGAGCTTGCAGTACGTGCTTGCACGTATTGACTCCCGTCTGCTTCACGGGCAGGTTGCAACTGCTTGGAGCAAGAGCGTTAACCCAACGCGTATCATCGTTGTTTCTGACAACGTTGCGAAGGACAACATGCGTTCTACTCTGATCAAGGAAGCTGCACCTGCAGGAATTAAAGCTCACGTTATCCCTGTTGATCAGATGATTAAGATTGCAAAGGATAACAAACACTTCGGTGGCGAACGCGCACTGCTATTATTCGAAACACCACAAGATGCTAAGCGCGCTATCGATGGTGGGGTTCCTATTAAGTCCCTTAATGTTGGGTCTATGGCTCACTCTGCGGGCAAGGCCCAGCCAAACAAGGTTTTGGCTTTCGACCAAAACGACATTGACACATTCCGTGCCCTCGAAAAGGAAGGCGTCGAAATGGACGTTCGTAAGGTTCCTGCTGACTCCAAGGAAAACTTGGACAACATCATGGCCAAGGCTGAAGCTGAACTTAAGAAGCAGAACTAGTTATTGATTTTCTCACTATTCGGAATGGAGGATACGTAATGTCTTTAAACGCTATTCAAATCATTCTGGTCATCATTGTGGCATTCCTAGCTGGGATGGAAGGGATTCTTGATGAATTCGAATTCCACCAGCCATTGGTTGCCTGCACATTGATCGGTTTGGTTACCGGCCAACTGGTACCATGTATCATTCTTGGTGGTCAGTTGCAGATGATTGCTCTTGGTTGGGCAAACATCGGTGCCGCTGTTGCTCCTGACGCTGCCCTTGCATCTGTTGCATCCGCAATTATTCTTGTCCTTGGTGGTCAGGGTAAGGCCGGCATCAACTCTGCTATTGCTCTGGCTGTTCCACTGGCTATTGCTGGCCTGCTCCTGACGACCATTGTTCGTACTCTTGCTACCGCTATTGTCCACTTCATGGACGCTGCTGCTGCAAAGGGTAACTTCCGAGCAATTGATTTCTGGCAAGTTGTTGCTATCTGCATGCAGGGTGTTCGTATTGCTATCCCTGCAGGCCTGATTCTTGCAATCGGTGCTGACCCAGTGAAGGCTCTGCTCGAACAGATGCCTGCATGGCTCACCGATGGTCTTGGTATCGGTGGTGGTATGGTCGTTGCCGTTGGGTACGCCATGGTTATTAACATGATGGCGACCCGCGAAATGTGGCCATTCTTCGCACTTGGTTTTGTTCTCGCTACGATCAGTCAGTTGACCCTGATTGCCCTTGGGACAATCGGTATCTCCCTTGCCCTGATCTACCTGACCCTTTCCAAGTCTGGTTCAAGTAACGGTGCTGTTGCTAACGCGGGTGACCCCGTCGGCGACATCATTGATCAGTATTAGGAAGGAGGGTGAAAACTATGGCTGAAAATATTCGTTTAACTAAAAGTGATCGTATTCACGTATGGTGGCGTTCACAATTCCTGCAAGGTTCATGGAACTACGAACGTATGCAGAATGGTGGTTGGTGTTACTCACTGATTCCAGCAATCAAGAAGCTTTACACCAACAAGGATGACCAGATTGCTGCCCTGAAGCGGCACTTGGAATTCTACAACACGCACCCTTACGTTTCCTCACCTGTTACTGGTGTTGTGCTTGCTCTTGAAGAAGAGCGTGCCAATGGTGCACCTATCGATGACGTTGCCATCCAGGGTGTTAAAGTTGGTATGATGGGCCCTCTGGCCGGTGTTGGTGACCCAGTATTCTGGTTCACTGTTCGTCCTATCCTTGGTGCCCTTGGTGCTTCTCTGGCTTTGACCGGTAGCATCCTTGGCCCAATCATCTTCTTTGTTGCTTGGAACATCATCCGTATGGCCTTCATGTGGTACACTCAGGAATTTGGTTACCGTGCAGGTTCCAAGATTACCGAAGACCTTTCTGGTGGCCTTCTCCAGAGTGTTACTAAGGGTGCTTCCATCCTTGGTATGTTCATCCTGGGTTCCTTGGTTAACCGTTGGGTTGCCGTTAAGTTCACCCCAGTCGTATCATCCATCAAGCAGTCTGCTGGTGCCTACATCGACTGGAAGAACTTACCAAAGGGTTCCGCTGGTATCAAGGAAGCTCTTTCTCAACAGGCTGCTGGCCTGTCCCTTGATCAAGTTAAGGTTACTACCCTGCAGCAGAACTTGGACTCTCTGATTCCAGGTCTCGCCGCACTGCTTCTTACCTTGGCTTGCATGTGGCTTCTGAAGAAGAAGGTTTCCCCAATCGTTGTTATTCTGGGACTCTTCGTTATCGGTGTTGTATTCCACGTTATTCACCTTATGTAATCAGTGGTTTACCGCTAGATTAAATGTATGGTGCAAGAACCCAGACACTCGTTGTCTGGGTTCTTGTTTTTGAGACGCGTATACTGCAATCATTAAGGAACACAGGAGGTAACAGCAATGGTTGAATCACTCAACACAAAGGTCGATTTAACGGAGAAGGCCACGTCATTCATGGGCTTGGGCACGTACGGTAAAATCATGGTTGGCGATCACGCGTTTGAATTTTACGACGACCGTGACGTCAATCGGAACATTCAAATTCCTTGGGAAGCGGTGGATTACGTCATTGCTTCGAAATTGTTCGGTGGGCGGAAAATTCCGCGCTTTGCCATTCGGACCAAAAAAGGTGTTGACTTCTCCTTTGCAACGAAAGAACCGCACAAAGTGTTGCGTGCTATTCGTGAATACATTCCCGCGGATCATATTTTGTGGTCGCTTAGCTTCTTCCAGGTGCTCTCGCGTGGGTTCAAAGGGGTATACGCCAAAATTTTCCACAAGCAAAAATAGCTTGGCGACGAATTGCCGCTTAGTCTAAATGAAAATGGTACCAATGCCATAAGTTAGGTGTTGGTGCCATTTTTGTTTACGCAGACGGTTCAATATCCTTTTGCTTGACGCATTTTTTGGAAATTAAGCCACTTTTTTGGTTCCGCTTTCGCAGATGCTTTGCTACTAGTCGGATTAACAAGTATAATATAAGGCGGAACCCCATTAATGGAGGGAAAAGTATGGCTAAGAAAATACTAGTAGTTGACGATGAAAAACCGATTTCGGATATCGTCAAATTCAACCTCGAAAAAGAAGGCTACACGGTGGTCACCGCGTTCGACGGTGAAGAAGCCCTGAGCCAGTACAACGACGAGCATCCTGATTTGGTGCTCCTTGATTTGATGTTGCCAAAAATCGATGGTCTGGAAGTTGCACGGCGGATTCGCAAGGACAACGACACACCAATTATCATGTTGACGGCGAAGGATAGCGAAATCGATAAAGTGCTGGGCCTTGAGCTCGGTGCCGATGATTATGTGACCAAGCCGTTTTCAAACCGTGAACTCGTCGCGCGGGTCAAGGCTAACTTGCGCCGCAGTGATACCGAAAAGGTTGCGGAGGCCACGACCCCAACACAGGATTTGACGGTTGGCGATTTGGTCATTCACCCCGATGCGTACACGGTCACCAAGCGCGGCGTGAACATTGAGCTCACGCACCGTGAGTTCGAATTGCTGCACTACCTGGCACGACACCTGACTCAAGTGATGACCCGGGAGCACCTGCTCCAGACCGTTTGGGGTTATGACTACTTTGGTGATGTGCGGACGGTTGACGTAACGGTTCGGCGTCTGCGGGAGAAGATTGAAGATAGCCCATCGACCCCTGAATGGTTGATTACCCGGCGCGGCGTGGGTTATTACCTGCGCAACCCTGAAAATGATCAGAAATAAGTGTAACCCGGACAACACTCCCAGGTTCGGGGGGGAATGTTGCCCGGGTTATTTGTTGATATCAATATTTGCATCTTCAATAAGTGACTTGGATTTAATGGAAGTTGGCACGTGCATGATTTATCTTGCGTGCCAGCCTACTAGGGGAAATTGAGATTGAATAAGAAAATTCGGTTCTTCCAATCAATCAACTTCAAAATTGCGATTGTGTTCGTGCTGCTCGTTCTGATTACCGTGGAGTTAATCGGGGCGTATTTTGTTAAGCAGTTGGAGCAGCAAAACGTTGATAGCTTTAAGAGCCGCATTACCATCGAGAATTACATTCAGGACCAGCTGGCCGTTGATTTAACCAAAAAGGATTCGACGAGTGCCAACGCGGACATTCGTAATTTGTTAAGTGAATCCAGCATCGCCAACTCCGCGGACATTCAGGTTGTCGACGTGAAGGGGACCGTGCGTGGGGACAGCAACGTTAACGCGCAGGACGACGTTGGCCAAAAAAGCACTATTACCCAGGTTAAAAACACCCTTTACACCGGGCAAACGTATGAAGGTTTCACCTATGACGGCAATAGCGGCAGCTCTAATTACACCAAGGTAATCCCCCTCAAGAATACCAATTCCACGGGGGACGACAGCAACGTTATTGGTGCTATCTACATCAAGGCCAGCATGGATTCCGTGTACGATAACCTGAACAGCATCATCCGTATTTTCCTGATTGCATCGGTGCTTGCAGGCTTTTTGAGCATGGTCATTTCCATTGTTATTTCCCGGGCAATAACCCAGCCAATTGACGCGATGAAGCAACAAGCCATTCGCATGGCCCGCGGGGACTACTCCGGGCAGGTTAAGATTTACGGGCAGGACGAACTAGGGCAGTTGGCCGTAGCGGTTAACAATCTTTCCGTGCGCGTGGAAGAGGCACAGGAGGCCAGTGAGGCTGAACGACGGCGGCTGGACTCGGTGCTCGCCCACATGACGGATGGGGTTATCGCGACCGACCGGCGTGGGAACGTCATTATCATTAACGAAACAGCGCTGAATTTCCTCCACCTCACCGATGAATCTGCCATCGGGGTTTCAATCTTGAAGTTGCTGAAGATTAGCAACGATTACAACCTGCGTGATTTGCTCGAGAGCCAAAAGGAACTGTTGCTCACCTTTGAGACCGAAGAACACCACGAGATGATTCTGCGCGCCGACTTTTCACTAATTCAGCGGGAAACGGGCTTTATCAGCGGGATTGTTGCCGTGCTGCACGACGTTACTGAACAGCAGCGCAGTGAGCGTGAGCAACGGCAGTTTGTTTCGAACGTCTCGCACGAGTTGCGGACGCCGCTAACGTCGGTGCGGTCCTACATTGAGGCGCTGAACGATGGGGCGTGGCAGGATCCTAAGCTTGCACCGCGCTTCTTGAACGTCACGGCCGAGGAAACCGACCGGATGATTCGCATGATTAACGACCTCCTCGCCTTGTCCAGACTGGATTCAGGGACGACGAAGATTGACAAGGAAACCGTCAACATGAACGAGTTCTTCAACTATATCCTTGATCGGTTCGACATGATGCTGAAGACGGACAACGAACACACTGGCGAGACCAAGCACCTGCACGAAGAGGAAAAGAAGCATTACTCGATTCGCCGTGAAATCACCAAGCGCGACTTGTGGGTCGAAATCGACCAGGACAAGTTCATGCAGGTGGTCGACAACATCATGAACAACGCGATTAAGTACTCGCCTGATGGTGGTGTGATTACCGCACGGCTGCTGGAAACCCACAACCACGTGATTCTTTCGATTACCGACCAGGGGCTGGGGATTCCGGCCAAGGACATCAACCACGTTTTCGACCGGTTCTACCGGGTAGACAAGGCCCGCAGCCGGAAGCAGGGTGGGACCGGACTTGGGCTCGCGATTTCTAAGGAAGTCGTCGAGGCCCTTGGTGGTCGTATCTGGGTTGACTCACAGGAAGGCAAGGGGAGCACGTTCTACATTTCCTTGCCTTATGAACCAATGGATTCGGAGGATGAATGGGATGAAGGCTAAAGATATTTGCCTCCGGGTTGCGCTGATTATCTTGGTTGCAATCAGCCTGATTTTTACCTGGATTATCTGGTTCAACCCGGCCCACTTGGAACACCGGGCGACGACCGATGTGGCAGTCAAAACAACCACGCACACCACAAGTCAAAAAAATAAGGATGAAGTCTTCCTGCCAGTGGCGGTGTACCAACAGAAGAACGGCGCCAAAAAGCTGCTGGTAAATAATGACACGGATATGGCGGTGCGGGTGCACAAAGCGATGCAATCTGCGCAGATTAATCGTGTTGGTGGCAGCCGCGCGCTGACCGTGAGTGCCTATGACGCGCTGCTGACTCAGGACAACACCGTGCAGCTCGTGTACACCGACAGGATGAGCTGGCACCTGTTTAACAGCCTTTTCTTCACCAAGTCAGCTAAAAATCGGGGCGGTGAGTTCGAGTTCACCCGGATTGTCATTGACATGCGGCACGAAAAGGTCGACCTCGTCAACGATAATAACCGCACCGTCCGCAGGCTGAGCTTTGCCAAGACGCCGGACTACGGCAAAATTAACCGGGCAATCAACAAGGCCAGCACCTCCTTCACCGTGGTGGAAAGCCGGATGAACGGGCGCGAGGTCGCCCTGTATCCCGACGGCTTGGCGATGCAGCCGTTCGCTTACCTGGTGGACCAGCAAGGCGCCAACCACTTTGTCGCCGCACTACTGGGCAACAAGTCTACCAGCGCGGTGGACTCCAAGCAGGTGGGCGACCAAACCTTCTACACCGTTAACAACAATAATCAGCGGCTGATTGCGGATCGAAACGACAGCCAGATGCAGTACGAAAACTTTGCAACTGACGGCCCCAAGAAAACGCGGAAGTCAGTGCTAAGTGATGCGTACACGCAGATGATGCAGCTACAACCAACCAGTGTTGATGGCGTGCGGTTTACCCACTACGACACGAGCGCAAAAGCGGTGACGTTCCGTACGTACGTGGACGGACTACCGGTGTTCAACCAGACAATGAGCGGAACTGTCGAAGTGACACGCACCGATGGCAGTTTGACCATTGATTTTTCTGGTGATAATTTGTCCGTTCCCGTACCAACTAGGGAAAACCCGGTTAAGCTGGCTTCGACCTCAACGGTTCTAGCTAACGTGCGGGCCAAGGGCTTCACGAACGGCCAGATTGACGATGTGCAGCCTGGTTACAAGTGGGAAAAAGACGATGATAGTTCTCTGGTTATCGACCTGGTGCCAACCTATTATGTGCGTCTAAACGGGACCTATTATGACTACGCAAGCATCATGGATGGCACAATCACGGAAGCTACGATTAAGGCGAAAGTGAGCGAGGTTACGCCTGCTGGTGGCCGCAGCAAGGCCATGGACAGCTCGGCCGCGAACACGCGGTAACGGAGACGGGAAGGAGGGATTGCTATGGATTTTCGCCGAATTGAATGGATTTTCTTAGTCGTATTTGTTGCACTCGACATTTTCCTTGGCTGGAGTATGGCCCAAAATCAGCGGGTGTACTTGAGCACCGGAACCACCGGCGGGACGAATCAGGTCATGCGTGATATCAAGGATGACGACATTGCCCTGCCCGAGTTATCGACGAAGACCAGCACCGGCGCGTACCTTGCTAGCCGCGGCAACAACGATTTGGCGGACCACTACATGCAGGTGGCCAAGTCTGGTGACCAATCAATCAACGTCAACAAGGGCGCTTACGTCACGCTGGACGCAACGCTGAACAATCCACTGACGCTGCGCAAGGACGATAATGTTGCCACGCAGCTGACCGACTGGGTGCAAAGCAGCGCGAATGTACTGTACGGTCACGAATATGTGTACCAGAAATACCTAAGTACGGACACGAGTTATGTTTTTGCGCAAAAGGTTAACGGCCGGCTGCTCCTTGATGATCGCGGCCAGCTAATCCTGACCGTCCACGATGGTAAACTCACTGGCTACACCCAAACTTACGTCGACAAGTTGCTGACGATGCGCAATGACGAGACCGTCATTAGTGAGCGCGAGGCCGTCACGACGCTGTACCAGAGCAACGAAATTGTCGCGAACTCCCGTGTCATCTGGATTAACAAGGGGTACACGTGGTTGCTCGACGCCAAGGGGAGCACGGTGTACATTCCCGCGTATTTCGTTGGTATCGAGAGCAAGAACTCCAAGAGCGTGTCCATTAAGCGGATTAACGCCATTACCAAGGCGGTCATCAAGACGCATTAACAATGAGGTTGGGGGATTCCACTTTGGGGATTACCCGGCCGTCTTGTTCGTGCCGCTTTAATGCAACCCTTAGAATAATGGGGTAGAATCGAAGCTATAGATTAAGGAAGGTAGTGGCAGTTTGGAGCAGGAAGATTTTGGCATGCGCGTTAGTGTACTGGCCAGTTCCAGCACGGGCAACGCAACATACATTGAGACACCGAAACACAAGGTGCTGGTTGATGCCGGTTTTTCTGGGAAGAAAATGGCTGAGTTGCTGGCAAGCGTTGGCCGCAGTTTGGACGACGTGGACAGCCTCTTCATCACGCATGAACACAGTGATCACGTGGCTGGTGTGGGCGTTCTGGCGCGGCGGTACCACAACCTCAATATTTACGCGAACGAGGGCACGTTTGCCCACCTGCCAAAGAGCGTTGGGATTCTGCCATACGATCAACTCCACATCTTCAAGCGGGGCACCACGTTGTCGTTAGATGATTTGGACATCGAAAGTTTTGCTGTGTCCCACGATGCAGCTGAACCGCAGTTCTACCAGTTCCACCACGATGACCGGGCGTTTACGATTCTAACCGATACGGGCTATGTTTCTGACCGGCTGGCCGGGACCATTCGTGATTCGGACGCATACATTATGGAAGCGAACCACGATATCGAAATGCTGCGGGAGGGCCCGTACCCGTGGAGCCTGAAGCAACGAATCCTGTCCGATTACGGGCACTTGTCCAATGAGGATGGGGCCAACACACTTCTGGACGTGATTGGTCCGCGTACGAAGCGGGTTTATCTCGGCCACCGTTCCGCGCACAACAATACGCGGCCGCTCGCGCACATGACCGTTGCGCAGATGTTGCAGCAAGAAGGCTTAGGTGTTGGGCATGATTTCGACGTGCTCGACACGGAGCGCGAACATGCACAGCCGCTCTTTGTCGTCTAAATTAATCGTGAATCAAAAACCGTCCGTCTGCCGGACGGTTTTTTTGTACCGCACTTTAATTGCTCGTTTAACAGAACGCGTAATTGCTAGCAATTAGTTAATCTTGGCGGTAATTATATGACAAATTTAGTGATAACGTCTGCTTGCAAATTTTGCGTCATTGAAGATTTAACATTACTTTTTCTTTGGGCTTATACCGCGACTCTGTTATAATGTAATTGAATAATTTGTATACGGTTGAGACATTAAATAACACGGAGAAGGGACGAATTTTCATGGCAGGTTTGCTGAAATATTCGGATTTCGAGAACTGGCGCGAAGTTGATAACGTTGTCCAAGCAGCGCAAAAGGACGTTATCAAGGACGTGCGGCGTTTGAGCCACGTCACATACTGGGGCAACCGCGATAAGTTGAACGTCTTTAAGGAAGCACACCCGAAGTTCTTCGAAACGAATTTCCGCACGCTGACCTACGATGAGGCGTGCCGTTTCTATGAAGAACACAACGAAAGTGCCGTCAGTGAGTACCTGAACATCGACCTGATGCTTCGGGTCACCAAGCTGATGTACCGGCGTGGTCAGTTCGAGCAGCTGCTGGACCGGGTCTTTTACGCGGTTAGCTACATGCAGTCTTGGGGTTATGAAATAACGAGCGTCTACCTGTCAGCCATTTCTGAAGCGGTGTTTGTCGGTATCGATGGCACGCAGTACGCCCGCTTTGAAAAGCAGTTTGGCGACGAGGCGGACTTCAGTAAGGCCCCAGCCGAGCCCGATTTCGGCCCTGACAAGCCATTCACGGTGCGCATCAGCACCAGTGGGGACATTGGCATGCCAATCAGCGGCACCATCTACTCCAAGAGCTTTGACGTCGACCTCGACGTAACGCGCTGGATTCCCGTGCCACAGGAATTGCTCATCTACCACGATCACGAGGGTAACGAGATTCGCTCCGCCAGCCCAACAGCGGCCAAGACTGCGCGGCAGGCACGCGACGCCAAGAACACCATGATGCGGTTCAAGATCGGTCTCACTCAGTAATTAACGCCCCAGATGGGAACAGATTTAACCAATCTGTCCCGTCTGGTTTTTTTGTGTGGCCTAAAAGTGCAGGGCTAAGGTGCTGACGGTCGAGCAAGGCTTAACGCATCCGGCCGGCTCTGTAAAATGTTGGTAAATAGTTGGTGCGGGCAACATTTTGGGTGAGGCAAAATGTTATGCTAATTATGTAGAAAGCGTACTAAAACCTTACTGGGTTCATCACACTTTGGTCACATTCCATCGATATTATAGAATTATCAGGAAGTGGAGATGCTTCCAATATTAAAGTCTGCGGGCGCTTTGCGTCTGTACCGTAAAGGAGGATCGGTGGCGTTTTGGCCACGAACATTATGGATAACCAAACACATCAATTCACAGAAGAACCACTAAACAACGGGGACCAGCAGCCACCCCGCAAGCCAAAAGGGTGGGGCAAGATTATTTTGGTTGCAGTTGTTGCGGCCGTGATTGGCGGTGGCGCCGGTGGGGGCGCGGCGTACTACGCGCTCACCCGCAGCGGCAGCGGTGTCGGCATCACCACGACCAGCAACAGTGGCGGCGCGACCAAGGTGTCCAACATGGCCGTAACGCAGAGCGATGCATCACAAACCGCGTTTAAAAAGGTGAAAAACGCGGTCGTATCTGTGATTAATTACCAGAATCAGAGTTCCTCAGATGATGGGGCCTGGGGCGATTTATTCGGATCGGGGCGGGGCGACAACTCCGGGTCATCCAGTTCGACGCTGACGGAATACTCGGAAGGGTCCGGGGTGATTTATAAGAAGGACGGTGATTATGCGTACGTTGTCACCAACAACCACGTGATTTCCGGCTCAGATAAGCTCGAGGTGATCTTAAGCGACGGGACCAAGTTGACCGCGACAAAGGTCGGCGCGGATGCCGTGACCGACTTGGCGGTGCTCAAGATTAAGTCCACCAAGGTAACCGCAACGGCTAGCTTCGGTGACTCAAGCAAGATATCTGCCGGTCAAACCGTCCTGGCGATTGGCTCACCACTCGGGACGGACTACGCGACGAGTGTGACCCAGGGGATTATTTCCGCCAAGAGTCGGACGGTTAACGCGACCGACGAGACGACGGGCCAAACCACGAGTCAGCAAACCGTTATTCAAACGGATGCGGCCATCAACAACGGTAATTCCGGTGGTCCACTAATTAACCTGGCTGGCCAGATAATCGGGATTAACTCGATGAAGCTGTCTGGCTCCTCCTCGAGCAGTAGTGATAGTGCCACAATTGAGGGCATGGGCTTTGCCATTCCTAGCAATGAAGTGGTATCCATCATCAACCAGCTCGTGACGAACGGTAAAGTTGTGCGGCCGGCACTCGGCATTTCCGCCGTGGACCTCGATCAGGTTTCAGCTGATCAGCAGTCTGGCGTTCTGAAGCTGCCAAGCTCCGTCACAAGCGGTGTGGTGGTCGCAAGCTTCACAACCAAGAGTATCGCCCGGGCAGCCGGAATCAAGAAGTACGACGTCATTGTGGCCATTAACGGCAATGACGTCTCGAACATGGCCGACCTGCACACCGAGCTGTACAAGCATGCAGTTGGCGATACGGTGAAGGTCACCTACTACCGTGGTAGCAGCAAGAAGACCGTCAACATTAAGCTCACCCAGACGACCTCCCAGCTGGATACGTCGGATAGTTCTAATTAAGTAAAAAGTCCAAAAGCGAGTTGGCCACACGGTCAGCTCGCTTTTTGTATCCACAGGGTGTATTGGTGGTGTTCTTACCGGGGATGAAGTAACTAATCGCCCCTAAAAATACCGTTTTCAGAACCTTCTATCCAAAAATAAGCGAAAAATCCGAACTTTTGTTAATTAAAACGGTAAAAAGCGGAGATTTGTTCGTGATTTGCTTTCAGGGCTGGGGATTAACGCTGAGGACAAAACTATCTACCGCCTGTGGATAAGTCTGTGGATTGTGTTTATAAGTGGGTTTAAGGGAGTTTTCCACTTCTTGGGATAAGCTGTGTACAAAAACTTTTTTTCTAGAAAATGCAGCTGGGAAAACGCGGTAGACTGGGCATTTGCTCCCGCTTGCAACCAGCTTACGAATAATTTTTGCTTGTGGATAAACGGCAATTTTGCAATTTGGGCTTGATTTTTTTGCACACCAAATCTTGGCGCGAACGTGTGCTTTACCCCAATATTTGGGGAGGTAAATACTCGCGGTGTGTATAACTAGTGTTGATAACCCGTGCAAACTGGTGAACAGTAGGGGACAACTTTGGTTGCGGCCATTTTGGCGTGTTTTGACCGCATAATGCCCCACACCTTAATTCAAATTGTTAATTTTAAGAGCAAAGTATCCGTGATTTCATTTTGTTTGAGCCAGAAATGCACTAATTGTTATTAAAACGGCAAAAAAATGGCCAAATATGCTTATTTGCAATTTGGTCAGTTGGGGATGCTATAATTAATGTGTCGGTGGGAGTGGTAATTGGTAATTAATGAAAGGATGAGTGTTATGACGAATGATTTGTTGCAACGCGACGGCTGGCTAGATGACCCATTTTTTGCCAAAATGGGGCGCCGCTTATTTGGTGACATGGTTCCACAACACACGCTCAAAACGGACATTAAGGATCGCGACAAGGAATACCAAGTGAAGGTCGACGTACCGGGTCTGAAAAAGGAAGACATCAAGATGAATTACCGTGATGATGTGCTCACCATTGGCGTTCGGCACGATGTGTTTGACGACCACACGGACAAGGATGGGAACGTGCTGATGAGCGAGCGGCAGTACGGCGAAACTAGCCGCAGTTTCCGCCTGCCAGACGTTGATCGTGACCACATCAAGGCGTCAATGGCTGATGGTGTGCTCACGGTTGTGCTGCCCAAGCTAACAGAGGCGGCAGCTAAGGACGACACGATTGCTATTGAGTAGATTGGTAGTTAAACAAGCAGGTTAATCTGCAACAAAAAAGCTCGGCAAATGCCGAGCTTTTTTTAATTTACGAGGTCACTTTTGACGTCTTCGGCAATTGGGAGTAGTGCCGGCTTGCCCATGTAGTAGCCTTGGATTACGTCGCAAGGATATGATTGCTGAATTGTACTCAGGTCGGCTTCGTTCTCAAGGCCCTCGATGGCGAGCATCTTCCCGTTTTTGGCGGCCATCTCGTACCAGAAGGTGATGGTGCCGGTGATTTCGCTGATACGGTTAAACGGCCGGAAGTTTTGCAGCGCGAACTTGTACTCATCGATGTAATCGTTCAGCTCAAGCACAAGCTCTGGCGTGTTGTCGCCGGTGCCAACATCATCGATGCAGACCAGCAAGCCGAGATTGTGGAACTTACGCGCGGCGTCCTTGAGTTGCGCAATGGATACGTTAGCGTCAGTGCGTTCTGTGAGTTCAGTGAAAATGTTGATGCTCGTTGTGTTTTGAATCTGCTTGACCATGTCAATGTACCGGTCATCGACAAACTGGCTCTGCTCCAAGTTAAACGAGATTAGTTCAATGTTTTCCGGTAACTTGGCGATGGTTTGCGAAAGAAGCTGCGCCATCTGGTCCGGTGTGCAGGCAGTAAAGTCTTCCGGCAACATCCAGCGGTCGTCACGCCATTCACGAATGAATAGTTCGTAGCCCACTGGGTCCTTGTCAGCGTCCATAACCCTAAACTTTGGTTGACCATAAAATCTCAGCATAACGGTGACCTCCACGTGATGAGGATTCCCCCAAACCCCCGTCAATCAAGTATATACGTAAAAAAGTTCGCTCCTAATATAATTGACTTTATTTTACTACCGCTGACGCAAAATTCATAGGTAAAAGCTGAAATGACTATAAGTTAAATATTTCACAGTTTAGTTAGATGTTATTTTTGCGAGCAAACATGCGCGTCGCCTCTACTGCGGCTTGCCATCCGTGATATAACTTGTCACGTTCAGCTGTTGTTATTTGCGCGGTGAATTTTCCTTTGACTTTAGTTAACTCCTGCAACTCATCAAAACCCTGCCAGAAACCAACGGCAAGGCCGGCCAGATAGGCAACGCCGCGCGCGGTTGTCTCCAAAACCGCAGCCCGTTCGACGGGGACATCGAGCAAATCAGCCTGGAACTGAAGCAAATAATCGTTGCGGGCCGCACCCCCGTCGACCCGGAGCGTAGGAATGGCGGTATTGGTGTCGGCCACCATCGTATCAACGACGTCGCGGGTCTGGTAAGCGAGCGATTGGAGCGTGGCCTTAATCAAATCGTTGTCTGTGGTTCCACGGGTAATCCCGAAAATTGCGCCGCGGGCATCTGGATCCCAATATGGTGCACCCAGTCCGGTGAAGGCGGGCACGACATAAACCTCGTTGTCGTTTTGGCTGGCTTTCGCCGCCGCTTCGGAGTCGGCCGCGTTTTGCACCAGATGCATTGAATCGCGCAGCCACTGAATGGCAGACCCAGAAACAAAGACTGAACCCTCAAGCGCGTATGTGACGGTTCCGTTAAGTCCGTACGCAATCGTCGTCAGTAGGTTGTTTTTGGAAGCGACCGGTTCACTGCCGGTATTCATCACGATAAAGCTACCCGTTCCGTAAGTGTTCTTCACTTCCCCCGGCTTGAGGGCAAGCTGACCAATGAGGGCTGCCTGCTGGTCCCCGGCAATGCCGGCAATCGGGGCCTGGCTACCGTAGAAGTGGTAACTGGCAGTGCTGCCGTACACCTTGTCGTTGGCCCGCACTGCTGGCAGCATAATCTTCGGAATGTTGAGCAACTGCAGGATGTCCTTGTCCCAATCGAGCGTGTGGATGTTGAACAAGGCGGTCCGGCTCGCGTTCGTGTAGTCGGTGACGTGAATGGCACCCCCGGACAGTTTCCAGGTTAACCACGTGTCGATCGTCCCGAAGAGGAGCTCGCCGCGTTCGGCACGTTCCTGGGCGCCAGGCACGTGGTCGAGAATCCAGCGCACCTTCGTGGCAGAGAAATACGGGTCGATAATCAGTCCGGTTCTTTCCCGGAAGAATTCACTGTAGCCTTCCTTTTGGAGCTGCTCGGCTAAAGCGGTTGTTTGCCGCGACTGCCACACAATTGCGTGGTAGATGGGTAGTCCGGTTTGCTTGTCCCAGATTACTGTGGTTTCGCGTTGATTGGTAATGCCGATTCCGGCGATGTCCTTGGGCTGGATGTCACTGTTGATGAAGACGTCAGCGATGGTTGCTTGAACGGCAGACCATATTTTGCTTGCGTCGTGCTCGACCCAACCTGAACTGGGAAAATATTGGGTGAATTCACGCTGCGAGGACGCAACGGTATTGCCATCGTGGTCGAACACAATGGCCCTGGTGCTGGTCGTGCCTTCATCGATAGCCATGATGTATTTAGTCATTGGTGTACATTCCTTTCAAGCCGAATCACAAATCTCTGTAAAACGTTTTCATAAATACATTTTACCCCTTTTCGAGGCCGCCAACCATACAGTTTTTGCAAATAGGTAATGATTTATTTTAGTTAACCAGGAACATTAATCGGCGCGGGGGTCGCAACGCCAATGAGGAAAGATTGAGTAAGTGAGGAGCGCGAGTTGAAATGATTTTCTGAGCGAACGGGCGCTACTTGCGAACGTTCGCCTTTTTAGTATAAAACACGAACTATAACTACTATTAGCGTGATAATTGTTCCTAAAACGGTTGAAATCGCCAAACAAAATGTGGTAGGCTTGGGCCAACAAAATGAAAGCGAAGTGGTCAAGGTGAAGGTTGCTGTCGTGATGGGGAGTACGTCTGATTGGCCGGTAATGCAAAAGGCCGCCCAAGTACTCACAAAGTTAGGTGTACCGCATGATAACAAGGTTATTTCTGCACACCGAATGCCCGATGATCTGGCGAAGTTCGGGCAGAGTGCCCGGGATAATGGCTATGCGGTCATCATTGCGGGTGCTGGTGGTGCCGCGCATTTACCGGGCATGCTGGCTGCAAATACGACGGTGCCGGTAATTGGTGTTCCGGTAAAAACACGAACATTAAACGGGGTTGATTCCTTGCTATCGATTGTCCAAATGCCAGCCGGAATTCCGGTCGGCACCACCGCAATCGGTGATGCTGGGGCGATAAACGCCGGTTTGTACGCGGCGGCGATGCTGGCAATCACTGACGCGGATGTTGCCGCCAAGCTAACGGCATACCGGAAGGCGCAAACCAAAGCGGCACAGGAAAGTGGGGCCACCCTTCATGAATAAGGTGTTTTTGCCACCGTCAACCATTGGCATCATCGGTGGTGGTCAGTTGGGGCGGATGATGGCACTCGCCGCACGTGCAATGGGCTACCGCATCGGCGTGCTCGAGCCAACGCCGGATTCCCCAACGGGTCAGGTTGCTGATTTTCAGATTACCGCCGAATACAGTGACACAAATGCGTTGCGGGAACTGGCGCGGCGCAGCGATGTTTTGACCTATGAGTTCGAGAACGTGGACCTCGAGGCGTTAGAAGCCGTGCAAGACATCGTTGCGGTGCCCCAGGGGACCGAGCTTCTGCGGATCACAGGGGACCGGGTGAACGAAAAGACCTTCTTGAATGATCACGGATTGCCCGTGACTTCGTTTGCACCGGTGAGCGATGGCGCGGAACTGGCCGCGGCTGTTGGGGAGATTGGGTATCCGGCAATCTTGAAGACAACTAGTGGTGGCTACGATGGTCACGGCCAGGTGGATTTGAACTCACCGGCTGATTTGGCGGCGGGCGCGCAACTACTGCAGCAGGCGCCGTGCATTTTGGAGGCGCGGCAGAATTTCGACCGTGAATTGTCCGTCATGGTTACGCGCGGCGGTGATGATGTGGTTCGGGTCTTTCCCGTGGTGGAAAATCACCACCAGAACCATATCCTGCACACAACCATTGCGCCGGCGCCTGATCTCACTATCGAGCTGAAGGCCGCGGTGAGTGCGGCGGCCACAACCATCGCCTCCGCGTTAAACCTGCGGGGGGTACTTGGCATTGAGATGTTCGCCGAGGGCAACCGCGTGTTAATTAACGAGTTGGCACCACGGCCACACAACTCTGGTCATTACTCCATTGAGGCGTGCAACGTTTCGCAGTTTGCTGCACACATTCTGAGTGTTTGCGGACTGCCAATTCCGCCAATCACCCAGTACGCCCCAGCGGTGATGCGCAATCTGCTCGGCGATGATTTGCCAAACGCCCTTGTGCAGTGGCCGGATCATCCGCAGTGGCACCTGCACGATTACGGTAAGGCGGCGGTGCGGACCGGACGGAAGATGGGCCACATCACGGTTATTGGCAGCGATGTTCAGCAGTTACTTGATGAAGTAAAAATTCAGGAGGCAAAATAATGACCGTCAAGAAGGAAGTGCTGTTTGAGGGTAAGGCTAAGCGGGTTTCCGCCACCGATGATCCCGAATTGTTGTGGGTTGAATACCTGGACCAGGCAACGGCACTCAACGGGAAGCGCAAGGAGACAATCGCCGGGAAGGGCACTTTAAACCTGCAAATTTCCGCGTTGCTCTTCCAGGAAATTACGGCAGCGGGGGTGCCTACGCATTACGTGGATACACCGGACCAGGGCAGCATGATTGTGCGCAAGGCGAAGATGCTGCCACTGGAAGTGGTTTTGCGGAATTACGCTTCGGGCCACTTTGAAACCAAGTTCCATGTGAAACACCTGTTATCTTTCAAGCCAGCGATTCACGAATACTATTACAAATCCGATGCGCTAGACGATCCGTTCATTAACAACGACCAGATTCAGGCACTTGGAATTGCGGACGCAGCAACGCTGGCTAAGGTGCGTGCCCTAACTGATCAGGTCAACGACTTCCTGACGGCGCGGTTTGCTAAGGCGGGGATCAAACTCGTCGACTTCAAGCTCGAATTTGGCACGCTGGCGGATGGCTCACTGGTCTTGGCCGATGAATTGTCGCCCGATAATTTTCGGCTGGTGGATGATGCAACCGGTGACTCGCTGGATAAGGATGTCTTTCGGAAACACGCTGGGGAATTGCAGCCGGTTTATCGCGAAGTGTTGCGGCGGCTGCAGGCCAGCAAGTAACCGGAAAGTGCCGGTTAGTTTGGAATTATTTAACGCGTGATTGTACCCACAGAAAGGAAAAAGCCCATGTTTAAAGCCTCGATTTACGTCAACTACAAGCCCTCAGTACTCGACCCAAAAGCGGAAGCCATTAAGACCGCGCTGAAGCGGATGGACTACGACAATGTTGAGTCGGTACTGTTCGGCAAATACTTCGAATTGGTTTTGGCCGCTAAGGATGAACAGGCAGCGAGTGCGCAGGTGGATCACATCTGTGACGCCTTGCTAGCCAACGTGAACATGGAAACCTACCGCTTCGAGCTGACCGAAATTAGCGAGGTGAAAGCATGAAGGCGGCCGTAATTAGTTTCCCTGGGTCTAACTGTGACCAGGATCTTGCTTGGGCGTTCCAGGAAATTGCGGGGATTGACACCGACATCGTCTCGGCTAGTGAAACCACTTTGGCCGGGTACGACATCGTGGGGGTTCCGGGCGGCTTTTCCTATGGCGACTATCTGCGCAGCGGTGCCATCGCCAGCTTCAGCCCGATTATGCCCGCGCTTAAGGCACACGCAGAAAACGGCGGGCTGGTCATCGGTATCTGCAACGGTTTCCAGATTTTGTGCGAGGCCGGCCTGCTGCCCGGGGCGCTGCAGTGGAACAAATCGCTCAGCTTCATTTGCGCTCCCGAAGAGCTTGCCGTGGTTAACACCGACACCCCCTTTAGTAACGCTTACGAACCGGAGCAGACCATTACTTTGCCAATTGCCCACGGGGAAGGAAACTACTACGCTGACCCGGACACGCTGGCCAAGCTTGAAGCCAACCAGCAGGTGGTGTTCCGGTACCGCGACAACCCGAACGGCAGCCTGAACGATATTGCCGGTCTGACTAACGCAGCGGGAAACGTGCTGGGGATGATGCCCCACCCCGAGCGCGCGGTGGAGGCCCTGCTGGGTGGCACCGATGGCCTAGGCGTTTTTGAATCACTGAAGCAGGAGGTATTGGCAAATGCAGCGCGTTGAACTTGACCCACAGGCGATTAAGGAACAAAAGCCTTACTTGGACTGGGGATTGACCGAGGAAGAATACGACCGATTCACCAGCAAGCTGGGGCGGCTGCCAAACTACACGGAAATAGGGCTTGCCAGCGGGATGTGGAGTGAGCACTGCGCGTACAAGTACAGTAAGCCGGTGCTCAAAACCTTCTGGACCAAAAACGACCGCGTTCTGATGGGCCCCGGTGAAGGTGCCGGGGTGATTGATATCGGTGAGGGCAAGGCCGTCGTGTTCAAGGCCGAAAGCCACAACCACCCAAGCGCCGTGGAACCGTACGAGGGTGCGGCAACCGGGGTTGGGGGGATTATTCGTGACATCTTTTCCATCGGGGCCGAACCAATTGCACTGCTGGATTCACTCAGTTTCGGTGAACTAGACGACCCGCACGTCCGGCACCTCGTGGACGAAGTGGTCGCGGGCATCGGGGGCTACGGAAACTCGATTGGGATTCCAACGGTTGGTGGTGAAACCAATTTTGATCCAACCTACGCCCGCAACCCGCTGGTCAACGCCATGTGTGTCGGCGTGATGAACAAAGATCAGATTCAGCGCGGGCGTGCTGCCGGCGTGGGCAACGCGATTATCTACGTTGGCGCCAAGACCGGGCGTGACGGAATTAATGGCGCTAGTTTTGCGTCCAGTGAATTTGCCGATGATAAGCAGGCGGACCGCGCGGCGGTGCAGGTCGGCGATCCATTCATGGAGAAGCTACTGACGGACGCCTGCCTGGAGGTAACTCGGCAGCACCGTGACGCCCTAGTGGGGATGCAGGACATGGGGGCCGCGGGGCTCATCAGCTCCAGCGTTGAAATGGCGGACAAGGCGGGGGCGGGAATGGCCCTTGACCTGGATTTGATTCCACAACGCGAGCCGGGGATGATTCCGTTTGAAATTATGCTGTCCGAATCCCAGGAACGCATGCTACTTTGTGTTCGCGCGGGAAGTGAACAGGAAATCATCGACGTATTCACCAAGTACGGGCTGGACGCCGTGGTTTGTGGTCACGTTATCGATGAACTGCGCTACAAGCTGTACCACAAGGGTGACCTGGTGTGCGACGTACCAGTTAGCCTACTTGCTTCCGATGCACCGATTTATCACCAACAGGGCGAAAAGCCGGCGCGGCTCGAACACCCTGTCGCGCCCGCAATGCCTGAAATCACCGATGTTCAATCCACGTGGCTGGCGATGCTTGGCCAGTCCACGATTGCAGACAAATCGTCACTGTACCGGCGCTATGACGCGCAGGTGAAGACGAACACCGTGGTGCTCCCGGGTAGTGACGCCGGCGTGGTGCGGATTCGTGGTACGCACAAGGCTCTGGCCATGACGACCGATTCGAACGGTCGGTACCTGTACCTCAATCCACAGCGCGGTGGCGCCATGGTTGTGGCAGAGGCGGCGCGGAATCTGGTGGCAAGTGGCGCCGAACCCATCGGTATTACTGATTGCCTGAACTACGGCGACCCGACCCAGCCCACGCATTTTTACGAATTGGCTGAGTCCGCGAAGGGTATCACTTCCGCCTGCAAGCAGCTCAACACCCCGGTAATTTCCGGGAACGTCTCGCTCTACAACGAAACTAATGGTGCGGCGATTCACCCAACGCCGATGATCGGGATGGTGGGGCTGATTGACGATTTGGCGACGGTGACGACCAGCGGCTTCAAGAATGCCGGGGATGTTATTTTCCTCGTCGGCGAAACCGGCGATGATTTTAACGGCACTGAGCTGCAAAAAATGCTGCAGGGACAAATTGCGGGCGAGCTCTTCCCACTTGACCTGCGTGCCGAGAAGGCCAACCAGGATGCGGTGCTCGGCGCGATTCGCAGCGGTTTGGTTTCCGCCGCACACGATCTGAGTATTGGCGGCTTTGCCGTGGCGCTGACCGAGATGGCACTCCAAGGCAATTTGGGGGCCGATGTGACCTTGAATCTGACGAACGCCCAGCTGTTCGCTGAAACACAGGGCCGCTTCTTGCTCACAGTTCCGGCTGACAAGGCTGCGGAATTTAGTGCGCAAGTTGGTGCACTGGCCCAGGAAATTGGTCGTGTCACAAGCGGCGACCAGCTGCACGTGCAAACCGCATCGGATGCGTTCGCGATTGATTTGACGGCGGCCAGGGCGACCTACGAGGAGGCCATTCCATGCCACATGAAATAAAGGGACTGAACGAAGAGTGTGGGGTCTTTGGCATCTGGGGCAACCCGAACGCAGCGGAGTTGACCCACCTTGGGCTCCACACGCTGCAACACCGCGGCCAGGAAGGTGCCGGGATTGTCGGCCTGACTGACCATGGGCTGGTGCGGCACCACGGACTGGGTCTGCTGAGCGAGGTGTTCACGAAGCCGATGCAGCTGGCGGCACTTCACGGCAGCGCCGCGCTGGGTCACGTGCGGTATTCAACCGCGGGCGGGCGCGTGCTTGAAAACATCCAGCCGCTGCTCTTTCGCTTCAGTGACGAGGCCATCGCGCTCGCCCACAACGGTAATTTGACTAACGCAATTAGCTTGCGGCGCAAATTGGAGGATAATGGGGCGATTTTCCAGTCTACCTCCGATACCGAGGTCCTCATGCACCTAGTGCGCCGGAGCAAGCAGCCAACGTTTGCGGCCCAGCTGAAGGAGGCACTCAACAAGGTCCACGGCGGATTTGCCTTCATGCTGCTCACCGAACACGCCATGTATGCGGCCAGTGATCCGAATGGCTTCCGGCCCCTCGTGATTGGCGCCCTGCCAGATGGGGGAACCGTGATTTGCAGTGAAACCGCCGCGCTTAATGCGATTGGCGCCAAGTTCGTGCGCGACGTTCAGCCGGGCGAAATGCTGACGGTGGACGATGCGGGGTTGCACGCGGAGCAGTACACAACGGATACGCAACTTTCAGTCTGCTCAATGGAGTTCATCTACTTCGCCCGACCCGACTCGAACATCTTCGGCGTGAACGTGCACGAAGCGCGGGTGCGCCTTGGTGAACAGCTAGCGCGGGAACAACCTGTGGATGCCGACATTGTTTGCGGGGTGCCGAATTCGTCACTCTCGGCCGCAATTGGCTATGCGCGTGCCAGCAACTTGCCCTACGAAATGGGCCTGGTGAAGAGCCAGTACGTCGCGCGCACGTTCATCCAGCCCACTCAGGAATTACGCGAGCGCAGTGTCCGCATGAAACTCAGCGCCATTCCTGACGTGGTGCGGGGCAAAAAGGTGGTGCTCGTTGATGATTCCATCGTTCGCGGCACCACGTCCATGCAGATTGTGAAATTGCTGCGTCAGGCCGGGGCCAAGGAGGTGCACCTGCGCATCAGCAGCCCGCCACTGCGGTTCCCGTGCTTCTACGGAATTGATATTCAGTCGATGGATGAACTGATGGCGGCAAACCACAGCGTTGCCGAGATGCGGGAACTGCTCGATGTCGACTCCCTGGGCTTTTTGTCTGTGAGCGGACTAGAAGAGAGCGTGGGCCTGAAGACAACGGCACCACACGGGGGACTGTGCACGGCGTACTTCACGGGTGATTACCCAACGCCACTGGACGATTACGCGGCCGGCTTCGCTAAGGAAATGGCCTGCCGGAAGATTGATGTTAGCGAGGTGAGCGCACCATGACGATAGACTACAAGTCCGCCGGTGTCGATGTGGCCGCGGGGAACGCTGCGGCCAAGGCGTACGGACCCTTAGCGAAGTCAACGCAGGACGCGAACGTGCTGAGCGGGCTCGGCGGCTTTGCGGCGGCGTACCGGTTGCCGCAAGTTGATAATCCAGTGCTGCTGGCGGCAACTGACGGGGTTGGGACCAAACTGCTACTGGCTAAGGAGTTTGGCGTCCACGACACCATCGGCATTGACTTGGTCGCGATGGTGGCCAATGACCTGCTGGCGGATGGGGCCAAGCCACTGTTCTTCCTTGATTACATGGCGACGGACAAACTCGACGTGGACCTCGCCGCGGCCGTTGTTGCCGGTGTGGCCCACGGGTGTCAGCTGGCGCACATGTCCCTAATTGGCGGCGAAACGGCAGAAATGCCGGGGATGTATCCGGCAGGCCATTACGACTTGGCCGGTTTTGCCGTTGGGGTGGCCAGTGAAACGGCGATATTGCCGCAGCACGTGGCTGCCGGGAATGTTTTGCTTGGTCTGCCGAGCGCGGGTGTGCACGCCAACGGATTTTCGCTCGTGCGCAAGCTGCTCCGCGAAACGGATTTGGGTGTTAAGCCGCTCGGTGATGGTCGGGATGTGGCGGAAGCG
The DNA here is from genome assembly GCF_004010095.1 of Lacticaseibacillus hulanensis. Lineage (GTDB taxonomy): Bacteria > Bacillota > Bacilli > Lactobacillales > Lactobacillaceae > Lacticaseibacillus > Lacticaseibacillus hulanensis. The sequence continues at coordinate 35,372 of NZ_RRYD01000014.1, read as the reverse complement.
CTGCTGACGCCAACCAGAATCTATGCCGACGTAATGTTGCCGCTGCTGGAGCAGAAGCTGATTCACGGCGCCGCGCACATTACGGGTGGCGGCTTCACCGATAACGTTCCGCGCATGCTGCCAGATGATCTGGCGGCACAGATTAACGCGGGCAGCTGGCAGTGGCCGGAATTATTCCAGCGGCTGCAAAGCGCTGGTGACCTCAGCTTGGCGGACATGCGGTTGACGTTTAACCTTGGCATCGGCATGGTGCTGGCGGTGGCGCCGGCAAACGTGCAGGCAATCCAAACTCAGGTGCCAGACGCGCTGGTGCTGGGCAAGGTGGTGCCACGCCTTGACGCCGATGCGCCGGTTCAGTGGCAGGAGGAAGCATAAATGAAAAGCATTGCGATTTTTGCGTCAGGAACCGGCAGTAATTTTGCGGCGCTGCAGGCCAAATTCGGGGATGACCAATCCGGGATTCACATTGCGTGCATGGTGTGTGACCACGCCGATGCTCCAGTGGTGGGTAAGGCCAAGGCGGCCGGTGTCCCGGTAATTACCATTAATTACCGCGATTACCCCAGCAAGGCAGCCGCTGAAGCTGCGATTGTCGCCGCGCTGCCACCAGTCGACATGCTGGTGCTGGCGGGTTTCATGCGCATCTTGGGACCGACGTTGCTTGATGCCTACCCGCAGCGAATCGTTAATCTGCACCCGGCGCTACTGCCGAGTTTTCCCGGTCGCACCGGGATTGAGGACGCGTTCGCTTACGGGGTGCGCGTGACCGGCGTGACGGTGCATTACGTTGACGCCGGTATCGATTCTGGGCAAATCATCGCCCAGGAGCCCGTGCGTGTGCTGGTAAATGACACAATCGACACGCTCGCCGCCAGAATTCACGCGGTGGAGCACAAACTATTACCGGAAACGGTGCAGCAACTATTGGAGCAGGATTGATTAACTTGGCGCAATTTTAAATGGAGGGCAATTTAAAAAATGGCAAAACGAGCATTGATCAGCGTTTACGACAAGCAGGGTGTGGCCGAATTTGCACAGGGCCTCGTCGACCGTGGATTTGAAGTAGTGTCCACCGGTGGCACGCAGCGCGCATTGATTGCGGCGCACGTGCCGGTGACGGGGGTTGAGGACGTCACTGGGTTCCCCGAGATGCTTGATGGCCGGGTGAAAACACTCCACCCGCGGATTCACGCGGGAATCTTGGCCCGGCGCAGTGACCCTGAGCACATGGCGGCACTTGCGGAACACGACATTACGCCCATTGACGTGATTTGTGTTAACTTGTACCCCTTTGCCGCAACCATTCACACGCCCGGCGTGACCTACAGCGAGGCGATTGAGCAGATTGATATTGGCGGTCCATCCGCACTGCGGGCCGCGGCCAAGAACAATGCTAGTGTGTGGGCCGTGGTTGATGCGGCGGATTACGACGCCGTGCTTGCCGGCGTCGACAACGATGATGCTGCGTTGCGCAAACAACTGGCGGCTAAGGTTTTCCAGACGACGGCCGCATACGATGCCCAAATCGCAGCGTACCTGACCAGCGAGGAATTCCCCGCAACCTTCACGCCGACCTACGTTAAGAAGCAGGACCTGCGCTACGGGGAAAACAGTCACCAGGCTGCAGCGTTCTATGCTGAACCTTACCCGGCGGCCGGCTCAATTGCCGCGGCCAAGCAACTGCACGGGAAGGAGTTGTCCTTCAACAACATCAAGGATGCCGACGCTGCGTTGCTGACGCTGGCGGACTTCACCGACGCGCCAACCGTGGTGGCAATGAAGCACATGAATCCGTGCGGTATTGGTCAGGGCGCAAACATTGAGGAAGCCTGGGACAAGGCGTTTGCGGCGGACACCGTTTCCATTTTTGGCGGAATCATTGCCCTCAACCGGGAAGTTGATGCGGCCACAGCCACGAAGATGCACAAGCTATTCCTCGAAATCATTATTGCCCCGAGTTTCAGCCCCGAGGCCCTGGAAATTTTGACGACCAAGAAGAAGAACCTGCGCCTCATGACCGTCGACATGTCGCCGGACGACGGCAAACGTGAATACGAAACAATCTCGGTTCACGGCGGCCTGTTGATTCAGGAACGCGACAAGACCGTCGAGGAAGAAGACGCGGTAACGGTTGTGACCGACGTCAAGCCAACCGCGGAGCAGCTTGCCGCCCTCGTGTTTGCACAGAAGGTGGTCAAGCACGTTAAGAGTAACGCCATCGTTGTCGCCAAGAAGGGGCAAACCCTGGGCATTGGTGCCGGCCAGATGAATCGGGTCGGGTCGGTTGAAATCGCCCTGGATCAGGCACAGCAGAGTGATAATTTCGTCGGTGCGGTGCTAGCTTCAGATGCGTTCTTCCCAATGGGCGATTCCGTCGATTACGCGGCCAAGCACGGCATTCGCGCCATCATTCAGCCCGGCGGTAGTATTCGCGACCAGGAATCCATTGATAAGGCCAACGAATACGGCATTACCATGGTCACCACGGGCGTGCGCCACTTCCGGCACTAATTCCAAGGCGATTGCTGCGGTCTAATTAGTTCCGGCAGCTGGCCGTGACCGTGTTGCCATAGTTATTTCCGGGGAAATATTTGGAGGTTGAAAAGATGCACAACGTTCTGGTAATTGGTAGCGGGGCGCGCGAGGCGGCACTGGGCGTGAAGTTCTTGGCGTCCGACCAAGTTGAGCACGTTTATGTGGCTCCGGGCAATCCGGGAATGGAGCTGGTGGGCCTGGAACCAGTTGCCATTGATGTCCTGGATTTTGATGGGTTGATTGACTTTGCGAACAAACACGTCGATTTAACCTTTGTTGGCCCCGAGGTGCCGTTGGTTGCGGGTGTCGTTGACGCATTTTTGGCGGCGGGGTTAACGATCTTTGGCGTAAACAAGAACGTGGCCCAGCTTGAGGGCAGCAAGACCTACGCGAAGAACTTTATGGCCCGGCACCACCTGCCAACCGCAAAGGCGCGCGAGGTGTTCACGCTGGGCGCCGCGCGGGTGCTGCTCGAGGAGATGGGCACGCCGATCGTAATCAAGGCGGACGGATTGGCCGGCGGTAAGGGCGTCACGGTCGCGCTCACACGCAAAGACGCGGACACGGCTCTGGCAGGTATTTACCTGAATGATGCGCACGCGCCCGTTTTGCTTGAGGAATACCTCACCGGCCAGGAAGCGTCCGTGATGGCCCTGTATGCCCAGGACAAATACGTCATTTTGCCATTGTCTCAGGACCACAAACGGCGCTTTAACGGTGACGCTGGTCCCAACACTGGGGGGATGGGCGCCATCAGTCCAGCCAGTCAGTTCAATAAAACTCAAGTTGCACAGGCAAACGAACTGATGGTTCAAACCATCGCGGCACTGAACGCGGAGGGCGACCCCGGCTGCGGTGTGATTTACATGGGTCTGATGTTTACGCAGCATGGCCCCAAGATTCTCGAATACAACATGCGGTTCGGCGATCCGGAAACGCAGGTGTTGCTGCCGCAAATTCAAAATGATTTTTACGCGCTGGTGACGGCCTTACTCGGCGGGGAGCAGGTGGCGCTGAAGCTGAACGGACGTACTTACGTCGACGTTGTGCTTGCACATCCCGCCTATCCTGCAAGCTCGCACCCGCAGCTGCCCGTTGTGCGGCCGAGCGCGGCGCTGCTGGCCCAGGGTGCCTGGTTGCCCGCAGCGGTGAACGTGGCTCCAGACGGCGCCCTGACGAGTGCAGGCGGCCGGATTGTGACCGTTATCGGCGACGGGGTTGATGTCTACGCCGCCCGTTGTCAGGCGTACGCGCGCGTCTTTGAACTTGCTGGCGAGCTGGCGTACCGCGAAGATATCGGCGTGCGGGCGTTGTAGGGCCCGGCCGAATCTGATCCCGTCAGCTGGTGGTCTGTCCTTGTATAGCGCTAATTTAACTTAAATGTCCACGAAAAATGGGTATGTGCCAACCGGTGATTTCCGGATGGCACATACCCATTTTTTTGCGCGGATGCTGGTTAAGCAGCGCGATATTCTAGCGTGTTTTAGTTTAGCTGAAGAATAGCATGGCGGCGTAACAAACGCCACCGATGATGAACAGCCCGAGGAAATTAAAGGCTGTAAACGGAACGAAGAACTTGCTGCGGGCTTCCTTGCTGGCGTGAACGCCGAATTGCTTGAAGGCGAGCAGGTTGCACAGGCTGGCAATCATGGTCCCCATCCCGCCGATGTTGGTTCCGTAGAACAAGGCGGGAATGTGGTTCGTGAACTGCGCGACGAGCACGGTCGCGGGGACGTTCGACATGATCTGGGATGTTGCAATGCTGGTGAAGTAAACCGACGAAGGGCTGTGTTCAAGTGCAATCAGGATAGCGGCGACGGCGGGGACCTGCTGAATGTCGCTGACAATAATGAAAAAAGCGACAAAGGTGAAGACAATCCCGTAGTCAACGTGGAGCAAAATCTTACGGTCGAGCAGGGCGGCGTAAACCAGCGCAATCAGTGCCGCAAGCCATGGTGGTAGCAAACCGAAGATGGACAGGAATACCAGAACCGCCACGATGCAGGTGATGGTTGTTAGGCGCATGTTGATCCGCAAATCCTGCACGGGAACAACCGGTACTTCCTTGGGCTTGATGAAGAACATCAGCGCACCTAAGAAGATGACGCTAATTAACGCTAACGGCAGCACCCACATGCCAAAGTCGAGGAGCGAAATCTTGAACTTCGACATCAGGAAAATGTTGTGTGAGTTCCCGAACGGCGTCATGAAGCTCCCAAGGTTAGCCGCCATCGCGATGGCGGTTGCGGGCACGATTTCGGGTAAGTGTAGTTTCTTTGCAACGCGCAGGTATAGCGGCATGAATGTCAAAACGGCCATGTCGTTGGTGAGGAACATGGCAGCCACAAATGACAGCATGACGAAGAACCAGGTTAACTGGCGCGCGGTGTGGGCACCAGCGGTCATCCGGTACGCGATGAAGTCGAGTACGTGTAGATATTCAAATATTTGAATTACGGTCATCATCCCGAGGAGTGACCATAACGTGGTGAAGTTAATGTCTGCAATCCGTGGTCGGGCCAAGAAGAGGCTAAGTACGGCAATGATTGCCGCAATTTGAAACACACGGTCTTTGACTATGGTTTTAACTACAGTCATATATGAGTCCTTTCGAAGGCTTAACGGTAATAATTTTGCACTTAATTTCCCTTGCAAACAACTTGTTTTTGAAAAAAATCTTACATTCATTAAAAAAAGGGGTTCATCCTAAATGTCATCCAAGGTAAAACACAAACACTCATACGAATATTTTGATGGTAATTCGTCTTTTAGGTGTGTGCGTCCGAAAATTCTGACCCGATTCTTTAAAATGCACATTTGCCAATTTCCGTTAGATTAAGCCAGCATTACACCCTCTAATTTTTGTGACAAAAACCGTTGTGGCCGCAAATGTAGACAATCTGTAACCAAATGTTGCTAAACTATTGACACAAATTTAAGGAACTTTTATGATAAAGGTACTCATGATACATTAATTGTTTTCAAGGGAAGGGGCGAGCAATCATTATTATCGGATATAGTTGGAGCAAATCTAATCAAAAATACAAAGATGGCGATTTGGCAACGCTCGAAAAAGCTGGAGTTCGGAAGATTTTCACGGACACAACCGATTTGCCGACTGTACAGCGGCCTGGTTTTAGTGAAATGCTGGCCTACATACATACCGGCGACGAAATTGTCATCACCAGTCTGGCCCAACTTGGGACAGATAATAGTGAACTCAGTGCGGCACTGGACGCGGTTTGTGCGCGGAACACGAGCCTAAACATATTGAACTTCCCTAGTTTTGCGGCGGTTCACGATGCTAGTGAGCGCTGGCAGCTTACGTGCGCGATTCGTGACCTGGCTGACTTTGCGAAGCACCGCAGTCATGGCGGGACCGGGCTGGTAGCGGCCGCTGAGCACGCCCACGGTGATCGCGGACGTAAGCGTGAGTACGCGCCGGACTCGCCAAACCCGGCCAAGCGCGCGATTTATCGCGACGTGCTGGAAATGCTCACGGCCAGTTTGCCGGTGACGCAAATCGCGAAGACGGTAGGCATTAACCGCAAGCAGATTTACAGAATTAAGGAGTACGCTCAAGAAAACGGCGACTTGGTTTCGAACATTCGCTAATTATTGTGCCCGTCGACGCAGATTTTTGCGTTGACGGGCCTTTTTTTGCCCTTAAATGCCGATGAAGATTAAGGTGAGTGGTTTGCACCAATAAACCCGAACATTTGTGGTAAATGGTCATCGGTGGGAATTAATCTAATTTTACCGGTAATTGGGTACCGGTACCCGGGACTAGCTTGGTTGGTTTCACCTAAATAACGGGTGGATGCGGGGAAATATGATTCGTGAAATTCAGATTCGAGCAAGGCCCAGGAGTATTTTCGCAATCGGTGGGGCGGAAAACGCTTCATTTTTCGGGTGTGAACTAGATGTTGGGGTCTGTGGTGTTCGGCCAATAAGATTGGGGCGCGGCGTAATTGTGGTCGACTCATTCATTGCTCGGCGTGGCAGGACGACCAGCAGCACGGTAGATGCCGGTCTAACGGTGTTCTGAGCGATAATTTTTGGACAGCAAATGATGAATCCGGTTACTTTTGCGTTCGTAGTTTCCACAAGCAACTACATCGATAGGCTGGGATTCTAATGTATGTAGGCCAAGATGCTGGTCAATTGGTATAATCAAAGCGAGGTGAAGCACGTGAATATCAAGATAATTGGCGTCGGTAAGCTGAAGGAGAAATACTTCAAGGCCGGCATTGACGAATATAAGAAGCGTCTTGGCGCGTTTGCCAAGGTAGAAATCGTCGAGGTGGCCGACGAGAAGGCACCAGAGAGTTTGTCCGAGTCCGAAATGGCGGACGTGAAGGCCAAGGAAGGCGAGCGCATCCTGGGTAAGATTAAGGATAAGGAATACGTCATCGCGCTGGCCATCGAGGGTAAGCAGCGGGCCAGTGAGGTTTTTGCCAAGGAGATTGCCGACCTGGGTACGTACGGCCACCCCGACATCACCTTTGTCATCGGTGGCTCGCTGGGGCTGTCCCCAGAAGTGATGCAGCGGGCGAACGACACGCTGAGCTTCGGGAAGCTGACGCTGCCTCACCAGCTGATGCGGTTGGTGCTGATTGAGCAGATTTACCGGGCGTTTATGATCAATGCGGGGAGACCGTATCATAAGTGATGCGTTAGGCTAACGCAAAAAATCTAATTCACTTGATGAGAGTGAAGTGGATGGAGGAATATTATGATGAACACGGACGTGACGATTGAGCTGTCGCAAAATTCGCTGGCTAATTCGCAGATAGTTCAGAATATTTTGTCTGATTTGCCTGAGTGGTTTGGCCTCCCAGAATCGACGCAGTCTTACGTCGATGAAGCAAAGAGCCTTCCGTTATGGGTAGCTAAAATTCAGGGGAAGCCCATTGGGTTTATTGATCTCAATGAAACCAGCTCTGGTACCGCTGAAATAAGCTGCATGGGTGTACTGAAACAGCATCAGCATTTGGGTATTGGCACACAGCTAGTTGCTGAGTTAACTAAATTTGCTAAGACCCGATATCAGTACCTGCAAGTAAAAACGGTCGATGAGGGACATTATCGTCAGTACGACGATACGATTCGATTTTACGAGTCTGTGGGATTCACCCGGTTGGAGGTGTTTCCGCACCTTTGGGATGAATGGAACCCATGTCTGATTATGGTTAAGTATCTTGGCAGCTAAAGTTTGTTTAATTAATGCGGGTAACATATTGATGAAGTGTGAATATATCAAAATGTTTTGGGTGCGAGTTAGTAACATTTATGATTCTGATTGTCGTGAACCTAATAATGATTACAACTTACCCAATTGCGTAATCTCGAGTAAGCAGTAACTATGGCTGAGTGCGGATTTGGGATTTAATTATAATCGTAGTTTGATGGTGCGTCTTGATTATCCAGAGTTGATTAATACCTTCAAACAGATGATTGAACGAACAATGTTAGGATTCGCCGGACTATGACACTGAGTCGACCTAGTTTAATTGATTGTTATGGTTGCTTTGCTTAGAGCAATGTATTTTTAGCAGATTTTGCTTTGTAGGCTTTAGCTACGAAAGAAGCAGGATAACAAGGATCCCTCTTAGGCGAGGTTTTAAGTTAGGTGTTCAAAAAAATACGTCGTCGATTCATGTGTATGTAATAATTGGTGTTGGAGTAGATGCCGCTATAAGGAGGTGGATCATGGAAAACAACGAAGATTTGAATACTGAGTATAAACGTGAGTTAACAAATAAATTGAAAAGGGAAATTGTTAGCTTTTTTAATAGTCGCGATGGTGGTGTCATTTATCTCGGAGTTGATGATTCAACACACAAGGAGCTAGACGTAAGCCCCCAAAGACGCCATGACTGGGAAGAGATTATTACTAATTGGTCAACCACTGCATTTTACCCAGTTCCGTATAGTCTTATAGAAGTACGACCTAACGATACTGTTTTTAATATACGTGTTAGGGCGGGTCGGCATAAGCCATACGCAATTGCATCAAATGGGTTCGACTCTAGCGGTGTATACGTTCGTCAAGGGAGTTCGGCAGTAAAAGCCACCAATGAACGTGTAAAACGCATGCAGCAACAGTATGACGTTAGCGGTGAATTCGATTCAGAGACTTCTGAAGTTCAACAATTAACGTTTAGGAAGGCAAAGGCGGTTTTTGAAGGACTCGATTTGAGTTTTGATCAGAAATCGTTACGGATGGTCGATACCGAGGGCTACAATAATTCAGCTTTACTTATTAGCGATCAAAACCCGTTTGAGGTTAGGGTCGCATCTTATGATGGTATCAACGTGATGCGGTTTAAAGATAAACGCAGATTTTTTGGTGCTATAACGCAACAGATTAACGATGTATTAGCATATTTGGATTTATCTAATCATCGTCAAGCTGTAATCAGTGGTAAAGCGCAGCGAATTGAACGTCGTGATTATCCTACAATTGCGATACGTGAAGCAGTCGTTAATGCCTTTGTTCATCGTGATTATCTTCTACATTCCAGTGTTAAAGTGGAGGTGTTTGACAACCGCTTGGAGATTGTTTCTCCAGGAGGTATTCCTGATGGGTTAACGCTTGAGGAAATTGAGGATGGGTTAACGGCTGCGCGGAATCCAACGTTAATTCATATATTAGATAAGATGAATTTCATTGAAAACTATGGGACTGGCATTAGGCGAATGTATGAGGCTTATCAAGACGGAGTCCTTCGCCCAAAGTTTGAAGTTAGAGAGAACTCATTTAAGGTTGTTTTGCCCAATCGAAATTATCAAAAAATAGATGATGTAATTGTGGCACCCTCGGCTAAAAAGTCGAATCCAGTTTATAGTAATCAAATGGCAATTTTAAACCTTCTACGGTCATCGGTAACGCCTCTTAAAAGAACAGAGATTGAGAGTGAATCTGGTTTGACTCGAAGTCAGGTTCTTTATTCTTTAAAGCAATTAATAAACGAAAATAAGGTCATCGCTGTTGGAGCATCCGTAAGAAGGAGTTATAAGCTGAATAAGGAGTTAATCTAAAAGCGTACGAAAAAGCGTACTAAGAAGCGTAGCATATGCCACGCTTTTTAGTACGCTATGATAGTTTCGTAACATCTGTCAGTGGTAGATTAAAAAATGAATGTGGCACTCATACACCGCAAACACACCATCTTGCCTCACGCAAGCTGAAGCGTTGTACCATAAATTACTCCGGCTATCGGATGTGCGCTATGGTTGATTTTGCGCCCCCGTGCAGGTTAACTAGGAAAAATTGGTGTGGCAGTGTGCGGGTAACTACGGCACGCGGTGGCAATTAGCATTAGGAGATGACAATCATGAAGACAATTGGTTTACTCGGCGGCATGAGCTGGGAGAGCACCGTCACTTATTATCAGCTGATTAACCAGGCGGTCAGTGACCGGCTTGGCGGGGTGCATTCGGCCAAGATTTTAATCGCGAGTGTGGACTTCGACGAGATTGCCCGGTCGCAGGAGCGCAATGATTGGGCCACGGGTGCCGCAATTTTGGGTAAGGCCGCCCGCGGGCTGGAACTGGCAGGGGCCGATTTCATCCTGATTGGTGCCAATACGATGCACAAGGTTGCGGACCAAATTCAGGACTACATTTCAATTCCGCTACTGCACATTGCGGACGCGACGATTGCCGCGCTGCGGGCGCAAGGAATCACCCGCGTCGGCATGCTGGGCACTAAGTATACGCTGCAAGAGGATTTCTACAAGCAGCGGCTCATCGCCGCCGGAATTGACGTGCTGATTCCCAATGCACCGGGAGTGGATGAGGTTAACCGGATTATCTACGAGGAACTAGTCGTTGGGCGTAAATTGCCGGGGTCAAAGGCAGCGTTGCTGAAGATGATTACTGAACTGCAGGCGCGCGGGGCAGAAGGCATCATTTTGGGGTGCACGGAACTGGACCTGCTGGTTGAACCAGCAGATGTAACTCTACCGCTCTTTGATACAACCCAAATTCACGCGCAGGCAGCGGTGGATTTGGCGCTGAGTTAAAAAGCCTAAGTATCTTTGGGCTTGAGCACTGGTCAATTGTGGAACTGTTTAGGCGCAGTTGCTTTTTTTGATTACCAATTAATGGATGTACACGGTGACGACCGTGACAATCCCAAAAACAATCCCCGGAAGGTTGGAGATAATCACGGGCCAGTCTTTGTACGTCTTACTCCAGCCATAGCCGACCCACAGGCTAGCGTTAATGGCAGCGACGAGTGGTTGCAACGGTGAAACGGGGTGCCCCGAGAAGTTCGCGATGATCTGCGGAATGTACGAGATGTACATTGAGATACACATGATGGTTGCGAGCTTACTCAGCAGCTTAAGCCGTTTCACCTTCTTGGGGTCCACGGCGTCCTTACCTTCTGGATACTTCGATGTGTCAATACGCATATACCTATTTCCTCCTAATTGGTTAAGTTGGGTAATAACATAACACGATAATTTGGCACCGTCAAATTTGTTGCTTGCGAGATGCCTTTGATTACTGCATATTTATTGATGGTTTATTTTAAACACTGCATCCGTTTTCTGCTTTTAAATAACTATAGCCAACGCTGCCTTTTGCCCGTACCAAAAAAAGCGCAGTCACCCTGTACTTACCGCTGCCACAGCCCCTTTGGCCAATGCCGTGATGCGCTGCGGAGGGCTTACCGCGAAATTATTAGGCAAACACTGCCAGCACCTGCATATTTAGTGGCGTAAATTGCGAGATGACGGAAATAAATTCGCGCTCCAATGCGTGGAGTTTTTGGCGGGCAGGCTGGGCGTTAACCGAACTGCCCCGTTTCTAGGAATGCAAGTTGATGGCCACGACAGTCCTGTCTTCTTGACGTCAAACTTGGTCCCGACTGGCGGCGCGGATCAACAAGCATCTCCATGTACTCAAAAACGCATGCCACCGTGGTGAGGAATCATCATGGTGGCATGCGTTTTGACTTAGTATTGTTAATTAGAAAAAGTAGATGACTGCCGCGAGCCCGGCACCGCCAATAATGGCCAGTGCGATGAAGTTAATCAGGGTGAAGTGCAGCAGGAAGCGACTGTGGGACTTTTTACTGTAAAGGGTGTATTGCTTGAACGCCACCAGGTTACACATGCTGGCGACCAGGGTACCCAGACCACCAATGTTAGAGCCGAAGAACAGCGGTGCGAGGTGGTTGGTAAAGTTCGCAATGAGGACCGTCGACGGCACGTTCGAGATGAATTGCGAGGCCACGATACTGGTGAAGTAAACCGAAACTGGGCCGCTGATTACGTAGTCCAGTAGTTGCTTGATTGCGGGCAGCTGGTTGATGTTCCCGATAATAATGAAGAAACCGAGGAATGTGAGCACAATCGCATAGTCGACCTTGCCCATGATGTGGTAATCAATCAGTGAGGCCACGACGATTGCGATTAGCGCTGCTACCCAAGCAGGCAGAAGGTCAAAGATGGAACTGAAAACGATCAGCGCCACAATACAGGTCAGGGTAATCAGACGAGGATTGGTGCGGATATCCTTGACCGGAACTTGGGGCACCTCTTTTTTGGGTACAAACATGATAATGCCGATGAGGAAAAGCAGCGCGACGAAGAACATGGGCACAACCCAGGTGATGAACTGCGCGAGGGGCATGTGAAACTTAGCCATGAGGAAGATGTTGTGCGTGTTCCCGAACGGCGTCATCGCGCTCCCTTGGTTGGCGGCGATGGTGATGGCTGTCACTGGCACAATCTCCGGCAGGTCGAGCTTCCGTGCAATGCGCAGATAGAGCGGAATGAAGGTGAGCACGGCCATGTCGTTGGTCAAAAACATGGCCGAGACAAATGAAAGCGTGACGAACAGCGCGGTGAGTTGCCTAGCGTTGTGGGCATGCGCGGTCATTTTATAAGCTATGTAATCAAGAACGTGTAGGTGTTCGAAGATTTGAATTGTGGTCATCATGGCCAGCAGGGACCACAATGTTGTAAAGTTGATTTCATCAGCGTTTGGTCGCGCCAAAAACGATGTTACGATGGCGATTAAAGCCGTGATTTGAAATACGCGATCCTTAATGATTGATTTAAAGACTACCATACGCCCACCCTTTCGTGCTTGTAAGTATAAGTTTGCACTAGATTTTAGGGCTAAACAACATGATTTGGAAAAAAACATTTTGCTGTTTAATAAAGGTATATTGGAGACGGGCTTTTCACGAAAAAATGACGAATTATATAAGAATTTCAGAGATAATATTTAAGCTTTCAGTCTAACTTAGCCTGGATCATTTAATGATGAATGCCTTAAAACCGGCGATTCGTTGGAACACGCCAATTTAGTTGCTGATAATTACCGAACAATACAACACATTCCTATGGCCGTGGAAAAAATTTAATTTTCTCAAGTTTTGCCCTGAAAATTGCTTTTTCGCCGAAGCGCGTTCAGGGCAAATAACGGGCAAATCGATACTTAGCATTTTAGCGGCGATTAACGGCCGCCAGATCCGCGACTCGCACCCAAAATGACGATTTTTGGGCCGCAAATTGTCCGGGACTTGCAGTTGCGGCCGCAAATTCTCACCTAATATTGCGCTCGGTTCGCCGAATTTGGCTAAAAGTATCCATTTTAGGCGGACGAACGCGGAATGTGCGCGGATTTTCCGTGAAAATTTTCAGTGCTTCGAAATTGAAAAGCGCTTACTTTAGGCCTTGTAGTTGCAAAAGGAAACCATAATGCAGACGCGCACCTTGCGCTGAGGCTGATTGACCCCTCGGTTGCCAGTTGCTTGTGTCTCCGGCCGGGTACAAAAACAGCTCCAGCTCGCAAACCAAATTGCGAACTGGAGCTATTTGTCAGGCCTGATGCTTGCTGACGTAATCTTCGGTAGTTAAGTAAACGTTGGTGTCACCCAGCAACGCGCACAGCTGCATGATTCGGGGCGGGAGCAGGCCGGCCTGCGCCAGGATGGCAGGTGAGCCGAATAGAGCGGTGGGCGTTCCGTCAAAGACCATTGCGCCGTGGTCAAAGGTGATGACACGCGGGAAGCTATGGGCGACTAGGTCCATATCGTGCGTTGAGACAATGATCTGACGGCCCTCGTCGGCGAGCTGCTTCAGGATGTGCAGCACGATGGTTTGGCTGTGCCAGTCGAGGGCAATCATCGGCTCGTCCATCAGGTAGGTTTGCGGATTTGTGGCCAGCAACGTCGCGAAGGCGAGCAGCTTGCGGTCCGACAGGGACAGGTCGAATGGATTCTCATCGGCCTTGTCCAGCAATTCCACCTTTGTGAGTGCTGATTCCACAATCTGGTCAACTTGGGCACGGTCGCGGGTGATTTGGCGGGCACTCCAGGTCACCTCTTTTTTAACGGTCGCGTTGAACAGCTGGTCATCCGGGTTCTGGAACAAGATGCCAATCTCGGTCAAGCGCGCACGCCCGGTTAACTCGTGGCTGCCTTTGCCGTTAATCGAAATGTTGCCATCCTGCAGCGGCAGCAGCCCCATTAGTAGCTTGAAGAAGGTCGACTTGCCGGCGCCGTTTTGCCCGACAATCGCGGTCAGGCCCTTGTCTAGGCTGAGTGCCGGTATTTGCAGGCCAAAATTGCTGTTTTGGTAAGTGAAGTGTAGCTGGTTAATTTCAACGCTCATGGCCTGTCGCCTCCATTAATTCGGCCTGTGTGACCGGGTAGTCGCCGTCTGGCAGTGCCCACCCCATCTGGCTTGCCAGATTGAAGACGACGGGGGCGGGGATGAGCTCGGATTTAGCGGGTTGATTAAAAATCTTCCGGGGTGTACCACTTGCGACCAACTGACCGGCGTTCAATACCCAGAGCGAATCAACCGTGTTGCACAGGGCATCGACGTTGGTTGACGTCACGAAGATGGTCTTGTCGTGCTGGTTTTTTAGCCAGGCAAAAAACTGGCTCGTTCCAACCGGGTCCATCTGGCTCGTGGGGTCATCGAAAATCAAAACTTCGGGATCCGTCACGAGGGCGCAGGCAATCGCAAGGCGCTGCATCTGGCCGCCAGACAACGTTGCCGGATTCTGATTCAACTGGTCGATTAACTGGAACTGCCGCGCCAGTGCACGCACCTTTGCGTCAATTGCACTGGCTGACTGGCCCAGGTTAACTAGGCTAAAGGCCATCTCGGTGGCCACGGTCTCAGCCATACCGCTCAGCTGGTCGGCGGGATTCTGGAAGACGTAACCAATGAATCGGTTAATTTCCGCCCAGTTAGCCGTTGGATTGAGTGTGCCCAGACGGTATTCGCCCTGGACGTCGGCGCGCATGACCTGCGGAATAATGCCACTGAGCAGACGGCACAAAGTCGTCTTGCCGGAATTGCTGGGCCCCAGGATACCGATAATCTGGTGCGCCGGTGTCTTGATTGTCAGGTCGCTGAGCTGGTTGCGCTCAGCACCAGGGTAGGCGACCGAGACCTTGTTTAAACTAATTTGCTGAGAATCATCCATATTTTCCATCCACCTAAAAGCGCTGCTAGTAGTATTAGTCCCCGGTGTGCAAGTTCCGCCCGGTAATAGGTCAGCTTTTCTGTTTGCTGCCGGTTGGGATTGCTGAACCCGCGCAGCTGCAGGGCCGTTGAGCGTTCGACCGACTGCATCAGCGTCTTCGTAATGAGTGGCACAAGAATTGGAATAATTGCCCGCACCTGTTCTGCAATGTTGCTCTGTGGATTGACGCCACGCGCACGCTGGGCAACCTGAATGTGCCGCATGTTCTTGTTAATCTGGGGCAGGATGTAGCAGACCGAGATTAACACGTAGACGGTGTGGTACGGCACCCCGATTTGTTCCAGATAGGTGGCGTTCTCAGTGATGGTCGTCGTGAAGATAAAAAAGCTGGTCACGAAAATAATCGAGAGCAGGCGGCTGCTTAACATGAGTGCGTACAGTAGTCCCTCCTTGTAAAACCGCAAGTGGAACACCGTCAGCAAAACGGTGCGGTTAAACGGGTAGAGCAGGCCCTGGATCAAAACGATGGTCGCAATCAGAAAGAGGCTGAACTCAATCAACCTTAGTGCCTTGGCCTGAATGCGGGCCGCCAGAACCAAGAAGACGCTCAAACCGAGCACGACGAGCGAATAAGTGAGCGATTTGTACAGCAAACTACCCAGCAGCACGCAGGCAACTAGCAATAATTTGGTTACTGGATCGATGTTTTGGGCCCAATTTTGGCGCAGCACCACTGAACTTTCTGAATCGCTCATAATTTTAGTCCTTGAAGAAGTAGATTAATTTTTTAGGTAACTGCTTGTAGATGAAGTAAGCAAGGTAGCCGACAACAATCTTATCCAGCAGGTCGAGCACGAATTCGTCGATGAATGATGCAATCCAAACGGGGAAGCTGTGGGAAACGAGTACGGCAAAGAGGGCATCACCCCAAACAACACCGGTCTGGCCACCATAGAAGGCGACGTTCAGTGGCGTGGAAATAATGGCGGAGACGAGGGCAATGATAATCCCGGCCAGCCAAACCTTCTTGGCTGAGTCAAACCAGCCCTTGTAAAACAGAATGCCGACCGCAATCCCAATGCCGATGCTGGTGATGGAGTAGATGGTTGAAATTGGGGAAAGGGTCAGGCCGTAGATAACGTTGTTGATGAACCCGCTGATTGCACCGGGAATTGGGCCGGCGAGCATACTTGCGAGGTAGGTTCCAAGTGAGCCGAGCCACAGTGGTAGCTTTAGACCTTCCGCGAAGGCCTTAGCGACATAGTTAATCCCGACGGCGGCTGGAATCAGCACCATGGCCTTGGTTGACAGTTTGAATCGCCACATGGAAGTTGCGTTAGTGTTCTTGATTTGCATTTTAAAAGACATCCCTTACTAATAGAATTTGTTTTTGCAGCAATGGGCGTGCAATTACACACCCAAATAATTCCCAACTGTGCAGAATTGGGTTAGGTATTAATTTTTCTCATCGCAAGGGTTCTCCTTTTTGTTTTTTGACAGCCGTAATCGGAAGCAACGCTGTTGTTGATGGGGCTTGCCATGAACGATAGTCCCTTTAATCGATAGTGTCAAGACACATTAACTTATTTGCATGTCAGAAATTTTACGGGTGGATTTACGCGCAAAGAGGGCGCCGAATCGCCGTCTGTTATTAATTGATCTGCCGCAAACGGTGTTTTTGGTTCCACTGGTCGCGGGTTTATAATCAAGCTATCGACAACGTTAAAGGAGCACCGCGCATGAATATCCTATTTACGCTGAACTCGGGGTACCTGGAGCCGTTAAAGGTGGCGCTGACCTCAATTCATTACAATAACGATGAAGACGACGTGAACGTCTGGTTGATTCACGAAAGCATTCCCGATAGCGAGCTTGATGAGGTTGCCCGGCTAACGGCTGTTTTCGGCTGGACGTTTCACCCAGTCATGGTGGACGGCAGTTTGTGGCAGGGCGCCCCAACGGAGAAGCGGTACCCCAAGGAAATGTACTTCCGCTTGCTGGCGGGCGAAATTCTGCCAGGTTCTGTTCACCGCGTGTTGTATTTGGATCCCGACGTTCTGGTAATTAATTCGCTCATGCCGCTGTGGAATCTTGACCTGGAGGGCCACCTGCTTGCGGCGGCCACGCACACGAAGCTGGTGGACGTGACGACGAGGTTTAATAACATCCGGCTGAAAACTGACCACGCCTACTACAATTCCGGCATTATGCTAATTGATTTGGATCGGGCACGCACCGTTATTCATTGGGAGGACATTAAGCGGGTGCTGGATGAAATCGGTGAGTACCTCATGCTGCCAGATCAGGATATTCTCAACCACCTGTACGGCAGCGACATTCTCAAAATTCCGGATGAACGCTGGAATTACGATGCGCGCAGTTACGGGACATACTTTGTGCGGAGCCGCGGCGAGCAGGACATTCACTGGGTGATGGCCAACACATCCATTCTGCATTTTAACGGTAAGCCCAAACCGTGGATGGCTAGGCACGACAACCGGTTCACGGCGCTTTATTTGAGTTACAGTCATCTGATGCGCAATCTGGTGCGGGCAGACTAGTTGCGCGCCGCGTTTGACAATGACGGGCTGGACGATTATTATTTACTTGTAGTTACAAGTTAACTGATGAATTCGGAGGCCATCATGTCATTAACAGCAGAGCAAACAGTAGCAACACGGAACGAATTCAAGGAAAACATCGCGCGCAGTGGTTTGAGCTTGACGCAAATCGCAACGCAGCTGGGCACCACGGCGGACGTGATTGCAGAGTCCATCGACATGCACCCGCGCCGGATTGACGACAACTGGATTATTCGCAACTTTTTGCTGCAATACCTAAATGAACACAACATTGAGCCAGTTCCGTTCACCGCACTCACGGGGGATTATCACCGTTATTGGTTCCTTAATTCTGATGTGATTGAACGGGGCATCATTGACTAAACGGGCAAAAGGATTACAGGGAGAAAAAATGTCAGATATCGAAGCAATCAGTCAGTTAGTGCTGTGGGAACGCCAAGCGCGGGGCCGCGGCCTGAACGATGAATTAGCGAATTGTTATTGGGAAGACGGCACGGTCACGACGAGTTGGTCGACCGGCAACGCCAGGGCAACGTTTGTTGGGCAACGGCCGGTTGATTACGCGACCAGTTTGCCCCTCGTTGGGCGGTACGCCGCGCCGATTGTACATTTGAACGGAAACCGGGCCTACGCCGAACTGCCATCCACAACCAAACACTGGGTTAATCTGGATGGTGAAATTGCCATCGTCGAGTCCTTCATGCGTCTGATCTACTGTGTGGAAAAACGAAATGGCGAATGGAAAATCAGCGACATGACCGCCATCGATGAGGCCGACACCATCGCCCCAGAAATTCCGGGCACCGACCTGCACATCGATGCGAAATTAGCACGGAGTCTGCGGTCGTCGTACCGCTACCTGGCGTACACGCGCATCAAGGCCGGGGGTAAAATTGGCCAAGACGGTATCGGGATTGACCGGCCGGAAACCGTTAAGCCGGTGTACGATCGGGCCGAAAACTGGATCAAATAGATTAATCATCGCGTAAAGCAGCCATAATTTGACGGGGAACGTTTGGTTATGGCTGTTTTTGTGTGCTGAGAGAGGCGCGCGTTCCGCAGCGGTGCGAGTGAATGGTAAATAACCTGAATTTGTGCTCAGTAAATTGCGTATTGGCAGGTTAAAATTGGTAGAATAAGGGTAGAAGTACATGCGACGCTTAGGCGTTACTAAGTGAGGACTTGAATTATGCGGGTTAAATTAAGTGAAATTATTGACGCAATTGAAATGACCAATGATGAAACGCACTTTTACCTGAACACCCAGACGGGCGAAATCGAGGCGGTGCTTGATTTTGACGTGAATAATTTCGGCGAGCAGGTTGATGAGAACTTCGACCGTTACCTTGCACTACCAACGGAAAACGACATTGATGACCACCAGATTATGGCAGATTTTGTCGCCACGCTGCCTGCCGGTGTTCAGCAGACGCAGTTAGCGAGTGTGATTCAGCGACGCAGCGCCTTTCGTCATTTCCGGGAGGACGCGGACAAATTCGGTCTGACCAGTCAGTGGTACGCGTTCCGGGATAACGCCTATCAGAAGATTGCCATGAACTGGTGCAACGAAAACGGGATTGAGTACAGCAAGGCTTAACGGCAAATGACCGGCTTACTGGCCAGCAGT
Organism: Lacticaseibacillus hulanensis; assembly: GCF_004010095.1. Classification (GTDB taxonomy): domain Bacteria; phylum Bacillota; class Bacilli; order Lactobacillales; family Lactobacillaceae; genus Lacticaseibacillus; species Lacticaseibacillus hulanensis. The sequence continues at coordinate 16,163 of NZ_RRYD01000014.1, read as the reverse complement.
GTTTGGCGCCACGTGTTAGTTGGCTGCTGTTAGCTGATTTTGCTTGTGGTGCGAATTTTTGGTACGCTAACTTAGACGGCTTGAGTAAGCGGTGTCAAAAATGTGTTCCGGAGGGTTATCATGCACAAGCAAGCGGTAATTTTTGATATGGATGGCGTGCTGATTGATAGTGAGACGTGGTACTTTGCGGTCAAGCAGCGGGTGTTCGCGCGCACCGGTGCACGGCCGCAGCACTTCACCCTCGCTGAGACCGCGGGGCTACCCGAGGCGGACAGCTGGGAACTGCTTTTTCCCGATGAAAAAGAGCGCGCCAAACAAGAAGCGGCGTTTCGGGCCGAGATATTTGCGCATCCCGTTGATTTTCGGGGGATGCTGAAGCCCGGCGTGCGCGAAACGTTGCGGTGGCTGCACGCGCACGACTTATTAGTGGGACTGGCCTCGGCCGGACCGATGCCGTACCTGCAGTCTTTTCTTGATGCGTGCGGATTTAACGGGGCGTTCGACAAGGTGGTCAGCGGTGAAGACATCACGCGCAACAAGCCCGACCCGATGATTTATAAAACGATGCTCACGCGGTTGGCCTTACCCGCGGCCAGCTGCGTTGCGATTGAAGACAGCGCAGTCGGCATCGCTGCGGCGACGGGTGCGGGCATTGAAACGTGGGCGGTACGGCCAGTCGGATATGAGCTGGATCAGCGCCGGGCGGACGTGGTCATTGCGGGCGCAGGTGATATTCCGCTGCGGCTGGGCGCAAACAAGTGATGGCGATATGTTAAATGTTTCACGTGCAACATTTTACGTGCGCACACGGAGCCGGCAAAGAAAAACATTAATTGGTAAAGCAGTGCAATTGTTGGCAGGAACTGACATTGCGCTATTTTTTTGTCCGGCACTGGACAAGCTGGCGGTTGTTGTCCGAGACACACCCGGCGTGCAGTGTTATGCTTATCCAGAAAAAGAAGACGAAATGGGGGTAAGTTCGATGCAGATTGACCAAACTGCCTTGAACCACCGTTCAATTAGGCGGTTCAAGGACGAAGCACTGACGGCGGACCAGCTGCAGGCACTTGAGAACGTGGCACAGGCGAGTGCGACCAGTAAGTTCATGCAGCAATTCTCACTGATTCACGTTACGGACCCACAACTCAAACAGGCCATTGCGGAAGTGACGACGTACAAATACGTTGCGGGTTCCGGAGAGTTATTTATTTTTGTTCTCGACCAGGCGCGCAACGTGGCGCTGGTGCGCGAATCAGGTGAGTCGCTTCACCAGTTGACGAATTGGGATGCACTGTTGGGCGGTGTTTTCGACGTAACCATTGCGGCGCAGAACATGTTGGCCGCCGCGGAGCACAGCAATCTCGGTGGCGTTTATCTCGGCAGCATTCTCAATGATCCGCAGAAGATGATTGATTTGTTGCACCTGCCGCGTTACACGTTCCCGCTGCTCGGACTCATGATTGGCATTCCAGCCGAAAAACCGGAGCTCAAACCGCGGTTGCCGCACGCACTGGTGGTCGGTGAGAATACCTATCCGCAAAGTGAACCGGATGAACTTGCCGCCTACGATGCCACGGTGCGTGATTACTACCAGCACCGCAGCTGGGGGCAGCGTGACGTGGACTACACTGAATCGATGGTGGCCCACCTGAAGGGTATTCTGCACCACCGTGATGAAATTGGCGCAATCTTGCGCCGGCAGGGGTTTGATTTGCCCCAAGATAATTAATGGAGGTAACCATGAAAGTATTAGTAATTGGCGCTAGTGGTCGCGTTGGCCAGCTGTTGGTAGCTGACCTGCAAAAACAAGGCGAGCACGTTGTCGCTGCATCCCGTCACCCGCAAAATTTGGGTGATGAGTCCGTACTTTTCGACCTGCACGCAGAAGCCGACGCGATGGTAAAGCAGATGCAGGGGTTCGACGCGGTTTATTTCACCGCTGGCTCACGCGGTCACGACACAATCGGCACAGATTTGGATGGCGCCATCAAGACGATGCAGGCCGCGGAGATGGCTGGGGTCAAACGCTACATCATGTTGATCGCGGCGTTTGCCCTTGACCGCAGCAAGTGGAATAACCCGGGTATCCAGTCCATCAAGGATTACTACATTGCTAAGCACTACGCGGATTTGTATTTGACCAAGAACACCAAGCTGGACTACACAATTCTTCAGCCTGGCACGCTCACGGAGACACCGGCCACCGGTAAGGCGACCTTTGCCGCCGAAGCTGGGAAGAACTCCATTGCGGATGTGGCCGAGGTACTGGCCAAAGTTTTGTACATGCGTAACACAATCGGCAAAGTCATCATCATGCACGATGGCGGCGCACCGATTTCCGAGGCCGTACTGAAGGTCTAAGGACCAATTCACGGTACACTTTCGCTGTCCCGCAACGTCAGTGGTTTCGATGGTAGTAGTTACTGAGTGGTATGGGGGCCGCGCCTGGGCGGGGCCGTTGCGCGTTCCGTGCGGCTGGGATTTTCCGTGCGGCCGGTTGAAGCCCCAAGTTCGGGGTCTTCAACCTAAAAATTTAGCCCCGCATCTGTTTCTTGGGGTTACGAGACTAATACGTGTTGTTAAGATCCGCTGGGGAAGCTTTGCTCTTCCTAGCGGGTCTTAATTTTTGCCGGCTATGGTGTGGAGAAGCCCAATGCAAAAACCGCATTGGTCTTCTCTCACCATAGCTTTCACAGGAAAATCCCAGCCGCACTACACGCGCACCAACCCCACCCAGTCGCTACAACGTGGTTAAAAGAAAATCTTACCGAGGCTTTTACAGAGCAGAAAGCATAATACCCTCAAGTGGCTAGTCCACCACTGTTCAGCATCCGGAAATGACTGAGCTGTTTACCACTATCCAGCCGAGCGTTGTGGGGTTTGGCCGGAGGCCCAGCCCGGACCCGGAGGCCAAACCCCGCAACGCGGAGCCCCCACTGGTATACCTCCGCAAAACGACTCACGCTGCCGGACAACGAAAAGTTACAAATAAAATTGCAAGCGTTTTTTTAAGGGCGTCACTGTGGGGTATAATAGCCAAAACTAGACCAAAAGTCTTGAGGTTGGGTGAGCTAAATGAAAGTTGTACGGGCATTAGTTGGTGGGTTAGAGATTGCGGCAGGCATCGTGATGGTGTGGACTGGCATCATCGCAATATTTCTGATGGTGGCGCTCAAATCGATTGATTGGATGTTAATCGTTAGCTTCGCGGCGGGCGCAGTTTTCATCCTTGTCGGCAAGTATTACATTACCAGTCGCGAAACAGGCACGGTTAAATCCGATCAGCATGCACTTGCGGTGATGGCAATCCTGTTTGCGGTTAGTTTGCTGGTGATGAGGTTCGAAACTGACCTGTGGAAGGAATGCATCATCGCCCTAGTATTGGGCGGAGGATTGTTGCTGCAGCGAATGCAGGCTCAGCGCCGTGGCAGTAACTAACCAAATAATTCATAATTAAAAACCCAGATGCACAAGCGACTTGCTTGCCCATCTGGGTTTTGCTTTTAGCGATTTAAGATGTTGCCAACGGTAGATTTGGAAATATTCAGGAGCGCCGCAATCTTGCGGTAACTCAGACCCTGATCACGGAGCGTGACAATCTGCTTTTGGACCGAAACGGGGATGCCGCTGTGCTTGGTCGCCGCCGGATTCAGTTCTAGCGGGGCCAGCTTGATGGCGCATGCCTGGCCGCCGGATTGGTGGGCCACTTTTTGGGCCTCGAATTCGCTGGCCGTTGCCCACATGACGTGGATGTCCCGCGTCCACGTTGGCAGCAGCAACAGGTTGTCGTCCGCCAAGAACTCGCCCTCTGTGTTCACAACGGTGTAGCGATTAAGTTCGATTGTTGACATGCGCTCGCCTCCCTAGTCTTTACCATTATTATAGCGCTTTAATCAACAAATTTATTGTCTTTATGCCGCTCATCCCCGCGCATTCACAGGTTCAGGTAATCCGCCAGGTAGTCGGCCATGCCGTCGTGCTCGTTATCAAATGCGGTCACGGCGTCGGCGAGGGCCAGAATCTCGGGGCGCGCATTGCTCATCGCGACGCCGCGGCCGGCGAATTCCAGCATGTCGGCGTCATTCATGTCATCACCAAACGCAATGATGTCGGCTGGATTGATGCCCAAGTGGCCCGCAACGTAGGCTAATGCGCGCGACTTGCTGGTTTGCCCAGCGGTGACTTCGAGTGCGGAAAATTCACCGCTCCACGCACCCCAAGTTTTCGGGGTGAGCTCCGGGTGCTTGGCCGCGATGGCTTGCTGCAGCGGCAACATCGTTTCTTCGTCCACGAACATTGTCACGGAAATGGGGTTTGTCGTCAGGCCTTCTTCATCCAGCAGGTGCACCGGATTGGGCACGTCGGGGAAGAAGGGCACGCCCGCAAAGCCGCGGTCGGCCACGAGCATGCTTTTGCCCTCAGCCACCATTAGCCGAATGCCGAAATCGGCGCGGAACTCGCGCAGGGAAAGCGCGGTGGGGATGTCGATAGCCGCTTGCCATTCAGATTGCCAGTGCTGGTGGGGGATGTGGATTAGGGCGCCATTGAAGTTAATCATGGGGCCAGCCAATCCGATTTGGTCATACAGCGGCGTGGAAATCGCGTCGGGGCGACCGGTGGTGATAATGACCACGAGCCCCTTTTGCTGGGCGGTCCGCAGAGTTTTAATGGTTGTTGCGCTCAGTTCACCGGCCTGGTTCAGGGTGGTCCCGTCGAGGTCGAGGGCGATTAGTTTGCGCTGCATGATGACACCTCACTAGATAGATTGATGCTATTTTAACACAGATGAAAAGTCGTATAATTAGCAAACAAGGAGTGGTGATTATGCAAAAAGTGGTCGTGCTGAACGGCGATGTCGTGAATTATGATGGGCAACTTGATTGGCACACGTTGGCCGGTGACGTGACGGTTTACGGGTCAACGGCTGAGGATGAAATTCTGGCGCGCGTGGCGGGTAAAACGGTGGTCGTCACCAAGGAAATGCCGCTGCCGGGCGCACTGGTGCGGCAGTTCCCGGCCAGCGTGAAGATGGTGGTCGAGGCCGGAACGGGGTACAACAACCACGACACTGCCGCACTCAGCGCCAAGGGAATTACGCTGACCAACATTCCTGCCTACAGCACGCAGCGGGTGGCGCACACGGCAATCATGCTGATGCTGAATTTGGCCAGCTCCATGCAGCAGCAATTGCGGATGCTGGAACGCGGTGACCACCGGAACTTCAGCGAGCACTTAATGGTGCCACACATGGAACTAAACGGGAAAACACTGGGCGTCGTTGGTTTTGGCCATATTGGCCGGGAAATAATCAAGGTTGCCCAGGCGCTGTCCATGAATATTCTGGTGGCCACACGCACCAAGCGCGCCGATCGCGACGGTATTCACTTCACGACGCTATCCGACCTGCTGGCAAACAGCGATTTTGTTTCGCTCAACTTGCCCCTGACATCAGCAACGCGGCACATGATTAACGCGGACACGCTGGCGGCAATGAAGCCCAGCGCGTTCCTGATTAACACGGCGCGCGGCGGTTTGGTCGATGAATCCGCGCTGGTTGCCGCTTTGCAAAGCGGTGTGATTGCCGGGGCGGGGCTTGATGTTCAGGAAGTTGAGCCATTGCCGGATGACAGCCCGCTTTTTGACCTGCCGAACGTGATTGTGACGCCACACATGGGCTGGCGCGGGCTTGAGACCCGCCAGCGCCTGGTGGACATGGTGGCCGCAAACATTAAGGCGTTTGCGGATGGTGCGCCGATTAACGTGGTGGCAAAGTGACGATGACAACTCCAGAAGAAATTTTTCAGGCAATTCGACGTGACCCAGACAACGCGGCGTTCACGGCGGCGGGGATTGACCCGCTCTACCATTTCGAACGGGACGCGACGATTCTCATTGTCAGTCAGGCGCCAAGTCGCTCGGCGCAGGCGGCTAAGACGTACTGGCGCGACGCCTCGGGAGACCGGCTGCGCGAGTGGATGGGCGTGACCGACGACGAGTTCTATAATTCTGGCAAAATTGCGGTGGTGCCGCTTGATTTTTACTACCCCGGCAAGGGCAAGAGTGGTGACCTGCCGCCGCGCAAGGGGTTTGCGGACAAGTGGCACCAGCCGCTGCTGGCGCTGATGCCAAACATCAGGCTGACCCTGCTCATCGGGATGTACGCGGTCAAGTACTACCTGCCGAGTCGCGAAAAAACGTTGACGGAAACGGTGCGGCACTACGCGAATTACGCACCGTACATGCCGCTGGTGCACCCGTCACCGCTGAACTACGGCTGGCTGAAGCGCAATCCGTGGTTTGGTGACGACGTGCTGCCGGAGCTGCAAAAAAATGTACGGAGACTGCTCAAATAGGAAAGGGGAGGGCCCGGGATGCTTTACCTTGAGGATTTCACACTTGCAACTGGCGATCAGGAATGGGAATTTTTCATCAAGCAAAAGAGTAAGGCGTACACGGACTATTACCCGTTCCAGGTGTTCCCGGACAAGCAGGTGCCCACGCTCGAGTTTGCCCCAGTCACAATTCTGTACGGCGACAACGGCTCAGGTAAGTCGACGGTGCTGAACGTTATTGCGGAAAAACTCCGGCTGCAGCGGGGTGCTCTCTTTAATCGTTCCAGCTTCTTTGCGGATTACCTGGAGCTTTGCACCTACACGACGCACACGGTGCTGCCGGAGCAGTCGGCCATCATTACGAGCGACGAAATTTTCGACTACATGCTCAATCTGCGCGCGCTCAATCAGGGCATCGACAACAAGCGCGATGAGATGTTCGCGGACTACCTGAACCACAAGTTCGGCGATTTCCACTACCACGACCTGAGTGATTACGATGAGCTCAAAAAAACGCTGGAAACCAGGCGCAAAACACAGTCGCGTTACGTGCGTGATAATCTGCAAAAGAACGTGACTGAACGGTCCAACGGCGAAAGTGCCCTGCATTTATTCAGTGAGCGCATTTTGGATAATCAGCTCTATCTGCTCGACGAACCCGAAAATTCGCTCTCGCCCGCGCGGCAGCAGGAGTTGGTCCAGCTACTGACGGATAGCGCACGGTTCTTCGGCTGTCAGTTCATCATCGCCACGCATTCGCCGTTTGTCCTCGCGATGAAGGACGCCAAAATCTACGACCTGGACGAGGTGCCGGTGCGCACCAAGGCGTGGTTCGACCTGCCGGAAGTGCGGGTGTACGCCGAATTCTTTCGGCAAAACGCGGGTAAATTCGAGTAGGCGGGGCCCTTTTGCCCGGCTGCCGAGACTTGATGTATGATACGTCGTGGAGGCGAGATAAATGAAGAGGTTAGACCGCAACGAATTTCGCAATCAGCTTGTCGAGCTCATTGTTGATCCGGAAACTACGGACACGGAGAAAAAGGTGCTGCGTGAAGTGAAGCAGGAACTGGACAAAGACGTGAACGACGATCGGGTGCTGCTGACACTGCACAGTGGACTCAACCCGCTGGCACTGCGGCGGGAATTGTCGCCTAAGGTTGGGCAGATGTACAACGAGATGGCGCAGATTCAAACGGGAATTTCTGGATCCAAAATTAATCCAATATTTTAGCGCCCAATTGCGAGTAGGGTTACGGTTGACAGGATAGTCAATCGTAACCTTTTTAGTTGGCCAAAAACTGGTGCGGCAGCCGGCCGATTTTGCCGGTGTCCAGATTCGTTCAGTGGCGTATGATTAAGCTAGACAATAGAAACGGGAGATACGCCATGAAGCACATTACCGCCGGCATCATTGCCCACGTAGACGCGGGGAAAACGACATTATCAGAAGCCATGCTCTACAAGACGGGGGCGGTGCGCAAACTCGGGCGCGTGGATAACGGGGATGCGTTCTTGGACTCGGATGCACTGGAAAAGCGCCGCGGGATTACCATCTTTTCCCATGCGGCCCAGCTGCAGTTCAATGATCTGGCCCTCACGCTGCTCGATACACCCGGGCACGTCGACTTTGCGAGCCAGACGGAGCAGGTGCTGAGCGTGCTCGATTACGCAATCCTCGTGGTGGCGGCCACGGACGGCGTGTCGGGGTACACGCGTACACTCTGGCACTTGCTTGACCGGTATCAGGTGCCCGCGGTGATTTTCGTCAACAAGATGGATGCACCCGGCACTAGCAAGGCGGATGTGCTGGCAAACCTGCAAGACGAATTGAGCACTGGGTGCATTGATTTTTCCCCGGCCACTGACGGCAGCTTGCCCGATGCGGCGCAGGAGGAAATTGCCCTGCAGGACGATGACAGCCTGAACACATATATGGAAGAAGGCGCGCTGCCGGTCGCAACGGTGCAGCGCATGGTTGCCGGTCGGCGGGTGTTTCCCGTGTTCTTTGGCTCGGCCCTGAAGCTCGACGGGATTGATGGGTTGCTTGCGGGTCTTGCCCAGTGGACGTTGCCGTATCACTCCCAGACGAGCGAGTTTGGCGCGCGGGTGTTCAAAATCTCCCGCGATGACAAGGACGAACGCCTCACGTGGGTGCGGGTGACTAGCGGCGTGCTAAGAACCAAGGCCGTGCTCGCGGGCAGCGAAAAGGCAAATCAGCTGCGAGTTTATAACGGCGCCAAATTTTCCGTTGCAGCCGAAGTCCCCACCGGCGGGGTCTGTGCCATCACCGGCCTGACCGCCACCAAGCCGGGGCAGGGTCTTGGCAATCTGGCAAAGGGGATTGCTCCGAGTCTTTCACCCGTGCTGACGTATGCCGTTGACCTTCAGGGCGAGGACGTTCACGCCTGCTTGGCTGCACTGCGCGTTCTGGAGGATGAGGATCCGCAGCTGCACGTAACCTGGTCGGAGCACCTGCAGGAATTGCGCGTGCAGGTGATGGGTACGATGCAGCTGGAGGTTCTGCAGCAACTGCTGGCGGAACGGTTTGGACTCACGGTTGAATTTGATGCTGGTAGTATTTTGTATCGTGAAACAATTACAGGCACAGTTGAAGGAGTCGGCCATTTTGAGCCATTGCGGCACTACGCGGAAGTGCATTTGCTGCTGCAGCCGGGCCCGGCAGGTAGCGGATTGGTTTTCGATGCTGATCTGCCGCTTGATATACTTGGCCGCAATTGGCAGCACCAAGTGCTCGCAAATTTAGGGGCCAAGGAGCACCTTGGTGTGCTTATCGGTGCACCGCTGACGGATGTGCACATCACGCTGATTGGCGGTCGAGCCAGCATTAAGCATTCAGTGGGCGGTGACTTTCGGGAAGCGACTTGGCGCGCAGTTCGCCAAGGGCTCATGGAACTGCGCCAACAAGGTGAATGTCAGCTGCAAGAACCCTGGTATGATTTTCGGCTCGATGTTCCCACCGGCCAAGTGGGACGCGCCATGACCGACATCCAGAAGATGAGCGGGACCTTTGATGTGACCGAGGCGGTTTCCGGGGTGGTGCAAACGACGATTACGGGCAGCGCCCCCGTGTCCGAGATGCAAAGCTACGCGCAAGATGTACGGGCATACACCCACGGTCAGGGACAGTTGGAATGTGTCGTGAGCGGCTACCGGCCGTGCCACAATGCGGATAAAGTAATTGCCGCGGCGGATTACAACCCAGTGGCCGACCTAGAGAACACGCCGGATTCAGTATTCTGCGCGCATGGCGCTGGTTACCCAGTGAACTGGGCTGACGTGCCGCAGATGGCGCACGTAGAATATCGGAAACAGTAGCGGAGGGAATACCGATGAACAACCAAGCAAAGATGCTGAAGTTATTCAGTGATTTTAAGCAAACCGATGAGTACGCCGCACTGCTTGACCATTATCCTGAGGCCTTGGTCAATAAGGTGGTGCTATCAGTCGATGAGATGATGGCCGCAATGTTTGGTCGACAAATGGCTGGCTGGCAGGGACAAGATATTTATGATTATTTAGGCTCACTGGTGGAGCAGGCTGATGCAGATGGCGACCCTGAAGCACAGAGCTTGCTGATTGCGATGTACGATGTTTTGCGTGCATTCTTCCGTTTTCTGGCGCGCAAGCACAAAATTTCGCTAAGTAGTGCAGATATGGAGGATTTACTCGATCAGTTCGAGAATGAGAGTGGCTTAGGCGGTGTGGAGCAGCCGAAAATAAAGCTGCGCACTGATGCGGTGAATATGGACCCAAACCTGCCTGAATGGCGTGATAATATCACGGCTGACAATCAGCGGTACGTCGGCGCCTGGCTTGATTCGTATTTCAAGAGCAGTAGGTGGACTAAGCGGGATAAACGGCTTAGTAAGGACGTACTGTCGACAGCGGTGCTGACAATCACGGAAAAGGTCTACGATTTGTACCGCAAGACGCCAAAGACTTGGACAAAAACGGCCTTGCGTGGCGTTATGTGTAACTATTTAGTTAAAAATGTTGATTTTGATAATGACGAATATCCACTAATAGTTCCCGGGTTAGTTGATTTCATTGGCTACGTTGCGCAACGTGGCTGTTTAAACAGTCAGCGTGCGGCTAATTACCAGCGTTATCTACGGGCAATTGAGCCCGAAATGATTGATGCGGCTAGTGATGCGTTAAATCAGGAGACGGGTGTGCCTGCAAGTGGTGACGAGGATGAACTGACCGACGATGATTTGCGGGAAATACTGAATAACCCGGAGAAATTTGCCACGCATTTTCGTGATTATGATCAAGACCCCGGCCAGCATTATTTACTCCAGGGCCATTTGCCGTACAGGGGTGCCCAAAAGTGGAGCCGAAAAACGGCAATTACGGTTCACCAGCAAGCTGTTAGTTTTGGTCTGTGCGTGTGGATGCTTGCTCAAGACGTTGTGGTAGCAAGTGGTTATGATGAAAAGACGGCAATTGCGATAATTTGTGAAACCATGGACGTGATGTACGCGCAACATCTGGAGACACCAGATTCGTGGCAACCGGAGTCTTGGCGTGAATTTGGTGATTGGTTGCGCAATTACTCGAAGCAAAACAACCGTGGACAAAGGCAAGCAGCCATCTTAGCAGCGATGGTGGAGATGCTCGGCGATAAGGGCATTATTGACCGGCAAAGAGCAGCCAAGTTAAAGGCAGCAGTGCTGGGTGAAAAAATCCCAAGTCAGAAAGCACCAACCAAGGTTTCTGGCAAGGTGATTTCGTTAAAGCAGGCGCGCAAAATGTTGAAAAACAAGCGGGTTTAAGTTGTGTGTAGCGCAGGTGTGGCTGAGTTTTCATAGCAGCCAATTCTTTTTTACCGGGGGTGTCGTCAGTCGGCGTCCCCGCCTTTTTGCGAAAAGGTGTACAATCGGCGTATATCATACATAAAGGATGGCCAAGCTATGAAGATTGAAGAAGGCTACATGCCGTTTCGCGGTTACAAGACCTATTACCGGATTGTCGGAGAAAAGACGCCGGGCAAGGCACCACTGTTGCTAATTCACGGGGGCCCCGGTTCCTCACATAACTACTTTGAACTGATGGACGATTACGCCGAGACCGGCCGGCAGCTCATCATGTACGACCAGGTGGGTTGTGGCAAGTCCTCGCTGCCCGAGGACGAATCTGTTTACGTCAAGGAAACTTGGGCCGAAGAGTTAATTGCCCTGCGCAAGTATCTGCACCTCGACGAGATTCACATGCTCGGGCAGTCGTGGGGTGGCATGCTTGAAATGCTGTACCTGACCCAGTACGACCAGACCGGCGTGAAGTCGGTGATGATTGATGGCTCGCCCGCCTCAATCAAGTTGTGGACGCAGGAACAGCACCGGCTGATTTCCTACCTCAGCTATGAGGACCGCACCGCCATCGCCGAGGCCGAACGCACCGGCGACTTCACCGGCCCCAAGTACCTGGCCGCCAACGACCGGTACATGGAGCGTTACTGCTGGGATGACCCAACGCCGGACTCCCCGGAGCCACTGCGCCGGCCGACCAACGGCAAGCGCGCGAGCCTGATTGCCGAGGGCCCCAACGAGTTCACCGAAAACGGGACCATCAGCGACTATGACGTCACAGACGACCTGCACAAGATTCACGTGCCCGTGCTCGTAACTAACGGAACCGACGACCTGTGCACGCCACTGATTGCCAAATCCGTTTACGACCACATCCCGGGCGCCAAGTGGCACTTGTTTGCCAACAGCCGCCACCTGGCACTGCTGGACCAGCACGACGAATTCATCAGCGTGCTCGACAAGTGGCTGAACGCCAACGACTAACATTAGATAGAATCAAATTTATCGTGAAACACCGCACTCCTAATCGCAGGGGGTGCGGTGTTTGTGTACGCGGTTAGATGTTAAAATGAAGGTGTTAGTGAAGAAAACGGAGGCGGTTATTGTGGCGTTAAATGATTATCAGATTGCGCAGCTGGAAGACATCACCGCGCGGATGAGCCGGCCGCAGCTCGTGCAGACCATCGGGGCAATCGCAAGCGCGGCACCCGAAGCCGTGGCCGATGTCCTGGGACTGGAGCCGGCCGCGCGCTACGGGGATGAGGCGCACAAGCACCAGGACGAAATCATCGCTAAGACGCGCGCCGATTTGGCCAAGCGGCACGCGGGTGCGGCGGAGGCCTATGACCTGCTGGATGAATTCACGGAGCTCGTGTCCCAAGACTTGCAGGTGGCCAAGGCCGGCGAATACGCGGCCGGGTTCAAACTGATTTTGGGTGCGGTGCAGCTGTTTCCGTGGCTGGAAGAGCGCACGCACAAGGTGATTCAGCGCGGCCTGGTTAGCTCGTGGTTTGACAGCATCGCCGCTGAGCTGGCGCCGTTGCCGAGCACGGACGACGCGCGGGCGGCGCTGGCGCTGGTCGATGCGGCCATCGCGGATGCGGACTTTGCCGGAATCAAGGATTACCTGGTGGCTTGGCGGCAGCAACTGACGCGGGAATAATTGAGAGGACGCGCCATGCATCTGACAAAAAGACAAACCATTACCCTGATTAGTGGTGTGCTCGGGGCACTGCTACTATTAATTTTAATTTGGCAGTACGTGCCGGCACTACGGCTATTGCGGTGGCCGGAGTTTGACCGGGCAGCTTTTGTGCGCGGGATGCGGGCGCAGGGACTCGTCGCGGCGGTGCCGCTTGTGCTCCTGCTGATGGCACTCAGCCTGATTCCGGGTGCCCCGGTGTCGGTCATCGCCGTCATCAGTGGTATCTGCCTGGGTGCGCCGCTCGGTTTCGCCGTCAACGTCGTGGGTTTCACCGTGGGCAACATGGCGGGCTCCCAGCTCGTGGACCGCGTGGCCGACCGGCGGCGTTCAACCAGGTCACCCAAGCAATCGCGAATGCTGGACGACTTGCTCAAGATGCAGCACCCGCGGCTGGGCCTGGTCCTCGCGTACGCGGTGCCGTTCATCCCCAACCCGCTGGTGCACGTGGCGGCGGCCGAACTGCGCATTCCGCGGCAGCAAATGGTCGGGCTCATCCTCGCGGGTAGTCTGCCGACCGCGTTTGCCTACGCGTTCGGCGGCGACGCGGTGCTCCGGTTCCGGCCTGGGCGTTTGACGGTGGCCGCGCTGATCATCATCGCCTTGGCGGGTCTCATCTGGTTGATCCGCCGCGACCGCAAACAGAATCGCGCTTGACTTTTGCTGCTGGTGAACACCTGAAACAGTTTCAAGAGAAAAATTAATGTAGATATCATTACCATGAATAATAAAATCCTGCTAATAGGTCAGCAATGGTGCAGAAAAATTATTAACTAAATGACAATTACACACATTTTTTTATATTTGAGCGGAAGGGATGCGTTAAACTAAGGTTATCAAAGGAGGCCCCGACACATGACAATTAAGTATGAAAAAGAGGAGCTGCTGACGATTCCGACATTTCGTGATTTGATTAAGCTAACAACGTTGAATCGCGATGTGACGGACGATGATAAGCTTTTGAACGAACGTGACAATTCGGACTTCTTTTACACTGCTTGGGATGGGGACGAGGTTGTTGGCTACGTGCGGGGCTTGACCGATTACGCCGATGTCCTGTACGTGGCCGATTTGGGTGTTGATAAAGCATACTGGCACCAAGGCATTGGCCGGGAGCTGATGGCAATGGTTGATGCCGGTATCGGTCAGCACCTGCACCAGGTACTTCTTGCCTCTGAGTACGCCGCGGACTATTACGCTAAATTGGGATTCACCAAGGTTCCCCGTGGCTACATCAAACAACCACAGCCTTAAAAACAGCCTCACCTAATGCCGCATTCACTGCTGAATGTTGGCGTTGGGTGAGGCTATTTTGTTATTGGTTTCTATAATTTTTGCACACACTGGTCGATGCTACTTTCGTCTGCGTTAATGCTCAGCGGTGGCCCTAAAGCCGGCCATTGTTGTTTGGCAACGATGGGCTTGCCTAGTAAAACAAGTTTCATTTGATGTGAGACTTACGCCTTCAATTGTTTGGCCAGAATATCCTTGAGCACCAGAAACGCATCTTGACGGCTGTATCCGTAGTTGCGCTGCAATTCAGCAATTTGCCGCCGCAGTTCACCGGCATATTTATCAATGGCAACCGTCTGCGGATAACTCGCCAGTACGGGGTATTTTTGCGCCCACATTGCGGTCCAGTCAACCTTTTGTTCCACCGACTTGGGTGTGTGCATGATGGCGTGTTCGATTCTGTCGATGTCTTCGTCGAAGCTGACTAGTTTATCCAAGGTGAGCTGATACAGACTGGCTAACTTCTTCGACTGGTAAATATCCGGTAAGGTTTCGTCGGTCTCCCACTTAGAAATTGTCTGCCGACTCACCCCCAAATCCGCCGCGACCGACTCTTGCGACAGTCCCACCTTGCGCCGTGCTGCTGCTAAATTTTGCCCAATTTTCATCGTTTCAGCCTCCCTTTACATTAGAAACAAGTCCATTCTACTAAGTGGGTACGATTCACACCACCAATTATGCGTGGCAGTTGTGCCCGCATCCATAACTTGGTGGGGCGCGGTTACCGCCACCGCTTAATATCGCTTAAAAATAAAATCCCGCAAGCGCTAGTATTTTGCTTGCGGGATTTTGTTTACTTAATGGTCAAGCTGTAACCGAACTTAGCACTCTTACCGGGTTCGACCGTTGTGTTGCCAAGCTTCTTGAACCAATCGGTCGGCTGTCCAGCCTGATCAGGCAGACCGTGGAATGGCTCAACACAGACAAATGGAGCGTTCTTGTGTTCAGGGCTCCACAAGGTGAGGTAGGGGAAGTCAGCCAGGCTGATGGTCACACTGTAGCTGCCATCGTTGGCCGCCAAGGTGGCACTTTCAGCTTCGGGCGCGTTGATGATAATTAGACCGTCGTCGAGCAGCTCGTGACTGAGGGCGATGGTGTTGCCGCTCGCTTCAGTGAAGGGTTCAACCGCACCGTTGCGGAAAGGTACGGGACCAATTCCGAATTTGGTGAGCGGCGTCTTGGCGCCATTCAAGGTAACTGTGTAGTTTGCAAGTTCCTGGTCTAGTGCAAAGCCAGGGTGGGAGCCAAGGGCAAATGGCATTGGCTGATCATCATCGTTTGCTACCTCATAGCTGACGGTCAATCCGGTGGCTGTGAGTGTGTAAGTGACGCTCAGTGCGTAGCCGAAGGGGTACAGTGCCTTGGTTACATCGGTTGCGTGCTGCGTCAGCGTGACGGTGTTAGCGGCTGGTTGGTCAACGGTATCGAATTCGTAATCGCGGGCGAATCCGTGCTGACGCATGCTGTAGGTTTGACCGTTCAGCGTGTACTGGTCATTGTTCGAGCGACCAATCGACGGGAAGAGGATGGGTGCGTGACGCCCCCAGAATTTGCCTTCAGTGTCGTCCCAAATGTATTGGTGGCCATCCGCCTTTCGGGTGAGGTGAGTTAGTTCTGCGCCCAGTGGGTTGATGTCCGCGGTGAATTCGTCATTAGCGATGGTGATCATGTGCAAAAGTTCCTCCTAAGTAAAGCCAATTTACGTTTAGTGGGCAGGTGCCACTGCAAACGTTTAACTAGATTCTACCGCAATTGTTTGAAAATGTTTACATTTTTAGGAAACTTGTTTGCGTGAATGTTTTGATGCCTACGCTTAGTTAACAAAATTCATCAGACTGTTTACATATTGGCAACAAGTAAACGTAAACGCACAGCACGTTTTGCACTGCAACTAAGATAATCCGTAACCACATACCCAGTCGCTACATCATGGTAAAAAGAAAATTTCACCGGGGCTTTTACATAGGGAAAAACACAGCACATTCGAGCGGCTAGTCTAACACTGTT
>NZ_RRYD01000013.1 GCF_004010095.1 Lacticaseibacillus hulanensis | reverse complement strand
TATTCCGGTTTAGCTCAGTTGGTAGAGCACCTGACTGTTAATCAGGTTGTCGTCGGTCCGAGTCCGACAACCGGAGTTTTTTATGGAGAGTTGTCCGAGAGGCTGAAGGAGCATGGTTGGAAACCATGTATACGGGTTTTGCCTGTATCAAGGGTTCGAATCCCTTACTCTCCGTCGTTTAAGACGATGTGCGTGCACATCGTCTTTTTTCATATCATACTTGAGGCTGATTGACGAAACCGTTAATGTACCGCAAAATGACATTAGACATTGAAACGGAGGAGTAACCATGAATTACGATACTTTTCTAATTACTAATAGCAATAAATTCCCCGCGGTGGCCGTTGCTGGGTTGCGCAGTCAGATGCAGGATGCACCAGATGAGGCACAGATGGCCGTAATGACCGCAAGTTACCGTGAGCCCGTTGTGGCACTGCTGCTGTCCTTTTTCCTTGGCGCCCTTGGTATTGACCGCTTTTACGTGGGCGACGTTGGTCTGGGGATTGCCAAGCTTGTGATTACAATCATTACGTTTGGGATGCTGGGCTGGATCTGGTGGTTCGTGGATCTATTTCTCATCATGAAGGCTGCCCGGCAAAAGAATTACGAGACGGCGATGACCATCTTGGGCTACGCTTCTGCGCATGCAGCAACAACCAGTGTGCCAGACAAAGACGATGACAGTGATTTTGACGACTTCTAGTTTGAGGTAGTTGTTTAGGATAGTGACACGACAAATCTCCCGCTTGTTTTCGGGAGATTTTGTCTGTGCTATAATTGGTTAGCATAAATTGCGTGGGTTCGCCCAATAGAAGGAGGCAGTAACATGGACACACAGGAAATTGCTCTTGGCGATCAGGTTACCGTTAAAAAGAATACTGATGTTCCCCTGTCATTCAAAGGGACGGTCGAGAAAATTTACGTCAACTCTGCCCTGCTGACAATCGATGAATTCGATAAAGAGGACGCGGTGGTTGTGGACGATTTGAAGAACCGCACCGTGGTTAACTTCAAGCACATTCGCAAGGGTGGCAAGCCAGTCACCGCACCAAAGCCAGAAGAAGAAGAAAAAAAGTAATGTGCAATAAAAAACGCGTCCTCACGAGGGGACGCGTTTTTTATTGCGGTTCTGGGCTTAAGACAAACTGCCATAAGTAGAGGTCATCGGCAATTAAGTAGGCACACAGGCCAACCAGGAAAAGTGGGCCAACCGTCGACGTCACAAGCCCATACAGGGTGAAAAGGGCGAACGAGAAGACGAAGTAGAACGCACGCTTTGGCCGCCAGTTAACCGTGTCGCGGCGGTAAAAGTTGAGGTATAGGCCGAGGGTGATGGTGAAGACCATCAGCATGACCAGCATCCAGGCCGCAAAGTCTAGCGGAATCACCCGTCCAGCGGTGAACAGCCGGGCGACACTCGACATGAGCAGCAGTGCTGTTACCAACGGAAAATGGATGAGGAGGGCAAAGATTGACGAGCGGTCCGTGTGCTGATTGATGCCACAAGCAAAGACCAGTAGGTAGCTGACGAGCAGCAAGACCGTGCTACCGAAGAACAGCACCGATTGCAGATTCAGGTTATTCAGGCTGTCCGTCACCTGGGTGGTTGAGCGTGCACAGATAAAGACGGTGAAAATGGTGAGACGGTTGCTGATGGTGTTAAAGTGGCTTTGTTCCGTTAAGCGTTTGCGCAGCAGCAGGGGGCCTGCAGTCGCGCTAGCAGTGGCCAGTGCGAAAACGATGTTACCCGCAGTGTTCGTGCCAACAAGGACCGACAACGCGGTCAGACAAAAACCGACGAACAAATTAATGGCGAGTAGTTGCGCTAACGGTTCATGTTCCCGCCACGCGAGCCAGAACTGGCTGCTGACGCTGAGCAGCAACAGCGCCGCCACCACCTTGCTATTCTGGGTTAAGTCTACCGCGGGGAAGGTGAACGTGGACGAGAGGTAAATTAGCAGAAACAGGTTGACTGCTAGGTAAATGTTGTCGATTACTGGTCGCTCGCGGTACCGGCTGCTGTAGATGACCTGGTGCGTCCAGATGAGCCAGAAGAAGGCGAGGACGATGATGTATTTCAAAAAGCCGAACCAGACAATTTTGCCAAAGTCAGGGAAAACCATTGCCCGAGTGATGCGGCTTAAGACAAACGTGAACAGCACGTCGTAAAATAATTCCGGGACCTTGGCGATCGTTGATGGAATCTTGGGCACAATATCCCTCCTTCGCTCAAATTCATTGGATTATGAAGTAATTGCTTTCTATTCTACCGGTTTTCACGCTTGTGGACAAATCTGCAGTGATGTTTTCTGAAACGGTGTATAATGAATCGTGAAGTTGTCGGCAATGAGTTGGAAAGGGGCTACCATGGCAAAATTAGTTTTGGTCCGCCACGGCGAAAGCACCGCGAATTATGATAATACATACACGGGTTGGTCGGATGTACCACTGACTGGGAATGGTCGGGTACAGGCTAGTCTGGCCGGTCAGCGGCTTGCGGCGACCGGATTACAGTTCGGTCATGTGCACACCTCCATGTTGCAGCGCGCAATCATGACCGCCTACATCATCCAAGACGAGATTAATCAGTCGTACGTGCCGATTACCAAGAGCTGGCGGTTAAACGAGCGGCATTACGGGGCTCTGCGCGGACTGAATAAGGACGTGACACGCGAATTATTCGGGCGCAAGCAGGTGGCGCAGTGGCGGCGTAGTTACATCGCGGAGCCACCGCATTTGGCCAAGCCCGATTTGGAAGTGAAGTATTCGCGCTGGCCCGTCAGCATTGTGCCTGTCGGTGAGAGCCTCGCAGACGCGCAGGAGCGGCTGCTTCCCTACTGGACGGACCAGATTGCCCCGGGCCTGCTCGCGGGGCAGAATCAGCTCGTGGTGGCTCATGGCTCCACGCTGCGTGCACTGATCAAGTATCTGGAGCAGATTCCGGATGGCGAAATCGATGGCGTCGAAGTTGGCAATGCGGAACCAATCGTGTACGAGCTGGATAATAGGATGTGCATTAAGAGCAAAGAAATTCTGCACGCCGACTAGCACTTAGGCACTGCCCGGCATTTGCAGTTACCAAGCCAAACATTTAATGAGCAATAAAAAAAGCAACGCGCTGATATCGCGAGGGACCAGAAATGGTTGTCCTGCGTATCAGCGCGTTGCTATTTACTATTTAAAATTCAAGATCCACATGAAGCCGATGAAAACAAAGAATAGCAGGTACATGATCGGCGAGACTTCTTTACCGCGTTTTGCGGCAATCATTGTCATTGGGTACATGATAAACCCAAGGGCAATCCCGTCAGAAATGCTGTAGGTCAACGGCATTCCGAGCACGATGAGGAATGCGGGAATGGCGATTTCCAGCTTGTCCCAGCTAATCTGCTTGAGGTTGGCGGCCATGAGCACGCCGACGATGATCAGCGCTGGTGCGGTGACCTGCGTGGTGATTACGGCCAGCAGTGGCGAGAAGAACAGGCCGAAGAGGAAGAATACCCCGGTGGTAACGGCGGTAATCCCGGTGCGTCCACCAACGGCAATCCCGGCAGATGATTCGACGAACGCACCGACTGGGGATGTCCCTAGAAGTGAGCCGGCCAGCATGGCGGTGGAATCAGATGCTAGGGCCTTACCGACACGGGGCATCTTGTTGTCCTTCATGAAGCCCGCTTGCGTGGCCAGCCCAACGAGGGTGCCCGCTGTATCGAAGAACGTCACCAGTAAGAACGTGAGGACGACCACCCACATCTGGACGGAGTTGATATCACCAACGTGGCGCAGCGCCGTGAGGAAGGTTGGTTTCAAACTCGGCGCCGCGGAAACGATGGCGCTTGGTGCGTGAATCAGGCCGGAAACTAGGCCAACGATGGTGGTGGCAATCATCCCGATGAAGATACCACCAGGGACGCGCCGGACCATGAGCAGGCTGGTGACAACCAGGCCGAAAATGGTGAGCCAGGTGGTCCCGACGCTCAGTGAGCCAAGACCCACCAAAGTAGATTTGTTGGCGACGATAATACCGCCATCGCTCAGGCCCAGGAAGGCGATGAACAAGCCAATCCCACCGGAGATGGCGTACTTGAGGTCAGCGGGGATGGCATCGATAATCATTTCCCGGAGCTTGAAAATCGTAATCAGAATAAAGATCAGTGAGGCAACGAATACACCAGCGAGCGCTGTTTGCCAAGGAATCTTCATGCCGATGCAGACGGAGTAGGCGAAGAACGCGTTAATCCCGAGCGCCGGTGCCGTTGCGATTGGGTAACGGGCGAGAATCCCCATCAAGAAACAGCCTAGTGCACTAGCGAGGGCGGTTGCGGTGAACACGGCCCCCTTGTCCATCCCCGAAGCCCCCAGTACGGATGGATTAACAAATAAAATGTATGCCATGGAAATGAAAGTGGTGAAACCAGCAAGGATTTCACGCCGCACGGTTGTGTGCAACTTTTCCACTTCAAAGTAGGCAAGAAACTTCTCTTTCATCAATAATGCCTCCTAAAATACGAACATTCGGTTTTTATTTAACCGAAACAACGGGTTTTATCTTACAATAAAACCGAATGTAAGTAAACAACTATTTTCGATATACATGAAAACCCGAACATTAATTTGGTATTCCCAGGGCCGGGTCACCAATAAGTTCGGGTTTGCTTTTTTTTGTAAGCTGTTCGGGCTGGTGTCAATTAATGAAAGAACCGAATATTGTCGTGGGCATTTTCACGCACACAGAGCACCCGATTTTTGTCCGTGAAGGCAGCGGGTTTAGCTATTCAACAAAGTTGGCAACATCCAACTGCTGCAGTTCGGTCAAGTGGCTCTGGGTGTATTCGTCCGTGGTGGTCTCGTCTTCTAGAGGCAATTGCATGATGTCCGTGAAGCGGGTTTTGATGAAGTTGGCTGATTGTGCCAGTTTTGTCTGCTCATTAGCCGACAAATCCAGCTGGGTACTGGTTAAAACACCGTTGCGGCCGACAATCACCGGGTAAGAGACGTAGCAATCAAACTCGGGCCGGTAATTGGAAACCGGCATCTCGGTGTGGGCGTCACTCAAGACGGCGTTCAGCAGGTGCGTTGTGGCCGCGGCGATGGCGTAATTGGTGTAGTGTTTGCCAATCATCACGTGGTAGCCGCCAATACGGGCCTCATTGTCCAAATCATCGAGGTTCAGGCCGCGCTGCTCGGCCACCGCTTGAATTGGCTGACCCAGGACGCGGACGGTGGACCAAGCGGTGAACTGGGAATTACCGTGCTCACCGAGGTTGTAGCCGGTCACAGAGCGGGGGTCAATGTTCAGGCAGGCGGCGACCGCGCGCTGCATGCGGGCGGAATCAAGCAGGGTGCCGGTGCCCATCACGTGGTTTTGGGGCAGGCCCGTTAGCTGTTGGTAAATCATTGTCTGAATGTCGCAGGGGTTGGAGATGACAATCAGAATCCCGTTGAAACCCGACGCCTTAATTTTTGCGGCGACGTGTTTGACCGCGTTACTGGTAAACCCAACTTCCGCAAACCGGTCCAGCTTGATCTTTTGAATGCCGATATTGCCGACCGCCGAGACGATGACATCGGCGTCTGCCAGTTCAGCGTAGTCGTTCACCGTGATGTTGGTGTGGCTGGGCAGATTGGCCATTGCGTCCTCAAAATCGAGGGCGTCCGCTTCAACCTTCTTGGTGTCGATGTCAATCAAGGCGAGGTCGTCAGTCGCGCCGGTGATAATGATTTGGTGCGCAACGGCTGCTCCGACGTGGCCAACACCAATAATTCCAACTTTACGAGTCATAATACTTATTCTTCTTTCTATGTTTAGTGACAAAATGGGCGCCACCAACATCTAGTGGTAGCGCCCGAAAAAGGGTTCCGGTTACCGTACGGCATTGATTGGGGTTTCACCGTTCAGTACTGCCTGAACGTCGTCGAGCGAAATATCGACCATGTTCTGGACCGCAATGTTGGTGAAAAATGAAATATGTGGGGTAATGATGACGTTTGGCATTGCGTGCAGCTGTTCAATCAGTGGCTGAGTGCTAATGCCATCTTGTGAGTGGTCAAAGTTAAAGATGTTGTCCTCGCCCGTGATGGTGTCCAGGCAGGCAGCGGCAATCTGCTTGTTTCTCAGCGCGTCGACCAGCGCGGCCGTGTCGACAACGGGCCCGCGGCTGGCGTTGACGATTCCTGCATCGGGCTTCATCAGCGCGAATTCCGCGGCGCCAATGAGACCGGAACTGGTTTCGTTCAGGTCGACGTGCAGGCTGACCACGTCACTGCGCTTGAGCAAATCTTCCTTGGTCGTGTAGGTGACCGTGCCGCGCAATTCGTCGCGCTCTTTCACGTCGAAGGCCAAAACCTCCGCGCCAAGCAAATGTAGCAGCTCCGCCAGCGTGCCGCCAATGCGCCCGGCGCCAATAATGCCGATGGTTGCACTGTGGATTTCCTTGGCCTGCAGTCCAGCCCAGGTGTAATTGTTTTGCGCGACGCGGTGATCAACCACCGCACTCTTCCGCAGAATCCGGAAAATAGACATCAGGGCATTTTCCGCGACCGAGCGGGGGGAGTATGCGGGAACGTTCGTCACAACCAGGCCGGCTGCGTGGGCGGCGGGGATGTTAATGGTGTCGAGGCCCGCAGTGCGGGTTGTGAGCTGCTTGATGCCGTAACTGGCGAGCTTTGCGTAAACCGTATCGTCACCAATTGGGGCCCGCTGCTGAATGACGATGCCGTCGTACCCTTGCGCAAGGTCCACCGTGGTGCCGTCAAGTAAGTCCTCCGTTGTGTCGATTTGCATGTTATTGGCCTCTGCGTGTTGCTTAATGGCCGTCAGCTCATCGGGGCGCACACTGTAGATCAAAATTTTTGTCATAGTCTAACTCCTTATTGATTGGTTGCCGGAACGTACTTTACTTGCGGTTAGCCGCCACGTATGCGCCCATGCGCTTCATCGCCTCGTGCAGGGTTGCCATTTATGCCGCATAGCTGACACGGATGTGGGCCTCACCACCAGGGCCGAAGCCGCCGCCCGCGATGACGGCGAGCTTGTTCTTGCGCAACAGGTCGTAGCAAAACTCCGTGTCGTCCTGGATGCAGCCAGCGGGAATTTTGGCGAAGACGTAGAAGGCACCGTTTGGCTGGGGAATGGAAAAGCCCATCTTGGTCATCTCGTCAACCACGTAATCGCGCCGCTTGATGTATTCGGCCTTCATCTTCTGCGAATCGACCCGCCCGGCCTCAGTTGACAGTGCCTCGGTTGCACCGGCCATTGCCGGATTTGACGCGACGGTGACGTTGAACGCATGGGCCAGGCTGACACGGCGCATAATCTCAGCGGGACCCGCGATGAAGCCGATACGCCAGCCGGTCATTGCGTGGGATTTGGATACCCCGTTAATCAGCAGGGTCTGCTCAGGCAGGGCCTTGGCAAAAGATGCATGGGTGGCGCCGTACGTGAGCTCTGAGTAGATTTCGTCCGAGATGACAACGAGATTAGTGTCCGCAACGACCTTGGCAATTGCATCAACTTGTTCTTTGTTGTAGGTGACCCCGGTTGGGTTCGACGGGAAGTTCAGCAAGATTGCCTTCACCCGGTCGCCCTCGTCGGCAATTGCCTTGCGCAACTGGTCCGGGGTGAGGACAAAGCCGGTTGCTTCGGTGTTAATGTATACCGGAATGGCGCCGTTGATGCGAATCAACTGGTCGTACAGTGAAAACGTTGGGCTGGGCATCAGGACCTTGTCACCGGGGTTTAGCACCGTGTCGAGGCAGGAATGCAGGGCCTCAGTGGCACCGACCGTGACCACCAGTTCCGTGTCAGGATTGTAGTCGAGGTCATAACGATCCTTCAAAAAAGAAGTTGCGGCGCGGCGGAGCTTTGGCCAGCCATTTGAGGGCCCGTAGTGTGATTCGTCGTTGTTGATGGAAGCGATGGCCGCCTGCTTGATGTGGTCGGGCACGTTGAAGTCGGGTTCCCCGAGGGTCAATTTGACCACGTCTGGGATGTTGCTGGCCTCGGCATCGAACACGCGAATGGGGTTCGGTGCGAGGTTGTCGTAGGTGTGTTTCAAATCTTGGAGCAGGCTTGGCTTAGTATTGGGCATGATGAAGATTCCTTTCTGGTGTGGTTTTGGGGGCGAATTATGAGCGCGCATAGATGTATTCGGGAATATACAAAAACACCGGATATCTCTCGACGTTTGAGAGGCATCCGGTGTTTAGTTGCAGGGCGTATCCGCCTTGAATAATCAACTTAGCACGCAGATGTCTCGAAGCCATCCGCGCACCGCAAAGACCCGGTACTCGGATGACTATCCGAAAAACCAGGCATAAAACTTGCGTGCAGCTGTGTGCTGTTGATTACTCATAATTAAATCTCCCTAATAAATTGATGGCCCTAGCATACGACCAAATTAAATAAGCGTCAAGAAATAAATCGCAGAATAACATGAAAATGCCACACTTATTCCCGTCAGCAACACTATCTGCCTAGCAGAAGTGCTGATTTGACGGGATGTAGTCTGGTGCTGGTAATGGAGGACGGGGTTTCAATAAATATTATTATTTCTAGCGCTGAATGGCCGCGTTATACTGTGGTAAACAACTAAGGAGAACAATGATGCGCAAAATTCTAGTTTTACACACGGGTGGCACTATCTCGATGACCGCGGATGAGAACGGCGCCGTGGCCCCCAGCTCGACCAATCCGTTGCTCGCTGCCGGGATGCAATTAGACAATGACATTGAGCTTGAGGTTGAGGAAATCTTCAATCTACCATCACCGCACGTGACGCCAGAAAAAATGCTCGTGCTGGCAAAACGCATTCGGCGGGCGCAGATGGCTGGCGTTACTGGCGTCGTGGTCACCCACGGCACGGACACACTGGAGGAAACGGCGTACTTCCTAGATTTGACGCTTGATCCCCAGATTCCGGTTGTCGTCACCGGCGCGATGCGTTCGAGTAACGAGATTGGGACAGACGGGGTTTACAACTTTCAAAGCGCCATCAAGGTTGCCGCATCAGCCGGGGCCCGGGGCAAGGGCTGCCTAGTGGTTATGAATGACGAGATTCACACCGCGCGCTTTGTGACGAAGACGCACACGACGAACGTCGCTACTTTCCGCACGCCAACATTTGGCCCAGTTGGCCTGGTGACCAAAGACGGTGCGCGGTTCTTCCAGGAACTAATTAACCAGGAGGCATGTCCAATCGATACCGTGGACGCGAATGTCGTCTTGATTAAGGCGTATGCGGGGATGGACGGGACGCTGCTGGGCATGTTGCCGGACACGGTTGACGGGGTCGTCATCGAAGCCCTGGGTGCGGGGAACATGCCACCAGCCACACTGCCCGCAATCAAGCAGCTGCTCGCACGGCACGTACCGGTTGTGCTTGTTTCGCGCTGCTTCAACGGTGTTGCTGAACCCGTCTACGATTATGAGGGCGGCGGCATTCCGCTGCAGAACGCCGGCGTGATTTTCTGCCAGGGGTTAAATGGACAAAAGGCACGGATCAAACTAATCGTCGCCCTCAGCGCGGGCAAGACTGGCGAAGCATTGGCCGCCTACGTCAACAACGCTGTGAGCTAGATTTGGATGCTGCTGATTTCAGTTGCCCAGTGGCTGCAATGTGGCCCTCCGCATTACCGGTCAGCCGCGACAAAGCCAAGCACGCTGCCGGATAACGAGGTAGCTCGGTGCAGTTGCGGCAAACGCACCGAATTTTCACGTAATTACTAACGAGGTGATTGAACATGTTCGTTAGTGAAGATGAAAATGGCGTGCGCGTATTACTGACTAGCCATGAGCAGGCGACAAGACTGCAGGAAGTGGGCACCAAATTTCGTTGTCCCGCCTGCCGGGGCCCGGTGATTATTAAAAACGGGGTCCAGCTGCCCGCACATTTTGCACATAAGCACAACGCTTGTCTGGCTAGTGAACCGGAAAGCGGCGAGCACCTGCGCGGCAAATTGTTGCTGGCCAAAATCGGGCAGACGTCGGGGTGGAACGCCGAGCTTGAAGTTTATGTTCCGGAGATTAAACAGCGAATAGACGTACTGTTGACGCGTGGCGAAGAGCGGGTGGCACTGGAGTTTCAGTGCAGCCCAATTTCGGTTTCGTCCCTTTTTGCCCGGACGCAAGGATACCGGCAAATGGGGATTGGGGTGCGGTGGATCCTGGGCCAGCGGTACCGCACACTTGGCGCCGCGACTAAGTTTGTCAGGCTGGATGCCACCGGTCAGCTGACAACCGAGCACCTTGACGTGCAGGCAGGCGTGCTGTCGCGGCGGGTGGGGGTGCACACCCAGTCTTACACCGAGTACAGCACCTGGCCGCACGTTGGCCCCCAGCGGCATCTTGGGCGGTATCCCGATATGGTGCATGAAGCGAACGGGGTGGGGACCGCGCTGCACTACCAAAGCCGCAAAATTGTTCAGCTACAGAATATTTGTTACGTACGCGGGCAGAATCTGGCGGGGTGTCCTTGGGCGGTGCATGCGCAGTGCACGGACTTGCCAGGCTTTGCCATACCTGAGTGGGCCGCGCGGGTCTACTGGTTAATCAACTTTTGGGGCCAGAATGTCGAACTTGCGGCCAACGCGAATTTTTGGCGAACCGTTATGGCACCCAAAAAACTGCCGCTAGTTGATTGGCCGCGGTACTTACGCCAAATCGAGGCGCAGTTTTGCAACGTGCTCGTGACTGCAGGCGTGCTGTCGGCAACAAAAACGGGCTGGATGTGGCTGAGAACCCCAAAGTGGTACGATGGGCTCGACAGCAAAATCGCCGCTCTGCACAGTGCAGGCGGCGATTGGCGTAAGGCTTAAATTATTGAGGAATGCTTTGCGGCCCGGGCAATTTTGCTTTGCACGGGTGTTTGCTTGATTGCAAATTGGCTGATTAAACGCTGGAAAAACTTGTTGGCCGCGCTGTAGTTGGTGTATTCCATCTCAAGTTCGTAGTCCGTAAAGCCATCCGGATAACTGGTCTGATCTAGCGCCAGTAAGCCAGCGGGACTTTCAAATTCGCGCCGCGTGGTGGTGGCCTTAGCGAAGGGCTTTAGCGACTGAACATCAATGCCTAACAGTTGCATCTGGTCGGCGACCGTGCCCGGTGCCAGCAACTGGCCGGCCTTGACTAGGTCTGCCGCCTGCTTACTTTCCAGCTGGTCGGTGTACTCAATCATCTTGCGTGGCTTTGCGTGCGCCAGGACCTTAATGGTTTGTTCGGCGTGACCGGCAAATTGGCGGATGCGGGCGGCACATTTATGTTGCTGCAGGTCGTGGCTGGCGGTGTCGAAGTACGTGTTGGTTTGCGTGTAGGGCGCCGCCAAATCAAGCACATTGGCAATTTCTTTGGCTTGCTGAGCAGTAATGATTGTTTTGAATTCATTTTCAATGTTAATTGGCATGGAATGTTTGGCCTCCTGGATTGTGTTGCAAAATACGGTTTCAAAAAAATGAGCTGCTGACCTAAGTTGCAACCGTGGTATTTGTCCGTATTTTAACACTATGGAAATCCGGCAGGTAGTTCTCCTTTTTGGTATAATGATTCAAGATTAACACCGGCGCGTCATTGGCCGGTAGAAAGCAGAGGATTTGCCATGGTGCAGAACTGGGATCAATTTTTAATGCCGTACGAGCAGGCGGTAGCAGAACTTAAGATTAAGTTTCGTGGCATGCGCAAACAATACCAACAGGCCAGTAAGCATTCACCAATCGAGTTTGTCACTGCGCGCGTGAAGTCGGTGGATTCAATCATCGAAAAACAGGCGCGGCGCTACATCGATGATGATGTGCTCGAAACGGACATGCAAGACATTGCTGGTGTCCGGATTATGTGCCAATTTGTTGAGGATATTTACGAGGTTGTTAACTTGCTCCACCAGCGCACCGACATGGAGGTGCTGGAGGAACGCGATTACGTGACGAACGTGAAGTCTTCGGGCTATCGCTCCTACCACGTGGTGATTGAGTATCCGGTGCAGTTAGTTGATGGTGAAAAGAAGATACTGGCCGAAATCCAAATTCGGACAATGTCGATGAATTTCTGGGCCACAATTGAACACTCACTAAACTACAAATATCAGGGTGAATTTCCCGATGATTTGAAGGCGCGGCTCAAGCGTGCGGCCGAGGCCAGTTTCCAGCTGGATAAGGAAATGTCCGAAATCCGTGAAGAAATCCAGGAAGCCCAACAGTTGTTTTCGTATGGCAAGGGCCAAGATTTACCGCAAATGTCTGGGATGCAGTACAATGCCAATGCGGATGGTACCGAAAACAAGCACCAGGACAATGACAGCCATGATGGCGGCGATAGGGAGGAACATTAATGCGGGTTTGGGTGTTTCATAATTCAGGCGAAGCAAGCACCAACGCGGCACATAGCCTGAGCAAGAAATTAAAGGCGGCCGGATTCACCGTCAATCCCGCACGCCCCGACGTGGTAATTACGGTTGGGGGCGACGGCACGCTCTTGTCGGCATTTCACAGGTACAATGCCGCACTCGACAAGATTCGTTTTGTCGGGGTCCACACCGGGCACCTTGGTTTTTACACCGACTGGCGTGATTTCGAACTCGACGAATTGGTTCAGGCGCTACTGAACGATAAGGGTGAACGCGTTGGCTACCCGCTGCTCGATATTCAGGTGACATACGAGGATGACACCACGGGTCATTACGTGGCACTCAACGAATCCACCCTGAAGCGTGTTTCGGGGACGATGAAAACCGATGTGTTCATCAAGGACAACTTCTTTGAGAGTTTCCGTGGGGATGGGCTGTGTATTTGCACACCGACCGGCTCGACGGCGTATTCCAAGTCCAACGGGGGTGCAGTCATTCACCCGCGGCTCGAGGCCTTGCAGATTACCGAAATTGCCTCGATTAACAACCGCGTCTTTCGGACCCTGTCCGCGCCGATTATCATCGCGCCCGATGAGTGGGTGATCCTGAAGCCGGCAACCGGGGTGAATTACGTGATGACGATTGACCAGTTCAACATGACCGACCGGCCAATCAAAGAAGTCCGCTACCGAATTGCTGACGAGCGCATTTATTTTGCCCGGTACAAGCACATGCACTTCTGGGACCGAGTGGAAGACGCCTTTATTGGGGCGAAGAAATAATGTTACTAAAATGGGTTTATCAAGGCGCACCAGTGCGGCTGCAGAAGTTCCTGATTCAGGAGGGACTGAGCATGGCGCAACTGACGCGCCTTAAGTATCATGGTGGGGCTATTTACGTCAACCACAAGCAGCGGAAAACAGCCTTCACGATTCGTCGCGGCGACGTTGTGCGGGTGGTCATGGCGCCGGAAATCCCCGCAGATGCGGTGGTGGCCACCCCCGGGCCCGTGGACATTGTCTATGAAGATCGTGACCTGCTCGTGGTGAACAAGCCCGCGGGGACGGCCTCGATTCCGGCGGCAAATAGGGCCGATGACTCGATGGCCAATTTTGTGAAGTATTACCTCCAGCAAAGCGGCGCGGAGAGCACCTCCATTCACGTGGTGACGCGGCTTGACCGGGACACGAGTGGGCTCATGATTTTTGCCAAGCACTCATTTGCCCACACACTCATGGATCGTCAGTTGCACACGCGGACGCTGGACAAGCAGTACCTTGCCGTTAGCAGTGGCCGCGTCCCGCTGATGAAGCACGGGTGGATTGTTTTGCCGCTGGGCTTATCGGATGATTTTTACATGCGCCGGGCCGTGGTCCCAAACGGCAAGAAGTCCGTGACGGAGTACGAAACGCTCGCGCAAAGAGGTAATTACGCGCTCACCCGGGTCTTCCTGCACACCGGACGTACCCACCAGATTCGGGTGCATTTTGCCAGCATCGGCCGGCCACTTGTTGGCGATTCACTGTATGGGGGCGAAATGCTGCTTGGACGGCAGGCATTGCACTGCAGTGACCTGTATATTCAGCACCCCTTCACCGGGGAAAAGCTGCACTTGCACGCGCCGCTAACAAGGGACATGCAGGCACTGGTGACAAAGCTTCAGCTTGGTTAATTTATGCTTAGACATCAAGTCGGTAGCGATTGCCGAGGTCCAGAACGTCGCTGCCCAATTTGCCATAGTCGTCGAGGAGGGCGTGAAATTCCTGGGCTTCTTGGATGCGCTGGTGCATTGCTGGGACGATGGCGCGCTGGAGCTGCTCGTAGTTGGCGTCCTGCTTGCGAATTAAGCGAAAGAGCCGTCTTGTGTAACTGTCGGCGACAAAGGCGGGGCGCATGAAGACATAGAGCAGGAGCACATCCGCCGTTTCGTTGCCAACGCCGGGCAGCGACCGCAGCCGTGCGCGCAGACTTGCGGTGTCTAGTGCAGCCAGCTGATGGTAATGGTTGCGGTATTCGGTGAGCACGACGCGCAAATAGCGGGACTTGTTCTTGTAAAAACCGCTGGGCATGATGAGCTCTTGCAGCTTTGCTTCCGGCAGGTTAAGGAGTGCATCAATCCCGAAGTTCGTGGCCGCATCGAGGTTCGCGAGGGATTTGAAGACATTCTTGTAGTTGGTGTTTTGCACAAGAATCATGCCGCAAATCAGTTCTTCAGTGCTACGGGCCGGCCACCAGTGGCGGGGACCGAGGTTCTTGTACAGAGTTTGGTAGAGCTCATCAATCGTTATCGTTTCCATGGTTGCTTCCTTTGATTGCGACAATTAGTGCTGCATACAGGGTAAGCAAAAACGCGTCAGGCAAGTTGGCCTGACGCGTTTTTTGTTTACTTGCTTAATTCACCAAGTACGTGGGTCCCGTGGGCTTGGTTAACGCCCATTGCCTTGGTTACTTGGTCCTTGTTATCAATGTTGACCCCACCACCAGGTAGGACCTCAATGCGGCCGTCTGCCCAATCGGCGATTTCCTTCAGGTGATCCAGGTTGTCCAGGATGTTGGTGTCGAGGAGGCCACCGTGGGTCAGAACGCGGGTGAAGCCTTTTTCAACGAGCCAATCAAGGGCTGCCTTCTGGTCTTCGTGTGGAATCCAGTCGAACGCGAGGTTGCAGACCAGCTGCATGCCACCAGCAGCCGCAATCAGGTTTTCCATTGCGTCGACGTCGAAGTGGTTATCAGGAGTTAGGGCACCGAAGATGACGGCGTCCATGCCGATTGACTGCATCTCGAGCATGTCGCGTTCCATAATCTTCAGTTCGATGTCGTTAAAGTAGTAGTCACCGCCGCGGGGCCGCACCATCGCGACGACCGTTGCGTTGTGTTCGTGGCAGTACTTCAGTGCTTCAATGGCTGTCCCCTTGGTGGCGGTGGTGCCACCAGCGGTCAAGTTACCGACCAGTTCGATGCGCTGAGCACCGGCAGCCATTGCGGCGGGGATGAGGGTGAAGTTTTCAATTGCAATTTCGTTAAGCATTTCCAATTCTCCAATCAATCACGCCACCGCAACGCGGCAGCGGTTTATAAGAACATAACCAGTAAAACAACAATCCCAAGGGCGATTCGGTACCACCCAAAGCCGGTGAAATCGTGACCCTGCACGAATTTGAGCAGCCACTTGATGGTAATCCACGCAACCACCATGGAAACGAGGAAACCAGTGGCGAGCACAGCAATTTCGGTACCGGAGAAAGTGTTGCCCTTCAGGAAGAATGACCCCATTTTGAGGAGTGAGACGCCAAACATAGTTGGAATGGCGAGGAAGAACGAGAATTCGGTTGCCACGTAGCGGGAAGTCCCGAGCAAAATAGCGCCCAGGATGGTTGCACCACTACGGCTGGTCCCAGGCACGATTGACAGTGCTTGGAACAAACCAATCAGAATCGCCAGCTGGAACGAAATGTCAGCTAGCGTGTTGACGACCGGTTGACGGTGCTTGTTATACCGTTCAATGATGATGAACAATATCCCATACACAATCAGTGTCGTAGCAATGACTGGTGGGGTTTGCAGGTGCGCGTCCATCCAGTCGTTCAGTGGCAAACCAATCACCACGCTTGGGATAACGGCCACAATCACCTTGAACCAAAGTGTCCACGTGGCTGATTTTTCAGCCTTGGTTTTGCTTGGTGCAATTGGATTGAGCTTGTGGAAGTAGAGGAAGACTACCGCCATGATGGCCCCAAGCTGGATTACGTAATTGAACATGTACTTAAAATCTTGAGTCTGGGTCATGTGAATCACGGATTGAACCAAATCAATGTGGCCAGTTGAACTGACAGGAAGAAATTCGGTTAACCCTTCGACAATCCCAATGATGATTGCCTTAATAATATCTGCCATGAATACTTACTCCTTCACTATTACAATAGTTTCCAGTATAGCAGATACTTAATTAGGACAATCAGTTAAGTGCATGTTTTTTGTTAAAGTTTTATGCGAATACGACACAAACGGCTTCTGGCGTTGGAATGTTGATGGCCAAGGTCGTGAGCAGGCCGTTCACAGGGTCGCGGCGGTAGAGCGTCCCGTTATCGGAATTCTGGTTGACGGCCAAAATGTAGTTGCCGCTCGGGTCAATCGCGAAGTCGCGGGGGAAGTCACCAAACGTGCTTGTGTGGTTGATGAATTCGAGCTCTCCGGATTGGTCGATGGCGAACGTGGCGATACTGTTGTGGCCACGGTTGCTGGTGTACAGGAACTTGCCGTCTGCGCTCACACGAACTGCGGCGGCACCATTATGTTCTGTCCAGTCGCTTGGAATTGTGCTCAGCGTCTGCCGTGGTGCAAACGTGCCGGTAGATGCGTCGTAATCGAGCACCTGGACCTTGCTGCTGAGTTCACCCAGCAGGTAGGCGACGGGCTTGGTTGGGTGGAAGGCAATGTGCCGGGGCCCGAAACCGGGCATCGTGTGCAACACAACAGGGCCGTTCAGCTTGCCGGAGTCGCTCACCTGGTATGTGCTGACGGTGTCGTTACCAAGGTCAATCACGACGACGCGGTTGTCCGGGGTTAATCCCGCAAAGTGGACGTGGCTGCTGTCTTGCTCGGGCAAAGGGCCGTTGCCGGTGTGTTTTGCTTCATCGGTGGCAACCAGACTGCCGTCATCCTGAATCGCGTAAACGTTCAGGCGGCCCTCGTGGTAGTTAGCCGCAAAGACGAGTTGACGCTTTTCGTCAATGCTGACGTGCGCGGGGGAGGTGCCGGCCTCGAGGACTGTCCCGAGGATGTGCGGCTTAGGCCCATTTAGGTCCACCGCGGCCACCCCGCCTGTTCCTTCTCCTGCGGCAACTGTGTACAAGCGATTGGCCTTGGATAAGGCTAAGTATGTTGGGCCATTAATGCCAGTTACGTATGGGAGTGGCGTGCTGACGCTCCCGGTGACGGTATCTAGTACCGCCCGATAAATTCCGGCGCCACCTTTACGGGTGTAACCACCGAGAATTACTGTTTCTTCTGCCAAAATATTTGGCCCCCTTTCATAAGGTAGTATATAACTAAAGAAAGCGGATTCGCTACCCACCAAAACATGTTATCATAAAGATATACTAATTAGTGAGGATGAAGTGAACTATGCAGTTAAAATCAATTGTTAAAGAAATTGGCCCGGATGCCCTCAGCCCCAAGGATCAGATGGTGATTCTATTTGGTGATAAGGCAACAGATGCTTTGCGGAATGTGTCTGTGATTCAGGAGTTCACTGATCCTAAAGCGCAGAAAAAGATGCAAGTGAAGGTGGGGGACCACCTCTACATTAACGACATTAAGTTTCGCGTCATCGGGGTTGGTGGCCTGACCAACGCCAACTTACAGCAAATCGGCCACGCCACGCTTGTTTTCCAGCCGGTCCCAAGTGAGGACTCGCTGGGCAACGCAATCTACCTGTTCCCAAACGCCAAACCCGTCTTCACGGAAGGCACCGAGATCATTTACGATTTGAAGTAGTGACAACTAAAAAGACTGTGCCAACCGCTTTTGCGGTGGGCACAGTCTTTTTTAGTACCTTGTTCCAGCAAAAAGGCCCAGGCACTAAGCCTGGACCTTTTACTGTATTTAATGTTACCAACTAGCTTTGCGGACACCAGGGATTTGCCCCTTGTGTGCGAGCTGGCGGAAATTAAGACGCGACATGCCAAACTTGCGCATGTATGCGTGCGGGCGGCCATCAATGCGGTCACGGTTGTGGACCCGCACGGGTGAGGCGTTGCGCGGCAAGGTTGCAAGGGCAGCGTAATTACCCTCTGCCTTGTACTGTGCCCGCAAGTCCGCGTACTTATCGACCGTTGCAGCAATCTTAGCTGCCTTGGCGATTTTTGATTTTTTAGCCATGTTTGCTCCTTCGCAATTTTCCCAAGTGGAAGTTTTTAGTTGGAGCCATTTCGCTTTAACAATGCAGTCATTATAGCACTTTGATTTGAAAAATACTAACAAAAAGTTAGAGAATGGCTGACGGGTCAAATTTAGTTAATGGTAGCGCTAATTGCCCCTGCCGCTAAAAAAGGGCGGGCGCTCATCGTGCACACCGGGAGCCTGCCCTTATCTTGCCGTTAGAAGTACTTATTCCGCCAGAACTGAACACCCAAAATCAGGGCGAGGGCGATGGAAATCAAGATGGTGATGACCCAGCTCCAGTGGGTGCCCGCAAACGGCAGCTCCACGTTCATGCCATAGAAGGAGAAGACAAGCGTGGGGATGGTGAGAATTATCGAGTAACTAGTCAGGAACTTCATGACCCCGTTCATGTTGTTGTTGATGACGGAGGAATACGTGTCCGCCGTTTCGCGAATGATGGAGTTGCTGATTTGCGCCATTTCGGTGGCCTGCTGATTTTCGATGGTGATGTCATCTAGAAAATCAAGGTCGTCTTCACCGAGGTGCAGGCTGTTGCCGCGACCGAGGTTGTCCAGCACGATGCGGTTGGTCCGCAGACTCATCATGAAGTAGACCAGACTGCGCTGAACACCCATTAACCCGTACAGATCATCGTTGCGCAGGGTCCGTTGCAGTTTGCTTTCGATTTGCACCCGCTCTTTGTTCAGGTCACGCAGGTAGGTGAGGTAGCTGACGCTGACTTGGTACAAGAATTGCAGCGCCGCGTTGAAGCGCGCCCGCGGGTCAAATGTCGCAACCTTGCCTTCAGCAAAATATTGCATCAAGGGAATTGACTCGGTGTGAATTGTGATGATGCACTTCTTGGTGATGATGACGGCGAGGGGGATGGTTTCGTAGCCGCCATTTTTATCACCGAGCGACGGCTGGGGCATGTCGTAAATGATGAGGCTGCTGTCCGTGTCATCGTCATACTCAAAACGGGCACCTTCATCTGGGTCAAGGCCGTAGAGGATGAAGTCTTCCGGCGCGCTTGCTTCGTTCATTAATTGGGCACGCTCTTTGGCGTCGGGCGCGACCACATTAATCCACACCCCAGTTTCAATTTTGCTGGTGGGCATGAGACCGCCTCCGTGTCGGTGCTTGTATATTGAAAGCATTGCGTTTCCTCCACTTCGATTAGTGACGACGTTATTTTAAATCTAATTTTCACATATCTGTTAACCGTTGTCTGTAATACCTTAAGGATACGGCAAAAAGCGGGCGGGTTAAAGGTCTGCCGGTTAGATTAATTTTCACAATTATTTGCATTTGTTCATCGTGGGTGGTATATTTTTCACGAGAATTTTTCTTTGATTTTTATCAGGTGCGTGGTTGCCGGGTTTGATAAAAATTAACGATTAAGTCTTTACTAGCGTATCTTCTTGCCGTGCTAACACCGAGGGGATGCGCTCTTTTTGTGTTTACGGACCGGTTTTGCTTAGCCGAGACAGGCTTGTGGTGAGCACACAGCTACGCATACAAATGTTCGTGAATCGTGTACAGATTTATCCGGTTAAAAGCGGTAAAATTGTTGTTAATTAATGCTTGATGATATTCAGTGAGGAGATACATATGACTAACCATATTGTTTTGTACCAGCCAGAAATTCCCCAGAATACGGGAAATATTGCCCGCACAGCTGCCGGGACGGATTCCGTGCTCGACATTATTAAACCAATGAAGTTCGAAATCAATGATCACACGGTGCGGCGGGCGGGTCTCGATTACTGGGACAAGGTTAAGCTGGTCTTCCACGACAGTCTGGAGGACTTCCTGGCGACGGTGCCCGATCAGCGGTACTTGTACCTGATTACCAAGTTTGCTGACCAAACTTACACGGACGCAGACTTCACCGACACGGCGGTGGACCACTACTACATGTTCGGCAAGGAAACAACCGGGTTGCCCGAGCCATTCATGCGCGGTAACCCAGAAAAATGTCTGCGCATCCCCATGACCGAAAACATCCGGGCCCTCAACCTGTCTAACTGCGCGGCGCTGGTTATTTACGAAGCGCTGCGGCAGCAGAACTTTGCCGGACTAGAAAAGTCGCACACGTACCCGCACGACAAGTTAAAATAATCAAATTCCCACGGCTCATTTTGCCCGCTTTGACGGCATAATGAGTCGTGGGTTTATTTTAACGGCCAGTAAAAGCCGACGCAAGGCCCCAAGTAACGGCGGTTTCGCCTATTTTTGGCAAATGTTTACCACTGCTTGTTTGCAGGGTATAATCGGAGAGTAGAATTGGGGGAAATGGCTAATGCCACAAACTAAGCGCAGAAAAGTAGCAACACGCCGATCCAC
This sequence comes from Lacticaseibacillus hulanensis, assembly GCF_004010095.1. Taxonomy (GTDB): domain Bacteria; phylum Bacillota; class Bacilli; order Lactobacillales; family Lactobacillaceae; genus Lacticaseibacillus; species Lacticaseibacillus hulanensis. Next base: position 63,209 of record NZ_RRYD01000013.1, on the reverse strand, counting down.
CGCTCGGAAACCCCGGCGTAAGACCGGTGATTATACAATTAATTGGTTCGGCGCCGGAATAACGGTGTTCGGCCTTCTCGCTCTCACCAAACTGGGAATGCTTGGAGTAACACTAGCAAATGTTCTCCGACTTATTGGTGGGGATACATACATGGCTCTCGGGATTGCCTTTGTCTTTACGGGCGTCTGGATGGTGATTGCGGGCAAAGTGCCACCGCTGCGTAAACGCGTAGTCTGGGGTATCTTGCTCATGTACATTGCTGCCGTTTTGGGCTTTTCCGCACACCTCATGGAGGCCAGCAATGTCCACGCACATTTCTGGTCGGCCACGTGGTTCATATTGAAGACGGATTTTGCTGCACTGACGGCCGCCACCCCAGCCGGTGGTGGGCTGCTCGGGGCGGCGCTGTACACCGTCACGTACCCACTGCTGTCACAGGTTGGCAGTTACGTGCTGGCGGGGCTAATTGCGGTCGTTGGCTTGTGCATGTTCTTTGGCGTTGAGCCCGCGCAGATTTTTGACTTACTCCACCGAATTGGCCACGCACTCCTTGCAGGCTGGCACCGCATCACCACCGCAATTAGCGATTGGCACGAGCGGCAGTTGAGCAATCAAGATGCTGCTGGCAAGCGCCAATCACGGACGCAGAAGAATACGGCAAAGCATACAGGGACGCAGGAAGACAAGTCCCTGCCGAAAGCACATGACCATGACGAGCCCCTTGTCGGTCAAGTTGATGATCCGGAACCGGAATTTACCATTAACGTGGCGGATACACCGGCACCAGATCCGGCCAACGCGGCCTTTGATGAACCGACTGCTCAGGCGCCGGCAAGTCAAGAAAGCAAGGCTGATCAGGCAGATGCACCGGAAATCATCACGGGTGATCCAACCGATGATTACCGTCTGCCACCACTGGATATTTTGTCCCAGCCCAAACCGGTTGACCAGCGGGAGGAACAGGCTGCCATCCGGGTCAATCGCGGCAAACTCGAGCGGACCTTTGCCAGCTTCGGAGTTGACGTGAAGGTGACCGCAGCCACGCTGGGCCCATCCATCACTAAGTATGAGATTCAGCCGGCAATTGGGGTGAAGGTTTCCAAGATTGTGAACCTGGCTGATGACCTGGCACTGGCACTTGCCGCCAAGGATATTCGAATTGAAGCACCCATCCCGGGCAAGAGCCTGATTGGGATTGAGGTGCCCAACCAGCACATCCGGACGGTCGGGTACAAGGACGTGCTCCGGGCAACCCCACCGCACCCGGACAAGCCACTCGAGGTACCCTTGGGCCAGGATGTTGCCGGCAGCATTGTGACCGCCGATTTGGCGAAGATGCCGCACATGCTGATTGCTGGGGCTACTGGTTCGGGGAAGTCCGTGATGATTAACGTCATTATTACGAGCTTGCTGATGCGGGCCAAGCCGACAGATGTCCGGCTCATGTTGATTGATCCCAAAAAAGTTGAACTTTCGGTTTACGATGGGGTGCCACACCTGCTTGCCCCAGTTGTGACCGAGGCCAAACGCGCCCCGGCCGCTCTGAACAAGATTTTGCAGGAAATGGAGCGGCGTTATGAACGCTTCTCGGCTGCGGGTGTGCGCAACATGGGTGAGTACAACCGCAAAGTGGCGGAGAATCCCGATGAGGGCCTCAGTAAGATGCCGTACATCGTGGTGATTGTTGACGAACTGGCCGACCTGATGATGGTTGCGGGCGCCGAAGTTGAAACGGCGATTATTCGCATTGGCCAGATGGCGCGCGCTGCCGGAATTCACATGATTATTGCAACGCAGCGGCCGAGTGTCGACGTCATTACTGGGCTGATTAAGGCGAACATTCCTTCCCGAATGGCGTTTGCCGTGTCGAGTGGGGTTGATTCCCGCACGATTTTGGATGCCAACGGGGCGGAAAAGTTGCTCGGCCGTGGGGACATGCTCTATGACCCAATTGACATGAACAAACCGCAACGGGTGCAGGGGGCATTCATTCCGTCCGCCGATGTTGAGGCGGTCGTTAAGTACATCACGGATCAGGTTAAACCAGCCTACGATGAGGCGATGATTCCCACCGCGGAGGACGAAAAGGCCGAGGATGGTGGCAACAGTGATGACGAACTGTTTGACGACGCGCTGAAGTTTGTGCGTGAGAAGCAGTCCGCAAGCACGTCGATGTTGCAACGGCGCTTCCGGATTGGCTACAATCGTGCCGCGCGACTGATTGACGACCTGGAAAATCGCGGGTACATTGGCCCGGCCGAGGGGAGCAAACCCCGCAAGGTTTACAGCAAGCCTGAGCAGCAGTAACTTTGCGCATGACAATTAATTGAACAGCAAAAAGCTTCACGAGATTAATGTGAATGGATTAGCGCTGGGCGGAGAAATAAGCCTGGCGCTTCGTTAGGAGTTAAAATTTGCGAGTTAAGATAACCGATGGGGTGCATCTCAGCGTTGTACCCACTACACAATTTAAAACCACACGAATCAGCGTTAATTTTTTGGCGCCACTGCAACTTGAAACAATCGGTGCGCGGACGCTGCTGACAAGTTTGCTTGAAATGAGTTCCACCAAGTACCCGACCCAGGCAGAATTTTCTGCTGAATTGGAAAATCTTTATGGCGCCAGCTTTGGCATCAACGTGGCGCGCGCTGGCCGCGTGCACCGGGTCAGCGCGGGGATGCAGATTCTCGACTCGGCCTATGCCGATGTCAACCTGCTTGATGATGCCTTTGCCTTCTTACGGGAGGCACTACTGAACCCGCGCATCGAGGGTGGCAGTTTTGATGTGGCCACTTTTGCCCGCGAGAAGACTAATTTGGCAATGTACCTGAATTCATTGAGCGATGATCGCGCAACAAAGGCAGGGCTGGCGGTGCAGGCAAGCTACTTTGCCGACCCTGCCCAGGCCGTACCAAGCTTCGGCACGGCAGACGGCCTCGATGGCTTAACGGCCAAGTCCCTAGTTGCGACGTACCAGGAAATGATCAAAGACGACCAGATTGAAATCATCATGGTCGGGAACGTTGATTTGGAGAAGGCGCGGGCACTGGCGGCAAGCTTTGGGTTTGCGCCGCGGCCAAGTATGCAGGGCACGCTTGAATACGACCAGCCCGTCCTGCAGACAATTGCACGCAAAACAGAAAAAGAGCAGGTAACACAAAGCAAGCTGAATCTTGCCTACCACATTGAAGGCGATCATTTCGGCCCCCAGTACTACGCGGCGCTTGTTGCTTGTGAATTGTTCGGCGGTTCACCACTGTCACTGCTTTTCCGGAACGTCCGGGAAAAAGAGAGCCTGGCCTATTATGCCAGTGCGAACGCCAACATGATGCGCCACTTCATGATGGTTCAAGCGGGCATTGATGCCGTTAACGAAAGCCGGGTGGAAGAATTAATTGCGGCGCAGCTGGCTGCAGTTGTCAGTGGCGACTTCACGGATGACCATTTTCAGGCGATTAAGGACGGCATGGTTAACGACCGGAAAGCATCACTCGACAGTCAGGGCTTCATCGCGGATTTAGCTTTGTCCAGCGCAATGCTACCCGACGCTAAGCTGGATGCCCAGACGGAATTGACGCGCATTAACGCCGTCACCAGAGAGCAGGTTCAGGCTGCCGCAGCCAAGATGAAGTTGCAGGCGGTATATTTTTTGAACGGGGAGGCGCACTAATGACAGAATTGACTGAAGCAACTGGTTTAGGCGAGCGGATGGTTAGCATGACCCTGCCAAACGGGTTAGTGTGTCACTTTGTTCCCAAACCTGGTTACCACAAGACGTACGCCATGTTCACCACACAGTTTGGGTCCATTGATAATTCATTTCGGACTAGCAGCGATGCGGACTTCACGACCATTCCGGCGGGCTCGGCCCACTTTCTAGAGCACAAGCTGTTCGATAAGGAAGATTACGACGCGTTTGACCTGTTTGGTAAAAGTGGGGCCTCGTCCAATGCCTTCACGAGTGCGACCCAGACCAGTTACCTGTTCTCTGGCACAACGGCCATCGCGGACAACCTGAACATCCTGCTCGATTTCGTACAGGACCCTTACTTCACCGATGCAACGGTGGAGAAGGAAAAGGGCATTATCGGCCAGGAAATTCAGATGTACCAAGATGATGCTGGTTGGCGTCTGTACTCTGGAATTTTGGGTAACCTGTACCCGACACACCCCGTGCACCTCGACGTGGCGGGCACGGTTGAGTCCATCAGTGAAATCACGCCTGAAGTATTGCGGGAGATTCACGCCGCCTTTTACCACCCAAGCAACATGGTGCTGACCGTCGTTGGTAACTTTGACGTGGAAGAAGTTGCAGCACTAGTGACCGCGAACCAGGCGAAAAAGGACTTTGGTCCGGCAGGCATGCTCGAGCGGGGCGTGGGTCCGGATTACGACCTTGAAACAATTCTGCCGTTTCGGATGCTGACCATGCCGATTTCCCGCGCTAAGGGCATTGTCGGAATTAAGGGCACCGAAGCGCTTGGGGATGACCTCGAGGGTTTGCGCTATGCTGTAACGTGCCGGATGCTGCTGGAATTATTGTTTGGTGATTCCGGGGAAACATACGAAAAGCTGTACAATGCGGGTGTGATTGATGACTCGTTCTTCACCGAATTCACGCGCGGCCGCGGGTACAATTTCATTGCCCTTGGTGGGGACAATGTTGACCCGGCTGTGTTAACCGAATCGCTCGTGGATGCAATTGCCAACTACACTTCCAGTCCCGACTTCAATGCGGATAGGTTTGCACGTCTGAAGAAGGCGGCACTGGGCAAGTTTTACGCGTCACTTAACTCGCTGGAAAGCATTGCTAATCAAGTTACCGACAGCAGTTTTGGGAGCACAACGCTGTTTGACGTTCCCGCCGTGATGGAATCAATCTCGTTCCGCGATGTTCAGGCCGTTGCTGCATCAATTCTTAACTTGGACGCATTATCGGTTTTCCACATCATGAGTGAGCAGACGGAGGGTATTGCTGATGAGTAGTGCGCTGATTTTGGGTGCGTCTGGCGACATTGGCCATGCGGTTGCGGAAGAAATGGCGCAAAATGGTTGGAGCCTGTATCTGCATTACCACGAAAATGCCGACGCGGCGAACGAGCTGGCTGATGAGTTGAGTGCCAAGTACCCGCGTCAGGATTTTTTCACGGTTGCGGGCGATTTGCGGGATGTCAATTCAGCGCAGACCATTGCCAATCAGCTGTTCAGTCTTGATGCGGTAATCGTCGCGGCCGGAATGACCTATTACGAATTATTCCGGGACGCATCGGTTGATCACATGACGGCACTTATGCGGGTGCACCTGTTAACACCGATGGCCCTGCTCAATTTGGTTCAGGATAAACTTGCAGAAAGTGGTCGCGGCCGAATTGTGTTTATTGGCTCGGTGTACGGCGCGAGTGGTTCAGCGATGGAAGTAACCTACTCAACGGTCAAGGGCGCACAGTCGGCCTTTGCCAAGGCCTACGCTCAGGAAGTTGCCAGCTTGGGTTTGACCGTCAACGTGGTTGCGCCCGGTGCGGTAGCCACAAAAATGAACAAAGAGTTTGGGAAAGAGGCACTGGAAGAGGTTAAAGCGTCGATTCCTGCCGGTCGATTTGCCACGGCGAGCGACATCGCATATTTCGTTGAATCGCTTGTTGATGCGCGTGCGAGTTACGTAACGGGGCAAACACTTTATGTAACTGGGGGCTGGCTCCGATGAAAAGAGTTTGTAACCTAACCATTTCTTAATTCAAGAGCCACCGTATTTATGCTAAACTTGAAAGTGATATCAAAGCGAACGGGTGAGGAAAACAAATGGACGAAATTGGTCAGAAGTTACGTGAAGCACGCCTTGAAAAAGGCTACACGATTGACGATTTGCAGCAAATCACGAAAATTCAAAAGCGGTATCTGCTTGCAATCGAAGAAGGCAATTTCGACGCATTGCCAGGTGACTTCTATGTGCGTGCGTTCATCAAGCAGTACGCTAGCGTTGTTGGCATTGACCCAGATACGCTTGTTGAGGAATTTCAACAAGAAATCCCAACGCCACAACCAGAAGAAGTAACCCCAGAACCAGAAAAACGCGAAAAGACACGGCTCACGCCCAAGTCTAGCCCGGTTGTGACTAATCACGTCCGGCGCTTATTGCCCACGATTATCATCGGGATCATCGTGGTGGTTTTGATTGGTGTTGCATATTTCTTCACCATTAGTCAACAGAAGAAGGACGACAAGCCAAGCATTCCGGTGGACTCCTCCAGCGTGCAGGTTGATTCCTCGAGCAAAAAGGCGGCTTCCAAGTCTTCCAGCAAGAAGAAGGCTGAATCCTCCAGCAAGAAGGCTGCCAAGAAGACCAAGAAGAACGATAAGGTCACTGTCTCTGCACCAGCTGGGACGGCGGCAGCACCAACGTACACGGTCAAGAACATGCCGGCCACTGGTAATAAGGTGGAGATTAAGGCTACCTCCGCTTCTGCTTGGCTCAGTTTGAGCACGGGTGGCTCGACAACCTGGCAGGCATCCTTGACGGCGGGCAGTAGCCACACCGTTGACCTGCCTGATGGGACCACGAGTTTCTCCATCCGGACGGGTAATGCACTTGCAACCGAGATCACGATTAACGGGACCAAGGTTGATTTGGGCAATGGCTCTAACTATGTCCGCACGATGACGTTTACCGTCGAAAAATAGACTAAGAAATAAGGGAGACAGTTCAAGTGAATTTACCTAACAAACTAACCTTGATGCGAATGATTCTGATTCCCATCTTCACGTTAGTATTGGCACTCGGCTGGCCAGCGGGCACGATTGTGCTGCTTGGCACCAAGGTGACCGTGGCGCGTCTGATTGCGGTTATCATCTTCATCGTTGCGTCACTCACTGATTTTGCTGACGGTCAAATCGCCCGGCGGAACCACTTGGTGACTAATTTTGGGAAGTTCGCGGATCCGCTTGCTGACAAGTTGCTTGTGATTACGGCGTTCATCTTCCTTGCAGTTGCAGGGCAGATTCCGGCCTGGGGCGTTGCGATTATTGTGTGGCGTGAACTCGCCGTTACCGGTCTGCGGTTGCTCCTTGCAAGTGGTGGGGAAGTTCTCGCCGCTGCTTGGCCTGGTAAAATCAAAACAACCGCGCAGATGTTTTCCATCATCTTCTTGCTGGTGAACAACGCTGGGTTTGAAACACTGAATTTCCCATTTGCGCTGCTTCTGTTCTACGTTGCCGTATTCTTCACCCTGTACTCTGGGATTGAATATTTCTACAAGAATCGCGGCGTGTTCTCTGACAGCTTCTAATAATTAATCCTGCAGGAAGGTTAAACCCATAAGTTGGGTTTGACCTTCCTGTTTTTTTGGTCCAAAGCCGGCTGATCCGTAAGTGTCAAAGTCTGGCGTATAATGGTGCGTGGTGGTATAAACAAAAATGTATTGACTAGTACGGAAAATTCAAGTGATTTTGCGTAATCAAAAGATGTGGGGGCAAACAATGGATGCAGAATTAATTGCAGTGGGCACCGAAATGTTACTCGGTGACATTGTTAACACAAACGCGGCGTATTTAGCACGTGGTCTCAGCCAGATTGGCGTGACGAGTCATTATCAGCAGGTGGTGGGCGATAATCCGCAGCGGCTCGATGAAGCCATTAGCGTTGCGGAAGCCCGCAGCGAGATGATTATCCTGATGGGTGGTCTTGGCCCAACCAAGGATGATTTGACCAAGCAAGTTTTGGCTGCGCACCTGGGCTTGAAATTGGCGGAGGATGCAGCGCACCGGCAGAAGCTGGAGGATTTGGCCCACCAGCGGGAGCACGAACTGACCCCGAATAATTTGGCCCAGGCACTTTACCCAGAGGGCGCAACCACGCTGACTAACCACGTTGGACTGGCGGTGGGGGCACTCCTTAGTCAGGGGGCACACCAGTACGTGCTGCTGCCCGGGCCACCACGTGAATTCACCGCGATGGTTGACCGTGAGTTGTTGCCGCGCCTGGCCAGTTCTGATAGCCAGGTAATTGTCAGCCGGACTTTACGGTTCTTTGGGCTCGGTGAGTCGGCACTTGTGACCGCAATTGGTCCAATTATTGATGCCCAAGTTAACCCCACAGTGGCACCATACATCAAGGATTATGAAGTTACACTCCGCATGACCGCGCGGGCGAAGAGCCAGGAATCTGCCAAGAAGTTACTCGACAATCTGCAGGAGCAAATCCTGAAGGTGCTTGCACCGTATTATTACGGGGCCGGTGAGGAACGCACGCTGGCCGGAACGGTTGTGGCCAAACTCGTGGCCAAAAAGCTCAGCATCACCGCCGCGGAGAGTTTGACGGCCGGCCTGTTCCAGGCAACCTTGGGCAGCGTTCCCGGCGTGTCCGCGGTATTTCCCGGTGGCTTTGTGACGTACGCACCTGAGGCAAAGCGGCAGCTGGTGGGTGTGCCAGCAGCCACGATTGCCGCGCACGGGGTGGTCAGCGCCGAAACAGCGCGGGCAATGGCCATCGGGGCGGCCCAAACGTTAGGTACGGATTACGCCATTAGCTTTACGGGTGTTGCCGGGCCGGACAGCTTGGAGGGCAACCCCGCCGGTACGGTGTGGATTGGTCTTGCGGGTCCTAGTGGCGTTCAGGCATCCGAGTATCACTTGGGTGGCGGGCGCAACGAGATTCGGGTACGGAGTGTTAAGACTGCCTTGATGATGTTGCTTCACGAATTGCAGGCTGACTAGTTTGGGTTCTTCTTTGACTAGTTGGTCGAAATTGGCTTAACCAATTAGTGGAGGAGGACACATCGTGGTACAGACAGACGAAAGTCGAGCGGCACTGGACAAGGCACTAAAGAAGATTGAGAAGAATTTCGGTAAGGGTGCGGTGATGCGCATGGGGGATAAGGTTGATACCCAGATATCGACCGTGTCCACCGGCTCGCTTGCGCTAGATGAGGCACTTGGCGTGGGCGGGTTTCCGCGCGGCCGCATCATCGAGGTGTACGGCCCGGAAAGCTCGGGTAAAACCACGCTCGCCCTGCACGCCGTTGCCGAGGTGCAGAAGCAAGGTGGCGTTGCGGCTTATATTGATGCGGAAAACGCGATGGATCCCAAGTACGCAACAGCGCTTGGCGTTGACATCGATGCACTATTATTGTCGCAGCCGGATACGGGTGAGCAGGGACTCGAAATTGCCGACACACTGGTTTCAAGTGGCGCAATCGATATTGTCGTGGTTGATTCCGTGGCGGCCCTCGTGCCGCGCGCAGAGATTGACGGCGAGATTGGGGATGCCCACGTCGGGCTGCAAGCTCGGCTGATGTCCCAGGCACTGCGCAAGCTGTCAGGGCAGATTAACCGGACGAAGACAATTGCAATTTTCATCAACCAAATCCGGGAAAAGGTGGGCATTATGTTCGGCAATCCCGAAACCACGCCGGGCGGCAGGGCACTCAAGTTTTACGCGACAATCCGGCTTGAGGTGCGTCGGGCGGAACCAATCAAGGATAGTACCAGCATTATTGGTAACCGGACGAAAATCAAAGTGGCCAAGAACAAGGTCGCACCGCCATTTCGGGTTGCGGAAGTGGACATTATGTATGGTCAGGGAATTTCGCAGACCGGCGAGATTGTCGACATGGCCGTTGATCGGGATGTAATCGCCAAAAGCGGCTCTTGGTACAGTTACAACGATGAGCGAATTGGCCAAGGCCGTGAGAACGCGAAGGCATACCTGGAGGCCAATCCGGACAAGCTGGCGGAGATACGCGAACGTGTCCGTGCTGCAAAATCAGATACTGACGAGGTGGCCGTTACTGTCGAGGAAGCGTAGGCGCTCTCAATGTCTGGCAGCGTGAGTCCTTGGTAAAGTTCTAGATATGTAGTGGTATAGGGGCCGCGCCTGGGCGGGGCCGGTGCGCGTTACGTGCGGCTGAGATTTTCCGTGCGGCCGGTTGAAGCCCCAAAAACCGGGTCTTCAACCTAAAAATTGAGCCCCGCATGCCCGCTCTTCGGATTTACAAATTTAATACGTATTGCTAAGACCTGCTGGGAAACCTTGTTCTCCTAGCGGGTCTTAATTTTTGCCGGCTATGGTGTGGAGAAGCCCGATGCAAAACCCGCATCGGTCTTCTCTCACCATAGCTTTCACAGGAAAATCCCAGCCGCCCTCCACGCGCACCGGCCCCACCCAGTCGCTACATCGTTGGTTAAAGTGCTCAGCTGCTGACAATGTTCAGATCTGGTGGCATCTGTAGGGACTAACGGTGAACCTGAATCTATACCACTATCCAGCGGAGCGTTGTGGGGTTTGGCCGGAGGGTCCGGGCTGGGTCTCGGGTGTGCCGCCCAGCCGTGGCAACAAAGAAAAGAGGTGTGACGACCGCGGTTTTTGCGGTTGGCACACCTCTTTTCTTTGTGGGAAAAATTTAGATTTGCATTGAGGAGCTGTCGGAATGTTGATTACGAGATAGACCGAAAATTTAATCGCTACGTAGCGAACGAGTTAGACTCAGACTGCGACGATGCAAAGCTAAATTTTTAGTCTGGAGACGGCGCACTTCCGGCTCCAGACGACCGCCACAGCGACCACGGCGAAGCACACCCGAGACCCAGCCCAGACCCGGAGGCCAAACCCCGCAACGCGGAGCCTCCTCATTGGTTGAGCTCACCAAAACCACTTACGCTGCCGGACAGCGAAAGTAAATGGGAGATGAATGGCAGCCATGTCTTGGTAGTCTGCATTGACACCCCCTCGAATCACAGCTAAAATGAAGAATTGTAATAATCTACAAAAATAATAAGCATCTAAGTTTGAAAAGACTTAATTTTGATGATGCGGAGGTGAGAACGTGACAGCAGATATTCTGCTCGCGGTAATCCCCGCCGCCATCGCTTTAGTGGTTGGATACGCAGTTGGCTTTAATGTCAGAAAACGCATCCATGAGAAAAATTTAAACCAAGCAACTAGCACGGCTGAGGGAATTATCGCCCAAGCAAAAACAGAAGCCGCGGCATTGAAGAAGGAAACGGTTTTAGAGGCCAAAGAAGAAGCCAATCGTTACCGGAATCAGGTTGAGGATGAAGTAAGGGAACGGCGCAGTGAGGTTGCAAAGACCGAGAACCGTTTAGACGCCCGCGAAGAAACATTGGACCGTCGTGATGACACACTTGATCGCAAGGAACAAAGCCTTGCCGATCGGGACACGAACCTGACAAACCGTCAGGAACAGTTAGATGAATTGGCAGCTAAGCTGGAACACAGCGAAGAAGATGCCCAAGCGGAACTTGCGCGCATTGCCGACTTAACGCCGGAAGATGCACGGAAAGAAGTTCTTGATCAAACTCGGGAAGAATTGACACACGAACGGGCCATGATGGTTCGCGAGAGTGAAGATGAGGCTCGCAGTACTGCCACCAAGACCGCCAAGTCGCTGGTGGCTGAGGCGATTCAGCGTTCTGCGGCAGACATCGTGACTGAAACCACGGTCACGGTGGTTAACCTGCCGACTGACGATATGAAGGGTCGCATTATTGGCCGCGAAGGGCGTAATATTCGCACTTTGGAAACACTGACTGGGATTGATATCATTATCGACGACACCCCAGAAGCAGTTGTTCTTTCTGGGTTTGACCCGGTTCGGCGGGAAATCGCCCGGATGGCCCTTGAAGCATTGATTCAGGACGGCCGTATCCACCCAGCACGAATTGAAGAGGCTGTGGATAAGGCTCGTCGGCAGATGGATGAACAGATGCGTGAAATTGGTGAAAAGGCCCTCTTTGATGTGGGTATCCACAGCATGCACCCAGATCTCATCAAGACACTTGGTCGTTTGCACTACCGGACCAGTTATGGCCAAAATGTGCTCGATCACTCAATTCAAGTTGCCAAGCTCGCTGGCGTTATGGCCGCTGAGCTCGGTGAGGATATCACTCTAGCGAAACGCGCGGGGTTATTACACGATATTGGTAAAGCGGTGGACCATGAAGTTGAAGGTTCACACGTTGAACTTGGCGTCGAATTGACGCGCAAGTATCACGAACCACAGGTAGTTATTAACACAATTGCCTCACATCACGGTGATACTGAAGCAACTAGCACCATTGCGGTTCTGGTTGCAGCAGCAGACGCCGTTTCCGCGGCCCGTCCGGGTGCGCGGAGTGAATCACTCGAGAACTATCTTCACAGGTTGGAGAAGCTCGAAACGATTGCCAACAGCTTTGACGGTGTTGATCACAGTTATGCCATTCAGGCGGGCCGTGAGATTCGCGTAATCGTCAAGCCAGAAAAGCTCTCAGATGATCAGGCTACCCTGATTGCCCGGGACATTAAGAATGAAATCGAACAAAATCTCGAATACCCAGGCCACATCAAGGTTACAGTTATTCGGGAAACCAGAAGAGTTGAATACGCCAAGTAGGCGCATGCGAAAAAGGAACGCGCTTTGCGTTCTTTTTTCATACATAGTGAATTTGACTGTACAAGAAGTACGGAGTCAGGCTACAGATAGATTAAGAACTGATTTCAACGAGCGCAGAACCGCTTCTGCGTAGTATGATGAGATTATGTTAATGGAAAGTGGGACGACTAAATGTCGGTATTCAAAATCGTAGTCAGCTTGGTCGCGACGATGATTATATCAGCCGCCATTACGCCATTTGTGCGACGGCTGGCGTTCGTCATTGGGGCGGTGGATAAGCCGAATAAGCGACGCGTGAACAAGGTGCCAATGCCGACTATCGGGGGGCTGGCGGTTTTTCTGGCCTTTACCTTTGGCACCTTTGTTTTACTGCGACCACAGTTCAATACCCACCTGATTTTTTCACTGTTCTTGGCGGAATCAGTTGTTATCATCACGGGACTAATTGATGACGTGAAGGAACTGACGCCAAGGCAAAAGATGTTTGGATTGTTCATTGCCGCCCTGATTGTTTACTTCTTGGCGGGCGTGCGGATGACCAAGATTAATATCGGCCCAGTGCATTGGGAACTTGGTTGGCTAAGTTTGCCCATTACCCTTTTTTGGATTTTGGGGATTTCGAATGCAGTTAACCTCATTGACGGTCTGGATGGCCTGGCAACGGGTGTTTCCATTATTTCCCTCACCACGATGGGTATCATTGGCTTTTTCTTCCTCAACGTTGCCCAAGTCGGCACTTCCATCATGATTTTCACGTTGGTTGCCGCCTTGCTCGGGTTCTTGCCGCACAACTTCTATCCGGCCCGCATTTTTCTTGGTGATACCGGATCGCTGTTCATTGGCTTTATGTTGTCGGTGCTGTCACTTCAGGGGCTCAAGAACGTCACGTTTATCTCTCTGATTATGCCCGTGATTGCGCTGGGGGTTCCCATAACCGACACCTTGTTTGCGATTATCCGGCGTTTGCTCAACCGCGTGCCGATTTCCCAGGCCGACAAGCACCACCTGCACCACCGGCTGATGCAGCTTGGACTGACGCACCGGCAGACAGTACTTGTGATTTACGGGATTGAGTTAGTATTTGCCATGATTGCGCTGCTGTACCCATTGAACACATCGATGGGGAATATTTTACTCACGATTGGTGTCCTGTTCGGGCTCGAAATGTTCGTCGAGTTAATTGGCTTGCTAGGTAAAAATCGCACGCCATTGCTGTTCATGATCAGGCATTTGGTTCACCGGCTTAATAAATAAAACGTGCAGACAAGATAGTTGCCGGCATTAAACAAGTTGACCCCCACACCGGGATTCAGGTGTGGGGGTCAACTTTTTTTTGTCTGTGGGCTGATTTCGCGGGGACAATTACTCGAATGCGATTGGCCGCTCCGCCGTGCGTGCAGCACCGGCAGCAAATGTTGCTTTGCCGCTGGTTAATTCGGTCAGGTCAGCCTGGACTTGTTGCCGCTGCGCCTCATCCAGAAAAGCACTGATGGTCACCTGCTCGGTAAAGCTGGCGGTGATTGTGATTTCTGCATTGCGGAAGTAATTGTCGATGACTTGATAGGTGGCGTAATCAGTTGTGATTAATAGTTCTTCTTCAGGCACGAGCTCGACGAGGCCCACTTTCTTGATGGCTTCTGTCACCGAATCCGTGTACGCCCGAATCAGGCCGGATGCGCCCAACTTAATCCCGCCGAAGTACCGGGTGGTCACGGCGACGGCGTTACTCACGTTGTGGACGGTCAGCCCGCGGAGGGTCGGGGAGCCGGCAGTCCCGCTGGGCTCGCCGTCATCACTGGCCCGCTCCACGAAAACCGGCCAGCCAATTCTTGCGGCCCACACGTTATGGTTTGCTTTGCGGTTTGCGCTGCGGATGGAGGCGACGAATTCTTCAGCCTCGGTTGCAGAACTAACGCGGGCGAGCGAAGTAATGAAGCGGGATTTTTTGATGACGATTTCGTTTTCGCCACCATCTTTAAGGGTGATGTTAGCCATTTTTGCGTAATCTCCTAGGTGAGGTGATAAATATGGAATCAGTGCCGAGCGTTGCTGGTCAGCAATTAACTGACGCTGAGCTTGCGTGGATGAAGGTCCCTAAAGCAATTCTAGCACAGCACTCACCAATTCCGGCCGTGGTTATCTCCGGCCGGCTTGCGCACTGCAACCGGTGTTCTGCGGATTTTGCGGTGGCAAAGCAGCGTCTGCCAAGTGGGGCGGTTTATTGTCCCGCCTGCATCACCATGGGGCGGGTCACGGACAATGACCGGTTGTGGCGGTTTGCGGCGGCACCGGCCGTGGCCAAACCCATCAAGATGACGTGGAATGGTGCACTGACTTCGGCCCAGGAGCGGGTGGCCGCGGAGCTGGTCGAAACGTATGACGCTAGGAGTACGCGGCTGCTCTGGGCGGTCACGGGTGCGGGCAAAACGGAAATGCTTTTCCGCGTGCTCGAGCGGGCGTTAAGCGATGGTCAGCGTGTGGCGATTGTCTCACCGCGAATTGACGTAATCCTGGAGCTGGCACCGCGGATTGGTGCGGCGTTTGCGTCAGTTGCGCTGGCGGTGCGGTACGGGGAAAGCGGGCCGGTGCCAGTAACCCAGCTGCTGCTGGCGACCGTGCACCAGCTGCTGCGGTACCACAAGGCGTTTGGCCTGATTATCGTTGATGAGGTGGACGCCTTCCCCTTCAGCAGTGACCCAATGATGGAGCTGGCGGTGCGCAATGCCAGTGCGGGGAGTGTGATTTACCTCACCGCGACGCCGGGCAACAGATTGCTACGGGAGGTGCGTCGCGGCCGCCTTGCCGTTAGTTATTTGCCCCGGCGGTTTCACGGCCAACCGTTACCCGTGCCGCGGGTGCGCATCATGAAGCAGCCAGCGGTGGTTGACGCCAAGGTGCGGGCAATTATTTCCCGGGTAATGAAGACGTCAGCGAAGATGCTGGTGTTCGTGCCGGCCGTGGTCCATCTGCGCCCCGTGCAGCAGGCATTGGCGCAGATGGGCATTAATAGCTTAACGGTGCATGCTGGTGAGCCGGCGCGCAAGGAACGGGTGAACGCGCTGCGGACAGGCAAGGTGTCCGTGCTGGTAACCACGACAATCCTGGAGCGCGGCGTCACGTTTTACAATTGTGGGGTGGTGGTACTGCAGGCCGACGTGCCGATATTTTCGACGTCGGCATTGGTGCAGATGGCGGGTCGGGCCGGCCGCAGCCGCGAGCATCCCGATGACCCAGTTGAGTTTTTGTGCACCAATTACACGCGCACAATCCACGCTGCGATTCAGCAGATTAAAATGCTGAATAGAAAGGATTTGCCATGAATTGTCGACGCTGCGGCCAACTATTATTCACCCAGCCGTCGCTTACGGCACTCATCTCGCTGCGCCCCTTGGTGAAGGCGACGCTCTGTAATCAATGCCGGCAAGCTTTTGACCGGATTGATCAGGCACACTGCTGCCAGGATTGCGGCCGGGCCGATGTTGATGGCAGGTGCCGGGACTGCATGCGGTGGCGCAAGATGGACGAACCGGTATTGCAGAATCGGGGGCTGTTTACGTACAACGACGCGATGAAAGACTGGATTGAACGTTATAAGGGAATTGGCGACTACAACCTGCGCGATAGCTTTGCGAGTGACATCGTTCAGTTTATGCAGATGCGAGGATGTGCGTTTGTGCCGCTGACAACGGAGGCGGGACACTTCGCTGAACGCGGGTTTGATCCTGTACTGGGGCTTTTTGCACCGCTGCCGCTGCGTGAGTGGTTGGTCAAGGACAATACGCAGATGCCCCAGGCCAAGAAGAATCGGGCGGCGCGGCTGAAAACACCGCAAAGTTTTCGCTGCGTGGCCACCAAGGAAGAAATGGCCAAGTTTGACCGGATTTGTCTGCTTGATGATTTGTACACGACGGGAAGAACTCTCCACCACGCCGCGGCAGCAATACTGACGGCGGGCTATAAGGGAAAAGTTATTTCCCGCTCGCTCATTCGGTAACAAAGAATTTGTGAAAACGTTTGTATTCCGAACGGGGTCTTAGTATAATTAGGTCAAGGAAGAAAACTTCCTGTTACCGGAAAGGGGAGAAGTTTTATGCTTACTTACAATGTCCGTGGTGAGAACATCGAGGTCACCGACGCAATCCGGAGTTACGTTGAGAAGCGAATCAGCAAGTTGAACAAGTACTTCGCAGATTCCACTCAGGCGATTGCACACGTCAACTTGAAGGTGTACACGAATAAGAACGCCAAGGTTGAAGTAACGATTCCAATGCCATTCATCACGTTACGCGCAGAGGAAACCAGCCCCGATCTGTATGCATCCGTTGATTTGGTTACCGACAAGCTTGAACGTCAGATTCGGAAGTTCAAGACCAAGATTAACCGTAAGTCACGCGAGAAGGGCTTCCCTGAATTCACCACCGCGCCAACCGGTGCAGCTGATGGTTCAGATGAAGTTGAAACCCCAGACCTGACCGTTGTTCGGACCAAGCGTGTTTCCCTTAAGCCAATGGATTCACAGGAAGCAATTTTACAGATGGACATGCTGGGCCACAACTTCTTCATCTTCGAGGATGCAGAAACCAACGGCACAAGCATCGTTTACCGTCGTCGTGATGGGCGTTACGGCCTCATCGAGACAGACGAATAATATGGATTAATCAGAAGTGGCGCCGGTAATCGGCGCCACTTTTTTATGTTTTTAACTTTACAATTGCCAATTGGTGTCTTGATTTTCTAATTTTTTTGAATTTTTTCCACATATATATTAGAATCTGAACATGAAGTGGCGTCAATGGGCCTACATATACGCCAGAAAACGCATGACAACGGCTTTTTGCCAACAAATTGGGTTGGGGCTGTTGATAACAGTGAATTATGATAGAATAGTAAGGATATTGCACACAGAAACAGCGGTGCAGGGGAAGGATCAACTACATGGCTAACTTGTTACGTAAATGGGTCGAAAGTGACGACCGCGAAGTACGCCGACTCGGCAAAATCGCCGACAAGGTCCAATCATATGAAGATGAATATGCAGCATTAAGTGATGAAGAATTACAGGCAAAGACACCAGAATTCAAGGCACGTTTGCAGAATGGGGAAACCCTCGACGATATTTTGCCCGAGGCGTTCGCCGTTGCGCGTGAGGGTGCCAAACGCGTGCTGGGGCTTTTTCCATTCCGGGTTCAGATTATCGGTGGGATTACGCTCCACGAAGGTAACATTGCGGAGATGCGGACTGGTGAAGGTAAGACCTTGACCTGTACGATGCCCGTTTACCTCAACGCACTTGCCGGTAAGGGTGTCCACGTTGTGACGGTTAACGAATACCTGAGCACCCGTGACGCTACCGAAATGGGTGAACTGTACAACTGGCTCGGGTTGTCAGTTGGCCTGAACGTTTCCTCACTGAGCAGTGACGAAAAGCGTGAAGCCTACAACTGTGACATCACGTACTCAACCAACTCCGAACTCGGGTTTGATTACCTGCGTGACAACATGGTTGTTTACAAGGAGCAGATGGTGCAGCGCGAATTGCACTATGCTGTTGTCGATGAAGTTGACTCTATCCTGATTGATGAAGCGCGGACCCCACTGATTATTTCCGGTGGTGCTCAGCAGTCAACTGGTTTGTACATTCGTGCTGACCGGTTCGTCAAGACGCTTAAGGAAGAGGAAGACTACAAGATTGACTGGCCAACCAAGACGGCTAGCCTCACCGAAAGTGGGATTAAGAAGGCTGAAAAGAACTTTGGTCTTGCTAACCTGTACGACACCGAAAACACGGCGCTGACCCACCACTTGGATCAGGCTCTGCGGGCAAACTACATTATGCTCAAGGACATTGATTACATGGTAACTGACGGCGAGGTTCTGATTGTCGACCAGTTCACCGGACGTGCTATGGAAGGCCGGCGTTACTCCGACGGCCTGCACCAAGCCATTGAAGCCAAGGAAGGCGTCGAGATTCAGGATGAAAGCCAGACAATGGCGAACATCACGTACCAAAACTACTTCCGGATGTACGACAAGCTTTCGGGGATGACCGGGACGGCCAAGACCGAGCAGGAAGAATTCCGCGAAATCTACAACATGGAAGTTACCTCCATCCCAACGAACAAGCCAATTGCACGTGTGGACGAACCAGATGTGCTCTACCCAACGCTTGAAAGCAAGTTCAACGCGGTTGCTGATGACATTGAACGCCGGCACGAAGCGGGCCAGCCAGTTCTGGTTGGGACCGTTGCGATTGAATCTAGCGAACGGCTGAGTGAATTGCTGGATGAACGGCAGATTCCGCACACCGTGCTGAACGCTAAGAACCACTTCAAGGAAGCCGAAATCGTTATGAACGCCGGTCAGCGTGGCGCCGTTACCATCGCGACGAACATGGCTGGTCGTGGGACCGATATTAAACTTGGCCCTGGCGTCAAGGAATTAGGCGGGCTCGCAGTTTTGGGGACCGAACGTCACGAATCGCGACGGATTGATAACCAGCTGCGTGGCCGTTCTGGACGGCAAGGTGACCCTGGTTTGACCCAGTTCTACCTGTCACTTGAAGATGACCTGATGAAGCGTTTCGGTTCCGACCGCATCAAGGCGGTGCTTGAACGGCTTCGTGTCGACGACGAAGATCAAGTGATTAAGTCCCACATGGTTAGCCGGCAGGTTGAATCTGCGCAGAAGCGGGTTGAAGGTAACAACTACGACACCCGTAAGCAGACGCTGCAGTACGATGACGTGATGCGTGAACAGCGTGAAGTTATCTACAAGCAGCGGCAGCAGGTGATTAACGAAACCAGTGACCTGAAGGCTGTGCTCTTTGCCATGATTGAACGGACCGTAGACCGAATCGTCAACATGCACACACAGGGCAAGGAATCCGAATGGAACCTGGAAGCCATCAGTGATTACGTTTTGGCCAACATGGTTGGTGAAGACAAGTTCAAGGCTGAAGATTTGAACGGCAAAACGCCTGAAGAAATCAAGGCACTCCTCATGGATCTGGTTAACCAGAACTTTGACAGCAAGGAGAAGCGGCTGAACGATCCACAGCAGATGCTGGAATTTGAAAAGGTCGTTATTCTGCGTGTGGTTGACTCCCTCTGGACCGATCACATCGACGCAATGGACCAGCTGCGCCAATCCATCGGGCTTCGTGGTTACGGCCAGATGAACCCACTGGTTGAGTACCAAGAAGAAGGTTACCGCATGTTTGAAGAAATGATTGCGGCAATCGATGACAACACGACGCGTCTGTTCATGAAGGCCGAGATTCGGCAGAACATCCGGCGTTAAGACGAATAGGAAACGTGAACCACTCCGCCCGGGGGTGAATTGCGTTTCCTATTTTTTTAAAGTTTTTAACAATTCGCCGTCAGAGCTGGTGCGACTTGGCTTGTAGGCTGGCGAGTTGTCGAGTTTGCGGGGGGTGAATTTGCCCTCTTTCATGCAGATGTTACACTTATGATATAGACGCGTGCTCTAACCGTAATGTTCTACGCGTAAACTATGCTTATCAATAATAAATACTTTGCGGAATTTAACCGCGTTTACTCTTAACTGAAGAAGGGAACAAAATGGAATTTAGTCAGATTCGCTCGGCTCTTGCTGAGATTAGCACCAAAATACAGCAGTTCAGGGGGTCGCTTTGACCTCGATGGTCTGAACGAACAAATCGCCCTGAATGAGCACCAAATGGCCGAACCAGATTTTTGGAATGACCAGCAGGCGGCCCAGAAGGTCATCGATGCCAATAACGCACTCAAGGCCAAACACGACGCCTTCTATGAGCTGAAGGACGCACTCGATGAGTTAGAGGTCTCCTTTGAACTACTTCAGGAAGAACCCGACGAGCAGTTGCAGGCCGAAACAGAAGCGGGGCTCAAGAAGTTGCAGGACGAAATGCAGCGGTACGAGCTGAACTTGTTGCTGTCGGAGCCGTATGATGCCAATAATGCCATCCTCGAAATTCACCCGGGGGCCGGGGGTACCGAAGCCCAGGACTGGGGCGCGATGCTGATGCGCATGTACCAGCGGTGGGCCGAACAAAATGGATTCAAGGTTGAAGTTGCCGACTATTTGGCCGGTGACGAAGCGGGACTGAAGAGTGTGACCCTGCTGATTAACGGTACTAACGCATACGGTATGCTGCGCAGCGAGCGGGGAGTCCACCGGTTGGTCCGGATTTCGCCGTTTGATGCCGCGGGACGGCGCCACACGAGCTTTGCCTCGGTTGATGTGATGCCTGAACTGGACAATTCAATCGATATTGATGTCTCTTGGGATGACATTAAGATGGAGGTTTTCCGCAGTAGTGGTGCGGGTGGCCAGCACATCAACAAAACCAGTTCCGCCGTGCGTCTGATTCACATACCAACGGGAATTGTCACGTCGAGTCAGGCTGAACGGTCACAGTTCCAAAACAAGGCGACCGCGCTCAGCATGCTCAAGGCAAAGCTTTATCAGCGTGAACAGGAAGCACAAGCAAAACGAGCGGCCGAGATTAAGGGTGTCCAGCTTGATAACGGCTTCGGCTCACAGATTCGGTCCTATGTTTTCTACCCGTACACGATGGTCAAAGATCACCGGACTAACTACGAAACTGGTAACGGTCAGGCCGTGATGGATGGGGATTTGAACCCGTTTATCTACGCTTACCTGCAGTGGCAGTTGGGCCAGAAGAACCCGGAATAACTGAGAAATATTTGTTTTTTGGGCGAAATGGAGTTACCACCCACCGGGTCTAAAGCTAGAATTCAACTAAATGCGGAATTTAAGGAGATATATCAATGATTTCCATCAAGGATGTAACTAAAACGTATGATAATGGGGTACCGGGAATTAAGGGGATAACCCTCGATATCGATCAAGGTGAATTTGTGTACGTCATCGGACCATCTGGTGCTGGTAAGTCCACATTCATCAAGATGCTTTACCACCAGCTAACCCCCACCACGGGGAACATCGTGTTCAATAATTTTGATTACTCAACCATGAAGCCAAGCGAAGTGCCATATTTGCGTCGGGAAATGGGCATTGTGTTCCAAGACTTCAAGCTCTTGCCACGCTTAACCATTTTTGAAAACGTTGCGTACGCGATGCAGGTAATCGAAAAGACCGATGCCGAGATTAAGCCCCGTGTGCTTGATGTGTTGCGCCAGGTCGGACTGGAAACCAAGGTGCGCCGTTTTCCAAGTGAACTGTCCGGTGGGGAACAGCAGCGTGTCGCAATTGCGCGGGCAATCGTAAACAAGCCCAAGGTTCTGATTGCGGACGAACCAACCGGGAATCTGGACCCAGATACTAGTGATGAAATCATGGACATCATCGAAAAAATCAATGATCAAGACACCACCATCATCATGGCAACGCACAATCGCGACGTGGTTAACAGCCGTCAGCACCGTGTGATTGAAATTGCCGGTGGGAACATTGTGCGTGACGAAAAGAAGGGGGCATACGGCGTTGAAGACTGAAGTAATTAAGCGACACATTAGCGACAGCCTGAAGAGTCTGCGCCGGAATGGTTGGATGAGTGTGGCGGCTGTTTCCGCTGTCACCGTGACACTGCTTCTGGTCGGCATCTTTATGGCAATCTTGTTCAATGGTAACCGGATTAGTCAGCAGGTTGAAAATGACGTTCAGGTGCGCGTGTACGTTGACCGTAACGTTAACCAGAAGAAAAAAGACAAGCTACGTAAGGAACTTAAGGACTTGTCCAGCGTGACCAAGGTAACGTACCGGTCCAAGTCCACCGAGCTCAACACAATTGTGAGTGGGTATGGTTCACAATGGAAGATGTTCAAGGGGGATGAAAATCCACTCAATGACGTGTTCATTGTTGAAACCAAGAGCCCAAGTGCCACGATGCGGATTGCTAAAAAGGCGGCTAAGCTCGATAACGTGAGTGACGCCTCTTACGGTGGTCGGACCGCCCGGAAGCTGTTCAAGTACGTCGATGGAGTGCGGAACTGGGGCCTTGGCTTCACCGTTCTGTTGCTGTTCCTGGCAGTCTTCCTGATTAGCAACACAATTCGCATCACGATTCTATCTCGTCGCGAAGAAATTGGGGTTATGCGGCTAGTTGGGGCAACCAACAGTTACATTCGTTGGCCATTCCTGCTTGAAGGTGCTTGGACCGGGTTGCTCGGGTCAATTATCCCAATGGTATTCGTCGACATTGCGTACAAGGTTGCTTACAACGCGATGAATATTAGTGAAGCCAGCAACGGATTCTCACTCTACCCAGTGATGCCATTCCTAGTTTGGATTGATCTTCTGCTTGCGGTAATTGGTATCGTGATTGGGGCCATTGGTTCTGTTGTTTCGATGCGTCGTTTCCTTAAAATCTAACTCTAAACACCAAATGGATTACCCCCGGCGAAAGCCAGACGGTGGCCCGTTTGGTGTTTTTATTATGGGTAAAGTTATCCCCAGCGACTGTTGAAGTGTGAATGGGCGAACACCAATTGGGTAGGGATGGATTGAATGATTTTTGGGCCAACTGCTACCGTATCGAAGACCCTAACTGTTATACTGTAAACAGAAATTCTTCTTTGGAGGCCTGGCCGTGAACGCTGCATCTTTAACCGTAATAGTTTTTATCTTGGCGACCGTTTTGGTGGGCCTTTTGACCATGCAAATGGCTAGCCACCGGGTGCAACGCGAGCGCAGCCAGTTTCGGATGGCGGTTTTGCCCGAGACGGTTGAGAATCCCCGTTACTGGTTGCTGGGACTAATTCCGGCAATTGTGCTTAGTGCATTGTTGATTGGGTTTCGCCTCACCTTGCACCCGCTGATTGTGCTCGCACTCGGCACGTTCAGCACCGCGTTGGCGTTCATGCCCGCGTTCATGCCGGTGCTCCTTGGGACAACGGGCCTCATTATTGCGCTCGTGCCCGCCAAAATCTGGCTCAGCTTGAACCTGCCCCAGATGCCGCTTGGAAGTTGGAGCACCAACTTCGCCATCCTGGTTGGGTGCCTCGCAATACTGGAGGCACTGGTGGACAAACTGTTACCGGTCCATAATTCGCCGAAGTTGTTTGATCGACACGGGCGCACGTGGGTGCAGTACCTGATTCAGCAACGCGTGTGGTTGCCGCTGATTGTCCCAATGCCGGTTAGTTTCGCTCCGAATCTCAGTTGGTGGCCGCACCTGAATATCGGCGGTGTGCAGATGGCGCTGACGCTCATGCCAATTTTTATGGGGATTGGCATGCGGCACCGTGAGCCAGAAGCGACGGGTATTTTGCGGCGTGATACCTGGGTTCTTGGCATAGTGGGTGTTTTGACCCTAGCACTCGGGATTATGGGCCAGACACTACAATTGCATCCGGGGATGATTCTCCTAATGGTTGCCGAGATTAGCGTTTTTGGCTGGCTCATGTGCATGCTGGCCCGTTTTCAGCGGCCAGTTCTCAGCGCGGCGGTTGGTGGGGTCCGGATTGTGGCCATCTTGCCGGACACGCCCGCAGCGAAGATGCACTTGCGCCGCGGTGACACAATCCTGCAGTGCAACGGTCAGGATGTTCCCACCCGCGCAGCGCTGTACGCGGCCACGCAGAACCTGGGAACCTTTTGTCGATTACGGGTCCGCGGTTTTGACGGTCAAATTAGATTAGCGGAAACCGCAATTTTCCAGGGTGCGCCCCACATGCTAGGTATTATCACTTTTCCTGAGGAGGATTAATGATGGACAAAATTTTGGTCGTTGATGACGAGCCGGCAATTGTTACTTTGCTGCAGTACAACCTCGAACAGGCACAGTACAGTGTGACCACGGCTGCTGACGGCGAGGAGGCAGTCGCAAAGGCGATGGCGACTGATTTTCAGTGCATCCTGCTTGACTTGATGCTACCAAAACTTGATGGTTACGGGGTGACCCGCCGCTTGCGTGAGGCCGGAGTGCACACGCCCATCATCATGCTGACGGCGAAGGACGACGAGATGGACAAAATCATTGGCCTTGAACTTGGTGCCGACGATTACGTGACCAAGCCGTTTTCACCACGGGAAATTATCGCGCGCATCAAGGCAATCGGTCGGCGGGTGGCGGAACGGCCCAAGTCCACGGTAACGGACCTTCATGTTGGTGAACTGAGCATTGACACGGTGGCCCACAAGGCGGAAATCGCGGGGCGGAAGCTCGACCTCACGCCAACTGAGTTTCGCCTGCTTGCCTGCTTTGCGCAAAACGCCGGTCACACCCTTAGCCGTGAACAGCTGTTAGAGAACGTCTGGGGTGCAGAGTTCAGCGGGAACACCCGGATGGTGGACATTCAGATTAGCCATTTACGGGATAAGTTGGAGCTGGACCCGAAGAATCCACGTTACTTGCAAACAATTCGGGGATTTGGTTACCAGTTGGAGGAACCAACGGATGCTTAAGCATGAACGAACCAGAATAATTGTGCTTGGCCTGCTAGCAATAGTGGGCTTTTTTGCCCTAGGTTTTGGGGCAAGCGAGGCCGTCCACCAGCACCAGCGTGAGTCACTGAAGACGGTGTCGCAGCTGGTCACTTCAACAACTAAGGTGCCGGCTGGCGTGGATATGCACATTGTCGATCTCGAGGGTGATTCAATTCGCGCTCGGGATTTACGCAGTCATACCGTCAGTGGCCACGCACCGCGCGCCAATTCGTACGACCTGATTCACATTCACGGCGTCCCGGAGCTTGTCTACCGTGCACGCATCAACGGTAAGCTAATGGCAATCACGCAGCGCCGCCAAGGGTTGATGACGGTGGCACCACAAACGGTGATTATCACCACCCTCATCTACTGGCTAGTGGTAATCAGCTTGCTCGCGTCCCGCCTGATTGCGGATTCGGCGCTGCGCCGTGAATTGCAATCCCTCAGCTCGGCGCTGCGGGAACTGCGCCAAGGCAACGTGGCTAAGCCGGTGCTCGTTACCAAGCATTCGCGCCTGTATGGTGCTGTTCGTGAAACGCAGCTACTGAATGATTCGTTAACGTCCATGCGGCGGCACATGCGGGTGCGCAGTACTAGGTTCACTCGGTTGATTGATAATTTGCCCCAGGGAATTATGCTGGTGGACACCGATCGTGATGTTGTACTCACGAACCCCGCGTTTGGTGATTTGCTTGGCATCGTCATTGGTGATGGCGAGCACCCGTATGTGGATGACGTGAAGGAATACGAATTAGTTCACTGTATTGAGGACGTCTTGGCCAATGGTGCAAGCAACCATCAAGAGCTGACCATTGCCCAAACCGGGCGGACAGTTGACGCCACGGTTGTTCCGATTCGGGATAGTGACGCAGTTGTCCAGGTGCTCGTGATTTTGTACGACGTAACCGAAATGCACCACGTTGAGCAGATGCAGTCGGATTTCGTCGCGAACGTCAGTCACGAATTGAAGACGCCGGTGACCGCAATCAGCGGTTTTGCGGAAACGTTGCTCGGTGGCGCTAAAGATGATCCGGCGACGCTCACCCAGTTTCTGACAATTATTCAAAAGGAATCGAAACGGCTAACGACGCTGATTAATGATATTCTGACGCTCCAGCGCGGGGGTGTTCCCGAAGAACAGCGCGAGGTGAACATTAGCGAAATCATCAACACGACGGTGAATAACCTGCGCAAACCAGCGGCCAAGCGTGACGTTAAGGTGAGCGTCACGGTGCCGGAGGAGATGACCATCATTAGTTCGCCGGGCAGGTTAACGCAAATTGTGCGCAACCTGGTGGATAATGCGGTCTTTTATAATCGCAATGGCGGCTCTGTGCACGTGGTGGCGACGCAAGATGGGGCCAAGATGCGGCTCACCGTCACCGACACTGGTATTGGGATTCCGAAGGCTGACCAGGAACGGATTTTTGAACGGTTCTATCGCGTTGACAAGGCTCGCAGTCGCAACAATGGCGGTACCGGTCTGGGGTTAGCGATTACGGCTGACGCTGTGCGCGCACTTGACGGCTCAATCAGTTTGGAAAGTGAACCTGGGGTCGGAACAAAGGTTACGGTCGTGGTCTAGGCGAACGGATAGCGGTGGCGGCAAGAACGTAAACTTTCGGGCGCCCAGCGGCTTAACATTCGGTGTCAATATTGTTTGTAACTTAAAAGGGTGTGCCAATTGCAATCATTGCAGGTGGCGCACCTTTTTGCTGTTTGGTGGCCGTTAAAGCAGGCCAGCGACCGCAGCAGACGCAGCGCTGAACGCTGCAATAGAGGTGTGTCATTAGATTTTTGTCAATTTTACCTAACCTTTACATGACGTCTGCACGGATTTTACATCTCGTTGATATTATGAAAATAATGAATTGGAGGTGGACCGCATGCGCACGCGTAAAATTTGGCTTGGGGTGCTCACGCTCGGCTTGCTTGCATTGAGTCTAGCTGGTTGTAGTGGTCAGACGAAGGGGCAATCAATTACGGTTGTTGGTAGCTCGGCATTGCAGCCATTGGTTGAGGCGGCAGGCGAGGAATATTCGAGTGCCCACACTGGTGTCTTCATCAACGTGCAGGGCGGCGGCTCTGGCACTGGCTTGTCCCAGATTCAAGAGGGAGCAGTGGCCATCGGTAATTCCGATCTTTTTGCGAGCGAAAAAACCGGGATTAACGCCTCTAAGTTAGTGGACCACAAAGTTGCCGTGGTTGGTATTACGCCGATTGTGAACAAGGGCGTGAATGTGCACAACCTGACCATGGCGCAGCTGCGTGGTATTTTCACCGGGACCATCACGAACTGGCGCCAGGTTGGCGGGAAAAACCAGAAAATTGTGCTCGTGAACCGGGCGCAAGGCTCCGGCACGCGGGCCACATTCGAGAAGTGGGTGATGGCGGGTCAGCCGGCACTAGCCGCTCAGGAACAAGATTCAACGGGGATGGTGCGCCAGATTGTTGCGAGCACCCCGGGGGCAATTTCGTACGTTGCCTTTTCGTACGTGGACAAGTCGGTCCGGTCGATGAGCGTGGATGACGTCAGCCCAACGGTGAATAACGTCCACACCGGTAAGTGGCAGATTTGGGCGTACGAGCACATGTACACCCAGAAGAAGCAAAACAAACTAACGAAGAACTTTCTCAAGTACATGTTCAGCAACAAGGTGCAGCAGAAGCTCGTGCCGCAGATGGGTTACATCCCCATTACTGACATGTTGATTGAACGTGATGTGGATGGGCATATCACAAAACTGAAGTAGGGGGCGGCATCATGCAAAACGACGAAATTCGGAAGGCACTACAAAAAACATCGCGTGCCACCCGGACTGAGCGGATGGGCAAAATCATCAGTTTTAGCTGTATCGCATTGATTGTGGTGGTCGTAGCGGCGATTTTCTGGTTCGTTGCCAGCCGCGGGATTGCCACCTTCACCGAGAATGGGGTTAACCTGTGGCAGTTCCTCAGTAAAACTGCGTGGGCCCCGGGGACGACCGATGCTTCGGGGGTGCCCAAGACCGGTGCACTGCCAATGATTGTTGGTAGCTTTGGGGTCACTTTCCTGTCCGCACTCATCGCGACACCGTTTGCGATTGGTGCGGCCCTGTTCATGACCGAAATCGCGCCAAAAAGAGGCGGCAAAATTCTGCAGCCGGTGATTGATCTACTGGTGGGGATTCCGTCCGTTGTCTACGGGTTCGTGGGCCTGACGGTGGTGGTTCCAGCCATTCGCCACATTTTTGGTGGGACCGGGTTTGGGATTCTTGCCGGGATGTTCGTGCTTTTTGTCATGATTTTGCCAACGGTGACCTCGATGACCATTGAGGCGATTAAGGCAGTGCCCCGGCGATACCGGGAAGCGTCCCTAGCTCTCGGTGCGACGCGCTGGCAGACAATCTACAAGGTTGTTTTGCGGGCAGCAACGCCGGGAATTATGACCGGGATTGTTTTCGGGATGGCCCGTGCTTTCGGTGAAGCCTTAGCTGTGCAGATGGTTATTGGGAACGCGGCGCTGATGCCGCACAACTTGATTAGTCCTGCCAGCACGTTAACTTCGGTTCTGACGAGTGGAATTGGGAACACGGTTATGGGTAGTCTTGAAAACAACGCGCTTTGGTCATTAGCCCTGCTACTGCTGCTAATGTCACTGGCCTTTAATTTGATTGTTCGCTGGATTGGTAAGCGAGGGGAGATGAAGTAATGAACGCTAAACGAGCTGATAAAATTGCCACCGCAATCATCGACGTTGTGGCGGGCATTATCGTCTTAATTCTCGCGAGCCTGCTCGGTTACATTCTGTTCCGGGGCGTGCCGCAAATATCTTGGCACTTCCTGACGAGTCCGGCCAAGGCCTTTGAAAAAGGTGGGGGGATTGCTTACCAGCTGTTTAATTCCTTCTATCTGCTGTTCCTGTCGATGCTGATTTCGGTGCCGATTGCGCTTGGCGCCGGGATTTATCTATCCGAATACGCGCGGAAGAACTGGATTACGGAAGTTGTGCGGACCTCGATTGAAATCCTGAGCAGTTTGCCATCCGTTGTTGTCGGGTTGTTTGGTTTTCTGATTTTCGTTCTGCAGTGGCACCTGGGCTTTTCCATCCTGAGTGGGGCGCTCGCATTAACCGTGTTCAACCTGCCGCTGCTGACGCGAAACGTCGAGGATGCACTGCACCAGGTCGCATTTACGCAGCGAGAAGCCGGACTGGCACTTGGTCTGTCGCGCTGGGAGACCGTGACGCGCGTGGTTATTCCCGAAGCGCTGCCCGGCATTATCTCGGGGATGGTGCTCGGGGCGGGACGGGTCTTTGGTGAAGCCGCCGCGCTGATTTACACGGCCGGACAGAGTGCACCCGCACTGGACTTTACCAACTGGAACCCGATGTCGATTTCTAGCCCCCTGTCACCGTTTAGGCCCGCAGAAACGCTTGCGGTCCACATCTGGAAAATTAACTCTGAAGGGATTCAGCCCGATGCGGCAGCGGTGTCTGCAGGTGCAAGTGCGGTATTGATCATCGTTGTTTTGTTGTTCAACTTCGGAGCACGGTACCTGGGCAAGCTGTTGCACAAAAAGATGACGGCCGCTTAATC
The DNA here is from genome assembly GCF_004010095.1 of Lacticaseibacillus hulanensis. Lineage (GTDB taxonomy): Bacteria > Bacillota > Bacilli > Lactobacillales > Lactobacillaceae > Lacticaseibacillus > Lacticaseibacillus hulanensis. The sequence goes on along the minus strand of NZ_RRYD01000013.1, from coordinate 33,830 downwards.
ATTGGTCGAATTTGGAGGAAACACACATGGCTGAACCAAAACAATTCATTCGCGAACTACCTGCAACTGCAGAACTCGCACTGAGCACTGAAGACTTGCGTGTTTTCTACGGGTCAAAGGAAGCGGTGCACGGTGTAACTCTGCCGTTTGAACGCTACAAAATCACCGCGCTCATTGGGCCCAGCGGTTCGGGAAAGTCCACATTCCTCAGGTCCCTGAATCGCATGAACGACACGATTGATGGCAGTTCGGTTACTGGCAAAATCATGTACCGCGGCCTCGACATCAACGCCAAGGGGATTGACGTCTACGAGATGCGCAGGCACATTGGGATGGTGTTCCAGCGGCCCAACCCGTTTGCCAAGTCCATTTACGACAACATCACCTTTGCGCTGCGGCGTTTTGGTGAAAAAGATAAGACGGTCCTCGATGAAGCAGTCGAAACCAGCTTGAAGCAGGCAGCCTTGTGGGATGAGGTCAAAGACAAGTTGCACAAGAGCGCCCAGGCACTTTCCGGTGGTCAGCAGCAGCGCCTCTGCATTGCGCGGGCAATTGCGATGCACCCAGACGTGTTACTCATGGACGAACCGGCAAGCGCGCTCGACCCAATTTCGACGGCCGCCGTGGAAGACACGATGCTGCAGCTGAAGGACAAGTACACAATTATTATCGTGACGCATAATATGCAACAAGCCGCGCGTATCAGTGACTATACGGCATTCTTTTACAGCGGTGATTGCGTCGAATTCGACGAAACCCGTCGTATATTTACGCGGCCGAAGATGCAGGCAACCGATGATTATGTTGCCGGTCACTTCGGGTAACTCAGGGAGGGAAAAGATGAACGAGCCAATTATTACCGCCAAGGACGTCCGGCTCCATTACGGCGACTTCGAGGCACTTCACGGCATCAATCTTGAATTTGCACGCGGTGAAATCACCGCCATGATCGGTCCCAGTGGTTGTGGCAAGTCCACCTTCTTGCGTTGCTTGAACCGCATGAATGATTTAATTGACAGTGCCAAAGTTTCCGGTGATATTCGCCTAGACGGTCAAGATATTTATGCACCCGACACCGATGTGGTTAAATTGCGTAAGCGTGTTGGCATGGTTTTCCAGCAGCCAGTCCCGTTTCCGTTTAGCATCTACGAAAACGTTATTTACGGGCTGCGGCTTGCCGGCGTGAAGGACCGCGCCAAACTTGATGCAGCCGTCGAAAAGAGTCTGCGTCAGGCCGCTTTATGGGATGAGGTGAAGGACAAACTCCACGATTCCGCGCTCGGCTTGTCCGGTGGCCAGCAGCAGCGCGTGGCGATTGCCCGCGTGCTAGCGGTTGAACCAGACGTGATTTTGATGGATGAACCAACGAGCGCACTTGACCCGATTTCTTCAACGCAGATTGAGAATATGCTGCTTGAATTACGGGAAAAATACACTATCATTATTGTGACGCATAACATGCAGCAGGCCTCACGGATTTCGGACCGAACTGCATTCTTCCTGCAGGGCAACCTGATTGAATATGCGCCAACGAAGAAGATTTTTATGAACCCAGATAAGAAAGAGACGGAAGATTACATCAGCGGGCGTTTTGGCTAAGGTTCGCTGAACAAGTGGTCGCACGATAAGGAGGACCCCCAAAATGCGTCAAGAATTCAGTCAAGAACTCAAAACCCTGCATGTCGACTTCTCTGAACTCGGAATGATGGTGAATGCTGTTGTTTACAAGTCTGCGAAGGCATTTATCAATCACGATAAGGACCTGGCTCGTGAGGTGATTGACAGTGATTACCTGATTAACGAGCGCCAGATGAGTCTGGAAAAACGTTGCTTTGAACTAATTGCGTTGCAGCAACCGGTGACGAGTGATTTGCGCCTTGTTGTTACGGCAATGAAGGCCAGTTCCGATTTGGAACGGATGGGGGATCATGCCGTTTCCATCGCTAAGTCCACCATCCGCGTTAAGGGGAACACCCGTGTATTGAGCATTGAATCAGACTTGCGCAAAATGGCCGACGCCGTGAAGAAGATGTCGGACGAGGTCCTTGATGCGTACGTTCACGATGACGAGGAGCGTGCACGCGCGATTGCCACTGAGGACCACGGCATCAACGATTTTTCCCGGAAAATCTACTCGGAATGCATTGAAAACATGAAGCAGAACGTCGATACAGTTGTTGGCGGGATGGACTACATGCTCGTTGCGTCGTACCTGGAACGGATTGGCGATTACGTGACCAACATCTGCGAGTGGATTGTCTACCTCAAGACGGGTAAACTGGTGGAACTCAATTCCAGTACTGAGGAAGATCAGTTCTAACTACCTCAAGGCCACGCAGTATCTACTGCGTGGCCTTTTGCTGTCCGGCAGCGTCAGTTGTTTTGTGGAGGCTCCGCGTTGTGGGGTTTGGCCTCCGGGTCTGGGCTGGGTCTCGGGTGTGCTTCGCCGTGGTCGCTGTGGCGGTCGTCTGGAGCCGGAAAACCGCCGTCTCCAGACTAAAAATTTAGCTTTGCATCGTCGCAGTTAGCTATTAACTCGTTCGATACTTAGCGATTAAATTTTTGGTCTGTCTCGTAATCAACATTCCGACAGCTCCTCACACAAATCTAAATTTTTCCCACAAGAATAGAGGCTGTGCCAACCGCAAAAAGCGCGGTCGTCACAACCTCTATTCTTGTTGCCACAGCTGGGCGGCACACCCGAGACCCAGCCCGAACCCTCCGGCCAAACCCCACAACGCTCCGCTGGACAGTGGTATAGATCCTGATTCAACCCGAGTTCTTACAGATGGTACCCGATTTGAACATTGTCAACGGCTGAAAACTTTAACCACGATGTAGCGACTGGGCGGGGGTGGTGCGCGTGTAGTGCGGCTGGGATTTTCCTGTGAAAGCTATGGTGAGAGAAGACCGGTGCGGTTTTTGCGCCGGGCTTATCCACACCATAGCCGGCAAAAATTAAGACCCGTCAGGAAGAACAAAGCTTCACCACAGGTCCTAACAATACGTATTAAGTTCGTAACCCGAAGAACGGACATACGGGGCTAAATTTTTAGGTTGAAGACCCGGTTTTTGGGGCTTCAACCGGCCGCACGGAAAATCCCAGCCGCACGGAACGCGCACCGGCCCCGCCCAGTCGCGGCCCCTATACCACTCAGTACCTACTACCACCAAAAGGACTGACGCTGCCGGACAACGAAAGTGTATCCCAGCCGCAAGACCCAGTGGAAAATCAACCTTTGGCCCTATGTTTTTTTGGCGAACACATCGCATAATAGGATTATCGAATGAACCAGCAAATTGGAGGGTCATATCAATGAATGAACGTGAACGAATTTTAGACTTAGTAAAAAAAGGTATTTTGTCCAGTGAAGAGGGACTCGTGTTGCTTGAAAACCTGGCAACGCAGGGGAAGGAAACAGCTCCAACCGAACCCGAGGCCCCAAAGCCTGATGACGTGAAGCAGGATGAAGCAAAGCCGGAAGCCAAAACTGACGCGAAGCTCGACGAACTAGAAAAGAAGCGTGCCGCGGCCAAGACCAAGCTTGACACAACAACCGATGAATTGGCTTCTTTGCGCCGGCAGATTGCCGCAAACGACGAACAGATTATTGTTTACGACACGATGGAAGATCTGGACACGTTAACGCCAGAAAAGGCTGAAGCACGGCTGACGCTGAAGGGTCAGAACCAAGAGTTGACGGCCAAGGCCACCGCACTTGAAGAAGCCCGGGTTGCCGCTAAGCAGGAGCTCAGCGACTTAGAACGCGACCTCCGTAAGCAGCAGGTTCACTCCAGCCTCGACAAGGTGTTGCCAGATGACTGGCAGGCACAGGCCAAGAGTGCGGCCGCTGATTTGGGCAAGACGGTGACCGACGCCACCAGCCAGATTGGCTCAATCGTTAAGAAGACGGCCAAGACCGTGATTGATAACGTCGATTGGAAGGACGTGACCGTTCGCGTTCCCGGGATTGTGACCCAGCGCTTTACGCACACCTTCACTTACGAACACAACCAGGCAACCGTGCTTGACGTGAATGTGGCCAACGGGGATATTCACTTTACCCAGTGGGACAAGGACGACATTCAGGTGATTGCAAATGTCCGCCTGTTCGGGAAGGTCGCGGGCGAACCGTTTGACGCCTTCACCGAACGCAGCCGCATTGAAGTGTCCGACGACAGCTTCATTTTCCAAGTGCCAAATAAGCGGGTTGAGGCTAACTTGACCATTAGTTTGCCGCGCCGGGAATATGACCACCTCGCTGCCCGGACGCTGAACGGGAACATCACCTTTGAAGATATTAAGGGCAAGGATTTCTACGTTAAGACAACCAACGGGGATCTGCGTTTCCGCAACACCCACGCCGTAATGCTCGAAGCTGAAAACGTGAATGGGAGTGTTAAGGCAACGGACAGCGTGCTGAAGTCGGCTGTGCTGTCCACCGTTAACGGCGACGCGCGCTTTGCGGGTTCTGCTAACAGCCTGAAATTGACAACCGTGAACGGCGATGCGAAACTGACAGTAACAGAACCAATTGAAGCTGTCACAGCAACCAGTGTCAATGGTGACGTGAAGCTGGCGCTGCCACTTGAACAGGGAATGAGCGGCCACGCGAAGACCCGCTTCGGGAGCATTCGTTCCCGCATGCAGGACGTTCAGGCACCAAGCAAGTTGATGCACACTCTGGACTTCAACCGTCCGGGTGCCACCCTCGCGACCGTCAACATTAGTACCGTGACCGGTGATATCCTGCTTAAGGACACTGACATCACCAAATAAATTACTGATAAGGAGACGGTAACGTGCCGCTTTTGATTATTCCGCTACTCATTTTGGGGGTCTTAATCGTACTTGGATTAGCATTTGCCCTTGTGGCGATGCTGGTCAAAATGCTGTTCGTCCCCACTTTGATTCTGATTGCGGTTCTATTCTGGCTCCGGCGCGACCGGCAACCGATTCACGGCAAAACGCGGACCAGTCATTATGAACACGCAAAGTATCGCACCACTTCTCACGTGCAGCCGATGCAACGTCGTGAATTACACAACGTGCACGAAAAAGACGTAGAGAAGAAATCCCCGCACGACAGTTGGGATGATTTTTAGAAAAACGTACCGGTAAGTATGGCGGAGTTCGCCAAACTATCGGTACGTTTTTTGTATATTATCGCCATTATCTTGACTAACGGTGGCATTTATTACCAGATTAACGCCGACTGGTAAGACTTAAAGCTAACGTTACAGTCAGGGGCGGCGCATCTATGGTAAAATTGAGCGTAAAGCTAAAAGGGGTAGGTGATTATTATGGCTGACTATGTTACTGTCGATGCACTTGTGCAGTCTGCAAATCTGACCGTTGTCAGCGGTTCGGAAGACCTTAAGAACCGGAAGATTGTTGTCAGCGATATTTCTCGTCCAGGGCTCGAACTGACAGGGTACTTTAACTATTACCCACACGAACGAATCCAACTATTCGGGCGAACCGAGATTTCGTACACGCGTAACATGACGCAGGATGAGCGGACGGAAGTGCTCAAGCGCATGTGCGCACGTGACACGCCGGCATTTGTTGTGTCACGCGGACTGACACCACCAGCGGAAATGTTAAGCGCAGCCGCCGCAGCACACATCCCAGTACTTAGTTCAACTTTGCCAACCACCCGTTTGTCATCCCTCATTACTGATTACCTCGATGGTGAATTGGCGGAACGTCAGAGTCTGCACGGGGTTCTGGTTGAAATCTTCGGGTTAGGGGTTCTGATCACCGGTGATTCCGGGATTGGTAAGTCCGAAACCGCGCTCGAATTAATTCAGCGTGGACACCGACTGATTGCCGACGACCGGGTTGACGTCTACCAGCAGGACGAGCGGACCTTGATTGGTGAGGCCCCAGCAATCCTGTCGCATCTGCTAGAAGTGCGTGGGATTGGGATTATCGACGTCATGGATCTGTTTGGTGCTGGTGCCGTGCGCACAACCTCACAGATTAATCTGATTGTGCACCTGGCCAACTGGACGTCGGACAAGAACTTTGACCGTCTTGGTACGGGTGTGCAGAGTCAGACCATCTTTGACGTTGAGGTACCGAAGATTACCGTGCCGGTCCGTGTTGGGCGGAACATTGCGATTATCGTTGAAGTTGCGGCAATGAACTACCGTGCTAAGACAATGGGGTATGATGCAACTAAGAAGTTCGAGGCTAACTTGAATAAGCTAATCGAACAAAACGAAGCGGAAAGTTAAAAGGAGTAGTTAATGTTTGGTGCACTGAATCCGATTGCTCTTCAGTTAGGCCCGTTAGAGGTTCACTGGTATGGGGTAATCATCGCTAGCGGCGTCATTCTCGCCGTGTACCTGGCGATTCGTGAGGCCAAGCGGCGGAATGTCGCCGAAGACCACATTTTGAACCTGGTGCTTTACTCATTGCCGTTCGCCCTGATTGGGGCACGTGCATATTACGTGTTTTTCGAGTGGGACTACTATTCCCAGCATCCGGATGAAATCATCGCAATTTGGAATGGTGGTATCGCAATTTATGGTGCACTTATCGCCTCCGCAATTGTCTTCATCGTTTACTGCCGGATTAAGGATTTGTCCATCTGGCTGGTCCTTGATATCGCAGCCCCGACCGTGATGATTGCGCAGGCAATTGGGCGATGGGGGAACTTCATGAACCAAGAGGCGTTCGGGCAAATCACCTCGCTGCAGTTTCTGCACGAATTGCATCTGCCAGAATGGATCGTTCAGCAAATGCTGATTGGTGGTCACTACCGCATGCCGACTTTCTTGTTTGAGTCGACATGGAACGTGATTGGGTTTATCCTCATTATGTCGGTTCGGCACCATCACGGCTGGTTCAAGCAGGGCGAAATCTTCCTGAGCTATGCCGGTTGGTACAGCTTCGGCCGGTTCTTCGTGGAGGGAATGCGGACGGATAGTCTGTACGCAATGCCGGGCTTGCGGGTTTCGCAGCTCGTCTCCATTATCATTTTTGTTGGTGCAATTATTATATGGCTCTATCGGCGGCACCGGGCGGATACACCAGATTATCTAGCCGGAAATCTTAACGCTGCTATCAATAATCCCGCGGCCTAGGTCGCAGTCACAATCTTAAGGAGTGAACATTTTGTCTGAAAAAATTGCTGTTCTTGGTGCAGGTTCATGGGGTACCGTTCTTGCTAACTTGCTGACGGATAACGGTCATGACGTTACCGTTTGGGCTTACCTTGAAAAAGATGCTCGTGAACTGAACGACCAGCACACGAACGAACACTACCTGCCTGGCTTCAAGCTGAACGAAAAGCTGAAGGCAACGTCGAACCTGAAAGAAGCAACCGATGGCGCTGACCTTGTCCTTTTCGTTGTGCCAACCAACGTTGTTCGCGGAGTTGCTGAACAGCTGCTGCCACTGCTTCAGGAATCTGGGAACAAGCCGGTCATCGTCTCAGCTGCCAAGGGTCTTGAAGTCGGGACTTACGATCGCGTCTCCGAAATCATTGCGTCCGTTATCCCAGCCGAGAACCACAATGGTATTGTTGTGATTTCCGGACCGAGCCACGCTGAGGACACTTCAACCAAGGACATCACCACCCTGACCGCCGCATCCACCAACTTGGAAGCTGCTCAGTACGTCCAGAAGGTCTTCATGAACAGTTACTTCCGTCTCTACACCAACCAGGATGTGATTGGCGTGGAAATGGGTGCCGCACTGAAGAACGTTATCGCAATTGGTGCCGGTGCACTGCACGGCCTCGGCTACGGGGACAACACCAAGGCCGCATTGATTACGCGTGGCCTCGCTGAAATCACCCGGCTTGGGGTAACGATGGGTGCAGACCCACTGACCTTCTCTGGTCTCTCCGGTGTCGGTGACTTGATTGTGACCGCGACGAGTGTGCACTCCCGTAACTGGCGTGCAGGGAATGCCCTAGGGCACGGTGAAGCACTGCAGGACATCCTGGACAACATGGGCCAGGTTGTCGAAGGGGTTTCCACGGCGAAGGTTGCCCACGAACTTGCGCAGAAGAAGGGCGTTGAAATGCCAATCACCGATGCAATTTACGGTGTTTTGTACGAAAACAAGCCAATTCGCGAAACCATTGTTGGCCTGATGCAGCGCGATTCCAAGCCTGAATTCGACTACTAAACCAAAGTGCTTGTCAAAAATCAGTCCGTTGCGGGCTGATTTTTTTGTTCACCCAAATATTTTTGCGTCTGGCGGATGTACAAATTCGATTGATTGAACTATTAACTTCACTAAGGCTGTTTACATCTGGTAACATGAAGGGTATAGTAGCAATATAGTTAACTTACAATTGGTAAGTAAAGGAGAGATGTACACATGACTAAATCTGTTGACGTGGTTGTTATTGGGGCCGGCCCCGGCGGTATGACCGCAGCGCTCTACGCATCACGGGCGAACTTATCCGTTGTGATGCTCGATCGCGGTATTTACGGTGGGCAGATGAATAACACGGCGACAATTGAAAACTACCCTGGGTACACCTCAATTCTCGGTCCAGACTTGGGCGAGAAAATGTACGCTGGCGCGACGCAGTTCGGTGCCGACTACGAATACGGGAACGTAACGGGCGTTGAGGACAAGGGCGCAACCAAGATTGTGCACACCGACGATGGTGATTACGAAGCCAAGGCGGTAATTCTTGCCACCGGTGCTGAACACCGTAAAGTTGGGATTCCCGGCGAAGAGGAATATTCTGGCCGTGGTGTTTCCTACTGTGCCGTCTGTGATGGTGCCTTCTTCCGTGACCGCGACTTAGTTGTCATCGGTGGTGGGGACTCGGCCATTGAAGAGGGTCTCTACCTGACCCAGTTGGCCAAGTCCGTTACGGTTATTCACCGGCGTGACCAGTTGCGTGCCCAGAAGATTATCCAGCAGCGTGCTTTTGCGAACGACAAGATGCACTTTATCTGGAACGGTCTCGTGCAGTCCGTTGAAGGCGACGGCAAGGAAGTTACCGGCGTCACCTACAAGGACAAGTTTACCGGCGAGGAAGCCACAGTTCCCGCTGCCGGCGTGTTCATTTACGTTGGGATTAAGCCAATGACGGATGCTTTTGCCGGACTTGGCGTGCTGGACGAACACGGTTGGGTCATCACGAACGACCAGATGGAAACCAGCGTGCCCGGGATTTACGCAATTGGGGACGTGCGCCAGAAGACGTTGCGGCAGATCACAACAGCTGTTGGTGACGGCGGACTTGCTGGCCAGGGTGTTTTCAATTACATTCAGAGTCTGCAGGATGCCGAAATTAAGGCTTAAGTTCACACGGACTACCGAATAAAGTAATGATGGTCACACCCGACTTTCATTAATAAAAATAGTGTTTTCTGAAACATCCAGCTAAAAATGGCTGGATGTTTTTATTTTGCCGTTTAGCCGGTCCACGTTAACGGGTATACTTACAGTTAGAAACCAAAGAATTGGAGCTGGAAATAATGGGGTACGATGAAACATATGCATTGTGGACAAAGCAGAAGGGCCTGCCCGCTGAGTTAGCGGCGGACCTTGCTGCGCAGAAGGATGATGCGGCGGCGCGTGAAGATGCCTTTGCTGTACCAATGTCATTTGGTACTGCCGGGATGCGCGGTGTTTTTGGCGCCGGCATCAACCGGATGAACATTTACACTGTTGCGCAGGCCAATGCTGGACTGGCGCGTTACATGAATGAACTAGGCAAGGACGTTTGTGCACGCGGGGTGGCAATCAGTTTTGACTCCCGGCACAACTCAGAACTCTTTGCCCACGTGAGCGCACACGTGCTTGGTGCTGCCGGGATCAAGAGTTACGTGTTTGATGCTCTGCGCCCAACGCCAGAACTGTCATTTGCGGTTCGCAAGCTGCACGCTTTTGCCGGCATCATGATTACTGCCAGTCACAACCCAAAACAGTACAATGGCTACAAGCTGTACGGCGAAGATGGTGGTCAGTTGCCACCAGACGCATCCGACAAGATTACCGAGTATGTGCGTGCGATTACCGATATTTTCAGTATTCCGCAGGCTAGCGAAACCGAGCTGCGTGCTAGCGGCCTGATGCAGCTGATTGGTGAAGACATCGACTCCGCCTACCTTGACGCGGTTGCAACGGTGACGGTTAATCCAGAGCTCGTTGCGCGCGTTGGCAAGACGATGAAGCTCGTGTACTCACCACTGCACGGAACGGGGAAAGTGCCCGTAATGCGCGCCCTGCAGCGTGCCGGGTTTGCCAACTTTGCGATGGTGCAAAAGCAGGCGATTTACGATCCTGAATTCAACACGGTTGAGCACCCTAACCCAGAATTCCACGAGGCGTTCGACCTGGCCATCGAACTTGGCAAGCAGCAGGACGCTGATTTGCTGATTGCAACGGACCCCGATGCTGACCGTTTGGGGGCTGCCGTTCTCAAAAACGGTGAATACCACCTGCTGACGGGTAACCAAATCGCCAGCTTACTGTTGCACTACATCCTGGAGGCCAACAAGCAGGCGGGGACGTTGCCCGCAAATGCGGCCGTGGTGAAGAGTTTTGTTTCAACCGAACTCGCTGACGCAATTTGTGCCGACTATGGCGTGCAGATGATTAATGTCGAGACCGGCTTTAAGTTTATCGGTGACCAGATTGCGCACTACGAGACAACCGGAGAGCACACGTTCATGTTTGGCTTTGAAGAAAGCTACGGATACCTCGTCAAGCCATTTGTCCGCGACAAGGATGCGGTTCAATCAACCCTGCTGCTGGCCGAAGTTGCGGCGTACTACCAGGAGAAGAACATGACGCTGGCCGACGCGGTTGACGCACTTTACGCTAAGTACGGTTACTACGCTGAACAAACCACATCGCTCGAATTCCCCGGTGTTACCGGGCCCAAGAAGATGGCGGCACTGATGGTTGCCTTCCGTGAAGAGGCGCCCGCTGATTTTGGCGGCACCGCCATTGTGAGGAGTGAAGACTACTTGACGCAAAAGGCCAACGCCAACGGAACTGAGACCGACATCACGTTGCCAAAAGCGAACGTGCTCAAGTACTACTTGGAAGACGGCACCTGGATTGCTATTCGGCCAAGTGGCACCGAACCCAAGGTTAAGTTCTATATTGGCGTGCAGGGCCAAAGCAGTGCCGATGCCGACGCAAAGCTGAAAAAGTATGCTGAAGCACTGACCGCCTTTGCCGAGAGCGCTGAATAACATTTAATTTGAATTTTGTCTGCGCACTTTGAGTTTATGACTCAGGGTGCGTTTTTTTGTGCGCTTTTTGGGGCAAAAAGGTTGATTACGGCTCCTAATGTTTGCCGACTTACGGCCGACTGCATAATGCTAAGTCGCGTGGCAGCGCGGTTCTTAGCGATATTAACAACGCATAACGGCTAACTGCATGAATAGTTGACGCCGGCACAAATGTTAATCTACGTGTGCGTTGTTTAGCGCATTTTGCAGTCAAACAGGGAGGTGAAAAGAGATGGGCAAACGCCATGGAGTTATCGGCCTCGTTTTGCTGGTTGCCCTGTTCATCGCGACTTTGTGTTGTGCCAGTACCAGAGCAACAGGGCTAGCCGCTGGTAATCCGGAGGTGAGCTACACAAACAATGACCAGGGTGTTTTCCCACGCGATAGCTGGCACATCGAGGACCAGCAAACCGTCATTAACCCCCAGGGTGGCGATAACCGCGGAATGGATGGTGTGACCAGTTGGCGTGGTAATGCGGATGACAGGGAGCACGCCTACCTTAAGTTTGGCGACCCGAGCAATCCGGATTTTACCATCCGCAAGTTTGCCCGGGAGACCAGCGTACCGGGGACCTATGACGTTTACCTGAACGTGCGGGGCAATACCAGAATTACCAGTCAGACCGAGCCACTTGACCTAGTGTTTGTCCTCGATCTGTCGGGAAGCATGGAAAAAGATGAACGCGGCAATCAACTGCCGCACGAGTTGAGTACCTACCGGGATAGCTCGGGAACATATTGGTGGCGAATAGAGGCCAATGATATTTGGCGTAGACACAAACGCTTTCCCAAGGATGACGTTCACCTCGAGGCGTTCATCGATCGCACTGGCAAGCAGATTTTTCGCAACCGGGATAATCACCACGAGTTTTTCTTGAGGACAGATGATAATCGGTATGTGCAAGCCGCCAACCCCCACTTTGTGTCCGACACTAGCGGCGGCTATATTGACGATCAAACTAAGGCGCAGGCGCTGCGAGCCGGGCTTGCCGGGTTCATGCAGGCGTTAAATGAGATGGCCCCGGAGGCGAAGGAATTGATCCACGTCGGCGCGGTGACGTTTTCTGAACCAGACTACGCGACCAATGGGCAGACTGTTCCCTTGGCGCCGGTGTCGGTGAGTCAGGCAGACGCCTTGCAGCACGTGGTAGCCCCAACCTTTGCGGGTGGCACCTTCACCCAGGGGGGACTGAAGGCGGGTGCGGAGATGCTGGCTAATCAGGGACGCGCAAATTCGCGGCAGATGATGATAGTTCTTTCCGACGGTGTACCGACCTACGCGTGCCACGTTCAGGGAGTAAGCACTGCCGATGGTCAACTGATTGCAACCAGTTGCACGAACCAGATTGAAGGCTTGGGCAATACGGCGGGGTACTCCGGCACCAGGTATCCGAACGCGGTTAATGGGACTCACGAAACAGACGAGTACGAAGTTGATGGCCAGATGATTGCGTCAACCTGGCCCGCGACGTTGGGGGCGGCGCATACCATTCAGCAGCAGACCGATGTGCGCGCCCTCGGGATTCAGTTGGGCCAGGATGATGGCACGGGGATGACGGCCAAAGAAGTGGCTGCGAAGTATGCACTCATCGCCAGCAAGGACGCCGGCGGTAACCGGCAAGTCGAGTTTGCTGATTCACCCGGTGCAGTCACGGATTACCTTTTGCGGATGGCCCAGCTGGTTGAAAGTGAAATCTATGCGACCACCATCAAGGATGGACGCATTAATGATCCGCTGGCGCCGCAATTCAAGATGGTTAGCAATAACTGCGACGTGCAAATCATGGGCAACAGCGCGTTAAAACCGCGCGTCAGCCTGACAAGTGCAGGATTAAGTGCAGCGGGCATTACGCTGGGTGCGGGCGATGAATTGCAACTGCATTACCGGGTCGCGCTGCGCACACAAGCACCAAATTTTCGCACTCAATATTGGTACCAATTTAGTTCTGCGACCACCCTGATGCCAAATGGGCGCAGTCCGGATGAGCTGGTTAATTTCGGTGAGCCATCCGCACGGGCGCCGGCGCGGGAGTTAGAGGTCGTCAAAAGATGGCGGATTCCCCTTGGCGCCCGGCTTCCCGACAAGGTGCGCTTTACGGTTCAGCGCCGCACACCAGCGGCGGTTGATTCGACCTGGAAGGGATACGTTACGTTGACCGTGGCCGATGCGGATGATGACCACACTTGGGAGCGGGAATTCACGCAGGCGACGACGAGTGATGGTCGGGAACTCGCAATGCCGGCTTACAGTGACGCGGGGGTTAAGCTGCGTTACTTTGTGACCGCTGAGGACCTGCGGGGTTATGTCCAGCAAATTGATAACGATGTGGACTGGGCCACGCGGGAGGATGACGAAGCGCAAATCACCAACACCCAGCGCCGCCTGCAAATAATGAAGTACGAAAAGAACACGCAAAGCAGACTGGCCGGCGCGGAGTTTCGGCTCAAGAAGGTTCGGTCGTGGGGGGATAACCTGGGGACGCCCATCACTTTGACCGCCGTTTTATTACCCGGAAAATATGAGGTGCGCGAAACCGTCGCGCCTGAAGGATTTGTTTTAAATAAGACGACGTTTCGGTTTGCGGTGAGTGAAGACGGCACCTGGTTGGATGAGGACGGCGAAAAGATTGACCGAACTGGCCCGGATGTGGATGGCGGTGGGTACGCATCTGGCTTTTACCAAACGGGTCCCGCTGAATTAGTGCTCTTAGTCAACGATGAGCCCAATCCTGAACCGCGCATTATGCCGCACACAGGCGGGACGGGCAGACAGACACTCGCCCTGCTTGCGACTGCCTGCGCTGGCATTGTTGCGCTACTAATCATGTACGCGGTCCGCAACGCAAGGGGGTGGCGTGAATGAGGCGGAAAATATGGGCGGCGTTGTTAACCATCTTTGCGCTGGTGAGTGTCCGTGCGGGACCAGTACAGGCGGCAGCAACAACGCAGACGCTTACGGTGCAGCTGCCTGCAGGTGAGTCAGCCGTGGTCGCCGTTTTTGACGTTACGGATGCCTTTTGGACGAAGAGTGTTCTTCAGCACAAGGTGTCACTGCAAGACCGGCAAGAGGTGATTGCACAGACTAGGCCTGTGAGCAGGCCAGTGCAAACACGCGTGGCGGCGCAGGGACAAGCGACATTTGTGCTGCCGACCCAAAAGGCAGGCCAGCGAGCGGTGTACCTGATTCAAACCCGCAGTGATACTGAACCCATTCAGCCGGTTGTGGTGGTGATGCCTTCGGTGCATGAAGGCGGGTTAGCGGGGGAAATTGCACACGTATATCCGAAATCACTCCCCCCTTTGCCGGACACTGGTGGCGCACCGCCAAGAGGGGCGGGGCAGCGGAATGCGACAAGCAAACAGGGAAAGCTCCCCCAGACCGGTAGTGCCAAGCTTTGGTGGCTAACGGGTCTTGGCGTTGTTGTGCTCGGCGGCTACTTAATGATTAAACTTCACGGTTTTAATAAACGAAAGGTTGTGTAAAACAATGAAATTGAACAGGCTAGGGCGGCGCATTTCAGCGGCGCTCGGTGCAGCACTGCTTGCCCTTGGCGTTGGTGCCAGTGCGGCGGCGGCATCGGCTAATGCTGCAACAAAAGCACCGGAGAAACAGACAATTACGTTGATTAAATACAAGTCGGGGGATGACCTAACAGAGCATGACCCGACAATCGGTCCCGACCCTTCTGATGCAAAGGAACGGGTCAACGGTGCCATTTACACCGTGTATGACGTGACGGATCAGTACTGGCAAGCAATTGGCGAGCCCGGCATCACCAAGGACAACATTGGTGAAGTCAACGGACCAACGGACGCTAACCCGTATACGGCCAAGCACTTTGACGTTTCCAAAGCGCAGGCGGTAAAGGTGATTGGCACGTCCAACGGTCAGGCGACCACAGAATTGCCGACCCAAAGCAACGGGCACAGTGCGGTTTACCTGTTCCGTGAAAGCCACACCCCAACCGGGTTCCAGCAGTCCTACGATTTTCTGTTGGGGTTACCGGCGCGGAATGCAGCGGGCGAATATCCGAGCCAATTGTACGTTTACCCCAAGGATGCGGTGAAGGATACTTACTACTTGCAATTCCGGAAGGTGGACCAGTATAATCCCGAGACGCCACTGGCGAAGGCCGTCTTTTACGTCACCCGCAAAAATGGGGATGACCTGCGTTACGCACGGATTGAAGGGCAAAAAGCGGTTACCGGTTTTTCCGTGACGCCAGAAGATGTGACCTGGGTGACATCCACTGACGATGCGACCAAGTTTACCTCGGATAGCGATGGCCGGTTTGGCTTTGGCGCCTTCCCCGAAACGGTCACGGACAACACCATCAAGGGCCTCAGCAAGCGCGGTCATTACGGCTTGCAGGAAATCACGGCCCCAGCTGGATACACCGATAAGTTCACAATCGCGGGCGGCGTGGTTAAGGTTGGCCAAGTCGCTTCCGGTGACGATAAAAATGATGTGACCAATCAGGTGAGTGATATGCCGGAAAGCATTCTGCCGCACACTGGTGGTAAGGGTATCATTGCCCTCATCGCTGTCGGTACGGCGATGGTCGCCGTGGGTGCAATTGTGTACGTTAAGCGCCGGGTAGTTGATTAAAAATTTTTTTGTAGATTTGAATTAAGCTGCGACCACTAGCAGCCGACAAACGCGCGTCACAATGGGCTTTTACGCCACTGTGGTGCGCGTTTCTTTTCGCGTTTCGACTAGCGAAAGTGTGTTCGCTGTGGTAGACTTTCCTTACAAGAAGGTAGTAACTTAACGGTAGCCGTCCGCACAAGGCGGATTCGTGAATTTCACTGATCCGCTTTTTTGTGTGAGTACTGCCGAAGAAGCTGTTGCAAACCGCATTTCTGCGCATTTGGGCAGAAGTGGGCGGCGCAACGCGAGTGGAGGGATAGTCATGGATGACACACGTGAACAGCGTAAGTTTGAATTGGTTTCGCCGTACAAACCAGCGGGGGATCAGCCCCAGGCAATTGCCCAACTGACTGCGGGCTTTAAGGCCGGGGAGAAAGAACAGATTCTGCTGGGTGCCACTGGGACCGGGAAAACTTTCACGATGAGTAACGTGATTGCGAACCTGAACCGGCCAACGCTCATTCTCTCGCACAACAAAACCCTGGCAGGGCAGTTGTACGGGGAATTCAAGCAGTTCTTCCCCCACAACGCCGTGGAATACTTTGTTTCATACTATGATTACTACCAGCCCGAAGCGTACGTGCCAAGTTCTGATACGTACATCGAAAAAGACTCGGCAATCAACGATGAAATCGACCAGTTGCGGCACTCAGCAACTAGTTCGCTGCTGACCCGCAGCGACGTAATTGTTGTGGCGTCCGTTTCCAGCATTTTCGGATTAGGGGACCCAAAGGAATACTTTGACCACCTGATCTCGCTGCACGTGGGCCAAGAAATTGACCGGAACTCGCTGCTGCGGAACCTGGTCGACATCCAGTACGACCGCAACGACATTGACTTCCAGCGTGGCCGGTTTCGCGTGCGTGGGGATGTGGTTGAAATTTTCCCGGCCAGTGGTGACGAACACGCCATTCGCGTGGAGTTCTTCGGGGATGAGATTGACCGCATTACTGAAGTTGACGCCCTGACCGGGGAGATTATCGGCACGCGCGAGCACGTTGCGATTTTCCCAGCGACCCACTTCATGACCAACGACGACGCGATGGAACACGCAATCGCCAGCATCAGCGCTGAGCTCGATTCACGGCTCAAGGAATTGCGCGGTGAAAACAAGTTGCTTGAGGCACAGCGGCTTGAGCAGCGCACCAATTACGACATTGAAATGCTGCGGGAAATGGGCTTTACCAGCGGGATTGAAAACTATTCCCGGCACATGGACGGCCGCAAGCCGGGCGAGCCACCGTACACGCTGCTGGACTTCTTCCCCAAGGACTTTCTCATCATGGTCGACGAAAGCCACGTGACCATGCCCCAAGTGCGGGCGATGTACAACGGTGACCGGGCGCGGAAACAGACGCTCATTGACTACGGGTTCCGCCTGCCGAGTGCACTGGATAACCGGCCACTTAAGCTGAGCGAATTTGAGGAACGGGTTAACCAGATTCTGTACGTTTCGGCCACTCCTGGTCCCTACGAACAGGAACGGGTGCCCGAAAAAGACGTGGCCGAGCAGATTATTCGGCCAACGGGGCTACTTGATCCGCAGATTGAGGTGCGGCCAATTATGGGCCAGATTGACGACTTGGTGTCCGAAATCAACAAGCGCGTGGAGAAGCACGAGCGTGTATTTGTCACGACCCTCACCAAGAAAATGGCGGAAGACCTGACGGATTACATGAAGGAACTGGGCATCAAGGTTAAGTACCTGCACTCGGACATCAAGACCCTTGAGCGGACCCAAATCATCCGGGATTTGCGGCTCGGGAAGTTCGACGTGCTGATTGGGATTAACCTGCTGCGTGAAGGAATTGATGTGCCCGAAGTATCGCTCATTGCCATTCTCGATGCGGACAAGGAAGGCTTCCTGCGGGCGGAACGGTCACTCATCCAGACGATTGGGCGGGCCAGCCGGAATGAACACGGGCGGGTCATTATGTACGCCGACCGCATCACCGACTCCATGCAGGGGGCCATTGATGAGACCAGACGGCGGCGCGAAATCCAAGAGAAGTTTAACGAAGAGCACCACATCACACCAAAGACCATCATCAAGCCGATTCGCGACAACATTTCGGCCGTTAAGCCAGATGCGGATGCTGACGCGGATAAGTCGTTTGCGGAAGTCGATTTGGCGGATATGTCCAAGGAAGAAAAGCAGGAGCTCATCAGCAACTTGCGTGAACAGATGCGCGCGGCGGCCAAGAAGCTCGACTTCGAGCAGGCGGCAAGTTTGCGTGATACAATTCTGGAATTGGAAAAATAAGGGCATGAATCGTGCTCGGCGCAATGCTTTAAGGGCAAGTTACATGCAGGCCCAGAATATTTGAGGTAAATATGGCAGCAGATAAGATTGAAATTCACGGCGCTCGTAGCCACAACTTAAAAAATATTGACGTCACCATTCCCCGCGACAAATTGGTGGTGGTGACTGGTTTATCCGGCTCAGGTAAAAGCTCGCTGGCCTTTGACACCCTGTATGCGGAGGGGCAACGGCGGTATGTCGAGAGTCTCTCGGCATACGCACGCCAGTTCCTCGGCCAAATGGACAAACCCGACGTTGATTCAATCGACGGCTTATCCCCCGCCATTTCTATCGATCAAAAAACCACGTCCAAGAACCCCCGCAGTACCGTGGGGACGGTTACGGAAATCAATGATTATTTGCGGCTCCTGTGGGCGCGGGTTGGTACGCCAATTTGTCCAAACGATGGGACCAAGATTGAGAGCCAGTCGGTCGAACAAATGGTGAACCACGTTTTGGAACTGCCCGAACGGACGCGCATCCAGATTATGAGTCCGGTTGTGCGCCACCGGAAGGGTGAACACAAGAAGGTCTTCGCCAAGATTCAACGTGAAGGTTACGTGCGGATGCGCGTTGATGGTGAAATCGTGGACGTTAATCCCGATTTTGAGGTGGACAAGAAGAAGTTCCACGATATTGATATTGTCATTGACCGAATTGTAATCAAGGATGATGTCCGTTCGCGCCTATTCGATTCGTTCGAAGCGTCCCTGCGCCTGTCTGATGGCTATGCCGTGGTTGACGTTATTGGCGGCGAACCCCTGGTCTTTTCGGAACACTATGCTTGCCCAATTTGTGGTTTTTCCGTCGGGGCGCTGGAACCGCGGCTCTTTAGTTTCAACGCGCCGTTTGGGGCCTGCCCTGAATGTGATGGGCTAGGGCAAAAATTGAACGTGGACGTTGATTTGGTTGTGCCAGATGACAGTCTAACCCTGCGGCAGGGCGCCATTGCACCATGGAATCCGATTAGCTCACAGTATTACCCAGAATTGCTGCGCCAGGCCTGCGAACACTTTAATGTTCCGCTCGACGTTCCGTTTGCGGAGCTGACTGACGCGCAGAAGGACTTTGTGCTGCACGGCAGTAACGGCAAGTTGTTCCACTTCCACTACGAGAACGATTTCGGTGGGGTGCGCGATGTGGACGTTGAATTCGAAGGCGTGATGCCGAACATTGACCGGCGTTATCACGAGACCAACAGCGACTTCACCCGTGGACAGATGCGGCTTTACATGACAGCCCTCAAGTGCCCTGCGTGTGGTGGCAAGCGGTTGAACCGCGCCGCACTCGCGGTCAAGGTTGGCGGCCTCGACATTGCCGAAGCCAGTGACCTCGCGATTAAGGACGAATTGCCATTCTTCAAGAAGGTTAAGTTGGGCGAACAGGACAGTGTGGTTGCCCAGCCGATTGTGAAGGAGGTTGTGGACCGCCTGACCTTCCTGATTAACGTTGGCCTTGATTACCTGACCTTGTCCCGCAGTGCTGGCACGTTGTCAGGTGGTGAGGCCCAGCGTATTCGCCTCGCGACCCAAATCGGTTCGAATCTGTCAGGCGTATTGTACGTCCTAGACGAACCATCTATCGGGTTGCACCAGCGCGATAACGCCCGGCTCATCAATTCACTGAAGAAGATGCGCGACCTTGGGAATACTCTGGTTGTTGTTGAACATGACGAGGACACCATGCTTGCGGCCGATTATCTAATTGATATTGGCCCAGGTGCTGGTGAAAATGGTGGTCAGGTGATGGCCGCCGGGACACCAAAGCAGGTGATGCACAGCCGCAAGTCACTAACCGGGAAGTACCTATCGGGTAAGAAGTTCATCAAGGTGCCGCACGTTCGCCGTCCGGGTAACGGTGGCGTGATTACGGTTAGCGGCGCGACGGAACACAACCTGAAGAACATCACCGCCAAGTTCCCACTGGGGAAATTCGTAGCGGTCACGGGTGTGTCCGGCTCGGGTAAGTCCACCTTGGTTAACTCGATTCTGAAGCGGGCGCTAAAGCAGAAGCTGAATCACAACTCGAACAAGCCGGGTGCGTACCGCAAAATCAGCGGCTACGATCAGCTCGAAAAGGTGATTGATATTGACCAGTCACCAATTGGGCGGACGCCACGTAGTAACCCGGCAACGTACACGAGTGTGTTCGACGACATCCGCGGGCTGTTTGCCCAGACCACGGAAGCCAAACTGCGCGGGTACAGCAAGGGTCGCTTCAGCTTCAACGTGAAGGGCGGCCGGTGCGAGAACTGTAAGGGCGACGGGATCATTAAGATTGAGATGAATTTCCTCCCTGACGTCTACGTTCCTTGTGAAGTCTGCCACGGGCGGCGTTACAACTCAGAAACGCTTGAGGTAACGTACAAGGGCAAGAACATCTCCGAAGTGCTGGACATGACCGTCAGTGAGGCGGTGCAGTTCTTCGCACCAATTCCAAAGATTGCGCGGAAGCTGCAGACCATCGTTGATGTTGGCCTGGGTTACGTCAGCATGGGCCAGTCCGCAACCACGCTGTCTGGTGGTGAAGCGCAGCGGATGAAGCTCGCCAGTGAACTGCAAAAGAAGAGCACGGGTAAGAACTTCTACATTCTCGATGAACCAACCACGGGGCTACACACGGACGACATCAACCGTCTTCTGTCAGTCCTGCAGCGACTGGTTGATGAGGGGAACACCGTGCTTGTCATCGAACACAACCTAGACGTCATCAAGTGTGCTGACTGGGTAATCGACCTTGGTCCTGAAGGCGGGGACGGCGGTGGCCAGATTGTCGCCACCGGGACGCCAGAGCAGATTGCGGCCGTACCTGCCAGCTACACCGGCCAGTACCTGGGCGCAATCCTCCGCCGTGACAAAGCACGTGAGGCAGGGGCAAAGTAACACTGTCGCTGTCCGGCAGCGTCAGCGTGGTTGCTGAGGTAGACCAGTGGGGGCTCCGCGTTGCGGGGTTTGGCCTCCGGGTCCGGGCTGGGCCTCGGGTGTGCTTCGCCGTGGTCGCTGTGGCGGTCGTCTGGAGCCGGAAAAGCGCCGTCTCCAGACTAAAAATTTAGCTTTGCATCGTCGCGCCGAAACCTAACTCGTACGATGCTTGGTATGTAATCGAAGCCTTTATCTCGTACCCAAATCCTGAGTGCTCCTCACACAAATCTAAATTTTTCCCACAAGAATAGAGGGTGTGCCAACCGCAAAAACCGCGGTCGTCACACCCTCTATTCTTGTTGCCACGGCTGGGCGGCACACCCGAGACCCAGCCCGGACCCTCCGGCCAAACGCCACAACGCTCCGCTGGATAGTAAGCAGCATTTTAGTTACCGCCGTGTACTAGACGACATAACGTCCATTGAGCGTGACGGATTCCGGTATGACAGATCTTTCTGTTTTATTCGGTGATGGCGTAAGCTATTAGTTTAACTACGCTGTAGCGACTGGGCGGGGGCGGTGCGCGTGTAGTGCGGCTGGGATTTTCCTGTGAAAGCTATGGTGAGAGAAGACCGATGCGGTTTTTGCATCGGGCTTCTCCACACCATAGCCGGCAAAAATTAAGACCCGTCAGGAAGAACAAAGCTTCCACACAGGTCCTAACAATACGTATTGAGTTCGTAACCTGAAGAGCGGGCATTCGGGGCTGAATTTTTAGGTTGAAGACCCGGTTTTTGGGGCTTCAACCGGCCGCACGGAAAATCCCAGCCGCACGGAACGCGCACCGGCCCCGCCCAGGCGCGGCCCCTAGAACAACTCGGTAACTCACACCACCAAAAGGACTGACGCTGCCGGACAGCGTGAGACTAGCCCCCGAGCTTGGATGCGTTTTGATAAAGATGGAGGGTTAGAACTGCCCTGCAACTGCTTTCATGTTACAATCTAAGCATAAGGTTACGAAAGTGGGGACAATCAATGTTTAGTACACGAGATCGGTGGGGATTTGACTGGCGCGAATTCTTCACCGGGGTTTTGTTTATCATCGCCGGGATTTTTATGTTCATGCACCCGGGTGCCGGATTGGTAACCATGGCGCTGCTGTTTGCGGTTGTTGCCATCATGCGCGGGATTACTGTGCTCGCGGCGTTTAGCAAGATGCGGCAGTATCTGCCCCGGATGTCGTGGTTGTACGCATTATCCGGTGTGTTCGATGTTATCTTGGGCTTGCTGTTCCTGTTCAATGTACCCGCTGGCGTCGTTGGCATCACCGTGCTGTTTGCCGTTTGGTTCCTAGTAGACGCAATCACGAACTTGCTCACGGTTGGCCACCTGCGCCAAATTGGCACATTGTGGTTTGTATTGTCCCTGATTTTGGACATTGTCATGATTTTGGTTGCGGTACTGCTAATTATGCAACCAGTTGTCGCGGCAATCTCGTTTGCGTCGATTGTGGCGATTTACCTCGTTTTGTTCGGGATTAACGCCTTGGTTATCGCCTTTGCGCGTGGTAACTAAACAATAATCCGGGTTAGATTAAGTAATTAAACAGCCGGTGGGGAACACGCACATTATGCGTATTCCCCACCGGCTGTTTGTTGCTAGTTTTCAATGTATTCAGTTAGGCGGGAGCGTTTCAGCGCGTCCTCCGACAGATGAATCTGGGTGACGCCGACGTCCTTTAGTTTAAGCAGGTGTAGCGCGTAGTCATCGTTGTGGTAATTGCGCAGGTAATAAATGTGACGAATACCGGCCTGAAGCAGCATCTTGGTGCACTGAAGGCACGGGAAATCCGTGACGTACACACTGGCGCCGTCCATTGACACGCCGAACTTGGCGCACTGGAGCACGGCGTTCATTTCCGCGTGGATGGTGCGGACACAGTGGCCATCGCGCAGCAAACACCCGGAATCAATGCAGTGTTCGTCTCCGGAAACGGCGCCGTTGTAGCCCCCGGCAATGATGCGGCGGTCGCGAACAATTGCGGCTCCGACCGCCAAGCGCTGGCACGTGCTTCTGGATGCGAGTAAGACGGCCTGAATCATGAAGTATTCGTTCCAATCTAAACGTTGGTCTGCCATATCTAGTTAGCTCCCTTGACTGTTTTAGCTAATTATACACTACATGTAGGGGTGAGGCACAACCTAAGCCGCCTTGAACTTGTACGTAATGATTAAGCCGGTGCAACTTAGCTATGAAAGACACGCCCGGAATGTTAGAATGTGGGTAACGTAGAAACCAGTATAGTTTGATGGGGGACAAAGCATGGCTGAAGAAGAAAATCCATTTGAATTGGTAATAATTTCAGGAATGTCGGGTGCGGGTAAGACCGTTGCGATGCAGGCATTCGAAGATTTGGGGTACTTCTGCATCGATAATATGCCGCCAGCTTTGATTCCTAAGTTCTGGGAATTGCTCGAGGATTCCGGCAAAATCAAGAAGGTTGCGCTCGTTGTCGACATGCGTAGTCGGGCATTTTACGACCAGATTGTGGATGCCCTGCACGAAATGGAGAACACCGAATCAATTCGGGCGCACATCATCTTCCTAGACGCCACCGACACGGAGCTCGTTTCCCGGTACAAGGAAACCCGCCGGTCACACCCACTGGCGATGGAAGGCCGACTCATGGATGGAATCACCAAGGAACGCGAGCTACTAAAGCCACTGCGTACACACGCTGAATTCATCATCGACACCACGAACTTGAGCCCACGCGAGCTGCGGGAAGAATTGTTTGCTAGCTTTAAGAATCAGCAGAAACCCGTCTTTCACATTGAGGTGATGAGCTTTGGGTTCAAATACGGGCTGCCAATTGATGCGGACATCGTGATGGATGTGCGGTTCCTGCCTAACCCGTACTACATTCCTGAGCTCAAGGAACGCACCGGCGAGGACCAGGCCGTGTACGATTACGTGATGGGCAACCCGATGGCGGAGAAGTTCTACCAGCAGTACGTCACCATGTTGCACGACATCATGCCCGCCTACATCAAGGAAGGCAAGACTAGTCTCACCATTGCGATTGGTTGCACCGGTGGCCAGCACCGCAGCGTCGCGTTCGCCCGCCGAATTGGGGACAGCTTTAAGGATGAATATCCGGTTGACGTTACGCATCGGGATGCGAATAAACGAAAGGAAACGGTGAATCGCTCATGACAGCTGATCATAAAATAATCCGGGTCATCCGCGGTCGGCGGCCCAAGGTGGTTGTGATTGGTGGGGGGACCGGACTGCCGGTCGTGGTTAAGGCTCTTCACAATCAGAACGCCGACGTGACCGCGGTCGTTACCGTCGCGGATGATGGCGGTTCTAGCGGGGCCCTGCGCAACTACATTAACGTCGTTCCGCCTGGTGATATTCGGAACGTGATGGTCGCATTGTCTGACTTGCCGGAGTTGCAACGCGAGATTTTCCAGTATCGCTTTGCCAGCACCGATTCATTCTTTGCGGGGCACACGATTGGGAACCTCATCATCGCGGCGCTATCGGAAATGCAGGGCGGGATTTTTGCCGCCGTCCAGCAGCTGAGTTCAATGATGCAGGTGGATGGGCATATTTACCCCGCGTGCAACACGCCACTCACGCTGAACGCCGAGTTTACCGACGGGACCCAGCTGGCTGGTGAGGCCGAAATCACCGCTGCGGGGAAGAACATTAAGCGCGTCTGGGTGACCCGCAGTGATGATAACGGGCAGCCCGCTGCGGAGCAAGAAGTGGTGGACGCAATTATGGACGCCGACGTGGTGGTCATGGGTCCTGGTAGTTTGTTCACCAGCATCCTGCCGAACCTGATGATTAAGAACGTTGGCGATGCGGTTCTCAAAACCAAGGCCGAGGTTATTTATATCGTTAACATCATGACCCAAAAAGGGGAAACGGATAATTTCACCGATGCGGATCACGTGCGCGTCCTGCACGACCATTTGCAGCAGAACTTCGTCGATACAGTTCTCGTTAACATCGAACACGTGCCGGACGGTTACCTCGACACGAAGAAGTACACCGAAATCTCCACACGGCCGGTGCGTAGTGACTACGCTGGACTGCGGGCGATGGGGTGCCGGGTGATTTCATCCGACTTCCTCGAGCTGCGTGGCGGTGGTGTGTTCCATGATGGCGCGAAGGTGGCCGACGAGATTATGAATTTGGCGTTTCAGGCCAACCTAAAGAATAAGAGGTGACACAATGGCGAGCTTTGCTAGTCAGGTCAAAAAAGAATTAACCCAGCTGGAGGTGCACCCCGAGCACGCGAAGGCGGAATTATCCGCATTGATTCGCATGAACGGGACGCTAACCATTGTGAACCACCAATTGGGCCTCGACGTGCAGACGGAAAACCCGGCAATTGCCCGCCGGCTGTACGCGCTCATTCGGCAGCTTTACCAGCAGGAAGCCAACCTCATTGTGCGGCGTAAGATGAAGCTGAAGAAGAACAACCAGTACGTGGTGCGCCTGGCGCATGACGTGAAGCCAATGCTCCGGGATTTGTCGATTCTGGATCCACTAGGGCTCAGCATTAACACCGCGGTGGCCGAGAAGGTGCTGGACGAACCGCAACGGATGCGTTCGTATTTGCGCGGGGCGTTTTTGGCTGGGGGTTCCGTGAACAATCCCGAGACCAGCCGCTACCATCTGGAAATTTACTCACTCTATGCGGACCACAATGAAGGCATCATGCAGATGATGAACCACTTCGATTTGAATGCACGGACGGTGGCCCGCCGCAGCGGCAACATCGTTTACCTGAAGGAAGCCGAGAAAATCGCTGACTTTTTGAACGTGATTGGCGCAACGAACGCGATGCTTAAGTTTGAAGATGTGCGCATCATGCGGGACATGCGGAATTCGGTCAACCGGCTAGTTAACTGTGAAACCGCGAATATGAGTAAAACCGTCAACGCAGCGCAAAAGCAAATTGACAATATTCACTTCATCCAAAATCATGGGGGATTAGAGCAGTTGCCCCCACGTCTCGCCGACATGGCGCAGGTCCGCCTCGAGCACCCGGAAGTGTCCTTGACTGAGCTCGGCAACCTGATTCCGGGTGGACCAATCTCCAAGTCCGGCGTTAATCACCGCCTGCGGAAAATTAATGAGCTGGCCGAGAAAATGCGTGCCGGTACGAATGAAGGTTAATGCGTACGCACGTGACAGGACCTTCAGTGGCCCAGATTTGCAGCAACGACAAAAAAACACCATCCTCAATTTGGGGATGGTGTTTTTGCGTGTTTACTTCTTGTTGGTCAAAATGTCATCAATCAGACCGTAATCCTTAGCTTCTTGAGCACTAAGGTAGTGATCACGTTCGGTGTCCTTCTTAACCTTATCGAACGACTGACCAGATGCATCAGCGAGCATCTTGGTGAGCTTTTCGCGTGCCTTCAAAATCTGTTCGGCTGCGATTTCGATTTCGGTTTGCTGACCCTGAGCGCCACCCAGTGGTTGGTGAATGAGCACTTCGGAGTTAGGCAGGGCAAAACGCTTGCCCTTGGTCCCGCATGCCAGGAGAACACTGGCCATTGAAGCGGCCATCCCAACGGCAATGGTTTGCACGTCGGACTTAATCAAGTTCATCGTGTCGAGAATCGCCAGTCCGGAGGTGATCACCCCACCTGGGGAGTTGATGTACAGGTAGATGTCCTTATCTGAATCTTGTGCGTCCAGGAAGAGGAGCTGCGCAATGATCGTGTTGGCCATCTGGTCGTTAATTTCGCCGGACAGCATAATGATGCGGTCTTTGAGCAGACGTGAGTAGATGTCATAAGCACGTTCGCCGCGGCTAGTCTGTTCAATAACTGTAGGTACTAACATGATATACCTCCTATTTAGTAGAAAAAGTGACGGGTGATTTTGGCACTCGTTTTAGTACAGTGCTAAGATTACACCAAACGTCAAAGTAGGTCAAATATTTTCGACCTTTTATTTCCGTTAAGTATAATGCCCGAAGCTGGAAGGTGGCAAACAAAATGGGACAGAAGTTTGTAGTTGTCTGCTACTTATAGGAAGAAGGCGATTGAGTTCGTCAATCAAGCGGGGGTGGTTGCCAGCTAATCTGCGTGTTCCAGCAGGCTTCG
The DNA here is from genome assembly GCF_004010095.1 of Lacticaseibacillus hulanensis. Lineage (GTDB taxonomy): Bacteria > Bacillota > Bacilli > Lactobacillales > Lactobacillaceae > Lacticaseibacillus > Lacticaseibacillus hulanensis. The sequence goes on along the minus strand of NZ_RRYD01000013.1, from coordinate 6,656 downwards.
ATAATCAGCAAAACAAGCAGAATACAAAAACAGCGACCACATCATGTGGCCGCTGTTTGATGTAAACCTTGCAATGAAGGCTTTTATTGTGTAGTTATGCGCAGCCCGGGAGTCGAACCCGGATTTCGAGAACCGGAATCTCACGTGCGATCCATTACACTAACCGCGCAAAAGTACTTAACTATAATATCTGGTTTAATGGCTAATTGCAAGAACTTTATCGCGCACGGTTTGCTTTTTGGGAAATGCAACGTTTTGCGGCGGTTTTTCAGTAAAACGACCATAGTTCAGCTAACATTAAACTATTATTAGATACAATCCGAATGTGGTTGCGAACGGAATGCCGCTTCTGGGGTGGGATGAGGGATAAATCACGAACAAAAAACACCTACAAACGAGATAAGCTTCCAGAATCCGAATTTTCGGCGAGTTTTTGGTGATGTTTCGCTCAGTTAACTTGCATTGAGTAAGCGGGCGTTGTTATAATGAGAAGCGTTGGTAGGGAGAACGGCGTCAATCCGGTAATCCTGAAATTTTTTTACAGCTGATGGGTCATTTTAAGCACCTGTTGGTCACTAAACGTCCCACAAAGAAGGAAGCTAGTATGCAATCTGATTTTGCCTGGATTGAGGCCATTGCACCAGACATGCTGGCCATAGCCACAAAACGCTATCGGATACTTCAATATGTGGGGTGGATGGAACCGGTTGGCCGTCGCGCTCTTGCCGACCAAATGCACACAACCGAACGTATTCTGCGCACGGAAGTTGATTTCATGCGTAAGCAAGGCCTACTGGAGAGCTCACGGAGCGGCATGGTGTTAACCGCCAAGGGTCGTGAAGTGTTTGCCAGCATGGACGGGTTTATGAACCAGCTCCTTGGCATTCGGGCAGACGAAAAAGCCCTCGCCGCACATCTCGGTATTGATCATTGCCTCATTGTTTCTGGGGATGCTGATCAGAGCCGGCGTGTGCTGGACGATATGGGCAAAACGCTTGCCCGGACGATGCAGTTATTGCTACCAAATGGTAAACAGGTGGTAGCGGTGATGGGGGGCACAACCCTCGCACACGCGGCGCGCCAGTTCAGCTACCAGATGTCAACTGGCCGCGACCTCGTTTTCGTTCCCGCTCGCGGGGGCGTCGGCGAAACCGTGGACATTCAGGCGAACTCAGTGGCCGCAGCGATGGCTCAGTCCACTGGGGGCACTTACAGAGTTTTATACATTCCCGAAAATGTTAGTGAGGAAACCTACCAGCCTCTACTAAAAGAGCCAAGTGTTAAGGAAGTATTGGAACTGATTGACAATAGCTCGGTTGTGATTCATAGTGTAGGGGAAGCGTTGGCAATGGCGCGGCGGCGTAAAATGCCGAGCGACATTCTGAAAATGCTTCAAGAGCATCACGCAGTTGCCGAAACGTTTGGCACGTTCTTCGATGCTGAAGGACAGGTGGTGTACAAGATCCCGAAAATCGGATTGAGGATTAGGGACCTTGATAATATTCCGTTCGTCTTTGCAATTGCAGGTGGCCGCAGTAAGGCCAAGGCAATTGAGGCGTACATGCAACATGCACCCAAGCAGACGTGGTTAATCACGGATGCGGGTGCAGCAAACTCGATTTTAACCGGGGCAACCCGTTAAAATAAAACTTCTCATTTCCTAAAGGAGGAAATTTTAGCATGACTGTTAAGATTGGTATCAACGGTTTCGGCCGTATCGGTCGTTTGGCTTTCCGTCGTATCCACGAACTTGGTGCAAAGTCCAGTGACATCGAAGTTGTCGCAATCAACGACTTGACCACCCCAGCAATGTTGGCTCACCTTCTCAAGTACGATTCTACTCACGGTACTTTTGACGGTGAAGTCAGTGCTACTGACAACTCCATCATCGTTGATGGTAAGGAATACCCTGTTTACGCTGAAGCAGACGCAAACAACATTCCTTGGGTTAAGAACGACGGTGTTGATTACGTTCTCGAATGCACCGGCTTCTACACCTCTGAAGAGAAGGCACAGGCTCACATCAACGCTGGTGCAAAGCGTGTCCTGATCTCCGCACCTGCTGGTAAGATCAAGACCATCGTTTACAACGTTAACCACGACACGTTGACTTCTGACGACCGCATTGTTTCTGCTGGTTCTTGCACGACCAACTGTCTTGCACCTATGGCTTACTTCCTGAACAAGGCTTACGGTATCGAAGTTGGTACCATGACCACGGTTCACGCTTACACTGGTACCCAGAAGCTTCTGGATGCACCTGTTCGCGGCGGTAACAAGCGTGCAGCACGTTCTGCTGCTTACAACACCATTCCTCACACGACTGGTGCTGCTAAGGCTATCGGCATTGTTATCCCAGAACTCCAGGGTAAGCTTCAGGGTCACGCACAGCGTGTCGCTGTTCCAGATGGTTCCCTTACGGAACTTGTTTCCATCCTTGGCAAGAAGGTTACTGCTGACGAAGTTAACGAAACTCTTCGCAAGGCAACTGAAGGCAACGAATCCTTCGGTTACAACGCTGACGAAGTTGTTTCCGGCGACATCATCGGTACCACTTACGGTTCTATCTTCGACCCTACTCAGACCGAAGTTACAACTGCAGGCGACTACCAGCTTGTTAAGACCGTTGCTTGGTACGACAACGAATACGGCTTCACTTGCCAGATGGTTCGTACCCTGCTTGCATTCGCAAAGCTTGCTGACTAATTCATTAGTCGCTTAATTAGCGAATTATAGTATCACCGCACTGCCGAAAAGGGGGAGGGAGGTTACTCCCTACCCCTTTTTGTATGCACAGAGCTGATACAAGGTTAATGAATACAGCACTTGGCCGATTGTGGACAAACCCCGTCAGTCGCGGTGCATTCATTAATGTGTTGAAGCTCAACCATAGCTGCCAGCTTCTGCTGGTTCAAACTAACCCGCGTGCATTTGCACGCCATTATTAGGAGGAAATATTCGTGGCAAAACTCATTGTTTCTGACCTCGATGTTAAGGGCAAAAAGGTCCTTATCCGTGTCGACTTCAATGTTCCTATCAAGGATGGCGTTATTGGTAACGACAACCGTGTTGTAGCTGCTCTGCCAACCATCAAGTACGTTATCGAACATGGTGGTAAGGCAATTCTGCTTTCTCACCTTGGCCGTGTTAAGACTGAAGACGACAAGGCTAAGCTTAGCCTGCGCCCAGTTGCAGAACACTTGTCCGAACTTCTTGGCAAGCCTGTAACCTTCGTTCCTGCTACCCGCGGTAAGGAACTTGAAGACGCAATTGCTAACATGAATGACGGCGACGTTCTCGTTATGGAAAACACCCGTTTCGAAGACCTCGACGGCAAGAAGGAATCCGGCAACAACCCAGAACTGGGCAAGTACTGGGCAAGCCTTGGCGACCTGTTCGTCAACGATGCATTCGGTACTGCACACCGTTCCCACGCTTCCAACGTCGGTATTGCTTCCAACATGAAGCAGACCGCTGCTGGTTTCTTGATGGAAAAGGAAATCAAGTTCCTCGGTGATGCCGTTGAAAACCCTCAGCACCCATTCGTTGCAATCTTGGGTGGTGCTAAGGTTTCTGACAAGATCGGTGTTATCTCCAACCTGATTCCTAAGGCTGACAAGATTATTGTCGGTGGTGGGATGACCTACACCTTCTACGCAGCTAAGGGTCTTTCCATTGGTAACTCCCTGGTTGAAAAGGACAAGATTGACCTTGCTAAGCAGATCATCGAAGAAGCCGGCGACAAGCTGGTTCTGCCTGTAGACAACGTTGTTGCAACTGAATTTAACAACGATGCTCCACACAAGACCGTTGAAGGCGACATTCCTGATGGCTACATGGCTCTTGATATCGGTGAAAAGTCCGTTGAACTCTTCAAGGAAACTCTGAAGGGCGCTAAGACTGTTGTTTGGAACGGCCCTATGGGTGTGTTCGAAATGAGCAACTTTGCTAAGGGTACCCTTGAAGTAGGGACTGCTCTTGGTAACCTTGAAGGTGCTACGACCATTATCGGTGGTGGTGACTCCACTGCTGCAGCCGTAGAACTTGGCCTTGCTGACAAGATTACCCACATCTCCACTGGTGGTGGTGCAAGTCTTGAATACCTTGAAGGTAAGGAATTGCCTGGTATCGCTGCTATTTCCAACAAGTAGTTTGCGCTATTAGGTTAGCCCAGCTTTCGGGTTGACGAGTAGCTGCCTTCTATCGACGGATAGGGGGCACTACTTAGATAAGCACACAAGGACGCTTGTGTGTTTATCCGTTAATCCGACTGCTGGGTGCCGACTCGCTTCCCGCTTGCGGGATCATTTCGAAAGGAAGAAAAGCTTATAATGCGTACCCCAATTATTGCTGGTAACTGGAAGCTCAACAAGAACCCCCAGGAAACCCAGGCTTTCGTAGATGCTATTGCTGGCAAGCTGCCAAAGAGCACCGACGTTGAAACTGTTATTGCTGCACCTGCAATTGACCTCTCTGTTCTGACTGCATTTGCTAAGAACGAAGAACTCAAGGTTGCTGCTGAAAACTCCTACTTCGAAGACGAAGGTGCCTTCACTGGTGAAACCAGTCCTAAGGCTCTTTCCGAAATGGGTGTTGACTACGTTGTTATTGGTCACTCCGAACGTCGTGAATACTTCCACGAAACGGACGAAGACATCAACAAGAAGGCTAAGGCCATCTTCCGTAACAACATGCTGCCAATCATCTGCTGTGGCGAAACGCTTGAACAGCGCGAAGCTGGCGAAGCAGAAAGCTGGGTAGCTGGCCAGATCAAGGCTGCACTTGACGGTCTTTCTGCAGAACAGGTTTCCAAGTCCGTTCTTGCCTACGAACCAATTTGGGCTATCGGCACTGGTAAGACTGCTTCTGCTGACCAGGCAGAAGAAATGTGTGCACACATTCGCAAGACGGTTGCTTCCCTTTACAACGAAGAAACCGCTGCTAATGTTCGCATCCAGTACGGTGGTTCCGTCAAGCCTGCTAACGTTAAGGAACTCATGAGCAAGGAAGACATCGATGGCGGTCTCGTCGGCGGTGCATCCCTTGTTCCTGAAAGCTTCCTTGCCCTGGCAAACTTCAAGAACTAATAGAGCTTAGCTCGGCGGTGTCTCAGGTTTTGTCCGGCGCCGCAGTTTCTGACGTTTTCTAAAAAAAGTGGAATAAAGCGTTTCCTGGCGACATTGTTAATATGATTAGCCTGGCTAATTTGTTAAAATATGTCTATGGGCGTGAACGCTTTGTCCACCCATAAAAGCCGTAAAGGCGAAAATAAAGGAGAAAATCACACAATGTCTATCATTACTGATGTCTTTGCTCGTGAAGTCCTCGACTCTCGTGGCAACCCAACTGTTGAAGTTGAAATGTACACCGAAGATGGCGGTTTCGGCCGCGCACTTGTTCCTTCAGGTGCTTCTACCGGTGAACACGAAGCCGTAGAACTCCGTGACGGCGACAAGAACCGTTTCGGTGGTAAGGGTGTTCTTAAGGCTGTTGCTAACGTTAACGACAAGATTGCTAAGGCAGTTATTGGCCTTGACGTTACCGACCAGCGTGTCATCGACCAGACCATGATCGAACTCGATGGTACCCCTAACAAGGGCAAGCTTGGTGCTAACGCTATTCTTGGTGTTTCCCTGGCTGCTGCTCGTGCTGCTGCTGACGAACTTGGCCTGCCACTGTACGAATACCTTGGCGGCCCTAATGGTCACGTGCTTCCTACCCCAATGATGAACGTTATCAACGGTGGTGCACACTCCACGAACACCATTGACTTCCAGGAATTCATGATTATGCCTATTGGTGCTAAGAGCGTTCACGAAGCAATTCGGATGGGTTCCGAAACCTTCCACGCACTTCAGGCACTCCTGAAGGAAAAGGGCGACATCACCTCTGTTGGTGATGAAGGTGGTTTCGCACCTAACCTTAAGGACAACGAAGAAGCATTCGAAATCCTTGTTGAAGCTATCCAGAAGGCCGGCTACAAGCCTGGTGAAGACGTTGCTCTTGCATTTGACGTTGCTTCTTCCGAACTTTGGGACACCGAAAAGAACGGTTACGTTCTTCGTTGGAGTGACCCAGAAAAGGTTTACAGCACGGACGAATTCATCGACCTCATCGCAAGCTTTGTTGACAAGTACCCAATCGTTTCCATCGAAGACCCTATTGACGAAAACAACTGGGAAGACTGGCAGAAGATTACTGCCAAGCTTGGCAAGAAGGTTCAGCTTGTTGGTGATGACCTGTTTGTTACGAACACCGACTACCTGCAGAAGGGTATCGACATGGGCGTTTCCAACTCCATCCTGATCAAGCTTAACCAGATTGGTACCTTGACCGAAACCTTCGAAGCTATCGAAATGGCTAAGGAAGCTGGCTTCACAGCCGTTGTTTCCCACCGTTCCGGTGAAACTGAAGACACCACGATTGCTGACCTCGTTGTTGCAACGAACGCTGGCCAGATCAAGACTGGTTCCATGAGCCGTACCGACCGTATTGCGAAGTACAACCAGCTTATGCGGATTGAAGACCAGCTTGGTACTGCTGCACAGTACAAGGGTCGCAAGTCCTTCTACAACATCAAGAAGTTCAACTTTTAATAAAGTAGTTCTGTGATGTGCGCCTATGTGCACGAACGCTGATATAACGGCGTTCGTTGT
>NZ_RRYD01000012.1 GCF_004010095.1 Lacticaseibacillus hulanensis | reverse complement strand
GACCGCCACAGCGACCACGGCGAAGCACACCCGAGGCCCAGCCCGGACCCGGAGGCCAAACCCCGGAGCGCGGAGCCACCCCACCGATGCTAGGACAGCGTCAGCCATTAAAGAAAATCCCCGCAAGCACGAGGCTTGCGGGGATCTTGGTGACTACTTCTTTGCCTTTACTTCGAGGCCGGTTTCAACTGCTTCGGGGAAGCTTGTGCGGACAATCTTCGCACAACGTTCGCAAAGCATTGGGAATGCTGCATCAGTGCCAACATCGGTCCGGGTCATCCGGCAACGGTCACAAACCGTGCCTTCAGCATGCTGAACAACAATCGCACCATCGGCGAATTCAGCTGCATCAGCAGGCGCCTTGGTCCCTGCTGCCTGAACGTCGAGGGCGGAAACAATCAGCAACTGCTTCAGGTCAGCCTGGCCGTCAAGCTCTGCAAGAAGTGCGCTCAGTTCTGCGGTTGGGTAAACCGTCACTGCAGCTTCCAGCGACTTACCGATAACCTTGGCGTTGCGCGCTTCTTCAAGGGCCTTCTGGACTTCGCTCCGGAATGCAAGGAATGCGGACCACTTGGACTTCAGGTCAGCTGCTTCAGGCAATTCTTCGGCAACAGGCATGTTGGACAAGTAAGCGAACTCTTCGCTCTGGTGCAGGTATGGCCAGATTTCTTCAGCGGTGTGTGGCAGGATTGGCAGGAGGAGCTTCGTGAGTGCAACGAGTGACTTGAACATCACCGTCTGCATCCGCCGACGCTTGATGTCATCAGCTGCTTCGATGTACACAACGTCCTTGGCAAAATCAAGGTAGAATGCGGACAGGTCGCTGACGAGGAACGTGCTAATGGCCTTGTCAACGGCGGCAAAATCGTATGCCTCATAGTCCGCAAGAACACCCTTGATGACTTCGTTCAACCGAACAAGCATGTACTTGTCAACGGCACCGAGGTCGCCGTAAGCAACTGCGTTCTTTTCTGGGTCAAAGTCGCTCGTGTTGGCGAGCATGAACCGCATCGTGTTGCGAATCTTGCGGTAAGCCTCACTGGTCTGGGCGAAGTTATCCACGGAAACACGCACGTCGGAGCTGGCATCGACGGTGGCAACCCACAGCCGGATGATTTCAGCACCGAACTGCTTTTCGATGGTGTCCGGAACAATGGTGTTCCCGAGGGACTTACTCATCTTCTGGCCCTTACCGTCAAGGGTAAAGCCTTGGGACAAGATACCCTTGTATGGTGCAATCCCCGTTGCGGCAACCGCCGTGATCAGGGAACTGTTGAACCAACCACGGTACTGGTCAGAACCTTCAAGGTAAAGGTCTGCTGGGTAACGCAGTTCTGGACGCTGTGCAAGTACTGCCTGGTGAGATGAACCTGAGTCGAACCAAACATCCATGATGTCGGTTTCCTTAGTGAATTCACCGTGCGGGCTGTGTTCGTTCGTGTAGCCTTCAGGAAGCAGGTCCTTGGCGTCCTTTTCGAACCAGTAGTTGGAACCATGTTCAGCGAACAGATCCGCAACGTGGTCAATCGTCGCCTTTTCCATGATTGGTGTGCCATCTTCAGCGTAGAAGATTGGCAGTGGAACACCCCATGCACGCTGACGGGAAATTACCCAGTCACCGCGGTCGCGAATCATGTTGTAGAGACGTGTCTTACCCCAAGCTGGCTTGAAGTTAACCTTTTCAATCTGGTCAAGAATCTGCTGGCGGAAAGCGTCAACGGATGCAAACCACTGCGTCGTTGCCCGGAACACAACCGGCTTTTTGGTGCGCCAGTCGTGTGGGTAACTGTGGGTAAAGAAGTCGAGCTTGAGCAGGGCCTTCTTTTCCGTCAGTGCGGCAGTGACCATCTTGTTGGCCTTGTCGTAGAAGACACCCTCGAAACCAGGGGCGTTCTCGTTCATGACCCCGTGTTCATCCAGGACGGATTCAACGGGCAGACCGTACTTGATGCCGGCCTTGTAGTCATCTTCACCATGACCAGGAGCGGTGTGAACCAAACCGGTACCAGCATCGAGCGTAACGTGGTCGGCGTTGATAACAAGACTATCGCGACCGTAAAGTGGGTGGCTGGCAACCATCCGGTCCATGTCGCTACCCTTGAACGTCTTCTGAACTTGAACGTCCTTCCAGTCGAGTGCTGCGGAGACGCTACTGAGCATGTCTTCGGCCACAACGAACTTCTCGCCGTTTACGAGTACCTGCACGTAATTGAAGCGGGGGTTAACCGCAATCCCCTGGTTAGCAGGAATGGTCCAAGGCGTGGTGGTCCAGATAATGAACCGTGCGTCCTGGTCAACAATCCCCTTGCCGTCCTTAACGGGGAAGGCAACGTAGATTGATGGTGACTTAACGTCCTTGTATTCGATTTCGGCTTCAGCAAGCGTGGATTCGGAGGACCATGACCAGTAAACTGGCTTCAGGCCGTGGTAGATGTAGCCCTTCTCGGCCATCTTCCCGAACACGCGAATTTCTTCGGCTTCGAATTCCTTCTGGAGCGTGATGTATGGGTGATCCCAATCGCCGGAAACCCCGAGCCGCTTGAAGTCCTTCCGCTGCTTGTCGATTTCCTTCAGCGCGAAGTCACGGCACATCTGACGGTAGGTGACCATGTCCATTTCCTTACGGTGCACACCCTTTTTCGCCAACTGCTGTTCGATTGGCAGACCGTGTGTATCCCAGCCAGGGACGTAAGGTGAGTAGAAACCATTCATGGACTTGTAGCGCACGATGATGTCCTTCGTGACCTTGTTCAGGGCGTGGCCCATGTGGATGTTTCCGTTGGCAAATGGAGGGCCATCGTGAAGAATGAAGCTAGGCTTGCCTTCGTTCAACTTCTGGCGCTTTTCGTAAACCTTGTTATCTTCCCAGGCTTTTTCCCAAACTGGTTCGCGGTTTGGCAAACCAGCACGCATTGGAAAATCAGTCTTGGCGAGGTTCAAAGTATCTTTGACCTTCATGTTTTTCCTTCTTTCTTTTTTACACCACAAATATTTGCGGCTTTGAATCGCAGTTTTTAACCATAAAAAAAGCCGCCCTAATAAAATTATTAGGACGACTTCCATCGTGGTACCACCTAAATTCAGGAAACTAGTTCCCCTCATTCGGCGTTGTAACGGACACCAACCGTCCGGCCCTATGTATCGAACCGGTGCTCAGAACTGATATTAACGCTGGCTTATTCCCGAACTTGCACCAAACATCGGGTCGCTGCAAATAAGCTTGGGCGTTAACGCGTGTTCCTCAACGGAATGTTGTATTAATCCTTTGAAATTGGGGCATCAGGAAAGACGATTTCTGTGTAGTCTTCGTCCTTGGTGTCCGCTCCGGTTGAAGCTGCGTCGTCTGCTTCTGTTGCATCTTCTGCATCTTCTGCAGGCGCATCCTCTGCACCAGAGTTTACTGAATCTACCCCGTCTGTGTCAAGGTCTTTTGCAACATCAGCCGTTTTTTCTGCGTCATCCGCCGCATCTTCGTCAGTCTGAACGGGTTCGAACGGTTCGTGGTCAACTGCCGCGCTCCACTCTGCTCCCTTAACTGTTTCCAGCTCTGCCTGGAGCAACAGTACCAAGTGGTCCCGGAACTGCTTTGCGTTTTGGCGCAAATCTTCAGTCTGCAGTGCGAGCTGGCGTGAACGGTCATCGGCCTGGGTGAGAACATCCTCACTCTTGGCGTGAGCATCGTTCAGCACGCTTTCAGCATCGTCTTGAGCCTGCTGACGGACTTCCGCTGCTTCCGCTTCAGCAGCAGAACGAACACGGTCAGCTGCTTCTTGGGCAACAATGATGGATTGGTTCATCGCATCCTTCATGCCTTCGTAGTGCTTGACCTGTTCCTTGGTCGTCTTCAGTTCTTCAGCCATGCTGTCTTTTTCCTTCAGCACAGCCTCGTAGTCAGCGATAATCTGGTCCAAAAAATCATTGACCTGATCCTGGTCGTAACCACGCATTTTGACGTTGAAAGTTTTATCACGAATATCTAGTGGCGTAAGCATCGTCATCCTCCAATCTATGCTGCGAGTCCTTGCTGCCGCGCATAGTTTATTTTCATTTGACGAGCACCTTCAGGGCCACCCGCCAACGGTCTTTTGCCGTAATTCCCAAAATATCAACTAATTGAACCCGTCCATGTCCACGGACGGAAACCATGTCACCAGGCACCAATTGCGCATCTCCGCGTCGCTCGCTCAGCCAATTAATCTGAATGTCGCCGCTAGAAACCAGTTCCTTGACCTGACTGCGGGCCAGGTTAAAGCCCGCCGCCACGATGGCGTCAACCCGAATGGCGCTGACCACCGTCACCAAATCCCGAAACGGCACGTGCACTCGCAAAATGTCCGCTGCCGATACCGCTTGCCACTGCACCTTGGTCTTGCCGATTTGTGTCACGTTCATCGCGATAAAATCCGTAAGCGGCGCGGACACCGCCAGCTGCCAGCGACCATCTTGAGTGATGATGTCGCCAAACACCGACCGGTCTAAGCCATGGTGCACCATGCTCCCCAGAATTGTGCTGTGGTGAAGCGTGGTGAACTTGGCTGGATACTGACATTCCAGCACCGTGACCGCATAATCACTTGCCTCGGGGACAAAATAGTCCGGGGCAAAAAGCACGCGCTGCATTTCCGCGTTCGTAAATCCGCCATTGCCGTGCACGGTCACGCCGGCCTTAGCGCCCACCATTTCGGCCAGCACCCGCTGACGGGGATTCAAGAAGCTCGTTAACACGGGCCGGTACTCGCCATCTGCCTGATTAGCCATTTCGCGCAGGCGGTCAATGAGCGGCTGCTCTGCGGGGCGCACCCCGTGCATTGCTCCAGCTTGCATCAGTACATCATTCCAATGAAAATGTACGAGACAGCCTTGCTAACGAACCCGAGCAGAACCAGTGCAACCACTGGGGAGAAATCCAGCCCCGCAATAATCGGCATTACCCGGCGAATCGGATTCATCAGCGGCGCGGTAATCCGCTGGCAGAACTCATACACGCCCCGCAACTGGTCAATCTGAATCCAGGACAGAATCGCCTCGACCAGGATTGCCGCCTGCTCGATTTGAATCAGCAACATGATAATCCGGTAAATAATATACACTCGGTGGTGGCCCCCTAGTTTAAATCGTCAATGTTCAGGTCGTCTTGCAGTTTGCTGGCGAGCGTACCACTAACTTCGAAGTTCGCTGGCGTCACCAGGAAAATTCGGTCACCGACGCGCTTGATTTCACCGTTAACCGCGAACACCACACCCGTCATGAAGTCGACGATGCGCTTTGCGTCCTCGCCTTCAAGGTGCGTGAAGTTCACGAGCACGGCGGTGTCGCCAAGCAGGTTCCGGCCGATTTCCTTCGCATCAGAGTAGATGCGTGGTTCGTACAGTTCAATCTTCGCACCCTTCGCCGCAGTTTGGTTCATCGAAACCACATTGCTGCGGTTCGGCGCCACGCTGCTGCGGGCAGGTTGAGCTGGCGCTGGCTGCGCTTCTGCTTCGGTTGCAGCTGGTTCGACTTCTTCATCGTAGTCCTCTTCGGCGTCATTCATGTCGAAGAACTTACCAAATGCATTTCCAAGTTTACTCATAAGTGGTCACCTCCGTCAGTCTACTGACGACGACGCTTGAAGAATGGTGGCTGGTCATCGTCGTTCTCACTAGCTGTCTTTGCTTGGCTCTCAAAAACATCGAACTCAGTCTTCTTGGCGTTATCCAGCTCATCGTCTGCTGGCCGCGTTGCCTTCTGTTCAGGGTCACGCCGCATGTCCCAGTCAACGAATGGGTCACTGGCAGCGGACCGCTTTGCGTCAGCTGCTGGGCGGGCGCTGGTCTGCCGGCTTTCACCCTTTGCTGGGGTGGAATCAAGCCCGGTCGCGATAACCGTAACAACCACTTCGTCGCCCAGATCTTCGTTGATTGAGGTCCCGAAGATGATGTTAACGTCGGTCGTTGCGGCCTGGGTCACAATTTCAGAAGCGTCTTGAGCTTCGAACAGTGACAGGTCTGGGCCACCGGTGATGTTCAGCAGAACCTGCTTAGCACCATCGATTGCGACTTCAAGCAGTGGTGAGGAAATAGCCTTCTTGGTTGCTTCCACCGTCCGGTTCTCACCGGTTGCGGAACCAATCCCCATCAGGGCGCTACCCTGGTTGGCCATGACCGTCTTCACGTCAGCAAAGTCCAAGTTGACGTAGCCTGGGCTCGTAATCAAATCAGAGATTCCCTGGACACCCTGACGCAAAACGTTGTCCGCGGCCTTGAAGGCTTCGAGCATTGGCGTCTTCTTGTCAACGATTTCGAGCAGACGGTTGTTGGCAATGATAACCAGCGTGTCAACGTGTTCCTTGAGGGAAGCAATCCCCTCAGTGGCGTTCTTGCCGCGCTTTGGGCCTTCAAACGTGAATGGCTTGGTGACAACCCCAACAGTCAGTGCGCCCTGGTCTTTTGCGACCTTGGCAACAACTGGAGCGGCACCAGTACCGGTACCACCACCCATCCCACAGGTGACGAAAATCATGTCTGCACCCTGCAGTGCATCGGCGATTGCTTCTTCGCTTTCTTCGGCTGCTTTCTGGCCGATTTCAGGTGTTGAACCAGCACCAAGGCCGCGTGTGAGTTTCGGGCCAAGCTGAATCTTGGTTTCTGCCTTGGAGCTTGAGAGGGCCTGAACGTCGGTGTTCGCAACGATAAACTCAACGCCCTTAACGTCTTCGGCAATCATGCGGTTCACAGCGTTACCGCCAGCACCGCCGACCCCAATGACCTTAATTACTGCTCCCGTGTCGTTTTGTGGATCAAGTGAGAATTCCATCTTAGTTCCTCCTAATCGGGGATTATTTAATCAAAGAATGTGCCAAAGAAGCGTTTAAAGAATGGTTCCTTCTTCTTGGCAGGTTCGTTATCGTCATTATCATCATCTGGCACTTGCCGCGTTTCTTCCGCGGCCGCCACAGGAGCAGCTTTGGGCTTTTCCGGAGCTGCTACCGGACCAGACTTCAGTGCAGAAGCCACAATCCGGTTAATATCGCTCAGATTGGCGGCGGTGTGCACGAGCGCCAGGGCCTGGGTGAACGCGGGATGGCGCAACCCAACTTCACTTGGGACGTAAAGTTTTACTTGGCGGCCGAAGATATCATCAGCCAGGGCGCTAACCCCAGGCATGGCGGCATCCCCACCGGTAATCACAATTCCGCCCGGCAAGTCTAACGCGTGCGCTGAATCCAGCGCGTCGTTCAACCTGGTGAAAATCTGGGCCAAACGTGCCTCAATAATCTCGGCCAGGTACTTTTCCGAAATTGTGACCGGCGTGGATTTGCCCACCACCGTCACGGGGAAGGTTTGTTCCTCACTGGCGCTCATCGTGTCCGCTGTCCCGTACTCACGCTTCAGGCGCTCCGCATCGGGGAAACTGGTGTTGAGCACGACCGAGATGTCCTTCGTGACGTACTCGCCACCCTCAAGGTCAGTCGTGGTGAACTTGAGCTTCCGGTCGTGAATGACAGCGGCGGTACTTTGGCCGCCCCCAAGGTCAATGACAACCGTGCCAAAGTCCTTTTCACCGTCGGACAGAATGTATTCACCCAGTGCTTGTGGTGCCGCGATGAACATCTCCACCGCTAGCCCGGCCTTTTCAACCGCGCGCCGCAAGTTGTGGAGCACCGTCTTGGGTACCGTGAACAGCAGGCCGTGCATCTCGAGCCGAACCCCAATCATGCCGCGTGGATCATTAATGCCATCGAAGCCATCCACGACGAACTCATCGGGCGTTAGGCTAAGCACGGTCCGCTCCGGTGGCAAGTTGCGGGTGAGTGCGGTGCTGGCAACGTTGCGCACATCGTCAGCGGTGATTTCTTTGCTCGTATCACCAACGGCAATCATTCCGGAAACTTGTTCAATCTGGAGTAAGCTTGCGGGCACCCCCACAACCACGTTATGGATCGTAATCCCGGTTTTATCGGCGGCTTGCTGAGCCGCAGCCCGAATTGTCGCGGCAGTTTTATCGATATCGACAATCACTCCGCGTGACATTCCGTCCGCACGTTGACTGCCAACTCCGATGACACTCAGCTGGCCAGCCGTTATTTCGGCAGCAATCACTTTAATTGAAGTGGTCCCGATATCAAGACCGACATATATGTCTTGATTACCCATGTGTCTGGACCTCCTTATGTTTGACGTTATTAACGTTTTTATGTGCAATATTTATTATTAATACAATTTTGAGTTTACCACATTAGAAAAAGAAAGCGTACGCTATCCATGTCCTTTTCTTAGCTTTTCGCGTTATTTTCTGCTTTTCGGCTCAAAATAGGCCCCAACCTCTAAATCGACTGTCCCTTTGCCCTTAACTTGGCCGACAATATTGGGATAATATTTGATTTTTTTGGCCAGGGTGCGCGAGTCCGCAACGACCGTGTTACCGTCGTTCATGGTTAACGTGACCTGATATGGGTTCCCATTGCCGCGGGTAGCGCTGACCTCCGAAATATCCTGACGAATGGCCGGTGGAACCTTGGCCACTTCCTCGATAATGCTCTTCAGGTCCTGATTGAAGCCAGTGAACAATGGTAAACCTTGCTCCGGCTGCGCACTTTCGCGCCGCAAAATTGTACCGTTACTTAATACTGCGTGATTGCTACCGTCTTTGCTTACATAACCAACAGTGGTAAATTCTGAAACCTTGAGCGTTATATCACGTGCACCCTCCACCTTAACCGCCACTGTTTTGAGCGCCGGAATAGTGGATTGCACCTGTTTGGCGATGGTTTTATGATTCAATACCACTGCCGGAATATATGTTTTAGTGGTCATTTTGGTTGCATCAATCACATCCTGATTGGCCACGACCTGCGTACCCTTCACCGTAATGTCCGCCACCTTCGACCACGGCGAGGCCATGTAACCCGCGGCACCGGCGATAATCAGCAGTGGTAGTGTGATTAGAATCAGGTTGCGCAAATTCCGCCGGTGACGGATGTGCTGAACGTTTGGAAGCGGCTTGGGCAGTGGTTCGTGCACATACCGTGGTTTGACACCCGCGCTCTGATCTGGGTTTGCGGAAGTTTTCGAATCAGCCATCGCCGTCCTCCTTTCAGCAGCAGTTAACTACAAAAGTCATTTACTTAGCGTTCATTGCGTCCCGCAGCACCTGAATCAAGCGGTCCGTTGCGTCCGGAACCCCCAACTTCTTGGAGGCTGCGGCCATCCCGTTCAGGTGGCCCGCATCGCCCATCAATTCGTTAACCGTCGTCGTGAACTGGGCATCAAGGTTTGGTTCCTCAATCACAACCGCGGCCCCCGCCTTGGCGAGACTGTCCGCGTTGTGGAATTGGTGGTTGTGAGTCACGTTCGGACTTGGCACCAGCACCGCTGGTAAGCCCAACGCCGTCATTTCGGCTAGGGTTGTGGCCCCACTGCGACTGACGAGCAGCGCGACATCCGGGAGCACCTTCTCCATGTGGTCGATGTACGGCACAATCGCGACGTTGGCCGGCACGTCCTTGACCTGGGCCAGAACGTTATCGTAATGGGTCGTCCCCGTTGCAAAGAGCACTTGGTAGTCACCCTTAGCAAAGGTTGACATCCCGGCGATTGCGGCCTTGTTCAGCCGTGGTGCCCCCCGGGAGCCCCCGAAGATAAGCACGGTGCGCTTCTTCGGGTCCAGGTGGTATTCGGCAAGCTGGTCGTTAGGCTTCAGGCCCGCGACCTGCTGGGCCCGCGGGTTACCAGTGAGCACGGTTTTACTTGCCGGAAACGCTGAGGCAACGTCATTGAAGCTGATGGCAATCTTCGTGACGAAGTGTGCCAAGAACTTGTTTGTCACCCCCGCCACCGAGTTGGATTCGTGAATGACCGTTGGGATGTGCATCCGGCTGGCGGCGTAGAGTGTCGCGCCCGAAACGTAGCCCCCGGTACCAACGACGACGTCCGGTTTGAAGTCAGTGAGAATCTGCTTTGCGCGGCCCACACTGGCAAGGAACATCCGTACCGTTTTGACGTTGGTGGTCAGGCCGGAAAAACTAAGCCGGCGACTAAAGCCCTGAATGTTCACCGTGGCAAAATCCACGCCGTGCTTCGGGACGATGCGTGATTCGAGTCCACGCTCGGTCCCCACGTACAGGGCGGCGTCCAGCTCGCCAGTTTCTTGCAGTCGATCAAGCAATGCGAGGGCGGGATAGATGTGCCCGCCGGTGCCGCCGCCTGAGACTAGAATGCGCATAATAAAATCCTCCATTTACACCGCTGCGAATACTCCGCAGTGGTTACTTCAATTTCTCAACGTCGGCAATAAACAAATCGCCACGTTCTTCAAAGGTGTTGAACTGGTCCCAGCTAGCGGCTGCTGGTGACAGCAAAACCACGTCACCTTCTGCACTTGCCGCGTAAGCCGCGGGGACCGCTTCGTTCAGATTGTCCACCTTGGTGATGTCCTTGATGCCGGCATCCTTAGCCGCCTGCACCATCAGATCAGCGGTCTCACCGTATGTGACCAGGGCCTTAACGTGCTTTTGCATCAGCGGAACTAGGTCGTCCATTGGCAACTTACGGTCGAGGCCACCGGCAATCAGTACTTCTGGGTCCTTGAACGCGGTGATGGCAACGCTGGCCGCCTCAACGTTCGTAGCCTTACTGTCGTTGTAGAAGCGCCGGCCGTTAATGGTCGTTACGTACTGAATCCGGTGCTTAACCCCGGTGAAGCTGCTCAGGACGCTAACAATTGCCTCATCGCTGACCCCGTGCAGTTTTGCCACCGCAATGGCAGCCAGCGCGTTTTCAACGTTGTGGTCCCCAGGAATCTTGAGGTCAGAAGCCGGCATGATTGCATCGCCGTCAAAAGAGAGCTGGCCATCAATGAGGGCTGCCCGTGCACCCGCGGCGCCCTTGCGTGAAAATGGCACAATCTGGGCCTTGGAGCGCTTGGCCAAATCGTGCATCTCCGCCAGGTCCCAGTTCATCACGAAGTAGTCGTCTGCGGTCTGGTTCATGGTAATGCGCATCTTCGCGTTGACGTAATTCTCCCGGCTACCGTGGTAATCAAGGTGTGCCTCGTAAATGTTGGTCAAAACGGCCACGTGTGGGTGCAGCTTTGTGATGCCCATCAACTGGAAGCTAGACAGTTCGGCCACAATGGTTTCGTTTGGCTTTGCGTCCTGGGCCACCTGACTCAGTGGAATCCCAATGTTCCCAGCGGCGTGCGCAACCTGACCACCAGCGTTCAACATCAGGCCAATCAGCGTCGTGGTCGTGGTCTTCCCGTTGGTTCCGGTTACCCCAACCCAATCTGTTTCTGAAACCTCATATGCCAGTTCGGGCTCGGTAATGATTGGAATGTTCAATTCCTGGGCGCGCTTGACCATGGGGTTCGAGTACGGAATCCCCGGGTTTTTGACCATTAATTCAAAGTTCTCATCAAGCAGTTCAACCGGGTGGCTCCCGCTAATCACGCGAATACCGTCGGCGACGAGTGCCTGTGCATCGGGATTCTCGTGGAAATCCTTGGCATCATTAACCGTCACGTACGCGCCAAGGCGGTGCAACAAGCGTGCTGCGTTCAGCCCACTCTTAGCTAGTCCCAATACGAGTACCTTTTTGTTCTGATAATCACCGATTGTTTTCATGACAAGACTCTTTTCTTTTTTCAAAATATGTAAATTGGCGCCGCAGCACCAACTATTAACCAATTACGCTAAAAAGCCAGCAGGTAAATCGCGCTGGCCGCGATTCCAATCAACCAAAAAGTAATATCAACGCGCCATTCACTCCACCCGAGCATTTCAAAGTGGTGGTGAATTGGGGCCATCTTGAAAATCCGCTTCCCGGTCAGCTTGAACGAAGCCACCTGCAGCATAACGCTGGCGGTCTCGCAAACGAAGATGATCCCAATGAGCAGCAGGGACCACTCGCGGTGAAGCATCAGGGCAACGGCGGCGAGCATCCCGCCAAGCGCCAGGCTGCCGGCATCACCCATGAAGATCTGCGCGGGCTTGTGGTTGAACATCAAAAAGCCGAGCAGGCCACCAACAGCAGCGATACAGATTAACTCAACGTCGGTGCGGCCCATTTGTGCGGCAATAATGCCGTACGTGGCAAAGGCGATGCTGGCCTGACCGGCAACCAGCCCATCCAACCCATCGGTCAGGTTGACCGCGTTACTGAAGCCAATCAGCCAGATTGCGGCGAAGATGACGTAGAACCAAACGCTGTTGACCGTCCCGATGAACGGCATGGTCAGCGTTGGCGCGAAGCCCTCACGGAAGAAGACAAACAGGAAGATGCCGGCACCAATGAGTTGCCCCAGCAGTTTCTGCCATGCCCGCAATCCCAAGTTGCGCTTAAGACTGACCTTCACGAAGTCATCGGAAAAACCCAGTGCCCCGTAGAGAATCAGGATGAACAGCGCCATGAGCGCCGAGGTGGTTAGGTGGTGCTGCCAACTGCCGTACCACAAAACCGTGACAACGATGCCGAGCATAAATACCAGGCCACCCATTGTTGGTGTACCGCTCTTCTTTTCGTGCCACTTCGGCCCTTCCTCACGAATCATCTGGCCTTCCTTTTTCGCGCGCATGTACATGATGAAAAACGGAAGAATCAGCGACGTGATGGCAAAAGCCGACACGAACGGAATTAGAATGTGTGCTAACTGCATCGAAAAAACCTCAATTTCTATTTGCTTGTAAAGGTAACGGTTACCCCGTCGCCCGTAATTAGTGAGCCAGCTTTCAGCGTCTGGGCGGAGGCATAACCTTCACCCTTCAGCTTAAACTTCACACCGGTAATCTGGGCCAATTTTAACACATCCGACTTGCCCCAACCACTAACTGACGGCATTGTCATCGCCCCGTTAGTCATCAGGATCACCCGACTGCCTGCCATTGCCTGCTGATTTGCTGTCGGCAATTGCTGGACAACCTCGTTGCCCGTGCCCACAACTGCGACCTTAAACCCGGCCTTTTGCAGTTCGTTTTTGACCTCATTTTGGTTTTTGCCTTCAAAATCCCCGACCGTGTTCATGGTGGTCCCGACACTTGAGGTGGCGTTACTCTCAAGGGCAATCGCGCGCTTGATGAGTGGCTTGAAGATTGTCGCCAGCACGTCGTTGGCGCTCTTCCCGTCGGTGATCTTCGGCTGCTTCATTGTGAGGTAAACGATGTAATTCGGGTTCTTGCTTGGTACCATCGCCGCCACGCTGTGCAGGTAATTCTGCGATCCACGCAGGTAACCGTGACTCCCCGAAATCTGGGCGGTACCGGTCTTCACGCCGACGTCCATGCCCTTGATGGCGTATGAGCCACCGGTCCCGTTCGGATCAGTAACGACCTTCACCATCGCCTGCCGCACCTGGGTTGCCGTATCCGCGGAAACAACCTTGGCCAATTCCTGCTTGCCGTACTTGGTTTCCTTACCGCTGCCAGACACCGTCTTGGCCACAATGCGTGGTTCGACCATCCGGCCACCGTCAGCCACCGCCGACATCGCCCGCAGCATCTGCGCCACCGTCACACTAATGGCTTGCCCAAACGCGGTGCTTGCCTGGTCGGGGGTGCTGCTGTACGCAATCCGGCCGGCACTTTCGCCGGGCAGGTGCAGGTTCGTCTTCGTGCCGAACCCAAACTTGTGTAGGTAAGACAACCACGTCTTGGCGCCCATAGTCTGTTCGAGCTTAACCATCCCGACGTTACTACTACGCGTGAACGCCTGGCTGAGTGGAATCATCCCCCACCCGGCCTTGTTCCAGTCGTACAGCTTGGCGCCATCGACGGTCACCTCACCGGATTTGTAGTACTGGTTAGGGTTGTAGTTGCCCGAATTGATGGCGGAAGCAAGCGTCATGATCTTCATGACCGACCCGGGTTCGTACACGTCCTGGACCAGCAGACTGCGCCACATGTTGGTCAGGCCACTACCGGTGGTTGGCTCATACGTTGGCCGCTGACTGGTAGCCAGAATTGCGCCGGTTTTGGCGTTCATGATGGTGGCCGTCATTGTGGTTGGCTGGTACTTCTCCTGTGCCGTGGTCATCAAGCTTTCGAGGTAATTCTGCAGGTTGCTGTTGATGGTGGTGTAAACCGTGCCGCCATCCTGCGCCTTTTTGATGATCTTGGTCGTGCCGTCAATTTTGTACTGAAAACTATCCGTCTGGTATTGTTCCTGGCCATTGTGACCGCTGAGTAGGCTGTTAAAGGACTTCTCCAGTCCCATCGTCCCGGTAATCTTGGTCAAACCGGTCTTGGTGGTCGTCGCGACGGTGCGCCCGATTTCGTGTGATGCGAAAATTCCGTTGGGGTAGAGACGGGCCGGCGTGGTCGAAAAATGAATCCCCGGCAGTTTTTCCTTCTGGATTGACTGCTTGGTGGCCAGATTCAGGCCGCTCCCCGCCCCACCGAATTCAACCTGAGTTGTCCGCGCGCTGCTTGGCGTCAGCCGCTCCAGTATCTTAGTTTCGGACATCTGCAGGTACTTTGCGAGCGTCTGGGCGGTTTTTACCTTATCCTTAACCACCTTGCGCTTGTCACCTTCGTACTGGTGCTTAATGATTGCGTACACGGTGTACGTGTTCCCCGTCTCCGCAATTGCGTTCCCGTCGGCGTCAACGATTTCCCCGCGGCGGGCAAGCACCGTCTTCGTGTGCGTCACCTGCGTCAGACGGGACTTGGTCAAATTATGTTCGTCCGCTTGGCCACGGATGATAACTGTGTATTTCCATACACACGCAAACAACGCAAGAACCGTCAGCAGCATCAGGCATAGCCCGAACCACTGGCGGTTTCTCCGCAGACGACTTAACATCTGCTTTTCTGACATTCGTCCCCGGCGCTTACTCATTTGACCGCCCGCTTGATGCTGCCCTCAATCACGGTCAGCCCATGTGCTTTTGCAAACGCGGTCAGGCGAGCTGAATCACTCAGTTCACTGACGGATTGCTGATATGTATCGATCTGCGTCGAAGTTTGACTGATCTTTTCTTGCGTGTCCTGAAGTGTGCGCCGTGCACCAGACAGCCCGAACTGGGCGAACAGGCACAAGATGGCAATTGCCGTCACGGCCACACCAATCGCACACACAAGCAGGCGTTCAACTGGCGAGAACGCAACGTGCTTTTGCGGCTGAACTTGCACACTGGGTGCTGCCTGTTTTTTCGGAGCCTGTTTTGGATTCTGCTGAGGCTGTAATGTTGTCTGGGGGTCTAACGCGCGTGCTGTGTTATCCACCATCTTCATCACCTTTCTACTTCACTCGTTCGATTACGCGCAGCTTTGCGCTGTGCGCACGGTGGTTCTGCTCAATCTCTTCGTCAGTTGGCAAAATCGGCTTACGGGTTATGAGCTTGTATGGTGCCTGCATGTGGTCCGGCAATACCGGCAGGCCACGTGGTACTTCAGGCAGGGATGATACTTCGCGGAACATCGTCTTCACGAGGCGATCTTCCAGTGACTGGAACGTGATTACGGAAATCCGGCCGCCGACGTTCAGCAGCTTCAGGGCATCGGTCAGTGAATCTTCCAGTGCGCCGAGTTCGTCGTTGACCGCAACGCGCAGGGCCTGGAAGGTCTTCTTCGCGGGGTGTCCGCCGGTCCGGCGCGCCGCGGCGGGAATGCCAGCCTTGATGAGGTCAACCAGTTCAAACGTGGTCTCGATTGGCTTTTCGGCCCGCGCCCGTTCGATTTGGCGGGCAATCTGCTTGGCGAATTTTTCCTCACCGTAGCGGTTCAGAATCCGGACCAAATCGTTGAACGACCATTCATTGACGATGGTGCGGGCCGTCAGTTCCTGGCTCTGGTCCATGCGCATGTCGAGTGGTGCGTCGAACCGGTACGAAAACCCGCGCTGTGAATCGTCAAACTGGGGACTGGAAACCCCGAGGTCGTATAACACCCCATCCACGCTGGTAACACCCTCGTCGCGCAGCGCATCGGCAATGTTGCGGAAGTTGGTGTGGAGCAGGTGCAGGTTCGCCGGGAATGGCACCAGGTTCTTGCGCACCGCCGCAATCGCGTCGGCGTCCTGATCGAAGGCGTACAGCTGACCGGTTGTGAGTTGCTTTAGAATCTGCTGGGTATGGCCTGCGCGTCCGAGCGTCGCATCCACGTAAACACCGTCAGGCTGAATATTAAGCTGATTTGCTGCGGTGTGCAGGAGCACCGTCTCGTGTGTGTATTCCATTTTTATAACCCGAAGTCCATTAGATTTTCGGAAATTTCATCAAAATCTTCTGCCGCCGAATCGGCAAATGTGTTCCAGCGGTCCGCGCTCCAAACTTCAATCCGGTTCGCAACCCCCACCAGGACGCATTCCTTGGTGAGACCCGCGTGATCCATCAAGGGCTTCGGGACGTTAATGCGTCCCTGCCGGTCAAGTTCACATTCGGTTGCCGCTGAGTACAGGAAGCGAACAAAGGTCCGCGCATCCTTCTTGGTTAATGGTAGTTGTGCAAGCTTGGTTTGCAGCGCCTGCCATTCTGAGTCGGGGTAGCCAAACAGGCAGCCGTCCATGCCACGGGTCAACACGAAGTTAGCCCCCAATTGCTCGCGGAACTTCGCGGGAACAATCAGGCGGCCCTTTGCGTCCAGATTGTGATGATATTCACCCATGAACATTGGCCGGCACCCCTTCCATAGTGCTAATATTACCACAATCCCCCACTTCTCACCACAATTTACCCCAAAGAACCATTTTGTTACCAAAATGAAAAAATTAATAACATAAAAATAGTACATACGTTCGTAAAAATAGGCAAAAAAATACCGGAAAATCAACTTTTCCGGTCAAATTTTCGATTGTGGGGGTTGGTGGGGGCTAAACCCACTTTTCCCCGTAAAATATCGCGTTATGCAAAGCCGATGAGCGCGCCGACCCACCAAATCGTGGTGAATAAGCCCAAAATAACCGCCATCTGGCTCAGATACCTTTTAAATAACAAATCGTCGTCGCGGCTAACGATAAGAAAAGCCCAGACGATACCGCTTACAGCAGCCATGCTGAGGCATAAAAAAAAGTAGTCTGGCTCCACCCGCCCCACCTGGAGCCAAATTATGCTCAGGTTCACAAGCGGCAAGAAATAAAGGGGGACGCGGCCCCACCCATATTTCTTGGTAATAGCCATGCCAACGCAGGTAATCACTATCCAAATTATTGGCACCACGACTGTCAATCCGATTCCTCCACTCATCCAATCACGATAATCTTTCTATATGATAGTTTACCGTTCGCGGCCGGGTATGTCGACAATAGTCGCAAACCTTTAAGTAAACGGTACGGTTGCCGCAACACATATTGCGAAATTATGCGAAAACGGGTAGACTTATTCAGAAAGTAAGCCAAAGGTTGTGAATTCAGTGAGTGAAAAGAAAAAGAAGAGCACAATGGCCAAGGTCACACAGGTCGTTGTGTGGATGATGTTGATTGTTACCATCTTGGGTGCCGTTCTCGGTGGCCTCGCTAGCTTCATGTAATACTAAAACAGCCAGTGATCAGCGCAAAAGCGCTTTTCACTGGCTGTTTTTTATTATTTGCTGACCCGGAAAAGTTGTGGTGCCGGCAGGTAAATTGCCACAAGCACCAAGACGGTCACGATAGTCGAGACCACCGCCGATCCACCATTAACAATTAATGAGTACAACCAGGCTGACTGCCCCTTGGGTGCGTAACTGCCCCAGTAGATAATCCCGGCAATGAAGTGGCAGAAATACTTGGCCAGCGCGCCGAGAATAGTCCCGAGAATGATATAACCCGTGACCGTCCCCTTGCTGTGCGCCCCCGCCAGACCCGCTGCCGCAAATCCGGCTAACCCGACAACCGCAAAGGCAATTGGGTACTCTAGAATCCCCTGCCAAGCGTTCAGGACGCTGCCGCTGGAAAATCCGCGCAGGACCATGTCAAGCAGTCCCCAGACCAGCCCGGCGGTGAGCCCCGGCTTGACGCCACGGCGCAGCGCGTACAGAACAAGCGGAATTAATCCGAACTGCACCTCAATGGCCGAAACCCCAACGGTGTGGGGAATGTACTCCAACGCCTCGGCGAAGGCCACCATGACGGCGCCTTCCACCAGTACGTTTAACTTTGTTTCTTGCATCAATAGTCACTCCTTTGTGTTTTGCACCACACAGAGCAAAATAAACCGCCAAGCGGAATATTCATTTCCACAAATCCCTACGCTCGTACTAACGAACAGGTTCGAAGGGTTTAGGCTAGGCCAATCTCAGCACGCGGCTCCCCTTTGTGGTGACTATACGTTCAGGCTACATTCCCGCAGTTTGCTTGTCAAGAAACTGATTTTTTTACTGTGTAGACGAGCCCTCTCTATAGAAGTAATTGGCCAAAGAAAAAGCCGTGCGGATTACGCACAGCCAGTTTTCTTTATTGTTGCGCTGAACCGAACCACTTCTTTTGAATCTTGGCCAGTTCACCGTTTGCCTTTAGGTCGTCCAACGCCGCATTAATCTTGCTGGCGAGGACCTTGTCGCTCTTGCGCATCCCAATTGCGAATGATTCAGCCGGGAAGTTGCCGTCCGTAATCCGGTAAGCCCCGGGATTCTTCTGGTGGGCAACGTAGTAACGGCCGTAAACTTCATCAATCACAATCCCCTGAATCCGGTTGGCGTTCAGGTCAATGAATGCATCGTTAAAGGTGTCGTACAACACTGGTTCCTTGCCCTTGACCAGGTTCTTCAGCTTAGCCGGCTGGGCATCGATGTCGGCCGCGCCACTGGAACCGGTCTGGGCACCGACCGTCTTGCCCTTCATGTCAGCAAAGGACTTGATGTTGTCCTTGGACTTAGTGACCAGGATTTGGTGGTTCTTCAGGTATGGCTGGGAGAAGCGAACAACCTTCTCGCGATCCGGCGTCACGGAGTACCCGTTCCAAATCAGGTCAATGGTCTGGTTCCGCAGCTCGGTTTCCTTCATGGACCAGTCGATTGGCTGGAAGCTAACCTTAACGCCATATTCTTTGAAGACGGCCCGCGCTAGGTCGATATCGTACCCGACGACGGCCCCGGATTTGGCCCGGAAGCCCATTGGGACAAAGGAATCATCGAGACCGACGACAACCTTCTTATCCTGCTTGATCCGTGGCCACGAATCCTTGGTGGTGGTCCGTGCGCATGCGGCAAGTGACGTTACTGCAATCACGCTGAGCGCTAAGGCCATTAACATTTTGGTGAATCTGCGCATAATTACGCCTCCAATCCGATGGGCATCTTGAAGACCGTGTCAGCGACCTTGGCCGCAAAGTCCATATCGTGCGTTACAACTACCTGGGTCATCCCCGCCTGCTTGAACTGGTTCAGCATGTCCGCAACGTTGTCCCGCAGTGCTGGGTCCAGCGCGCTGGTTGGTTCGTCGTAGAGCAGAACGTCGGGGTTCAATGCCAGCGCGCGGGCAATTGCGACCCGCTGCTTTTGCCCACCTGACAGCGTTGATGGGTAGGCATTTTCCTGTTCGGTCAGGGAAAGCTGGTTCAGTAGTTCATCAGCCTTCTTGTCCGCGTCCGCCTGGCTGGTGCCGCTCAGCGTTGGCGCCAAGGTGATGTTCTTGCGGACGGTGTACTGGGGGAACAATGCGAAGTTTTGGAACACAACCCCGAGAATCCCCTGCTTCCGCAGCTCTTCAGACGTGGTCTTTGCGCCGTTCCAGGTCATTTCGCCCTGATCAGCGTCCTCCAGCCCCGCGATGATGCGCAGGAGTGTGGTTTTACCAACCCCGGATGGGCCAACGATTGCCAGCGTCTTGCCGTCAGTGACCTGCAAGTTCAAGTTCTTAAGAATGGTGCGACCATTAAACTGTTTACTAATTCCGGTTAATTCAAGCATATCGATTTCCTCCGTCAAACTCTAATCGAAGTTCGCAAACTTCTTTTCCACTTGCTTCTGCACCATCGTGAGGACGAATGTCAGTAGCAGGTAGATAATCCCAACGAGCACGAGTGGTACCAGCGTTACGTCGCGTGCGGATGCAATGTTCCCGGCCCGCAGCAGGTCGCCAATCCCGATTACGTATACCAGTGAGCTATCCTTGACCAGGTTGATGACTTCGTTCCCGATACTTGGCAGCACAATCTTGGTAACCTGGGGGATGATGATGTAACGCAATGTCTGCCAGCGCGTCAGGTTGAGCACGGTTGCGGCTTCAAACTGGCTGCGGTCGACGGCTTGGAACCCGCCCCGGAAGATTTCTGCGAAGTACGCGGCGTAGTTCAACACGAAGGCAAAAATCACGGCTGAGTTACGGTCAAAGACGACGCCGATGATTGGCAGACCGTAGAAGACGAAGATGAGTTGCAGCAATAGTGGTGTGCCCCGGAAGATCCAGGTGTAGCAGTTCAGAATCCAGCGAATGGCCACGGCCAGCGGGTTCTTGGTCCCCTTCGTCAATCCCAGGGAAAGCAGAATCCCCAGTGGAATTGAGATGACCAAGGTTAGTGCAAAGACCCATAACGTTGTCCAAGTCCCATTTAATAGTGCGGGTAGAATCTCGCCAATGTAGTTCATAGATTTTTCCTCCAAAATGATAATAATTTCAGTAATTGATGTCGTTGATCGGTGAACGCAAAAACGCCCCCTTGCAGCTAACTGCAAGAGGGCGCTAAGCGCGGTTCCACCTCATGTACGTTTGTCGCTCACACGGCAAACCTCACGTGGTTGAATTACCAGGTTAGTTTGACAAAGGGTGGATATATAAAAACCGCCCTCCTGCGTGCGATACGCAAGAGGGCGGTTAATCCGCGGTTCCACCTCATGTACGTCTGCCAGTCACCTGACAAACCTTACCTGGTTGATAATTCAACCACCGACTGTAACGGGTCAACCCGGGAACGCCTACTTAATTCAACGCTCCGCTCACGGATGTGTGTAACTGCTGCAACCACCCACTTCTCAGCTTGTGCGGGTTCTCTGTGTGTTGCTGGTCAGCTACGATTCCGATCAACGATTTCTGATGTTGTGACTAATTTACAACGTGTCCGCCGAACTGTCAACCACTTTTCTGAATTAATTTTAATTATTTTCTCAAAATAGCTTCGTAATTAACCAGCTAACGGCTAAACTATTGCGCGAATTATGTCGAATTGCCCATAATCCGGCGTTATTTTAGCAACGGGCCATCTATGACCGATGGAACAGGCGGGACCAGAAGCCCTGCTTGTGCTCCACAATCTTGGCGAGCGGCACGGTCTCGCCGAGAAGGCGGCGCGCAACGTCCCGGTAACCCCTGGAAGCGGCGTTGTCCGGATTCATGACGATGGTCTCGCCCTTGTTGGACGTGGCAATCACCGCATCATCATCGTTGATGACCCCGAGCAAATCAATGCCGAGGTGCGCGGTGATTTCGTCGATATCCATCGCGGTCCCATCCGTTTGCATGTGGGCCCGCACCCGGTTGATAATCAGGTGGGGTTTAATCGACATCGGCTTTTGCTCGATGAGGCCCACCACCCGGTCGGCGTCGGACACCGCACTGATTTCCGGTGTCGTGACGACAATCGCGCCGTCCGCGCCGGAGACCGCATTGCGGAACCCCTGTTCAATTCCGGCTGGGGAATCGAGAATGATGAAGTCAAAATCAGGCTTCAGGTCACTGACAATCTCGGCCACCTGTTCCGGATTAAGCGCGTCCTTGTCGGCGTTTTGCGGCGCCGGCAGCAGGTACAGTAGGTCATCAAAGCGCTTGTCCTTGATGAGTGCCTGGTGCAGCTTGGCCCGACCGTTCGCCACATCCACAATGTCGTAAATGATGCGGTTAGAAAGACCTAATACTGCGTCCAGGTTGCGGAGGCCAATGTCCAAATCCAAGAGGACAACCCGCTTACCCTGCAAGGCAAGGGCAGTCCCGATGTTCGCACTGGTGGTCGTCTTCCCGACCCCACCTTTACCTGATGTCACAACGAGTGCTGTTCCCATTATCCTTCCTCCATTTGGTCAAAAATCTGTGGACGAAGCTGCCTGAGTGCGGCGAGCTTGTCGTGTGCGAGCAAATGCTGATCGTTAATGAAGCAGACCGACGCTTCCGGATAGTTCGCCGGATCGACAATCTCCACCGCATCCGCAATGCGCACCTGGGTCAGCTTGGCCAGGTTTCCGGCAACCACCGCGTGCCCGTTATCCGGGAAGCCCGCGTGCACAATGCCGAGGGCCTCACCGAGGATGTACACCGACCCGCTTGCGCGCACCTGACCACCTGGATGCAGCGTCCCGGCAAAGACAACGTCACCGCTATAGGTCAGCACCTGGCCGGAGCGCACAATCCCCCCAGCAAAGTGGGTCTTGGCCGCCGCCACGCGTGCGTCCACCGTTTCGGCGGCAACAACGCCGCTTGAAACCATGCGAATCGCAAACCGCGGATACTGGTCAAACACTTTGTCGAGTGCCTCCCGCTGGTCCTTCGCCCAAAGGCGGTTGCCCGTCTCAACGGTGAAGTTCACGTTGCCCTCGGGTGTGTCCTTGTACAGGCGCCCAAGCAGCCCGTTAAGTTGTTCAAGAATGTCCGCAACAGCAGCGTCTGCGTTCAGGCGCAGGCCAAAACCATCTGCTGTTCCCTTCAGAATTACCGCGTCCATACAGTACCCCCACTTTTTTATCTCTGGGTTAATTTTACCAGTAATCGCGTACATGGGAAGTAAATAATCATGAATATAATTATGTTGACCGTCAAACTAGGCGCCAGATGCTGCGTAATGAGCAGTTTCGTCGTCACAACCGTTTGGCCCATGAAGTGCAGCAGGAGATATTCCGCGTACATCCGCACGGCCATGGCAATGATGAAGATACCCCAGGCCACAACGCCTGAATGAGCAACATACGGCCGCAATGAGCGCACTAGGTACGTAATCAGCGGCAAAATCAGGGCATCCACCCCAATGACGCCGGTGTAAAACATGTCCATCAAGACGCCAGCAACAATCGCCATGGCGACGACCCAGTTCTCTTCCGGCACGAGCAGTGCAATAAACACCAGGACCATCAGCATAATCTGCGGCACACCAGGCCCCGCTGGACTTGTTGACCAGGTGGCGAGCACCTGCGTCATCGTTCCGTCGAGCAGTAACGCGACGAACAGAAAAACCGCCGCAACCCAGTGGCGCGTATATGGTTTGTCATTCATCATGTCACCTACTTAACCGTTCGGTCAATGACCGTGACCACCGACACATCGTTCAGACTCCCGGCCGGCTTCAGGTAAACCGTGTTGGCGAGCCCGTAGTCGTCCTTCTTGACGGAGCTAACCGTCCCGATGAACAGACCCTTAGGTGTGCGGCCACCAAGGCCAGACGTGTAGACCCGGGCACCCTTCTTCACGTTGGCATCCGTGGTTAACTGGCCCATAATCAGGTGACCAGAGGCGGTGTCGTAGGACGTAATTACCCCGTTAACGGTCTTATTGCCAACGTCAACCTGCGCCGCAAACCGGTTGGCCGCGTTGTTGTCGGTTGAGATGAGCTCGACCTTGGAATTAGTCTTGTTCACCTCGATAATCCGCCCAATAAGGCCGCTACCGGACATCACGGGCATGTTCTTCTTCACCCCGGCAACCGCACCCTTATCAATGACCAACACGTTGAGCCAATTGGATGGCGAGCGTGATTCAACGGCGGCCGTGACCGTGTCGTAATCAGCCAACGTTGCGCTGAGCTTGAGCTGTTTCTTAAGTTGTTTGTTCTCCCGGCTAAGTGTCTGGTTACGGACCTTAGTTTGGGCCAAATCATCGAGCTTGCTCTTCAGTCGTTCATTTTCTGAATAGGTGTTCATCAGGTTGGCAATGTCGCTTAACCCGCCGTTAATTGCGTTCGCGGGTGCCGCAACAATCCAGCCGGCAATCCCCACCGCGTCGTTGCCGACCTGTTGCACAATTGGCGGCGTGCTCCGATCATCACGTACCGCAATTGAGGCCGAAATAAAGCCAACACTGAGAATGAGTGCGACCAGCAGCACGATTAGGCGTTTGTTTGAAAAAAACTTCTGCATGCCAAAACTCCTTAATCCGTGGTCCTAAACCGTCATGTTGCTGCAAGTCCTCATTTCACAGCCATAAGAAACGGGGGACGGAACGACGCATCCGTCATGCCATCCCCCGTGTCCGTCAAGCGCCCTTAAAAGCGGCACTTTGTGTGTGAAATTGAACTTGCACTCCTGAATTAGTGCTTCTTCATTGCCTCGATGTTCTTGAGTGATTCACCCGTCCCAACGGCAACACAGTCCAGTGGATCCTGCGCAATGAACACCGGGACCTTGGTTTCGTCACTGATGACGGAATCGAGGCTCTTGAGCATTGCGCCACCACCAGTGAGCACAATCCCGTGGTCAATAACGTCGGCCGCGATTTCGGGAGAGGTTTCTTCCAAGGTTTCCTTGATTGCTTCGATGATGCCGGTGACAACTTCACTCATGGCCTTGGAAACATCGGTGGCCTTGATTTCGACCGTCTTTGGCAGACCAGAAATCAGGTCACGCCCACGAATGGTCATGCCTTCCAGGGTTTCTGCTTCCTTCTGGGATGCGGAACCAATCTGAATCTTAATCTCTTCAGCGGTCCGTTCCCCAATCAGCAGGTTGTAGTGCTGGCGAACGTAAGTCGTGATGGCTTCGTCAATCTTGTCGCCGGCCATCCGGATGGAACGGCTGGAAACAATCCCACCAAGGGAAATCGTGGCAACATCCGTGGTCCCACCACCGATATCAACAACCATGCTCCCGGTTGGGTCCATAACGGGCAAACCGGCACCAATTGCTGCGGCGTATGGTTCTTCGATTACGTAGGCGTCACGGGCACCCGCAACCTTAGCGGCATCAATCACCGCCCGCTTTTCAACTTCGGTCACCCCACTTGGAACACAAACCATGACGTATGGGTGGCTGTTGCCGCCCAGTGCCTTGCCCATGAAGTACTTCAGCATTGCCGCGGTGGTATCGTAATCGGCGATGACCCCGTCTTTCATTGGGCGAATGGCGGTAATGTTAACTGGCGTCCGGCCAATCATGTCGCGCGCTTCAGAACCAACAGCGATGATTTCCCCGCTCTGCGTGTTCTTAGCAACAACTGAAGGTTCACTAAGGACAATACCTTTACCCTCTACGTACACGAGCGTGTTGGCGGTCCCGAGATCAATCCCAATGTTTTTTGCACCTAATCCAAACAAGATGTTCTCTCCTTTATGTCGGGTCGCATTAGCACCTTAAACCGGAACAAAGCGTGCCTGCCAGTCAACTAAGTTCATGGGCGACCCGAATTCTTTCTGGAAGAATTATACCATACGCGGAGCGATTTTCCGTAAATAACCGCTCCGTTCCCGCAATCAAACCCAAAAATTAGCCACATTTAACTTTTACTTAGATATTCAAAATGAGGTGCACGCAAAAAAACCAACACAATCGCAATTGTGCTGGCTTCGTTCACGCATCAATAATTAGCGAACTGATTGGCTACAAGTCGCCCTCTTCGCGGAAGGACAAATAATCGTCGCGGCCGACAATGATGTGATCGAGCAGGCGAATGCCCATCAGCTGGCCCGAGGTAAACAGGCGGTCCGTCATTTCCTGGTCTTCGGGGCTAGGACTCACCGAACCGCTCGGGTGGTTGTGCGCAACGATGAGGCGCGATGCCCCCAGCAGAATCGCCCGGCGTAAAATCACACGCTGGTCGGTGATGCTGGATTCAATGCTGCCCTTGAACATGGTCGCCTCTTCAATGACTTCGTTCTTCACGTTGAGGAAGTACACGAGCATCTGCTCCTGCACTTCACCCGCCATCCGGTGCACCAGGTTCTCACCCAGCTGGTCGGAGCTGACCACCTGTTTGGTCGGCGTATTCAGGTTGTGCAGGGCTAACTCACCGAACGCAATCGCGGACGTCAGTAGCTCGGCACGCACCGCTCCGACCCCATCAAGGGCGGCCAACTCGGCACTGGTCGCCACCGCAAGCCCGGTCAGCCGCGGATAGTTCATACACACCGAATTCACCGCCTGCGCACTGTTTTGGCCCGCAAGTGCAAAAAGCCTGGTCACCAGCGCCCGCGCAGTGGCCTCAACCTGGGTTTGTGGTAAAACGTCGATTCTCATGTCTGTCATCTTTAATTCCCTCCTTCACGATATATTTCGCAAAAAAGGTGGCAAATGCACACATGACATCAAATTTTTTCCCAAATAAAAATTCAGCCTGAATCAGGCGCGTCACCTTTAATCTGGCTGATTCGAGTCCAGTAGTTCCTGGCGCACCGCCGAGGCCAGGTACAGCGAACCGATGATCAAAATAATCCCGTCTTGGTTCTCAGTCAGCGCCTTGGCCAGCGCCTCGTGCCAGTCAAGCACCGGCCAGTCCTTGTTGCCGGCCTTGGCGTAATCTTCAGTCGTGGCTGCGCGAGGATTATCCGGCACCACCGTCAGCAGCACTTCGGCCCTAGTCGCCCGCAACTGGCGCAGCATCTCCGGCAGGGCCTTGTCGCCCAGGATACCCGCGATGATGGTCAGGTGCTCGGCGTGCAGACTGGTCACGGCTTTGAGGGCGTGGCCCAGACCGTCAGGGTTGTG
Source organism: Lacticaseibacillus hulanensis (assembly GCF_004010095.1). Lineage (GTDB taxonomy): Bacteria > Bacillota > Bacilli > Lactobacillales > Lactobacillaceae > Lacticaseibacillus > Lacticaseibacillus hulanensis. Next base: position 63,184 of record NZ_RRYD01000012.1, on the reverse strand, counting down.
GCCACCATCGATGACAATGGCCGGGTCGTCACTGATTTTCTCCAGCCGCGCCGGCCAGGTGGCCTTGGCCAGTCCCGTGCGGATTTCCTGATCGGTTAGTTCCATCTGCGACCGCTCCGCAAACACCCGGGCGGCGCGCACCGCCACCGACGCGTTTTCAATCTGATACCCGCCGAGCAACGGGAAGTCGAGCTTGGTGATGGGCCCGTCAACATCCTCGTAATCGAACTTAACCCCGAATGTGCGGGCGTTCTGCCGCCCCTTGCCGCTGAAGCTAGTACCGAACGCATCCAGGTGACCACCCTGAGCGGCCGCTTTTGCCGCCATAATCTTGGCCGCAACGGGCACCAGGGGTCCGGTCACGACCGGCACGTTCTGCTTGATGATGCCGGATTTTTCGCGGGCAATGGATTCCAGCGAGCCACCGAGGAGCTCGACGTGATCAAGCGCGACGTTTGCAATCACCGCCACCTCGGGCATGATGACGTTAGTGGAGTCGTGCTCACCGCCAATGCCGACCTCGATGACCGCAACATCAACATCCGCCTCCGCAAAGGCGAGCAGCCCAAGCGCCGTATCCACCTCGAACTCCTTGATAATGAGCCCCGGCGTTGCCCTTTGCAGCTTGGCAATTGCGGTGGCAATCTTACCCATGAGCAGGCGCAATGTCTCGTCTGCAATCGGTTCACCGTCAATCTGAATCCGCTCGTTGAAGCGATTGATGAACGGTGAGGTGAACATCCCCACGTGCAGGCCGCCCGCAAGTAAAATGTGGGCAATCGCGTTGGTCACCGACCCCTTCCCGTTGGTTCCGGTCACGTGCACGAACTTCCCGCGTTTTTCCGGGTGGCCGAGTTCGGCAAGCAGCGCCCGTAATTCAGCGCGCCCATTGTTTGGCCGCAGCCGCGGCATCCCGTGAATATAACTAACTGCATCTTCGTAAGTCGCAAATTCCATGGTTACTCTCTTTTCGCGTAGTGTATAGATTACATTCTACCACCTTGGCCATGCAGGAAATGGGCCAGCGCAAAACTAACGGGGCAAATTCGCTGGTCCGCGCTCTCGCCCTGCCCTGCCGCCTCCGTGATCAACAATTGCGGCTGCCATGATGGGCGAGCGCGTCAGCCGCCGACAGAAAAAGACGCCACAACCAGCCGCGGAAATCCGGTTGGTTGTGGCGTCTTTTCAATTATTGAGCAAGTCCCACTTAAAATAATGGTTCCGGCTCAACACTTAGCAATTAACGTGCAGATTCGAGCTCAGCGATGCGGTCCTTAGCAGCCTGCATCTGCGTGCTGTATTCTGCGCGCTTGGCCTTCTGCTCGTCGATAACGCTGGCTGGTGCCTTGGCGATGAAGCCCTGGTTGCCCAGCTTCTTGTCGATGCGCGTCAGTTCGCCCTCGAGCTTGCCGATGGTCTTGTTCAACTTGGCAATCTCGGCATCAAAATCGATGAGTTCGGCGAGGGGAACGTAGACCGTGGCGCCGGCCATCACGGCAGATGCGGCCGTCTTGGCTTCGGCAACGGGTGCACCGGCTGGCAGGATTTCGAGCTGCTTGGTGTGCAGGAACCGGTCGAGGACGGCGCGGTTAGCGGTGAATGCCTGCTGTAAACCGTTGTCGTTGAGTGAAATAACCACGTCGATTGGTGTGGACAGTGGTGCGTTCACTTCATTCCGGATGTTCCGGACTGCGCGAATGAGTTCGATGACGCTGCTCATTTCCGCAACCGCAGCATCGTTGTCGAATTCCGCGTGCGTTTCTGGGTAGGCAGCCGTCACGATGGACTTGCCAACGTGGGGCAGGCTCTGCCAGAGTTCTTCGGTAACGAACGGCATGATTGGGTGTAGCAGGCGCAGAATCTGGTCAAGCACGTACGTCAGGTTCGTCCGCTTCTCGGCCTTGGCTGCTTCGTCGTCACCAGTCAGGGTTTCCTTACTGATTTCGATGTACCAGTCGGCGAATTCATCCCAAATGAAGTTCTTGAGGTCACGGCCAGCTTCACCAAATTCGAACTTGTCGAACTTCGCGGTGACGGACGCAATGGTCTTGTTGAGTTCGGCAAAAATCCACTTGTCGGCCAGGTCGAACTTGGCTGGGTTTGGCTTCTGGTCCGCCTTCTGGTCACCAAGGTTCATCATGACGTAACGGGAAACGTTCCAGATCTTGTTGATGAAGTTCCAGGAAGCATCCATCTGCTTGTAGCTGAACCGAGCATCCTGACCAGGGGTGGTCCCGTTAGCAAGGAACCAGCGCAGAGCATCGGTCCCGTACTTGTCAATCACGTCAATTGGGTCAATCCCGTTACCGAGGGACTTACTCATCTTGCGGCCCTGTTCATCACGCATGAGCCCGTGAATCAAGGTGTTCGCAAATGGACGCTGGCCGGTAAAGTGCAGGCCCTGGAACATCATGCGGGCAACCCAGAACGGAATGATATCGTAGCCGGTAACCAGTGTGTTGGTTGGGTAGTAGCGCTTGTAGTCAGCGGCGTCTTCGTCTGGCCAGCCAAGGGTGGAAAATGGCCACAGCGCGGAGCTGAACCAAGTGTCAAGCACGTCCTCGTCCTGCTCCCAGTTCTCAGCGTCTTCTGGTGCGTCCATCCCGACGTACATCTCGCCGGTCTTCTTGTTGTACCAAGCTGGAATCTGGTGACCCCACCAGAGCTGCCGGGAGATAACCCAGTCGTGAATGTTTTCCATCCAGTTAATGAGGGTGTGTTCGAAGCGGGCAGGAACAAAGTTAACCTTGTTGTCCGTCTTCTGGTTGGCCAGCAGCTTTTCAGCCAGTGGCTTCATCTTAACGAACCACTGGGTGGACAGGCGTGCTTCAACCTGAACCCCGGTCCGTTCGGAGTGCCCAACGGAGTGGACGATTGGTTCGATGGAAATTAGGTCGCCGGATGCCTGCAGGTCGGCAACCAGCTGCTTGCGGCAATCGAACCGGTCGAGGCCAGCGTACTTGCCGGCTTCTTCGTTCATGGTACCATCGTCGTTCATGCAGTTGATGCGTTCCAGGTTGTGGCGGTTCCCAACAAGGAAGTCATTGGGGTCGTGGGCTGGGGTAATCTTAACGGCCCCAGTCCCGAAGTCCATGTCGGCGTGCTGGTCACCAATGATTGGGATTTCGCGGCCAACACCAGGGACAATGACCTTCTTGCCAATCATGTCCTTGTAGCGTGGGTCCTTCGGGTTAACGGCCACCGCCGTGTCCCCGAACATGGTTTCCGGCCGGGTGGTGGCGATTTCGATGCCGCCGTCCGTGCCGTCAGCGTACTTGTAAATCATGTGGTAGAAGGCACCTTCGTCATCTTGGTGGATAACTTCGATGTCGGACAGCGCGGTCCGTGCCTGGGGATCCCAGTTAACGATGTATTCGCCGCGGTAAATCAGGCCTTCGTTGTAGAGCTGAACGAAAACCTTGCGGACAGCCTTGGACAAGCCCGCATCGAGCGTGAAGCGTTCGCGGTCGTAGTCCAGTGACAGGCCCATTTTGCCCCACTGGTTGCGGATGATCTTGCTGAATTCATCCTTCCATTCCCAGACCTTCTCGACGAACTTGTCGCGGCCCAGATCGTAGCGGCTGATACCCTGCTCACGGAGCTTGGCTTCAACCTTCGCCTGCGTTGCAATCCCGGCGTGGTCCATCCCGGGAAGGTACAGGGTGTCAAAGCCCTGCATGCGCTTCTGGCGAATAATCATGTCCTGAAGCGTGGTGTCCCAGGCGTGGCCCATGTGCAGCTTCCCGGTAACGTTTGGTGGTGGGATAACAATCGTGTACGGCTTGGCTTTCTTGTCGCCACTTGGCTTGAAGACGCCGGACTCAACCCATTCTTCGTAACGGCCGGCTTCAACGGCCTTGGGGTCATACTTTGGTGCTAATTCCTTAGTCATTCGACTCAACTCCTATGTAGCTGATTTTTTATTGAACAAAAAAACTCGCCCTAAAATTAATTAGGACGAGTTCACTCGCGGTACCACCTAAATTGGGTAACAATCTACCCCACTTGGCACGGATAACGGACGGAGCCGGCCACCTTACTGCATTCAGGGAGGCACTCACGAGCTACAATCACCGGTTTAAGTTGGGGTTCGCAGCAATTCCCCTTTTCTGGAAACGGCCACCGGTGACCCTCTCGTTCAACATGTTGAGGCAATTATAACACAAGTCCAAATGGTTGCGAACCGTATTTTACGCGCCCATGAATAAAATCTACTCGCCAGCAGTAATGCGATCGCGGCCCTCCTGCTTGGACGTGTACAGGTGGGCATCGGCCCGCTCGTACACATCCTCGAAGCTCATGTCGCCTGGCAAGAGGCCCGTAATCCCCATCGACAAAGTAATGTGCAGTTCATGGCCTTCGTAACTAAAGTCGTGGTCGCGCACCAGTTTCAGCAACTCACGGCCCAAAGGTTCGACTTCCTTAACGGTGTAGTCCAAAAAGATGATGTTGAACTCCTCACCGCCCGTGCGGTACAGGGCGCAGGTATCACCTATCCGCTGCTGCAGGTAGCTCGTCACAATTTTGGTCACCTCAGTCAGCACATAATTCCCCGCGGCGTGGCCGTGTTCATCATTCACCAGTTTGAAATGGTCGATGTCAAACATCGCGAGCGTGAGCGGTTCACTTCTGCGGCGCGCCCGGGGCAACAGCCGCATGCTTTCATCCTTGAAGGCGAAAAAGCTCCGCGCCTGGGTCAGCGTGTCGCGGTTAACCTGCTCCACCAATTCGGCCCGCTCGCGCTTCGAGCGCCGGTCCGCCGACCAGTACAGGACGGTGAACAGTTCCATGAGGGCGAACATGACCACGCCCATGACCACGTTAATCGCCATCAGCTGGGTCTGGGTGACCCAAAACGCGATGGCCATCCACATCGACAGGCCAACGGAGAGCACACGACTGCGTTCAATCAGCCGCGCCCACTTAATCGAAACGACCATAATTGCGCCAAGGACGATGAGCGATAACCAGTAAATCACGGACCCGAGATTGTTGTTCAGGGTCCAGAAAACGAAGATGCCGAAAAACCGCAGAAGATTCTCGGTCCGCGTGACGTCACGATCAATGACGGGCACGAACAAAACGTAGAGGGCCCAGTTCATGTAGGCCTCACTGTTGGTTGGGTTCCAGTTCTCAGCCAGCAAGCAAAAGCCGGCCAGCAAGAACGCAAAGGCGTTGAGCCCGATGCGCAGGTAGAGCGGTCCGCGCTGATACCGCGCCACATTGTGCGTGAGCCAGGCCGCCAGCGTGTTGTAAAATGCAACAAAGCCAGAGATGAAGAATATGGCGATAACCACTTCAACCGCCCAACTGCGCAAATCGAACATGCTGCTGCCCCCTCATTTATGCACAAACTCACGAAAATCGTCTTGTTAACTATTTAATAATGATAGTCCATGATTTAAGCTATTGGTAGTGCATAACACAGATTCACGAGAACGAATTCACTAGTTAATTGCACGTGGGAGAAGCTTATGCAGACTGAAGTGAAAATTGGCGCAATTATCGCCGCCGGAATCACGCTGACGGTTGCTGGCGGCTGGTATTTGCGGAACCAACCGCAACAGGCGCAAAACGATACAACATCGAACACCCCGCTCCGGGTAAGCAACACGACCACCATCGAATCACTGGACAGCACGCACTACAGCACCCTCGCTGCGGCCAGCGCGATTGGCAACCTCTTCGATGGACTGTACGGCCATAACGGTAAGGGTGCGCTCATTGCCGACGTCAGTAATGGCAGCCCCCAGGTGAGTGCGGACAAAAAGACTTACACATTCACGCTGCGCCACTACCGGTGGACGAACGGCAGCCCCGTTACCGCCGACGATTTCGTGTACGCGTGGCAGCGGCTCGCTGACCCCGCAACCGAATCCCGCAACGCCAGCCGCATCGACATTTTGGCAAACGGCGAGCAGGTGCGGATGGGGACCATGCCGCTATCGGCGCTGGGTGTCAGGGCGCTGAGCAAGTACAAGCTGCAGGTCAAACTCAGCACGCCGCAACCGTACCTGGCCGAAACACTGTCCTCCGCGCCGTTCATGCCAATTAACCGCGCATACGCCAAGGCGCAGGGCCGCAAGTACGGGCAGGACGCCCACCACATTTTGACCAATGGCCCGTTCAAGATTACCAACTGGTCCGGGGCAAGCGACACCAGCTGGAACCTCGTGAAAAATAATGTTTACTACTTCAGACGTAACCTGCAACTGAATAAAGTTCGGTTCACCGTCAATGCCGATGCCACCACGGCTGCCGCCAAGTTCAAGGCCAATCAGCTCGATTTCACCGCCATCGACGCGCAGACGGTCCCCCAGTACCTCGGCAACCGCAAGCTGCACCGCGTAACAACGACGACGGGTGCTTACCTGTACTTCAACACCGCAACCGGGCCAACGAAGAACGTCCACCTGCGCCAGGCGATTGCCACTTCCTTCGACAAGCACCTGTTTGCAACGGGCAAGCTGGAAAACGGGGCCAAGGAACTTAACGGGATTATCCCCGCGGGTCTGGCCACATCACCAAGTGGCGTCGACTTTCGCAAGGCAGCTGACAGTCAGGCGCAGTACAACACCGTGCACGCGCTGTCCGAGTGGCACAAGGCACAACGGGCGCTGGGCAAGAACGCGCTGACCCTCACGCTCAACATCGCCAGCAACACTGAGGCCGAGCTTGCTGCCACCTACCTCAAGGGCCAAATCGAGCACAACTTACCGGGCGTGAAAATCCAGATTAAGAAGACCAGCCTTGAACAACGGGTGGCGCTGGAGAATGCCGGGAAATTTGAAATTGTGTTCTCAACTTGGACCCCACCGGACGTCGACCCGTACAACCTGCTGAGCTTCGGCCAAACCGACAGCCGCACCAACGTCTCCGGGTACAGCGACGCGCACTACGACCACCTACTGAGCGAAATCAGCAAGCTCGGAAATGAACCAAAGCGACGGTGGCAAAAAGAGATTGACGCCGAGAAGTACCTACTGAACAAGGACATCCCGATGACCGGCGTCTACCAGGGCGGGCTGGCGTACCTACTCACCGACCGGGTCGAGTCGTTCCCGGTCCTCCCCAACGGCATCGTCAACTACGAATACGTGCGGTTGCACTAACTGACACTGGCCGGCAGCGTGAGTGGGTTTGTACTGAGTGGTATAGGGACCGCGCCTGGGCGGGGCCGGTGCGCGTTCCGTGCGGCTGGGATTTTCCGTGCGGCCGGTTGAAGCCCAAAAAGCGGGGTCTTCAACCTAAAAATTAAGCCCCGCATCTGATTCTTGGGGTTACGAACTAAATACGTATTGTTTGGACCTGTGGGGAAGCTTTGCTCTTCCTAGCGGGTCTTAATTTTTGCCGGCTATGGTGTGGAGAAGCCCAATGCAAAAACCGCATTGGTCTTCTCTCACCATAGCTTTCACAGGAAAATCCCAGCCGCACTACACGCGCACCGGCCCCACCCAGTCGCTACAGAGTGGTTAAAAGAAAATCCTATCGAGGCTTTTACAGAGCAGAAAGCATGACACCCTGGAGTGGCTAGTCCATCATTGTTCAACATCCAGAAATGACTGAGCTGTTTACCACTGGCCAGCGGAGAGTTGTGGGGTTTGGCCGGAGGGTCCGGGCTGGGTCTCGGGTGTGCCGCCCAGCCTGATGAGTGAGTAGCATCTTTGATGCGTACTCACTCACATGCGCACGAAGTAGCTGTGGCAACAAGAATAGAGGTTGTGACGACCGCGGTTTTTGCGGTTGGCACAACCTCTATTCTTGTGGGAAAAATTTAGATTTGTGTGAGGAGCTGTCAGGTCTTAGTTACAAGATGAAACGACCGTCAACATGCTAAGTATCGTACACACCTAATACTAATTGCGACGATGCAAAGCTAAATTTTTAGTCTGGAGACGGCGCTTTTCCGGCTCCAGACGACCGCCACAGCGACCACGGCGAAGCACACCCGAGGCCCAGCCCGGACCTGGAGGCCAAACCCCGCAGCGCGGAGCCTCGCTACTGCATCAGTTCCTCTGTCGTCAGCCGACCCGACTGCTGCTCGCTCGCAGCGATGTACCGGTACCGCGGTGTGATGACTAAGGTCTCGGCAACTTGGACAATGGCCAAATGGTTTGCCCGCACCTTTTCGTCCGGCTGCTCGCGATTCATCTCCAGCAGGCTGCGGGCGTACCTGCAGTCAAAATTGTTCAGGACGCCGTAGTTTTCGAACACCTCGAGGCTGTCCAGCATGGCGTCAAGTTTTGCCAGCTGCTGCGAACTGAGATTGCCGTTCACCCCGACAATGACCGCCCTAGCAACCAGTGCCACCGTCTGGTAATAGAAAACCGTGTGCCGATAGTTATCGTGCGCGCGCATGTCTTCATACGCATGCTCACCAATCCGCACCGCCAGCAAAGGATCTAGCGTTGGCAGCACCGTCAGCGCAAAATCGTAGTCATTGAGGCCAAAGACGTGGCCCAGCAAGTAGTGACTAATTCGCTCCTGCAACTTGGCACTCAATCGCCTCTGATTCAAGATTGGCTCCTCAAGTAGTGTTAACAGTTCCGACAGCGCGTCACTAATTAGCGTCCAAAACGGGTTGTCCGGCGCGACCGCCAGCTGCTTGATTGCATCGAGGTTACTTTGCACCATCTGCGCATCATTGCCAAAAGCGTAGGCCAAATCCCCTAGGCGCACGGGCGCAAGAACGTCCAGGTTTCTTAAATCAGTGGCATAAAGGCCCAGTGCTTCCTGGGACCACCCTAACCGACTGTTGTTAATGTCGTTTTTACCATTTTCAAACCGGGAGTATGAGGATATGCCCACGCCCTGGCTGGCCTCAGCAAGCGTCAAACCGCGCTGCTGCCGGGCCTTTTTAAACAATTCACCCATGTTCGAGTTCATATGATCACCCCCGCTTCGACACCGTGCGCCTTGCTGACGAGCAGCTGGCAAAACGACGCCAAATTCGGCATGCCAATCATCGTTGGTGCCCTCAGCGCCTTTGCCACCCGTGCTGAGTTAGCCACGCTTGGCTCCTTCTTTTCGATGACGAGTGCCAGCACCAAGTTGCTAATGAGCGGTCCCTGCCGGTCAGTCATCGCGTCGCGGAACCGGATAATGTCCTCCTGCACTGTCGGCAGCAGCTCATTCTCGTCGCGCATGATTAGCGCTAGCCCCACGTGCCACATCACAAAGGCGATATCGTCGGCATACGGCGTCCCCAACTTGAAATGTTCGTGCGCGCGCAACGATTGGTAGGCCCGCACGATGAGGTTCGTGTCGAGAAAGTCCATGACAAAACTGAAGATGTTCAGGTCGTACATATACCATGCATTATCATCAATTAAAAGATGCTTAATCTGCGCCTGCAAATCCGATGGCATCCGCAGCTCGGCGTTGGCCTCATAGGACTTAATCATCCAATCAAACACCGCGATGTTCAGTTCGCGCAGCGGGTAATCGTGGTCCGCGGTCGTTACTCGGTATTGGTCAGCGGCGCTTTTAACCCGCTCCAAGCTCACGCCGACGCGCAGAGCCTTGATGTTGCCCAGTGCCTTAATGAATGGCGAATGGAACATGAGGAAGTCTACGCGCAGGTCGTCTGGCAACAACCCAATGTTGGTCATGACGGTATTAAGCGCATGATTATTCAGGTTGGTTTGGTCGTGTTCAAAGCGCGACAACGCGGAAACTGATGTGCCAAAACCGGCCTCTTTGAGGGTGTAACCCCGCGCCTCGCGAAACTGCTTGAATGCCTTGCCCAAATCCGGTCCATTCTTGGAATCTGCCATACATGAATACCTCTTTTTTTACCCCAAAATCCCCTGACATTAGAGTACAACCGCTTAAGCCACTTTACCATCCAAAATGACGCCGCCACGCAAAAAAAGTCTAGGATTGTTAGCGCCGGCAAAACCGAGCGCTAACAATTCTAGACTCATTTGGATCGTCAAAGAGAATGCATAATCTAGCCCCAACCCACCAACTAATTATTCAGTGAGCAAGTCAAGATTACAGCAACTCCGCAATAATGTCCTGATCTTGGTTCAGGAATTCCTGACCAGGACGAATGACATCGATTGATAGGTTGGACAGAGCTTCTTCCATCAACCCCTCGACATCAATCTTGGTTTCGTAGTAGCGCGACCGGTCAATGCGTGGCTGCGTCTTTGGTGCTGGTGGCGCGAAAATCGTGCAGCAGTCCTCAAATGGCATGATGGACAGCTCGTACGTGTCAATCTTTTCCGCTTCTGCGATGATTTCCGTTTTGTCCATCGTCGCTACTGGCCGGACAATTGGCATCGTGGTCACGTCGTTAATGGCGGCCATGGATGCCAGCGTCTGGGAAGCAACCTGCCCCACGGATTCACCGTTGAAGATGACGAGGTCGCCGCGCTTGTTCGCGATGGCCTCCGTCAGCCGCAACATCATCCGGCGCTGAATCGTCATCAGGTAGCCTTCAGGAACCTTCGCCTTGATTTCTTCCTGCGTGTGCGTGAACGGCACGCCTATGAAGGTGATGCTCCCAACGTATGGCGTGAGCTTGGCCGTCAGTTCCTTAGCCTTGTTCAGCGCGTTGTCACTCGTGTATGGCGGGCTGAAGAAGTGCACCATCTCGATGTCCACCCCGCGCTTTAGGGCGAGGTATGCGGCAACGGGTGAGTCAATCCCCCCACTGAGCATCATCGCGGCCTTGCCCGCGGTCCCAACTGGTAGACCGCCAGCCCCCTTGATGGTGGTGGTGGAAAGGAAAATTGCTTCCCGGCGCACTTCGACCCGGAGCTTAACGTCAGGATTCTTCATCTTGGCGATGAGATCTGGGCGCTCCTCGGTCAGGAAATCACCGAGGGCCAGGTTCATGCCGTTGGTGTCGAGTGGGAACGTCTTGTCGCTCCGGTGGGTTTCCACCTTGAACGTGACGCCCTTAGCCGCGGCCTCGTTCATCAGTTCAAGCGCAACCTGCTTGACCTTATCCATGTCTTTTTCCACCGCAACGCTGGGCGAAAAGGACTGAATCCCGAACACCTTGCTGAGCCGGTCCATGACTGGTTCTGCTGGCGTGCCATTCAGTTCAATGTGCGTCCGGTCGCGCTTGGGGCGAATCGTGAGGTCGTCAAAATCGTGCAGCGCCTTGGCGATATTCCCGTTCAGCCGGCCGATAAAGGACTTGCGGTTCTTGCCCTTGGTGGACAGTTCGCCGTAACGAACCATAATTTCTGAGTATTGCATAATTATCCTTTCAGTTTCTGGAAATTGGTGTAAATGCGGCGGAAAGCCTGCTTGAACTGCTCGGCTTCTTCCATCGTGTTCGCTTCGTCGAGGCTCACCCGAATGGCGGACTGCGCCAAACTCTGCGGTACGTTCATGGCCGCCAGCGTGCTGCTCTCCTGGCCGGACCGGCTGGAACAAGCACTCGTCGTCGACATGTAGATGTCCTCACCCTCAAACGCGTGGACGATGGTTTCACCGCGCACACCCTTGATGGCCATCGTCAGCACGTGGGGCGCGAAGTCCGGCGCGATCTCACTGAACAAGTGCACGTCCTCGAAGGTGCTGACGTAATCCGCAATGTTCTTGCGAATCGCATTCTGCCGTGCCACCTTTTCGTCCTCGTTGTCGAGACACAGGCGCAGTGCCTTGGCCATGGCCGCAATTCCGGCCGTGTTCTCGGTGCCGCTGCGCCAGTCTTTTTCCTGACCACCGCCAGCCATGAGGGGCTCAATGCGCCGGCCCGCCTTGGCGTAGATGAATCCCGTCCCGCGCAGTGCGTGGAACTTGTGGCCGGAGAACGTCAAAAAGTCAACGCGGGGGTGCCGGATTTGGTCCATGACGCCCTTGCCGACCGCCTGCACGGCATCGACGTGGAAGTGAATCGTTGGGTAGTCCTCGAGCACATCCCCGATTTTGGCGATTGGCTGAATGCTGCCGACCTCGTTGTTCACGGCCATGACGGAAACCAAGATGGTGTCGGGCCGGATTGCAGCCTTGAGGTCATCGACGCTAATGAACCCGCGCTTGTCCACGGGCAGATACGTAACCTCAAACCCCAGTTCTTCCAGCTGCTTCATGGTTTCGCGCACGGCCGGGTGTTCGATGGTCGTGGTGATCAGGTGCTTGCCAAACATCCGCTTGGCCATTGCCGTCCCCTTGATGATCCAGTTGTCACCCTCGGTCCCGCCGCTAGTGAAAAATATTTCTTCCGGCTTGGCCCGCATCAATTGCGCAATTTGGCTGCGTGATTGCTCAACCACTGACCGTGCCCGGTCACCGAGTCGGTGCAGGGAACTGGGGTTACCAAAGAATTCTGTTGCCACCGTTTGGTACGTCTGCAGGACGCTGTCCAGAGGCTTTGTTGTCGCACTATTATCAAAGTAAATCATTGTCGCCGTTCCTTCCGAAAAATAAGTAAGTTCATTATACCAAAGAATTACTCACGATTAAAATAAAAATGTGGGCCCCAGATTCGGACCCACATTGTTCATCTAAGTTATCCTTGCTTACCTGATGCGCTGCGCCGCAAAATAACACTTCGGGCAGGCTTACATCTCATCGTTAGTCTTCTCATTGAGGTAGGCATCTTCTACGTGACGGTACGAACCCGGTACGGCCTTTTCCAGCGCCGTTGCCATCACGTCAGCCGCTTCCTTGTAGTGAATCTGCGCGTACAGGGCCTTCGCCTTGGTTGCCGCTTCCTTGAGTTCTGGGTGCTCATCGCGATAACGGTTGGATGCCTGAATGAGCGCCGCCATCAGCCCCACCGCATCGATAATTTCGGTGGCGTCCTGCTGGAGGTCGTCCATGTCTGACTGCAGCCCGATTAACTGCTGGTTGATATCGTCCAGGTCAATCTTAATCTTGCTGAGCTGCTTGCCGATATCGTTAATCTCGGTCGCAACGTGCGCCACGCGGTCTTTGAACTGCACGGGCAGGCCCGGTAGCTTAGCCGCCTCCAGTTGCCGGCGAACACCGTGCAGGTCGCGCGTGAAGTCATCAAGCGCCCGGTTAGCGGAATCTTCACCGGCCTTGAGCGTGGACACGGATTCGTTAATGTCGTGCTGCTGCTGCTCGATTTCCCGCAGCCGCTTGTCTGCCGCCTTGTAGTGGTCGTCAATCTGGCTGTAAGTTGCCTGCTTGTCGGCAATCGCCTGCAAGTCAATCTGGTGCTGGTTGTCGAATTCCACGAGCTCCGTGCGCAGCTTCTGGGCAATTGGGATTTCGTCGTGGTTCAAACTGTAGGACTGGTCGAGGTGATCAAGTTCGAGTAGCAGCAGGTGGTTTTGCCGCTGGGCGTGGGCGATGAACTGCGTGATGCGGTCAGAATCTTGCTCGACGGCCCGTCTTGCAGTCATTTCCCTTTCCATCGCGTCGTACAAGCTGTCGATGGTGTGGGCCAGCACCTTGTTTTGCTCGGTGGCCGCGCTGGTGTTGAGTGAAGCCAGGGCGGTCTTGCTGTTGTCGATGCCGACCTTGACCGTCTGGAGCTTAGACGGAATGTCGAGGTCGCCAAAGTTGTAATTCTGCTGGGTCAACTTATCGTAACCATTCTGTAGTTCCGCCAGCTGTTCTGGGAACTCCTTGATTAACTCGGTGAGCAGTGGCGGAATCGCCGCGGTCAAATCGGCCAGGTCGTGCACGTGACCCGAAAGCGTCTGGATGCGCTCGTGGGCTGCATGGTGGTCACCACTAGCACTGACCTCGTCCACGGCGGTGAACTCGTCCGCCAGATCCTTCAGGCGCTCCTCAAGTGCGGGCATGCTGTCGCCGAACGCAAAGTTCTTGGCGAGCAGCGTCTTGCGCGTTTCTTGATACGTCTTCTTGAGCTTCGCCAGCTGGGTCCGGTTTTGTTCCTCGTCCTGGCGAATCTGGTTGAGCGCGCCCAGAACCTGCTTGTACCGGCCGCGGGCACCACTAATCAGGGTGTTGAGCCCCACGATGGCCGTCTTGGTTTTGCCAAACCGGAACTGGTTATTGGCGTTCTCGGCATCCATCAGTGCGGTCTCAATCTGGGCGGCGAATTCCTCACTCGTGGTCTGGTACTCACGCTGCCACTTGGTGAATGACTTCAGGCTCTCCCCCGTCAAATTAAGACTGCGCATTGCCTGGATATTCTTCTCAATCTGGGCAGAACCAAGTCGCCCAACCTCTTGGTCAAGCGCCGCAATCTCTTGCCGGTTTCGACGTTGAATGAATAACACTACCGCCGCAGCTCCAACAATGATTATCACTAGTCCGATTAACATTGCTAACATGTGCATGCACCCCTAATTCCCCAGCCGGGGAAACTTCCATAAATTAATATGTAAAAAAACCTGCGTTGCAAACGTGCCTGTGCACGATTACAATACCATCAAGGCAACACAAATGCGTGTTTACCCTCCTGCCCTCCAGTATCGCAAAAAAACGGGCAACTTAAAATACTTTTTGATAACTTATGTGAAAGTTTGTGAAGGAAGGAATAAGTTTTGTACACTCTTGACCCAATTATCGTCGACCAAGTCGATGCGCTCATGACCGGCGAGACCAATCCCGTCGTGGTTTTAAGCAATGCAAGCGCTATGCTCGCGGATGCAATGCCCGCAACTAACTGGGTCGGTTTCTACCTATTCAGTAGCAAAACCGGCACCCTTGACCTCGGCCCGTTCCAAGGCAAGGTTGCCTGCACCCACATCAAGCCCGGTTCCGGCGTCGTCGGGACGGCTTACGCAGAGGACAAGAGCCTGATTGTGCCCAACGTCCACGAATTCGCCGGCCACATCGCCTGCGACTCCGCCAGCAACTCCGAAGTCGTCGTGCCAATGACCGTTGACGGCCGAATTATTGGTATTCTGGACATCGACTCACCCGAACTGGACCGCTTTAGCACCAAAGAGCAGCAAACGCTCATTGAATTCGCGGCCGCGCTGGCAAAGCACGTTGACGCGGCGGCCCTAAGTAAGGTATACTAGCCTGCGTGTAAAATATTGCAGCGGTGGACGGCATGGTCGGCTCCAGTTTGGCATTCACGGTTTGTCCGTGAAGATGTAGTAGCTGTGCTGCAACAGTGAACCAGCCAAACTGCCCGTGTGCTAAATCCATTAATCTATATTTTACTCCAATCAAAATCATTTGGAGGAATTACTCTTATGTCACGTTACACTGGCCCAACTTGGAAGCTTTCCCGTCGTTTGGGCATTTCCCTTTCCGGTACCGGTAAGGAACTTGCTCGTCGTCCATACGCACCTGGTGACCACGGTCCTAACAGCCGTCGGAAGATTTCCGAATACGGCTCCCAGCTGCAGGAAAAGCAGAAGCTCCGTCGCATGTACGGCCTCAACGAACGCCAATTCCGTAACTTGTTCGTTCGCGCCGGCAAGATCACTGAAGGCACCCATGGTGAAAACTTCATGATCCTGCTCGAAACACGTCTTGACAACGTTGTTTACCGTCTCGGCTTTGCTACTACTCGTGCACAGGCTCGTCAGCTCGTTAACCACGGCCACATTACGGTCGACGGCAAGCGCGTTGATATCCCTTCCTACGAAGTAAAGCCTGGCCAAGAAATTAGCCTTCGCGAACGCTCCCAGAACCTGGCAATCGTTAACGCTGCTCTTGAAGCAACCGTTAGCCGCGCCGCTTACGTTACCTTTGATGACAACAAGAAGTCTGGCTCCTTCACCCGCCTGCCACAGCGCGACGAGCTCGAACCAGAAATCGACGAATCCCTTGTCGTTGAATACTACAACCAGAAGCTGTAATATTCAGCCTCGCAAACGTCGTTACCGCAACGTTTACCGGACTTCTACTGTTGCAGATTGTTGCAGAATTTACAACTCGGATAGCAAATCCATTGCACGCCCATTCTGGGCGTGTTTTTTTTCGGGCATTAACGAGATGTAATAGTCTTGTGTGATACTCAAGCTCGCGTGCCCTAGATGCGCCGAAACATAGGCCAAATCAATATCTTGGCTGAATAAAAATGAAGCGAACGTGTCGCGCAAACCATGGAAGGTCGTATGACTGACTTTTGCCTCTTTCAATAGCGGCTCCAATCGTAGCGCAACCCGGAATCCGTATGTCTCAAAGATGTAGCCGTCAGCCTTTGGTTTGACCTGCTTGAGGAGATCATATAGCTCACGAGGCAATGATACCGTTCGATACGCCTTTTTGGTCTTCAAGGTAGTATCGTTCTTCACCCAAGGACTTCGCTGCTGGTTAACGTGAATGCCACAGTCACCTTGCTCGTCATATAATGCTTCCGGCCGCAGCCCCAGGCACTCGCCTCGGCGCAATCCGGTCAGCAACGCCACCAACACCATGACGCAGAACTCGTCCTCGGCGGCATGTTCAAAGCAGTATTGCTTCAACGTCTTCATATCGGTGATCGATAGCGGCACGTTCCGTTTCTCTGACGCCTTCCCGTGTGCCTTGATCAGACTGGAAATGTCATTGACCAACAACCCATGCGCGAAAGCGTATTTGAGCATGGAACGCAGCGGTCGAATCATATCACTCACCGTCTTCTGCGCGTGGGTCTTCCCGTACTCATCGAGCATTGTCTGCAAGTAAGTATCGGTCACATCGCACAACCTTACCTCCTCAAATAGCTTGCGGAAGGTCTTACCAATCCGGTGATATGACAGGTAAGACGTTTCCTTCAACTCTCCTTTCTTGGCAAATTCAAGCCAGTAGTCATAGTAATCCATCATCGGCGTTTGACGATCAACTAAGTCCACGCCACCAGCCTTCTTCATCTCCAGCGTATGCGCCCAGATCTGGGCGTCTTGCTTATTCGAAAACGACTTTGACAGTCGATAGGTCTTTCCTTTCTTCGTGAATGCGACTTGCGTCAAAATACTTTTTCCACGTTTCATAAATGAAGCCATGCTCGTTTACCTCCTAAATAAACTAAGCTGGCCCCGTAAATACTTAGGTCCAGCTTAGCATCCAATTTGTCTGGACGACAACTACAACTTAATCGACCAGATGCTCGCGCACGAAACTGGTCAATTCTTCGATGGTAAAGCGAGCCTGCTTACCGATCATGAAACACCGGAAGTCGCGGTGCCGCCGAAAGACTTTATCAAACGTCACTGGATCAACGCCGAGAAAGTCAGCGGCCTGTTGTCGGTTCAGCAAATACGGGAGTTGCATAGCGTTTGGATATTCCATTTCAATCTCACTCCTTCTACGAATAGAGTTTGTGTGAGATAATCAAACCAGATAGGACCCATATCTTATCTGTGAAGGGTGACTACTTGCTTTGGTCGGCGTGGTCATCCTTTTTTGATTGCTCACTTTCAGGTGTTGCTTCCTTGAACAAACCATTCTCAAGCTGCTCGGCACCAACTGTGTACTGATCAATCAACTGCCGGTGCTTATCAGTTAAGGGTGCATGCCGAATCGCATTCATCGTTTCCTGGTTCCCCCAATAAGCGTCAATTTCATGCAGCACACGTTGCATCGGAGCGACCTGCTTGTCGATCCAAGCCCGCGTGCGGTTCAGATCCAAAGGCACAGGCGCCATCGTCAACCGAAGTGGCTGACGATCATGCCCGACGAATCGTTCCCAGTTCTTGTTGGTGGGCCACTTTAATCGAGGGCTACCCGGCCGCGCGTCGACAAACCGCAGATACCGTGTGATGATACCAAAGATTGTCTTTTCCTCATCGCGATAGCAAAGCAAATCTTCAACGGCCTTAGCTGCGCGATCATTCTTCAAGCGTACCTCGAACCGGTTACGAATCTGAGTGGTCAGCCCTTTCTTATGCTGCTCGGCTGCCTTTTCGTAAAGGCAGAAGTACAACTCGCTTTTGGTGGAGCCTATATACAATGTTGTGCCGACCTCATCGTCAATGTCTTCGTCATCTTCATGGAAAATGTGACCCGAAACGATTCCTTGATATTCACGCATGACAGATATGCACTCGTTAGCCCGAATTTTCTGAATCAGGTTGGGAATGTCCAGTAGGTTTGCCATATCGTTCACTGCCAAGTCCAAGCGCTTGATAACGCCGCCTCGATCGAGTGCTTGGTCTAGGAAGTCGTACCAGGTTTCTCCACGGCCGAGCAAAATGCTCTCCATTTGTCGGCACCCTTGGCCACGTAGCTCCACTAGGGTACCGAGCTTGGTATCCGGCGTTGATCCGTACACCTTGATTTGACCAAGCGACACTGTGTACACGTAACCAAAAGCGGCTCTGTCATCATATCCGACCAAATCTTCATTTAGCCGCAAGAACTCGCGAACAATCCGCTTGATATCATTCGTTGGGAATCTGATTCGTACATAATCAATCATCATTTGCAGTTCTGGCTCATCAGTCCAGTTATTTAGCAGTTTGTCGATATGCATCTGTAAGCCACCACTACAAGATTCACCATTTTCAATCCGGCTCAAATGGCGCTGTGTAATGCCTAGTCGCTTGCATAATTGTAGTTGTGTCAAATTCAGTTCCTTGCGTCGTCGCCGGACTGAATCGCTCCAATATCCCAATCGTCTACCTCCTAATTTGTCTTGCTTCCAGACAATCACCGGAATTGTCCAGTCATTGGCTCTTGCGATCTATCAACGTTTCTACCGGGAAATCAGGTTGATAGGTGTCATTTACGACCCCCCTGTTAGTAAACGGGGGTCTAGGCGGCCGGCTACGCCGACCGCCGCCGCTCACGCTTGCGGCTTTCGCGCTGCACGCCGCGCGTAGCGGCGGTACCTGCTGCGACACGTTTTTCTCAAAAATCAGGCTGCGTTTCACCTGTAACTCAAGCATAGCAAGGGTTCTGTCGCCGGTAAATTATTGACTTAGCCCGACAGATTGAGAAACAGTAGGACTGAAACCTTGCATGCAGATTGCTCACATAATATGATGAGTGTCGAGGTGAATCTTATGATTGAAAATATTGGGCGAAACATTAAACGACTCAGAGAACGGCACCACGTCACGCAAGAAGATCTAGCAAACGTGGCGGAGGTTCAACGTGATACCATTTCAAAGATCGAGCAAAACAAGCGCAATCCGAGCTTTGACACGTTGGATCGCATCGCCCGGTTTTTTAATGTGGCACCAGTAGACCTGCTGGGTTCGCCTACTGAACAGGAGATTCACAACACGACCGCAATTCTTGATCGGATCGATACCACGCTTGATAGAATAGAGGAATACCTTCCTAAACTGGAGCGCTTAGAGCAACTGATGTGGAAAATGCAGGATTTCTCCCCGCGTCAGATTGATCATCTTGCCGATGAACTGACAGAAATATTCAAATATTTTGAGCCCTACACACCCGTTGATGAGGATGGGGTACCAGACACTGACAGGAACGATCGACAGATAGTGAAACAATCGCGCTACCGAGATTTACCAGTGAAAGAAATCGACAAACTATATAAACAGATTCAAGAAATCAAGTCGTTTCACTCAGATCATTAGTCACAAGATGAAAGAAGAGGCCTATCCGACTGATCGGAAGAGGCCTCTTCTACAATACCAAGTTACTCTGAACAGATTTCACCGTGACTCAGGCCTCTTCCGTGAAAACAAAAGGCTCTATCACTAGATCTGTGTGATCTGCGCGTCGATATCGCAATTCCCTGCAGATTGTCTCACACTCACATGTGACCAATCATCTACTTCTGGTCCATAATATGCGCCCTATGCGGGCCTTGCGGTGACTATATTCTCATCCCGCTCGACACGTCTCATACATCTACTTTCACACGTTTCGTTACGCTAGTCCGAAGATATGCGTAATTGTTCCATTTTCCAGTAATATATAAACACCTATCCCGACATATACGGCAGCTGTAAGCCAACGCCCTGTACTCTCAAGTATGCGAGCCACGAACGGCAAGCGACCTAGCTGAGCCCCAAGCCAACAAACCAGAGTCAACATAACAAAAAATGTCACCAACGTAATCCCCGTCGCATAGATAGTCTGAGAAGCAAACAAGGGTACGTACACGCCAATATTATCGGCACCGCAAGTCGCGACAGTTATCAGTGCCACACTAGAAATGATGTTAGCCGGTTTGAAGCGGCTTGCCACCACGCTATCATCATCATGCTCACCCGCTAGCACGAGCTTAATCCCCATCAAGACAGGAATTAGGCCTAATAACCCTAGTACCCACTCTGCTGGGACCAAGCGCAACACAAGGGCAATGAACAAGCTAGTGGCAACTAGAATCCCAGTACCTAATAAATCGCCCCAGTAAACCAGGCGCCGCTGATGAGGCTTGACGGATCCGAAAATCATCATCAAAATAAGAAGATAGTCAAGACTGGTAGAAATGTAGGCAGTTACGCCAGTTATAATAGTTTTCAACATACACAAACAGCTCCTTCCGACGTCGTATGTTGACTATAACATATGTAGGAGGACTTGTCTTGGAAAACCATATAATTGATGCAGAACATATTGAGGAATCTATTCGGATTTTCAAGTTGCTAAGTAATCCAACGCGTCTACGGTTGCTACATTTGCTTGAAAATCAAGAACTCAACGTCTCTGAAATCATGACTGCTTTGGGCGTTTCACAGTCAGTTGTATCTCATCAGCTGGCAGCGCTACGCGATTATCAACTAGTGAATGCTCGTCGCGAGGGTAAGGCAATGTACTACCGCCTTGATGATCCTCATATTCTCGATGTGGTGGATGAAACACTAGCCCATGCAGATCATGTACTGCGCGGCAAGCGACACGACCAGTAGTGCTGAACGTCCGAAATAATTAACCACAAAAACACCTCAACATACGATAAGCAAAAAAAAATGAGATCTACCACGCTCACCGTGGCAGGTCTCATTTTTGAGCTGCACTAGTCTAAATTCCACACTGTGATTCCGACATTATCGTCGAACTTTCGTGGAATTACACCTACAACAGGCTGAATCGTGATCTCCCCAGTGTACATCACAGTTGCGCTGGTTAAGTGTCCCGCTATTACATGTGGCTCACCATCTCGCCCAAGTTCAGAAAGCGTAGCGTGCGCGTGCTGATGCAGAGCCCCACCATCGAATGTGATATTTCCACTCAACGACACCAGCTCAAGCATTCCGCTTAAGTGGTGATCAGTGAAGTCATTCCTATCTGGCAGATACGTGGATAGTACCGCTGCTTGGCAGGCACCGATGCCACTAAAAGTGGCAGACTTAACGCCCGCATCTGCACACACTTTGAGAATCTGAGTGAGAATCTCTTCGCCCTTATCCACACGTAAGTATAGGGTTTGCCCAAGTTGCTTGTACTGCATATTCGGTACTTCCTTTCGCTATGGTAACACGACTACTTTTCCTAGACCGGCGGCAGTTGCAAGGTACTCGTGGGCCTCACGGGTTTGGGCTAAGGTGAAAATTTTCTCTGGCGTAACGTCTACGTGATGCTTGGCAATGAAATCGAACAAATCCTGTACACGCTGCGCATCGACATCGCCGGAGTAAAAACCGGTCAAATAACGATTATTCGGAATATCCATAATTGGGTCGAACTCATCTAGTGCCCAGACGCCACCAAGCTGTCCAGTAGAGCTGACCACACCCCATTCAGCAGCGTGTGCCAACGAATCGCGAACGGCAGCCGGCCCGATCATATCAACGATTTTATCGAACTCTCCGGCGTCATCAGGCAAGTGGGTCGCATCCGGTGTGTGTAAAATCGTGTCGATTCCCAGTGCCTTGAGTGCGTCATCTTTACGATCAGAGCGAGTGGTACCAGTGATCGTTAAGTCGATTCCTGACGCTTTCATCAATTTCAAAATGGCGACACCGACACCACTAGTTGCCGCACGAATTAAGACGTGATCACCAGCTTGCAGACGCAGACTCTGATAAATACCAAACGCCGTATAGAAGGTTTCTGGAATCGCCGCCAGTTGTTCCCAATCTAATTCCGTGGTAACAGGATACACCTGTGCATTAGGCAATAGGACATAGTCCGCGTAACTGCCGTCATAAGCGCGGCCCATTTCGCCCATCAACGAAACCACCGTTTGCCCTACTGTGAATCGCTCAGGGGCGCTAGTTGCATCGACAGTACCGACAACCTCAATCCCGAGAATCCGTGGAAATTTTACAGACGGAGACTTGCCTTCGCGCGTAAAAATTTCCGAATGGTTGATCCCAAACCCATGTACTTTAACCCTAGTCCAGCCAGGGCGAACGATAGGCATTGGCACTTCGGTATATTCCAACACTTCTGGGCCACCAGGATGCTTCACAATAACTGCTTTCATTTGTCGTCTTCCTTTCAGCGCTTTCCTACGCATTTGAACATTCATGAACGCTGCGAACGTTTTGCTGGCCAGTAACTCTCACGTGGAGGATACCAAGCACATTCTAGCGCGGGATGATTTGCAGATCCTCGAAATAGCCCGCTGTGCCCACATCCACCCACAGGCCAATTGCCCCACCGTTGGTCGCTCCGTTCTTAAGATCCTTCACGACTAGGGTGGGCTGTGAAGCATGATTGACATATAGTTGGGCATGATCATCCAATACTTCAATCGTCAAGTCAATCCACTCATCAAGTCCAATATCCGCATACGCCTCATACACGCCAGGCGATTCAACTCTTAAACGGTCAAACTTGTAATCGGGAAACGAAATATATTGAACTACGCGGTTTCGTCTCATCTGATCCTCAGATCTCGCATTAGTGGGCCGAATGTAGAAAGCCTCAAACTGCGTGTTACTTTCATTGATTCGAAACGCCACGCCGATGAAGCCTCGCGCATATTCAGGGGCATCAGGTAATAGCTGACCTAGCACTTTCACCTTGATTGTCCCGTTATGAAAATTTGTGTCGGTTAGCTTTGCGAAAGTGGGCTCATCAAAGGCCTCAACGGCTGGATTCTTGGTCACTTTCAACCCTTGACTGCCATCAAGTTCGGCTACCATTGCCTGGACATCCACTAAGGTTAATCGGTCAGCTGCTAAGTCAATAAATTGATCAGTACCATGACGCATTTTAACTTACCTCGCTTTCAAAACGAACCCCTAGATAGCCGTCACTAATCTTTGAGCAAATGATGCGTGACTAAGAACCGATGCGCGACTGTGGCAGCTTTTTCATGTTTAACCGTCACTTGATAATTCATTTCCTGCATTTCACTAGTCGTCACCTTACCAGCCAACCGATTGAGGCTCTTAACAATTTCCGGATGGGCTTTGGCAAACTTTGTATTCATCAGCGGCGCCCCTTGGTACGGTGGGAAGAACTGCTGCGTGTCTGTCAACATGGTCAGATGATACTGCTTGATTTGTGGATCAGTGGTATAGCCATCTGTGACATCGATTTTACCTTTGGCCAGCGCTTCATAACGTAACGCCGGTTCCATCGTCCGTACCGAATTGAAGGTCAAGCCGTATGCATTCTTCAAACCAGGATAGCCATCAGATTGTTGGTAAAAGTCAGGATCAAACGCTGCCCTAAATTGCGGAACTTGCTTCAAATCAGCAATGGATTTCAAGTGATATTTCTTAGCATCAGCAGCTCGCACTGTCATCATGTAGCCATTTTGGTACTGCATTGGTGTCAGCAAGGTCATCGCATACTGTTCTGACAGCAGCTTCTTGGCAAGTGAGTACGCCCGTGTCGGCTGATGAGGAACGCTTTGGTTAGTCTTGACCAGCGACTGCAATACTGTTCCCGTAAATTCAGGATAAATATCGATTTTGCCACTACGCAAGCCTTTGAACAGGAAGCTCGTCCCACCAAAGTTCGGTTTAAGATCAACGGTGACCCTTGCATTATCCTTTTCAATCAATTCTTTATACATATTGATGAGGATTTCTGGCTCACCACCCATTTTACCAGCAATCGTGACGGTCTGGTGTTGAGCGTTCTGCCAAGCGCGAACTCCTGCATACCCGAAACCCACAGCCAAAACCACAATTAAGCCAACTATGACGTGTTTCAAATTCGTTTGAGCCAAAAATTTGATTAGGGCACTGGCGGCCAGAGCCAATACCGCTGCCAGAATGGCGCCCACGAATAGAGCACTATTATTATTCGTCTGAATACCAAGCAAAATGTAGGTCCCGAGACCACCGCCTCCGATCAAAGCGGCCAATGTTGCCGTCCCAATCACCATCACCACGGCAATGCGCAGACCAGTCAGAATCATAGGCATTGCAAGTGGCAACTGAATCTTGAATAGCTTGTATCGTCTTGATACGCCAAACGCATCTGCTGCTTCGACTAGTAAGGGATCAATGTTGGTCAACCCTGCATACGCATTGGAAAATACCGGCATGATGGCATATAAGACAAGCGCAATTATGGCTGGAATCGTCCCGATGCCGACCAACGGAATGAGTAATCCTAAGATTGCAAGACTCGGAATCGTTTGAATCACACTTGCAACTTGCAACACAGCCTCACCAGCACGCCGGTGATCGATCAACACAATCGCCAACGGGAGTGCAATCAATACGGTTATCACGGTAGCAACAACTGAAATTGCGATATGTTGCCATAAAGCATTGAGAATTTCGCCACCATTTTTGCTCAAATAGTTAGTTAAGTCCTGCATCTCATTGCACCCCCCGAGTTTGAGCAAGATACGCAATCAAGTCTGCTGGAGCAAGCTGCATATCACCAATACCAACCGTTGCAGTTGGTGATTGCTGCAACAGTGCTGCCCAGTCTGAAAGCATCGCCGTTTCCGGAAGCGATACTAGCGCTGAACCTGTCGCCGGCTGTCCGAATCCCGCAGGTAACACTGATTTAACGTATTGGGATTGACGGCCCGCGTTAGCGAAAAATTCCGCAACGAATTGATTTGCAGGCGTTGCAAGAATCTCATCTGGCGTTCCAACTTGTTGCAGCTTGCCGTCGTGGATCACCGCCAGACGGTCGGCTAACCTCAATGCCTCGTCCATGTCATGCGTAACAAAAATGATGGTGGTGTTAAATTGCTTGTGTAACTTCACGACTAAATCTTGCAGTTGACGACGCGACAACGGATCAAGTGCGCTAAATGGCTCGTCCATCAAAACGATATTCGGTTCAGCTGCTAACGCACGAACGATACCCACACGTTGCGCTTCACCACCAGATAACTCATTAGGCATCCTATTCATGAACTTGTCAGATGCTAAACCGACGGCATTCAGTAACTCGCGAACACGCGCATCCCGCCTATCTTGTGGGACGTTTTGTGCTGCCAGTTGGATTGAGGCATTCTCTGCTACCGTCATGTTTGGAAATAGTGCGCCAGCTTGCAGAACATAGCCGATCCCGCGACGAAATTCTCGAACGTCGGGCACCGCCATGACATCAAGATCATCAATCAAGACCTTGCCGCTTGTGGGTGTATTTAATCTGTTGATCATTTTCAATAATGTCGTTTTACCACTTCCGCTGGGCCCCACCAGCACGAATAGCTCATGACTTGCGATTGACAGACTGATGTCAGTCAATGCAGCTGCCTCTTGATATTTTTTGAAAACTTGCTGAAACTGAATCATCATGGTTACCTCTTTTGTTTCGGAATAGACTCACTATAATGGCAGCTTCTCAATAAGGGCTAGGTTTTTCTAGAAATTACCCTCGAATTCCAGAAAATATGCTAGAATTATTGTAACCACAAAAGTTACGGAGGTATTCACATGCGAGTTTCAACTAAGTTCAGCGACACCATCCACCTGTTGGCATTCATCTCGGTGTATCAGAACATTCATATTACTAGCGCCGTGATTGCAACCAGCATTAACACTTCACCAGTTGTCGTCCGGCGTCTGATTGGAACATTAAAAGAAGCTGGCGTCGTGACAACTGACGCCGAAACACATAACCCAATTTTCGCAAAATCACCCGATGAAATTACGTTGTTAGACGTTTACCTACTGACGGAAGGACACACCCCACTTTTCGCACTCGATAAGGAAACCAATCCGCTTTGCATAGTTGGTGCTAACATTCAAGATGTCCTAACCGGAATTTATCATGAGGCGGAAACCGCTGCGTTAATGGAGCTCGACCGACACACGATGCAAGACGTTATTGATCGGCTTCTAACTGCTGATAAGGTTAAGAAGGCACAGGCTGCCTCTGCATAGACAGCGTATTTACCCCCCTGAGAAAATGATAATTTCATTCAACAAACGAAAACGAGGACCGTATGTCAAGATTCCTAGATCACCGCGAAGCAGGTAAAATATTTCACGATTTCGAAAAACACAAGGACAGGTATCTGATTATTCATTATTCCTGCGAAAGCTTTTTCGATACCAATGGTGCAACGCCGCGGATTACCGCGATTGCCGTAAAGTCGCCATCAAGCGGTCAAACTGACCTCTTTGCGGTACATAAAGCGGCTGAATTGATGCAAATTCAAACGGAAGATATTTTCGAAAAATATAAGGAAGTTGAACGCAGGATGCTAGATGACTTCTTTACCTTTGTTCAGGGCCACACAGACAAGATTTGGATTCACTGGAATATGCGCGATTCGAACTTTGGGTTCAAGGCCCTAGAGAAAAGGTATCGAGTCTTAGGCCAGGTCCCCGCAATCATTCCAGATCAAAGCAAATTAGATTTGGCTATCCTTTTCCGGAAGTATTACGGCAAAAGCTACATTGGTGATCCACATATTAAATCGTTGATGGATCACAACGACATACACGTAAAAGATTTCATGTCTGGAAAAGACGAAGCCGATGCATTCAACAATCACGATTTTGTCAGATTAAGCTTCTCCTGTGCCGGAAAGGTCAATCTGTTCGACAAGTTTCTGACCAGAGCCATCGATAACGAGTTAAAGACAAAATCTAGCTTTCAGGATAGATATGGAAATATTCCACTAGGAATCTATAATTGTGCCAATGAGTCCACCTGGGGGAAAATCCTCTTTTGGATAGCAAACCTAATCATTGGTGGCTTGGTCGGTGGATTCATTGGAAAATTCTTCTCTTAACTCATCAGACTTAGACTTAACTCTATATAGTCGCGGTGCTAAGCAACATTGGTTCAATATCTAGCCACCAAAAAATCGCACAATAGGTACATGCACGATTTATTCACCAGTATTTACGGGTCAGCTCAAATGTTGCACGCTGTTGCAGAAATTATCAATCCAAGCCGATTTTCACAGTACTCCATCAAGAAGTTTTCCTTGAATACCTTGACATGTCTGGATTTGTATTGAATCAGATTGACAAGTTTCGCCTTGTTACCACCAGAAGCTGTAATCCTCGATTACTTTTTCAACACGGTTGCAACAAAAAAGCATTTGGCCAGTTGGTCAAATGCTTTTTTGTTGTGGAAGATTCCGGTATTTTTCCTTTTTCCTTAAGGCAGTTCATCGCCGGCTTAATCGGCAAATCATTTGTTGACGACCTCGTCGCGAGTGAATGTCTGACCAGCCAGATTCATTATTACCTGGTCATCACCGTTAATCAGTCCTAGCCACGCCAAATGCGTAAACCATCGAACCCCAAAACTGCCTTTTACCGCACCTGACTAAAACAGGAACTCCCGCAATGCCGTATCCACCGTCCTGTTGTTTTGGTGTAGCCGGCTGTGCTGGGCGCTTTGCCCCCGGGCCTGCCGCTCTTGGTAGCTGCCGTGCCAATTGCGCAGCAGATACTTCATGCTCC
This sequence comes from Lacticaseibacillus hulanensis, assembly GCF_004010095.1. Taxonomy (GTDB): domain Bacteria; phylum Bacillota; class Bacilli; order Lactobacillales; family Lactobacillaceae; genus Lacticaseibacillus; species Lacticaseibacillus hulanensis. Next base: position 35,624 of record NZ_RRYD01000012.1, on the reverse strand, counting down.
TGGCCGAGTTGACCGGCACAACCCCATCGGAGTCACTGCCATCCCCTAGGTTGCCGTAGATGTTCAGCACCGCATTGGCCCGAAAATTAGGCGCCTCAGCTACTAACCGCCGATACCGCTCACTGGGGCTTTTCGGCTGCCCGTTCGCCGCCAGATCAAATGCGCTGCGCGAAACACCCTTTTCGAAAAAGCCGTTAAACGGTCCGGCAATGGCGACAATCTTGTTCATCTTGACCGCCGGGTGCTGCATCGCCGCTTCCACCACGCTGAGGGCACCGGCGGAATGGCCGACCGCGTTCACGCGCTGGACGTGGTAGCGACTATGCAGCATCGCGTAGACCTTTAGCAGCCAGTTCGTAAACTGCGGCCCATTGGTGCGATTCTGGTACACCACCTGAACAATGGGATTTTTGCCATACAAGCCCCCATCCACCGTTAAGTCACCGTTTGCTTTCACGGTCACGCGCATGGTGCGCTTAGCGACGCCGGAGTGGGCCAAAGCGGCAATCATCCGGTTGGTCGACCCCGCCGTACCGTTATAACCGTGCACGAACACCGTGGGCACGCCGCTAACCGGCTGTGATTCTTCGTGATGATGATACGCCGCCCCGATGACGACAAGCAGCGCGATGAATAATCCGAGCAACCACCTTTTTTTCCGCAAATCCTCGGCCTCCTCAGCTGGGCAACTGGCATTTTCGCCAATTGCTTCTCCAATAGTCTCATGGTAAACAAAAAGGACCAGAATTTACAGGGTTGGTGCTTGCCACCCCCAAATTCTAGTCCAAATTTAAACTTTACTTCCGGCTACCGCTACAGCTCGATGGTCTGGTCAAACAGTGGTTCCAGGTCGCTGCGCTGCGCATGGGAGACAAACACGACCGTCTGCTGCGAGTTCGTGAGAATCTGCCGCTCGATTGTTTCCGCCGTTTGCGCATCGACGCTGGCAGTCCCTTCGTCAAAGAGCAGCACACCCGGATTGACGAGCAGCGCCCGCGCGAGGGCCAGCCGCTCCCGTTCACCACCGGAAAGGTCAACACCGTCCGCACTTAGCTTGGTCGAAAGCCCCGAATTCAGTGCCCGGATGCGCGGCGTCAGGCCAACCTGGTCAAGCACCCGCCACAACTGCTCATCGGAATAATCACGGCCAAGGGTCAGATTCTCGCGCACACTGGCACTCAGAATGAACGGCTTCTGCGGCAGATACAAGGCCGCGGGAGCTTCGGGCCACTTGATCACGCCGGACGTGGGCTTGGTCAGCCCCGCAATCAGGTGCAGCAGTGTCGTTTTTCCCTTGCCGCTTGGGCCAGTCAGGTGCACCTTGCTTCCAGCCGCAACCTTCGCGCTGATTGGTGCCAGCCAGGTGTGCTCGGCATCCCCACTAGCAACATTCGCCAATTCGAAGCCAACCGGTGCTCTCGTGAACGGTTCGTCGTCCGGGGTCTTTTTAAAATTGAGGTGGGCGTACTTGGCAAAGACGGGATTGACCGCCTTGCGCACCACCAGCAGGCTAGCAAGTTGCGCCATTGAGGTGAAGACGATGCCGGCCTGCTGCCCCGTGGTCATGAGCGCCCCAGCCGTCAGCGTACCGCGCAGAACGAGCCAGCCGGTCAGCCCGATAAGGAACATCTGGGCAAAAATACTGCCGGTGTACGTCAGCACCTCAACCGCCAGTTCCCGCCGTTTGTAACTCAGGTTCGTGTCTTTCAGCTCGCCAGCCGCAGCCACAATCCGCCGCACGATCTCTTGCGGGTGGCGAAAGGACAGGAACGTCTCGAAGCCATTCAGCGTGTTTTCCGCCACGTTCACGAAATGCTCGTTTGCCCGCGTGACGCGCTCGCTGCCCTGCTCCACCTTGTGCTGCAGGACGCGCGGCGCAATCGTCATAATCAGGCCACAAACAATCGCGGCCACACCCAGACTCCAGTGGTACCAAATCAGCGAAACTAGAGGAAAAACAATCCCGCCGCCGTACATCACGATGTTGAAGAAGGTCGCCAGGCCCTTGGTGTCGATCTGCTGGATATCGTTGGTCAGCCAGCTGGTGTACTGCCCAACTGACCCCTTCTGAAATTCGGGCAGCGATTGGTTCGCAACCCCGTTACTCAGATCACGCTGCATGTCGACGTTGATGCGCTGCGTGGCGACGGTCTGCAGGTAATCGTCAATTTGCCCGACGCCAAAGCGCACCAGGCTGAAGACCGTATCAATGGTGAACCACCACCAAAACGTGCTGGTACTGCGCCGCGCCAGTGCGTCAATCATCGGCGTCCAGAACATCGTGCCGATTGTCTGCCCAATAATGCTGAGCAGCGTGAGGACCACCGCCACGAAGACGAGGACCTTGTGTTTACCCAAATAGTATTTTAATGTCATTATTCTGCCCTCCCAGATAATGCCAGTCTATTGACTCTGCCGCAGCTTCAGCGGATAATTTCAATATATTGAAAATGAAGGTGTGACTATGGATTTCGGGGAAGCTTTTCGGCAAATTCGGCTGAGCAAGGGCCTGACACTCAAGCAGCTAGCAAACGATCAGGTCTCGGTCTCACAGCTCAGTCAGTTCGAGCGCGGACTCTCGCGGCTAAGCGTGGACCGGTTCACCGGCCTGCTCCAGGCGATGCAAACCAGTTTTGATGAGTTCAATCAGATTCGCCGCGGCGAAGAGCCCAATCAGGTGGACGAACTGATTGCGCAATACGACGGGATGCGCAGTGCAAACGCACTGGTTGAACGCGGTCAGACTAGTCCCGATTATGTGGCCATGGAACAGCGCATCGCCGAACTTGCGGCTTACAACACGCGCCACTACAGTCTGCGGCTCGACCAGTTCATCCAGATTGAGCGTTACGCAGCGCACGCGCGCAGCCACCCGGACCAAGGCGACGGCCTGCAAGCAATCCAGTATTACCTGCAAAATGTTGACGACTGGGGCGTGTACGAGGTTAATCTGTTCAAATCGTGCATGCAGTTCTTCCCGGCCAGCGCCATCATGGGTATGCTGCGAATTACGAAGAAGAAGGTAGCGCGGTTCAATGCACTGCCGGGCCAGAACCGGCTTGTCATCAACACCTACTTCACGGCCATCTCCGCCTTTGTGGCCAAGGACGATTTCGCGCGCGCCCACACAGCACACCAGGCGGCAACCACCCTCGTGCACCAGCAGGGGAATGTGGCCAGCGCGGTTCTGCTGCCGTTCATGGAGGGCTGGATTGTGTTACCGGAGCGCGGGGAACAACCCGCGCGGCCCCTCTTTGAACAAACGCTCAGGTGGCAGGAGGAAATGGGCCTCACCAAACAGCACCAAATATGGACCAGTATTTACAACGGGCTCCTGGATACCACCGCGCGCGGCGAAAAACAGATGTACTCGTTCAGTTAGGGATTACCTTGGCCGTGCGCGTGGTGCTGATTACAAAAAATATAAGTTTGCATTAATTTACTGGTTAATGGTGTACAAAAACGCTAACAATTTCTATGCTAAAAGTGAATTGGTGGAGGCACGCCTATGAAACAATGGAAATTCGCAGTGGCAATCGCCATTTTGCTCGGCGCCAGCGGCTTCACGCAGCACGTTCAGACTACTGAACCCATTGCGCAAACCGGCAACACCTACGCAAAAACAAGGACGGTTGCCCGATACCACACCCCAACGTTACTAATTCACGGCTTACACGCGGGGCCGCACGCCTTTGATCAGCTTATTCGCACTGCCCAAAATACGCGCCGCGGGCAACTGGCGATGACCGCCTTCGTTAGCCCGGACCACGTCACCTGCAGCGGTTTCTGGCCGCGCGCATTGCGCCACCCCTTGATTCGTGTGGTCTTTAACAACAACCATCAGTCATGGAATACCAACGCGCGCGGGCTCAACCTCCTGCTGCGTCACCTGAAATCGGTCTACGGCGTCCACAGGTTCGACGCCATCGCCCACTCGCGCGGCAACCTCGATTTACTGCGGGCGTACGGCGAGGCCCACCCGCTCACGCTGCACAAGGCGGTGCTGGTCGCGGTGCCCGCTAACGGCAAGATGCGCCTTGACGACCCCCTGGGCCAAAACCGGATTCTCCCAAACGGCCAGCCACTACTTAAGCGGCGGCAGTACCGGGATTTGGTCCGCCTGCGCCCCACTTTTCCGCGCAACAAGGTGCACGTCCTCAGCATCATGGGCAACATCGGCAACGGTTCCGATGGGGTCTTAACCAACGTCTCCAGCCGGTCACTTTACCCAGCCCTCGGCAGCAAATTTGCCAGTTTCAAGCAGGTAATTGTGCGCGGACGGGACGTCAATCATCACTGGCTAATTCGGCGTAACCCCCGCGTCATCAACATGGCCCTGAATTTTCTGTGGCCAAAAGGCAAACCAATCAATTAATTCACCCGCCATCAGCGCTTGCTGGTGGCTTTTTTGTGCGGAATTTGCGCCAACTACCGCGCCGTCGCCTGATTTCACCACACTTTGCGCGGATTATTCTCGGAATATCTTCACACTTTAGTCGTTTCTGCCCAATAGACTAAGCTCATACCAAAGATGGAGATGGTTTTATGGAAAACGTGACGACCTTGCGGGAAACGAGAAATTCCGGCATACATATTAATTGGCACCGCTTGTTACCCTGGGTGATTCCGGTCGTCCTAATTATACTGTGGCAGGTGGCGGTCACCGCGGGCTGGCTGGACAGTCAGCTGATTCCGTCGCCGCTGTCGGTGCTGGAAGACGGCGTGACGCTCTGGCAGACCGGCGAACTCGAGAAGAACGTCTCGATTAGCCTGTTTCGGGCCACGGTTGGGTTTGCCATCGGTGGCAGCCTCGGCTTTGTCCTCGGCCTCATGAACGGACTGTCCAAGGTGGCGCGCGGGCTCACCGACACCACAATCCAGATGTTCCGCAATATTCCCCACCTGTCCCTGATTCCGCTCGTCATCATTCTGCTGGGGATTGGGGAATCAGCCAAGATTTCGCTGGTCTGCGTCGGTGTGCTCTTCCCAATCTACATCAACACTTACTCCGGCATCCGCGGCATTGATCCGGAACTAATGGAAATGGGCCGGGCGTACGGCCTGAATCGCCGCCAGCTGTTCAGCAAGATTGTCTTCCCCGGCGCGCTGCCCACCATTCTCGTTGGGGTGCGGTACGCGCTCGGGGTGATGTGGACGACGCTGATTGTGGCCGAAACCATTTCCAGCAACTCCGGTATTGGCTACATGGCCAGCAACGCGCAGGAATTCATGGACATGGACACGGTCCTGCTGTGCATCGTCATCTACGCCCTGCTCGGCAAACTCTCCGACATCATCGCGAAAACCCTCGAAAGTCTGTGCCTGGAATGGCAAGAAAAAGGCGGTGCTAATCAATGAACCCATTAATCTCACTCAATAATCTTGGCAAAATCTACGGTGACAAAACCGCCCTGCACGACGTTAACTTCAGCATTTACCCCGGCGAATTCGTGGCGCTGGTCGGCATGTCCGGTGGCGGCAAAAGCACCATCCTGCGCCTGATTGCCCAGCTCGAGCAGCCATCAAGTGGCAAAATCGCCTACGCGGGCAGCCGCTTACCGGTGACGCGCGTCATGTTCCAAAACGACCGCCTGCTGCCGTGGATGACCGCGCTGCAAAACGTGTCCTTTCACGCACACGCTGCCGCCACGCAGAAACAGGCGCAAAGCGCACTTAATTCCGTTGGTCTCAGCGAGTTCGCGGATAGCTTCCCCAGCCAGCTATCCGGGGGGCAAAAGCAGCGTTTGGCCCTGGCCCGCGCCCTGATGGCCAATCCGGAATTGCTCCTGCTGGATGAACCGCTCGGCGCCCTCGATGCCCTGACGCGGCGCAACATGCAACAGTTCATCCGCCAAATTGTGGATGAAAAGCACCTCACCACCATGCTGATCACCCACGATGTCGACGAGGCAGCACGCATGGCCGACCGCATCATCGTGGTCAAAAGCGGTACCAACGTTTACGAGGTCGCCGGGGCCAAGGACGGCTCGCCCGAGGAAGTGGCCGACGTCGCGCAGAGTGTCCTCGCAGTAATTTTGCAGCCAGACGAAAGCGCGGTGCGCGCATGAAACGTAAACTGACAATAACGGCGTTCCTGCTGGCGCTAACCGCGTGGCTGGCGGTTGCGGTGTACGGCTATTTTCAAACCGATGTCGCCACCACGAGCCTTACCAAGGTCGTGGTTGGTTACCAAAAGGCCGACCCCGTCGACATTTCGCGCCAGCGCGGGGAGCTGGTCAAGAAAATGAAGGCCAAGGGTTACAAGGTCGTCTTCAAGGAATTCCAAGACGGGGCCGCCCTCATGACTGCCCTGAAATCCGGCAGCATTGACTACGCGCGCCTCGGCGACACCCCGCCCGTCGTCAACCAGGCGGCCGGCATGGACCTCGTCTACGTCGGTGCCGGCGCCAGCAAGGAAAACGGCACGGGCGTCCTAGTCAAAAAAGGTGGCAACATCAACAGCCTCGCCGACCTCAAGGGGAAGCGCATCGCGTACGCCAAGGGCAAGGTCGACGCGTGGGTCACCTGGGATCCGTACACGGCAACCGCGCAGGTCAACCAAAACGCCAAGTTGCTGATTACCGCCAAGGGCCTGGCGAAAAACCGGGACTTCGTGGTCGCCACCCGCAAGTACGCCAAGGAAAACACAACTGTGACCAAGTTGTTCCTCCAGTACCTAGGTGAAGACATGACGTGGGCCAACTCCCACAAGAGTGAGGTCTCAACCATGCTCAGCAAGACCCTGCACCTGAGCAAGAAGATCACGAACCTCACCGTCAAGCGGCGCAGCTTCGCCTTCAGCGCCGTGACGAGCGCCATCGTCAAGGAACAACAGACCATCGCGGACGTGTTCTACCAAGAAGGCATCATCAAGAAGCAGATCAACGTCGGCAAGGCGCTGCTGCAATAGTTGTGGTAACAACAAAATAGGGCTCAGCACATGTTATGACAGTGCTGGGCCCTATTTATATTAAAGTCTAGTGCTTTACGTACTTCCTGCTTTGCTTGCAGTCCACCAATCCATTTACATAAACTCTTCACGGACTGTGCATGACTTAAACAATGTGATTCGTTTAGGATTCCGGCGGTGTTTTCAATCCCTTAAAATGCCGATAAATACCCACCAGCGCACAGGCTTCAAGAACTAAGGCTAGGATTATCGGAACAATTACCCCTGGTCCAGTACTTAGAGCATCACACTGATGAAATAAGGCTAAAATACCTCCATATGCAAAGGCATGCCATACCAACTCAGTGAAAATAAATCCGTACTTCCCCTGATTATTATAGCTAGTTAAGTAAAGCGCAAACACGAGAACACACACGCCGAGTACGAAAGCACGACCGGCAGTAAGCGGAGTGTTTGTGTCTGGAAAGCGCTGAACGTGGAGGGTGTAGGAAACGCTTAGTGTGAGTAGTGTAAGTGGAAACCGCTTAATTTTAATCCTCATATGTGAGTGTCCTCTTCAAGGCTTCATCATTTTGTATATTGTACTTCACGCTACGCACATTTGACTAGTCATAGCGCAACAATCCTGTATTCATTAACCGAATTTACCTTGAACGTTTATTGCTCAAACTAAACAGTAAAAAGACAAATGCATAAGAAAAGCACCTAGACCAATTAAGGCCCAAGTGCTCTAAAAAATTAGATCAACGCTACTTAACGAAGAGCCACTTATTTGCGCAGCAGCCCCATTCCTTACGCGAACTCTTCGACAACCTTGACGCGTGGGTGTGCCTCCAGGTAGTCGCGAATTTGGACGCCGAGGGCCTGCGCCATGGTGCCAGCGACGGCGAGCTGCTTCTTGCTAATGCGGTTGACGTGCAGGCCGCCGATGATGAACGCATTGCTTTGCAGGGCGGGCGCGATGACGCTCGCAATCCGCTTCGTCAGGACCCCCTCTTGATGATGGTGCCCGGGGCGACTCGGCAGCGCGATGGTCTGCGCCTCCGCACCCGGCGAGACAATCGTGACCACGCCGTAATGCGGCACATCCCCGCCCGTGATTTCCAGGAGGACGTCCTGATTCTCACGTGAAAGTTTGGCCTGCATCGTGTAGCCTTCCCGCGTCACCGCAAACACTTTTTCAGCCATGCTGCACCTCGCTTCTGGCCGTCTGCTTGGCCTGGGCCAGTCCCTGCCAGCGCTTGCCGTAATCACTTGGCAGGTGCAGGTGATCAAGCAACTTCATGGTGTTGTGGTCAATCAGATCGTCGATGGTCTGGGGCTGGTTGTAAAACGCCGGGATTGGCGGGATGATCTCCACGCCCATTCGCGATAGCTTGAGCATGTTCTCCAGGTGGATTTGGTTGAATGGTGATTCGCGCGGCACGAGCAGCAGCGGGCGCCGTTCCTTCAGGGTCACGTCGGCGGCACGGGCAATCAGGTTGTCCGCCAGCCCCATCGCGATGGCCGCGACGGTCTTCATGCTGGCCGGGACGATAACCATGCCGTCGTGCTGAAAGCTGCCGCTTGCAATGGCAGCGCCCATGTCCCGGTCGCTGTAAACAACGTCGGCCAGTGCGCGGACTTCGCGTTCGTTGTAGCCGGTTGCCTCCACGGCCAGGTTCTCCTTGGCCCACGGACTCATGACGAGGTGCGTTTCGACGTCCGGATTGGCCGCCAGTGCTTCCAGAAGCCGCAGTCCGTAGATTGTCCCAGACGCACCCGTAATCCCGACAACGATTTTTTTCTTCATCATGACCCCTCCATCCCCGGCAGCTTTGCGACCTACTTCAGGTAATCCTGCCAGTTATCCATTTCCTTGAAACTTGCGCGCTTGAACTTGTCCTTCATCGTGAACGGCACCGTCCCGTCCAGAACGAGCTTGGAGGACATCCCCTGCACCCGAATGCGGGCCGGGTCGTATTCCGGCAGCTCGGATGGGTCGAGTGGGTGGTTGCGCATCCCCTCGAGCACCATGATGTCGCGGTCGGCCTGGAACCGCGTGTTCACGGTCCACATCACGTCGTTCCAGTCGAAAATATCCACGTCGTCGTCAACCAGGATGACCGTCTTCAATTCCTTGAACGCGGAGAACGCGAGAAGTGCGGCCTGGCGCTGTATCCCCTCATCCGCTTCGTCGTCCTTGTGAATCTGCATGATGGTCATGAGCTTACCGCCACCAGCGGGTGCGTTGTACACGTTCTTGACCTTGCCCGGAATTGCCCGGTCGACTAGGCTCAGAATCGACGCCTCGGTGGGAATTCCGGCCATCGACACGTGCTCTTCGGACGGGCCAATCGTGGTCTGCACAATTGGGTTGTCCTGCCGGTGCGTGACGGCCTTGATCTTGACCACGTTCACCGCGGGGTTCGCGGTCCCATTGTAGCCGGGAAATTCCGGCATCGCAAAGCCGGTGTTCGTGTTGATGTCTTCCTGCATCTTCGTGTTCGGCAGGATTTCGGCCTCAATCACCCATTCGGCCCGGGCAATCGCCTTGGCGTCAACCGCGACGCCCTGAACCACATCAACCGGCTGATTGCGCAGCGCACCGGCAACCTGCAGCTCGTTGTAGCCAAGTGGCGTCGTTGGTGGTTCAAAGGTGGCACCAATGGTAATTGCGGGGTCCAGGCCAATGTTAATCGTGATTGGCATCGGCTTGTTCTGCGCCTCGTATTCCTTCAAAAAGGCGCCGATATGCCGGCCACCGGGCATGATGTACATGCCGATGGTGTCCTTATCCTCCAGCACCATCCGGTGAATCGTGACGTCCTCCAGTTGGCCATCAACGCTGTGACCGTACACGACGCCCATCGTGATGTACGGGCCCGCGTCAACCGGCGTGTTGGTTGGTGCCGCCAGCAGCTTGCGGATGTCAAAATCCGCGTCCGTTGCCAAGTGTACAACCTCTTGGGCGGGTGCATCTTGCCGCCCAACCAATGCCGGCTGCACCGGGTGGCTCACCGCCTCATTGAGCATCTGGCCGAGGGTCTTGTAGTCGTGGTGCAGAATCATGCCGACACGCTGCCGCGATGCCTGGAGTCCAATCAAAACGCGGCTGCCGGGAAAACCCAGGACGTTGTTGAACATCATAGCTGGGCCAACCTGAGTCGGGCGCTGCACCGTGCCCCCAGCGCCGATGTACCGGTATACGCCGGCAAGATCCGCGTCCGGATTAATTTCCTTATCCGTTTCGTGGTATTGACCGGGAACAGCTTTAATCTCCGCAAGCACTTTGCGCAAGTCGTATTTTTCTGACATGTTCATCCCTCCGCTTTCTATGTTCTCAGTATGCGGGGCTTGCGGCGGCGGAACAATTCGGACTGCGGCGGCATCTATGCCAGATTGGAATAGTTGTACTAAAAAAGGCGGCGCACCACGCGCCACCTGTCCTCAATTACTATTGATGAATGCCCAAAACGCGTTGCTGGCCGCATCGTGCTGCCCTTTTTGCCGCAAGAAGCCGAGCTTGGAGGTCACGGTCGGCTCGAGCGGCACGGTGGTGAGCTCGGGGAAATCCAACAGGTCAATCGTCTTTTCCATCATCACCGAAACGCCCAGGTGCCCGCGGACCATCCCGATAATCAGGTCGATGCGCTGCCCCTTGTAGGCGATGTGCGGCGTAATACCCGCGTCCGCAAACAGCTTGGCAACCGGCTGAAACAGGCGCGTGCTTTCCCCGAGCACTAGCAGGTCGGCGCTCGCCAAGTCAGATGCCGTGAGCACCTTGTGGCCCGCTAGTTCGCTGTCTTTGCGCACCACCACGCACAGCTGGTCGTCCGAAGCAAAGCAGAACTCGGTTGCGGCATCCGGCTGCCCAAACAGGCGCGTGAAGACAATGTCGGCCGCTCCGGTTTTGAGCGCACTGTCCACCACGTTCGTTTCAACCTCCGCCAGCTGCAACTTCACGTCCGGATACGCGGCGTGGAAGGCGGCAATCTGGTTGAAGGCGCGGTAGCTGGCAATTGACGGGATGGTTTTAATCCGCAGCAACCGGCCGTTTCCTCGCTGTGCCTGCACCGCGGCGGTTTCCAGCGCATTTGCGGCCGCGACGACCGCCTGGGCTTTTGGCAGCAGGTCTGCCCCGCTTGCGGTCAGGTGCACTTGCCGATGTTCGCGAGAAAACAGGAGCACGCCCCACTGCTTTTCGAGTGCCAAAATCTGCTTGGACACCGTCGCCTGCGTGGTGAACAGCTGGGTCGCGGCCTCTGTATAGCTCAAAGTGGCGGCCACGGTAATGAATGCCTGCAGCTTTTGTGTTTCCATTTTCATGCCTCCTCCGTCAAGTATTCCAATTGGGCATATTTTAACACGTTTGCGGGCTCCCTTGGGACCAGTATTATGTCCGCCGTCATCGCTGCTGAGGGGTGCACAGTAAGACGGGCAACGCCACCATCCATGGCAGTCAGTGCGACTTCTTAATTTTGCTCATCGTGGCGCTAAGAATTCTTGCCTCCGCCATAGTGGTCGCCAAAAAAGCGCGTAACTAGAGCCACAGATGTTTACCAATAACTGAACCAACATTCCGCGGCAGTTTGTGCAAAAGCAGAAGATTCCACGCGTGTCGTCCTCGCTTCGCCATGCTCACCAGGCATATCTCACCGACCAATTAAGCATTTTACGTATACCCATTTCAGCCATATACTAGGCATTGGCTTCAAGCAACTCGGTAAACATTAAGAGCATGAAAGGAAAATATCTAATGACAAGCAATGAAAAAGAAGTCAAAAACGGCATCTTCGGCCTCGGCGCAGCAAACGATGCCTACGCAAAGTACTTCGTGGGGCAAAGCTACCTGAACACCCTCATCAGTGACCCCGCAGTGAGCGTCGGGGTTGGCAACGTCACCTTCGAGCCCGGCTGCCGCAACAATTGGCATATCCACCACGATGGTTTCCAGCTTCTGCTCGTGACCGGCGGCGAAGGCTGGTACCAGGAAGCCGGCAAGCCAGCCCGCAAGTTGCACCCCGGCGATGTCGTCGTGACCCATGACGGCGTGAAGCACTGGCACGGCGCCACCAAGGACAGCTGGTTTAGCCACATCGCCATCACCGCTGGCACCCCAGAATGGCTGGAACCAGTGTCCGACGCGCAGTACGACGCGCTCAGCGAAGATTAATTTCAATAATCGAATAGGAGAAAAACATGATTAAAGACAAAGTTGTTGTTATCACCGGTGCCTCTAGCGGGATTGGTGCCGCAACCGCCAAGCTGCTGGCCAAGGACGGCGCCAAGGTTGTGCTTGGTGCCCGCCGTGAGGAAAAGCTCAAGCAGCTGGTTGAAACGATCGAAAACGCTGGTGGTCAGGCAATTTACCGGGTCACCGACGTCACGCGGCCCGAAGACAACGCCGCATTAGTGCAACTGGCCAAGGACACGTACGGCCGCTTTGACGTAATGTTCCTGAACGCCGGGCTCATGCCAAGCTCCCCGCTTTCCGCGCTCAAGGTGAATGAATGGAACCAGATGGTCGACGTTAACCTGAAGGGGGTCCTGAACGGGATTGCGGCGGCCCTGCCAACATTCAAGGGGCAAAAGTCCGGCCACTTCATCGCCACCAGTTCCGTGGCTGGGCTCAAGGCCTACACGAACGGGGCCGTTTACGGGGCAACCAAGTGGGCCGTCCGCGATTTGATGGAAGTATTGCGCATGGAATCCGCCCAGGAAGGCAGTCACATTCGCACCGCGACCATCTACCCCGCCGCCATCAAGACGGAACTGCTGGACACCATTACCGACGCCGGTGCGGCGCAGGCAATGCAGCAGACCTACGACACGTACGAAATCACCGCGGATCGCGTGGCGAAGGTCATCGAATTTGCCATCGACATGCCGGAAGACACCAACGTGAGTGAATTCACCGTCGGCCCAACCACGCAGCCTTGGTAACATCGCCGCAAGCAAGAAAGAAGGATAATGATGGTCAAAAAACAAACAGCCGGTCGCGACAACCTGGGCGACTTCGCCCCGCAGTTCGCCGCACTCAATGATGACGTCCTGTTCGGGCAGGTGTGGGCCAAAGAAGACGAGCTATCCGCCCGCGACCGCAGCCTAATCACGTGCTCAGCCCTGATGGCGCAAGGCTTGTTCCCGCAGCTAAAATTGCACATGCAGATTGCTAAGGAAAACGGCGTCAGAAAAGCCGAGATGGTCGCGCTGATTACGCACCTCAGCTTCTACTCCGGATGGCCGAAAGCCTGGTCCGCGTTCGGTCTGGCCAAGGAAATCTACGGACAAGAGCAGTAAACTTGTGGCAAATATCCTAATCATCGGCGCCAATGGCCAGATTGCCCGGCTGGTGCGTAGCCGCCTGCTTGCGGAAACACCCGTGCACCTCACGCTATATTTGCGCAGGGCCAAGCGGCTTCAGCAAATCAATCCCCGGCGCGAGTGCGTGGTTGAAGCCGACGTCCTGGATTACCAGGCGCTTTACGAGGCCATGGCCGGCGTCGATGTCGTTTACGCCAACCTGAATGGACCCTTTGCGGTGCTCGCGCCCACCATCGCCCGGGCAATGGTTGCAGCCGGCGTTGCGCGCCTCGTCTACGTCACCCATCTGGCCCCAGAAGAAGCGGATGCTATGCCGGCCGCCCTGAAGCCTCGCATCCACTGTACGCTGATTGACCCGTCGCGGGTTCAGCAACCAACCGGGGCATTGCCCGAAGCGCCGCAGCATTTTGGCAACCTTGCTGCAACCAGACGCTACGTTGCCGACCTGGTGGTGCAAACAATTGTCAATCCAGGCCCGAACAGTTATAGTAGCCTAGGTATCAGCAAACTAGACCCGGACACCACCCGTCCCGGTAACTAATCGGAGGCATTGCCCATGGAACTGCGGCTGCTTGAATATTTCCTCGCAATCGAATCTGCCGGCTCAATCTCGGCCGCGGCGCAGCGCCTGCACATTACCCAGCCAAAACTGTCGCGGCAGCTCAAGGGGCTGGAAGATGAACTCGGCGCGCCACTATTCACGCGCACCAGTCACGGACTGACCCCAACGCAGGCCGGCCTCTACCTCAAGACTAGGGCGCAGGAAATCCTGACGCTCACCGCGCAGACCGAACAAACCTTCGTGAACCAGCACAACGAGCTGTTCAGCGGCAACATCAACATCGGCGCTGTGGAAGCCGACAGCAGTCACGCCCTCGCCGAAGAGCTGGTGAAATTTACCCAGGAATACCCCGCCGTCACCTTCGACCTGTTCACCGGCACCAGTGACGACCTGTTCGACCGGCTGGACAAGGGCCTGCTCGACGTTGCCCTCCTGCTTGAACCGGTCAACACCGACAAGTACGATCACCTGACCCTAGCCCACACCGAACGCTGGGGCCTCGTGGTCAGCGTTGATGCACCGCTGGCCAAGAAGCCGGTCATCGAACCAGTTGACCTGGCAGGCATTCCGCTCATCATCTCAGGGCGCGCGGACGTGCAACAGCTGCTCAGCCAGTGGGCCCACGCGGAATTGACGCGCCTCAACGTTGTTGGTCACTTCAATCTGATTTTCAACGTTCTGCCGTTAATTGAGTACGGCAATTTGGCGGCCCTCACGATTGAGGGGGTCATCGATTCCGGCACGAACGCAGGCGTGCGCTTCATCCCCTTCTCGCCGCGCGTCCAGACGCACACCGTTCTGGCCTGGCGCAAGCACCGGCTGCAGACGCCCGCCACAACCGCCTTCATCAAGCGGTTTAACCGGCTTGCCCTTAAGTAAACAGCATTCGGCCCCAGACACTGACTCAGCTCGTGTCTGGGGCCGTTTTGGTTTCGGGGCGCATGCAACTGACGGGCCATCCCTGACGACCAGTGCGCTCGCAGCCCGCCACCGCCGCAGTTACCGCGCCGCTGCAAATCGGCCCACCAGGCGGACACGCAACGAAAAAGTGGCGCCAGCGCAAATTTGACACAGGTAATATTTAAAAATATGCGCAGAATTTCCGTGAAAGCAGCCACTTTTCCGCATTGAAAGTGACACTGTAATGAACTTACACACGGTTTTCATTCCAAAAAATATGTCCTGTATCAAATTTGCAAAACGGCCACTTTTCCGTTGAGCAAAGGCGAACCAGCGCGTGGCGGCGTGCACGCGCCCGTCCAGGTCACCCCGCAAGTAATCGCAAAGCCACAGCGCCGCGGCCCCTCTCTGAATCACCCGGATCGTCCCTAGCGTCGAGACGCCCGTGTGCCGCCAACGCCGCACCAAAATTAATGCTGCAACGGCACGATTTGCGCTTCCTGATGGTACAATACATTTATGCAAAACTATTAACCATCTGGCACAGAATGGATACTTTATGGAGGCAGCGACGATGGCGTCAAAATCAATTGGGACCTTCTTGCAACAATTTCGCAAAGCGCGCGGGTTGACGCTCGCGCAGGCCGTTGAGGGGTCAGGATGTTCACCCGCGGCCCTGTCGCGCTTCGAGCGGGGCCAAAGCGACCTGAGTGTGGCCAACATGAAGGCCATTTTCGCGAACATCCAGTTCACGGTCTACGATTTTCGCGAATTCCAGCACGCACAAGGCAACATCATCGATATCGACACACTGGCGGCGTTCCTCGCAAACGACCAGGGGCACCTGGAGGAGTTCAGCGACAACTTCGCGCAGGCTAACGAATCGATAATGAACCTGCGCCCGGTCAAGTACGCCGGCTTCCTGCTTGCAATGAGTCAAAAGGCGGACACTTCCGCCTACCGTCTGAGCGCAGACGAGGAGCAGATGCTCAGTGACTTTGTCGCGCCATCCCCGGCCTGGAACGCGACCACAACACTCGCAATCACGGCCGCGATGCGCTTTGGCAGCGATGAACTACTCAACATGGTCGCCAATCGGGTCATTGATTATGCGGCCCAGTTTAATGCCGATAACATTCAGCTGGCACGGCTGAACAGCGGCGACTTGGCCTACCTACTCATCCAGGCAACGATTAACCGGGACCTGCAGCTGGCGTCCGCACTCCAGGAGGCCCTGACCAAGTTCCACCACCTCACAATCATGCACCAGAAATTGGACCAGACTGAGATTTCGGCCATCAACATGGCGCCGGTCGTGAACTTTGCGCAATTCACGCTGAATTGGGTCAAATCCCCAACGGACGCCAACTTGAGCAAGATTAACCGCCTCATCACGCAGACGGCCAACCTATCACTGACGGGGCTGGTCAAATACTTCAAGCGAATTTGGCCGCTAATCAAGCTGGGGAAGAAGGCGGCGCACAATTACGAGCTGCTTGACCACCATGAGGGCGAAAACGAGTATTGGCTCACTGACGAGTGGCAGTTCAGTGGTCCGTCCATCAAACGCCTGCGCCAATTTTACAACCTCAACCTCCAAGACGTGAGCGTGAACTGGCAAACTGCCACGCAGTCACGGTTTGAGAACGAGAAAACGCAGATGGGGTTCCGGGATTCGCTACAGCTGCTCAACGTGCTGCTACTCACGACCGACATGTTCTACCGGCTTGTGTTCCCAATTCCCTTCTCGGATTACAAAACCATGATTTTCGATGACACCATTAGTGATAAGGCCGAGCGCATCAAGCACGCGTACATGGCAACCAAGGCCACGTTCCGACTGCTTCCCGAATACCGCTATAATTTGCTGCTGGCCGACCTGAAGCAGCGTGCCGCCGAAAGCTCTAACTTATTCGATTGTCAGCCGGACGAAGAGTACGCGCTCGCCAAGATTCACGACCTAACCTTCCGCGGCGTTTTCGCAGCCAAGCACTTCCAAAGCTCAGACGTCATCGCCTTTTTGGATGCATCGGGTCATATTGACACCGATGATGCAACAAAGGCGAAGCAGCTGAAGGCCCTGCAGCACATCATTAGCCACGCCAGCTTTGATATCAAGCGCAACTCAGCCCTCGTCGAATTGCTCAGCCTGATTATCGGCAGCCTAATCATGGTCGGTGATGGGGACGCGATTCTCAAATTACGGTTCATCCAGAACAGCATCGACTACAACCGCATTTTTACGACGTTTGCCGCAGCATACTCTTATTCGGAGCTGTACATCAAGCTATACACGCCGGGTGCCGACGTGCCCGCCATCGAGTCAGTGATTCGTGCTAATCGGCAAACTATGCGCGAATACGTCCAGCCAACCACCAATCCGTTCATGTCGAACATCTACGAAGATGATCTTGATGAGGTGTTTGCCATCGCGGAAAAATGGCAAAAAGATCACGCAACCAACTAATATGCACGAAGACCCAACCAGCACGTCCGGCAATTCGCCGAGCGCTGGTTGGGTCTTTTTTTGCGCGATTTTACTTAACCAGGTAGTAGGCTTTCTCTGCGTAGCCGCCCTCGCCGCCGCCAAGAATCATGCGGTCTTGGGTTGAATCGGAGTCATCGTCAATTGAGGCCGTTACACCCTTAGGCACCAGCAACAGTGATGATACGTTGGTGCCAGGTACCTTGTTAGAAAAGTACCCCAGCAGGGCGTGCATCGTGCCGGACTCGCGTTCACCATTCATCAAGACCTCGTGCTGGCCGTAGACATCTTGGCCGCTGATGACTGCGCCCTTCGCGTTAGGGTAAGCGGAATCGGCGGTGCGGTTTTGCACCTGACTGGTGACAACAATCGTATCCCCGTTCTGCGGATTCTTCCACGTTCCAACCAGGCTGGAGAAATCATTCTGAGCCACCTGATCCAGGTGCATCCCCTGTGCTGCTTTTGCCTGCATGGCCTTGAACTGAGCAGCAGTCACGTTCTGGGCGAACACCTGTGTAGCGGAATTGTTGCTCGTCCACACTTCAATCAGGTTCTGCGTATTCTTCGGCGTGCCAGTGATGTCGCTGTACGCAGAGGTCGTGTTCTTCGGGTAAAAGGTCACGCCCCAATTAATTGCAGCATCATTCTGCAGGGATGCAAACAACGCCCCCTTCTGCACATCAAATTCAAGTTTGTGGGCGCCATTGTTGTCAGTCAACGTTGTCCCTGAAACTGACATACCCATCGTCTTAATCGTGCTGGGCGTTAGAGAAAGCTTGCGGCCATCACCAACCTCCATTTGAAACCCGCCAATACCATTCCCACCGCCAGCAATCTCCGTCCACGTCCCGGTGAGACTGCTGAAGTCACCCTTTTCAATCTGGGCAAAATTCATCTTGTCACTAACCACTTTCGGCTTCGGCTTAGTCGCCACTTTTTTGCTCGACTTGGCCGCCGGCTTCTCCTTCTTCGGCGCTTTTTTGACCACCTTGCTCGATTTGGTGCTCGAGTCCGATGAAGATTTCTGGTTATTACCACAAGCACCGAGCACCAATGTCGCCAGCGCCGTGACGGTTAATAGCATGACTTGTTTGCGCATATTATTTGGACCCCAGCCGTGATCCGGCCGGGTCACTCCTCCTCACTGTTTAAACCCTACTGAGCACAACACCACTGTGTGCGCATTCTGCCTAGCAAACCAGCATCGTTATTTTTTAAGCATATTCTTGCATTTGTATTTTAACACGAAGATTGCTAACTGCAGACGGTTGTTAATCAATCACCAACAATTTCACCTTGGCGGCGGCACGCAACACGCTATAAGCATTGTGTTATCTTAAAGCGTGCCCACCAAAATGATTAGCCACTCTCTGTCCACTATTGCGGCCCCACAAAAACGATCCATTTCAAGCTCGCACTGACCAAAAAAGTGCCGGCATTTTGCCGACACTTCATTAACTAGAACTGGCGCTTCTTGAAGCCGACAAGTGCTAACAGACTCGTCATCGCCAGGGCAAACATCCCCAATGCACCTAGGTTACTTGTAGCATCCCCTAGTTGAGCCAGGGACTTATTCGTCTGGCTACCACGAGTAGCTTGGGCGGCAGGTGCCGCTTGTGCGTTCTGCGTTGAACCAGGCTTCAAAGCAACCTGCTTGTCGGTGTCACCCTTTGCCAAGTTGATTGGCGTGCCTTTAGCCTGCGTGTTGTCGTAGAAGTCCTCAGGCTTAACGGATACGGCATCACCAGCTGCCGCCTTAAATTCAGGTTTAACGGTGTTATCGTAGAAGTCTGCCGGCTTAACGGAAACAGCCTCGCCAGTTGCCGCTTTAAATTCAGGCTTAACAACGGGCATCCCATCGTGGCGACTGTGCACCAGACTGTCAATGTACTGGTTCAGCTGGGCGGTCTTGAGCTGGGTCTGCGCTGCAGCTAGGGCCTGCTTAGCCGCGGTTAATGCCGCCGCAGTTGCTTTGGCATCGGCGTTTGGCTTAACGGCTGCCGCTTCAGCGGCGGTCAGGGCGTCTTTGGCATCGGTAACTGCCTGCTTAGCAGCCGCCAGCTTAGCATTAGCGGCCTGCAGGTTAGCATCACCATTTTGCATGTCCGCTAGCTGCTGCTTAAGGTCAGCAACGTGCTTTTGGGCAATCGCAACGGCATCAGCATCACTATCAGCCTTGGTTTGGGCATCCGTGACGGCCTTATCAGTGGCCTGCTGGTCCGCCTGCTTAGCTGTTAGCACGGCTTGCGCGCTAGCCAGGGTCTGCTTAGCGGCCGCTAGAGCGGCTTCAGCCGCCTTAACCGTCTCTGCCTGGCTAGCAGCGGCGCTGCTATTAGCAGTCTGCAGGGCCTGCAGCGCTGCTTGGGCACTGGCCAGCTTAGCGGCCGCACTGCTAGCCGCGCTAGTGGCCTGAGCCAACTTGTCAGCGGCATCGGATGCCGCGCTCTTGCTCTTAACCAGGGCATTTTTAGCATCCGTCAAGGTCTGACGAGCGGTTGTCTGCTGCTTTTGGGCCTTGGTCAGGGTTGTCGTCGCAGCAGCCAAAGTCTTCGCGGTCGCGTCCGCTTTAGCGGTAAGCGCCGCCAAATCGGTGCTTCCAGTTGCGCCAGCAGCTGCCGGGGTAAACACGCCCTTGCTGGTTGCTAGGTCCCGGTCGGCGATGTAAGTTGGTGAATCTTGCAGGTAAATGTAGTGAATCTGGCCGAATTTGTCAATGCTTAAACCAAAGTACTGCATGGTTGGATTGTTCCAGTAGCCCATCGTGTCAGCTGCATGTAAGTACATGGACTTAGCATCATCAAACATCATGTTAATAATACCTTGCCAAACGGATGCCCGGACATCAGCATAGGTGTGAGGACCTTCAGCACCAGTATCATTATCAATCCAGTTGTAATCTGGATTGTTCGTGTTATTCCGCATTACCGCAATTTCAGGTACAAAAGAAATTGTGCTTTGAGCAGAAGCCATATCTTCATAATAATTGTCGGTACTGTTATAGCCATAATTTTTAGCGGCCGCGGTAATCGCCGAAACATCATGGCCAGGGTTGACCCACATATTCCAATTGTCGCTATTGTATCCAGCCGCAATTTCTTGAGCCATGGCCATGGCACCCGTGCTAAGCACAACTTTGGTCTGGCCGGTCTTGGCGCGAATCTGGTTAATTGTATCGGCGGCAAACTGGGCCAGTTCAAGCTGCATTGCTGGGGTAATCGCTTTGGCATTGGGCACTTCAATCTTGCTGTCACTTGGCGTATTGACGTAGCTGTTCAAGCTAAAACTAGTCGAGATTTTAGCACCCGCGGCATCAAACTTCGGTGAACTTGTGTCCGCAAAGGCATCGAGGTCCGACTTAGTGATATCACTAGCCCACTTAACGGTGTTAGGCAGATGGCTATCCGTGACGCTGCTGGAACTACTTTGCTGCGCAGCGGTGACGGCGTTTTGGGCCGCGGTGTTCGCCGTTGTGGCAGCAGTCTTAGCGGCCGCCGCCGTATTAACGGCATCATCGGCCTGGTCAGCGGCAGTTTGCGCCTGGATTACGGCGGCGTTATCAGTTGCTACCTGCTGGTCTGCCGCGGTCTTAGCACTTTGGGCGGATTCAACATCTTTATCAGCGGTCTGCTTTTGGCTCATGGCCTGGTCAACACTGCTTTGGGCGGCGTTGATATCACCGCTGGCATTGCCCGTCTTTGCGGCGGCAGTGGCGGTCTGCTTTTGATTAACATCATTTTGGGCGGTGGTTACGTCATTTTGGGCAGCCGTAACAGCCGCTTTAGCGCTGTCAGCGGCCTTTTTGGCCGTGTCAACAGCGCTGGCACTAGCCTTAGCGGCGCTAGTCTTAGCCGCGACGTCAGCTTCGCCGGTCTTGATGTCTTTCTGCACTTCGGCCTGCTTAGCGGGGGTAGCGTCAGCCGCATTCTGGGCAACCTTCGCCTGGTCAGCTGCAGCGGTCTTTTCGGCCGTCTGGGCGGATGTTACCTGCTGCTTAGCGGCGTCAACTTTGGCGTTAGCGGCAGTTGCCACCTTTTGTGCGGCGGTGTCCGCCTTAGTTGCTGCGTCAACATCGCTTTGCTTTTGGTCAACGTTGGCCTGGGCCGCTTTGACGGCGGCATCAGGGGTTGGCGTGGTGTCTTTGGTCGTCGTTGGTGCTGGCGTGTCCGTATCAGCGTGCACCGCGGTATTCCCAGTTGCGGCGACACCGGCAGCAGCCATTGCGATTGCGGCGGTAGTTAACACTTTGTTTGTTTTTGTCATGAACGAATCTTCTCCCTTATTAGATAGCTCATACTTCTTCACACTTGGCAAGCATGCGGCCTCCAGATCATCCCTTGGGTTCAAGCTTACATTGTTATGGTATGCACCATTAAAGTGTTTAACAATCCGTTTGCTAAAAATAAATCGATTAATTGGTCCATTTTTGCATTTATGTAATTTCGGTCCCTAAACAAACTCATATTTGTTTAACAATGTACACATCGGAGCTTTCATTCCAGCCAAGCCCCTAATCAGTAGTGGTTTAGACCACCAGTACTTGTGAAATAAATGTGTGCTTCAAAATCAAAAACCACGGTTCCATTTGGCTTTCTTAAATTGACATTTTGACAGCAGAACCGTCGCCAAAGAACTAGCCAGCAAAGTCAAACGCAAATCACCGTTGTTGAATGCGCTATCAAAAAGTGGGGAATCGACATGAATGCAAAAACCCTCGGCGGATTCTTCCGCCAGTTCCGGCAGGACCGGGGCCTTAATCTGAATCAGGCAGTTGCGGGGGCCGGGTGCTCGGCCGCTGCCCTGTCCCGCTTTGAGCGTGGCCAAAACGACCTCAGCATCCACAGCGTGCGGCAAATTCTGCGCAACTTGCAGATGGACCTGCATGACTTCCTGAGCTTCACCGACTCGCTGCCTGAGATTATCAATCGCGGCACTTACCTGAATTTTCTGAGCAATAATCTGACCGCAGTCGCCGACCAGAATGCGCAGTTTGCCGCCGCAAACGCACGCCATGCTGATAACCGCATGACCAAGCTGCTGCTCTTTGTCCTCTGCACCTGCCAGCGCGCAGATACCGATGATTTTCAGCTGACCGCCGACCAGGAGGAACGGATTGCCCTATTCCTGCAGCCATTCCCCTACTGGAACTACGCCCACTCACTGACCATCGCCGCGGCGGTCCGCTTTGGCAGCAGCACCCTCCGCGCCAAAATTGCTGCGGGCCTGATTGAATACGCACACCAGTTCACCGCCGCCAATATTACCGAATCCACCATTCCCAGTTCTGACCTGGCCGTTTTGCTGCTCCAGAGCCTAGCACACCGGGAAATGGCCACGAGCACGGTCCTGCTCGCAGCCATGACTTCCTACCACAACTTGCGGATGCAAAACCGGCACATGGATTCCCTCAGTATCAACGCCCTCGATGAGGCGCCCCTGACCGAACTGGCCCGGCTTGCCTACCAGTATGTGGTGCAGCCAAGTGGGGCCAACCGGGATAACGTGCACGGTCTCCTCGGCCGGATCGATGCCCTGGGCGCGCACGGCCTGTCCGGCTACTGCAGTCGCGCATGGACGCTCATCGTGCGCGGACTGCCCAGCTGGACGAACAACAAGATGCCAGCCAAAACGCGCACGCATCAGCAAGGCACGCTGCCAAATTGGCAGTGGAGCGGTGCCACCATTGCGTGGATTCGGCACCACTACAAGCTGGCGCTGACCGATTTAAGCGTCAACTGGGCCAGTGCCACCGAGTCGCGCTTCGAAGCCGGCAAGACGCAGTTCGGGTTCCGCGATGCGTTCGCCCTGACTGTGCGGCTGGCAATCGACGTCCGCATCTTTTACGGGAACCTGGGTCAGGCAGACACCGATCCGTTTGCACCAGTGTTGCAGGACCAGTCCCAGCCGGATTTCATTAACGGTGTGTTGCACTGCCTGAACCTCGCCAAGTTGAATTTGCCGACCATGCCGCACGCACGCGAACTGCTCGCAACCAGTGCGCTGACCGTTCGCGCAATCAAACTGCTGCGCCAGTATGGAGTAAGTGACGCGAAGATTGCTACGCTGGTGGATACCAGCCAAATTGGCACCAACGTTGTCTCGGCGCTGGCAAACTGCAAAGCGCTGCCGTACTCGGATTTCATGGCCGTGGTCCAGTGCACCCCATACGTGCCGACCAGTCATCTGCAAGGCATCTGGCGGCGCCTGTTAACCCACGCCCGCTTTAACCCCAACACGACCAGCGAACTTAGCATGGTGGTCTACGCGATGATGTTCAAATACGCCATCAACGGGCAAATCAACCAACTAACCGTCCTGCAGCAAACGCTCCGCAACATCTACGCAGACGGGGTCAACCTCTCTGGCTCGATGTTCTTAACCGCCGCGCGGCTCATCGGCCAGCTGATAACTGACCCATCAGCGGTCCTCGGCATCACCACCCTCGTGCACCAAAACAGCCAGACCATTCAGGCCTTTGTGCACCCTGTCCCCGAAGCCGGTGCGTGGTTCGGCGACATCTTTACGGTAATCGAAGACACACTCATCCCGGCGGTCAAGTTGGGCGCAAAACAGGCATAATCTGAATTAAAAAACGGTAGCAAGACCCACTGTGGGTTGCTACCGTTTTTGTTCGCAAAAAATTCGCACCAGTTGCGCAGCCGGCCACCTAACCAATCTGGTTCCGCTTGGCTGCTGCTTCTGCCGGTCGCGGCGGGCGTGTCTGCCCCGCCCCAACCTTCTTGGCCCGCTGCTGATCCGCCGACAGGAATTCGCCGAACACATCCACGGTCGCGACAATATCGATGAAGGCGAGCGGGTCGACTTGGTGAATTGCCTCGGTCAAATCGTAGAGCTCGTAGCGGGACACCACGATCATCAGCGTGTTGTTGTCGCGGCGCATGAAGCCCCCACGCGAATCCATGACCGTAATCCCGCGAATCAGGCGCTTCGTGACGGCCGCAATCACCGCTTCCTCGCGCTCGGTGACGATGAACGCCGTTAGTTTCTGGTTGGCCGTGTGAATCGTGTCCACCACCCGCGTCATGCAGTAGATGGAAATGATGGTGTACAGCGCGCTTTCCCACTGAATGCCGAGCCCGGCCACCATGACAATGACGAAGTTGACGGCGAACATGAGCACACCCACCGACTGCCGCGTGGTTTTCGCCAGGTACATCGACAGAATATCAAAGCCGCCGGTGGAAAAACCGTACCGGAGCGCGATACCGACCCCAACCCCGGTGAGGACCCCACCGAAAATCGCGTTCATTAACGGGTTATCGGTCAGTGCGTGCACCGGCAGCACGATGACAAGCCCCGAAATCAGGAAAGTATTAATCATGCTGAAGATGGTGAACTGCCGGCCAAGTTTGCGCCACGCCAGGTACACCAGCGGAATGTTCAACACGAGGTTCAGCCACCCAGTCAGGTCACCGGTCCGCATCCCCGCCCGCCGCAAAAACAGGGAGATGAGTTGCGCCACCCCGGTCGCCCCGGATTGAAACACGTTGGCCGGCGTCAAAAACAGATTGAGCGCCAGTGCCGTAATGAGCGCACTGACTAACGCCACGCCCAGCCGCTTAACTTCCTCGTATTTGCCGTCATTTCGCCATTTGCTCATAATTTGCCTCGTTCATGATTTGTAGACAGTTGCTCATCAACCAAACCGGTTAAAAAAGCACCTTGAATAGCATACTGGCTGGGCATCAAAAAGAAAATACATATTGCAAAATTTGTGGGCAAAAATCGGCAAAAATTTCGCTTGTGTTCGTGATTCATAAACACCAGTCGCTCATTTCAGTGCTTTTCCCGTAAAAAAACACCCAGGTACGCTGGGCGCCTGGGTGTGGATTAATAGTTACAGAATTCGGGGCAATACCGGTCGGCTGAAGTAATAGCCTTGGCCCATCGTTACCGCAAAGTCATTGGCAAGATGGATATCGCGGTCGGTCTCAATCCCCTGGAGGATGAAGGTCAGATTGTGGGTCTTCGCCACCGATTCCCAGTAACGAATCAGCTCGCGAATCTTGTCCTCATCATGCAGCCTGCGCAACTCATTCAGCGGCATTTTCGCATAAGTGAACAGGTCGAGGACCGGCGCGAACTGGGCGTACGTTCCCTCAATGCCCACCGAGTCGATGGTGAACTTGATGCCGGCAGCGAGGTAGTCGGGTGCGACCTGCCGGAAACTTGCGTAGTCGTCCATGTGGTCAAGTTCAACCACAATGGCACACTTGCCGCCCTGGTCGTTCATGTAGTTGATTAGCGCATCCTTGATTTCCGGATCGACCAATTCACGCAGTTCGAAGTTCATGCACAGCGACGGTACTTCGAGGTTGTTCACGGCCCGCTGCATCAGGTTAATGATGGTGGGCACGGTGACGTCGAAGTTGTGCGGCAACGTCCATTTGCCGTGGTCGTAAACCCGCAGCAGCATTTCGTTACTGACAATGGAGTTATCGCTGATGCGGACAATTGGCTGGGTGAAGAATGTGTAGTTCATCATCGTGCTTTCCCGGCCGCTGCGTGCATCGCCAATCCCGTTCACGGTGACGCAATCGCGCCCGCGCTGCTTGGACATGTACAAACTACCATCTGCACGTTTGGTCATGGCCAGCAGCGACATGTCGTCGTCCTCGCGCTCGGTCACCCCGGCAGAGATGGTGCAGCGAAAACGGTTACCCTCAAAAATAATCCGCTCGCTGCGCACATTGGCCCAGCAGAGGTGAATTAGCCGGCTGGCATCAACCAGTGTGTACCCGGGCATCACGATGGTCATTTCTTCGCCCCCGGTCCGGTATAATCCGGCTCGGCCGCCATCAGCTTCAAGCACGCGCTGAATAATCTTGGTAATGCCAATCAGAACGGCATCCCCCGCGGCGTGGCCGTAATCATCGTTGAACATTTTGAACCGGTCAATATCGATTACGGCAACGGCGAGGGGCTCATTTTGTTGAACCGCCTCGTGGAACTGCTCTTCACTGATGGTCAAAAACATTTTCAGGCTGCGCGCCCCAGTCAGGGTATCCTCGTTGAGTTCTCGCAACATCCGTTCCCGTTCCTCTTCGCGGCGGTGAATACTTAACCAGTAGAAGAACGCATAACCACTCATTATAAAGAAAATTATCGGGTTCAGAATCGCCTCATCACGCCCGAGCCCCACGTACGTTGACCAGTACAGGACACTGACGGCAATCGCAAAAATCGTGTTGGCCAGCCGGTGGTAATGAATCGTGTACTGCCACCGCCGAATCACGAAGTACAGCGCGGTAAACACCACCGCCACGAGCAGGAACAGGTGCGCATCGAACGGATGATTGAGCATCCAGAACATCGCGAAGATGAACCAGTTGAGCGCATACTCCCACTCCTCCTGGTTCTCATCCAGCAAGGTGTACGAGGTGATGAACAGCTGCAAATTAAGGTACAGCCCCTGGTCACTGGGCGCCGTCGCGGCCGCTAGCTGCAGCCCGAGCGTGACAACCAGCGGAATGAGTAGCAAAATAAGCCGGTTGTTGAGCAGACGCGGCCGATCATCGCCGCCCTCAACCAGTTGTTGATAAAACCTTGAACTAAAATAGGTGGTGTACCCTGCCACAAAGAACACAGACAGAATAAACCGACCGAACCACGAACCAAGTGTCATGAAGCTCCCCCATGCATGCACATAATGCAACAATAATGGTCGCTAAATAACGACAATATCTTGTTCATCTGTCTACATTCGTCAATTTATACAAATATTAATACGTGCTACCACGTAAACCTAAACTCACGGTCTCCCCAGACCGAGTTAATACACTAATCTTTAATCTACACTTAAGTTAACAACTATACAATCGCAAATTGGCGGCTTTGCTGAGAATTAAGTTATCCTTCAGCTATGCACAGAAGTGTGTCAGCAATTACCCCGATTACGCACGCTACGACCGGCATCCGGGCGTTACCCTTTTGCGACCGCTTACTAATACTGCTATAATTGCTACCTACAAGGTGCAAGCAAGGAGACGACATCATGAGCGACAAGAATACTAATGAACTAGACGACCACATGACCAATGCCATTTTTGGCCCACGCAAGACCAACCCCGACGAACGGCGCAAGTTCCTGGGTTCCCTTCGTGAGCGGGTCGCCCTGCGCATTAGCAACGTCCAATTGCGCGATGCCCACACCGTTTTGCGGTTCAAGGCCGTCATCGCGGAATACAAGGACAAGGACTACAGCGTGCTCATCAACGGCCACGTCGGCACCGGCACAACCGGCCCGTTCGTCAAGGTCTGCGCGCAAAACGACATCCCCTTCACCCTCGTGAGCGACGAATCCGCCCAGCTGGATGACGACGCAACCGGGTTGCTCGTCGTGGCAAAACAGGCCATCTTCAAGGACAACATCGATTTGCCGGCGGAAGCAAAACCGGCAGAAAAGAAAAAGCACCATTTGTTCGGGCTGTTCTAGGTTGCCAGTAACCGTGAACTATGAGCGTCAACGCGGCGCCCGTTAGTGACTTATTGATATAGATAAACAATACCCGCAGTGAGGCGACTAGTCCTCACTGCGGGTATTGTTTTCGCGCTATGGTGTGCACAAAGCAAACAGCAGCGCCCCCTACTTGCGGTCAATCTTCCGCACTGCATCCAGCACCTGCCCCACCACGGGCAAGCCATCACCGTACGTCGGGCACTCGAATTCGCTCAGATCTGGCGCCGCGTCCACGCCGACGATGGTCGCAAGCGTCGCCCCGCGCGTTTGTTCTTGCGGGTCATACGGCACAAATCCGTTTGGCACCACCAGCTGCACGGAACAGAGCCGCAAGCTGAGGGCCCTCGCCGCCTGCACCGCAAGCGTGTCATAGGACTGGTCCAAATCAGCGCGGCCGTTCTGCCACATCCCCGCCGCCGCGCTCACACTGTCGCGGCCCAGATACACCTGGCCGCCGCGTGAGACAACCGTGTCCAGCTTGACGCCCTGATCCGCCAAGGTTTCTGGGTCGACCGCCCGCGTTAACACTGGCAGGCCCGCCTGCTGCCGCCGCTGATTCCGCTGCGTAATTAGGTCCGCAAGCGTGTTGCGCCCGTTGCCGACAACATAGGCAAAATCACGCTGACTCACCGCCAGCACGGTTCCATCCAGCACCAGCAGGTTGAACTGATCGCCGGGGACGAACATCTCGACGTTCACCGACCCGTTAGCCGTCAGTTCTGCCGCAACCGCCTGGCTAAACGCCTCCGCGGTTGCCGGAATTGGGAACAGCGTGGTTGTCGCCGGCCGGTCCCCCTTGATGGCCAGGCTCTTGTTCTTAAAGCTGGCCGCAAAGTCGCGTTTAGCTGCAGCCAGGCTCACGTAATGGCTGCCAGCTGGTACCGGCAGCTTGGCCTTCCCCAGCGTCACCTTCCGCGCGGTCACGTTCTGCGCGATTTGGCACGCCGCCGCGCCGTTCAGGTCAGTTTGCCGGCCGCTGATGAACACGCGCTCATCCCCGAACTTCGCGGTGAACATGCCGTTTGCGCGCAGGTTCATATCCAGATCCGCGCCCTGCGCCATGCTCTCTTGCAGCAGCAACTGCACGTGCCGGCTCTGGTCACCAAACCCCGGCAGTAGTTCCTTCTGCGCCGATGCGTCTGCGCTAAGTGGCCAGCTGAGTTCAGCGGCATCAGCGCCATCGCCGCGCAAGGTCGCCGCCACGAAGTCAAGTAGCGGGATGTCCGCCTGGTTGCGGGCGAGCATCACCCAGCTAGCATCCCGCACGAGGCGCAGCGCGTTCGTGTTTGCCCCCACAATCTTCGGCAAATCCAGTTCCAGCCCCAGGATGCCGCGCTCAGCCATATTCTGGCCCAAAAGCCCCACGCGGCCAAGCTGACCCCCGATTGCCGGAGCCGCGTGCTTCGCGATGCTTTTCACGTAGGCCGGCAGATTGCTGAAGTCCAGCTGCGGGGCGGGCGCGGCGACCGTGCCCAGCGCGGTGAGCAGCGCCGGCATGTCTGCCTGGAGCCGCTTAGCGAGCGCGAGGTACTGCGCGTTGCGAAAATCGATGTAACTCATCTTCGGCGCCTGGTCGACGTATTGCCCGCTAAAAAGCGCCTCGGGGAAAAATAGCTGGACCCGCATCCCCGCTTCGCTTTCGGTGAGCTTGCCTGCTCCCCGGTGTTTGGCCACGGCACCGGCCGCCTGCAGCTGCGCGGTGGCGTCTGCCAGCTGATCGGTCGTCTTTGAGGTAATGATTACCTGAGTATTAGTCAGGTTGAAGAAAAATGGGCTCGCTGAAGGCGCAGCGGGTGCTTGCTGCGGATTACCGCTTGCATCAACCAAGCTAACCACCTTCAGCAGGCGCACCCGCAAAGCTTGCCTTAGCTGGTTCAAATGCAATCGCTGAATATCTTCGTAATTCATAGTTTCTTCCCCTCTTTGGTCACCATTTAGCGCATGGAATATTTTAGCACGAAAACCCCGGTGTTCCGAATTCAGTAACAGCCGTAATATAACAGCGCTTGCACGGGGAACGGCATGATGCTAATATAATAGATGAAGTTACTTAAGTGTTCGCCATTCCCTGTTATCAGTTGACCGAACATTCTCAATACATTGGGACCACAAAGCCGCATTGACGAATGGCCTATTTCACGTAGGACTCAGATTGATCCGGACCGGTCCCACCTGCATAATAGCGGGTTCACACGATTTGGGAAATATCCACGGCACCCAAAGTTTCTTCGCACATAAGCACAGGACTTGTTCCTGTGCTTTTTTGATGTTCAGCAAATATGTTATGATGCTTGCATACACGAAACACTCAGGAGGATTCTTTCAAAATGTTACTCATTGTCATGGCTGTCTACGCGCTCATTCTGCTCATTCTTGCCGGCTACCTGCTCTCGCACCGGCACCGCCCATTTCTCAGCGTGAACGTACCCAGCCCGGAACTCGCCGGTAACATGACGCTCACCGCCATCTTGCTTATCGTCTGCGCGGTTGTCGCAGTCGTTGGCGGCTTCATCGCGTCCAAGACCCTCGCCCTAGTTGCCATCACCGTTTCGGCAGTCTTCGTCGGGATTTTCGGGCTCTCGCTCGTGCGCGCCATTAACTAATTTATAATCCAGAGTCACATTCAGGGTGAGGCAAAAAGATTTCCAATTATTGGCAGAATCTTTTCGTCTCACCCTTTGTAATAGCTTTCACAGGATGGTAGACTTGAGTTAAGGAGAAAGGTGCAGGCGATATTACCCGCATTACCAGAGAGATTCTGGTCAACTCTTAAGACGATATTAGGAAAAGGGACGGTGTTTTCTATGCTGCAACAATACCAACACATTCTGGTCGCGATTGATGGCTCCTACGAGGCTGAACTTGCATTTAAGAAGGCCATCGCCGTGGCAAAACGGAACGATGCGGAACTCTACCTTGTCCACATCGTCGACACCCGCGCATTCCAGAACGTTTCCAGTTTTGATTCGGCAATGGTCGAACAAGTAACTGCAAGCGCGAAGAAAACCATGGAAGAATACAAACAGACCGCGCTGGATAACGGCGTGAAGAAGATTAATTACTCGATTGAGTACGGCGCACCCAAGACGATCATTGCCCGTGACGTACCTAAGCAGCGGCACATCGACCTCATCATCATTGGGGCCACCGGGCTGAACGCCGTTGAACGGCTGCTCATCGGCTCCGTGACCGAGTACGTCACCCGCCAGGCACCTTGCGACGTGCTCGTTGTCCGCACCGACCTGCAGAACAAGCCAGCGCTGGCAACCACCCGCAAGCCACGCGAGACCAAGTGATTTAACGCACAATCTCGTTAACTTAATTAGTTTTGGCTAAACCAAAAACGTCCCCAGCAAAAGCACTTGAACCACGTGCCTTTGCTGGGGACGTTCTTTTTCATCAATTTGCGATAACAGATTCGTCACTTTTTGACGTTACCCTGTTAACCAACGACCGGTTGCCCAGAATCTTGGCGAGGGTGAGCGCCGTGTCTTGCGCGGCATTTGCCATCCTGTTGCTCCGGCTGCCGCCCATCTTCCGGATGCATTCTGAATAAACACTGTAAATTTCATCCAGCAGGTACAACTGCCCGTTCGCGAGTGCCCGCTGCTGCGCCTTCTTGATTGTCTCCAGCGCATCGTCCCGTTCGCCGAGACGATTGTAGCAGCATGCCAGGTACCACAACACGGTGACGTCCATCCCCGCGTAACTGTTAATCTCCGGCTGGAGCTGCTTGATTGCCTCCGACGCCTCCTCAACCAGCAAACTGGTCTTGTCAATCTTGCCCATTTCCGCATAGGTAAGTGCCAGTCCCAGCTTCGCGACCACGATTGGTACCCCGCTTATCTGCCGGCGTGCGGTGGCGAGGACGCGTGAATAGTGGACCGCCGCGGTCACCAGGTCGCGGCTGTAGAAGAGGGCACAGGTCCCGAGCAGGTAGTGGTACCGCTGCACGAGGGTGATTTCCTCCAGCTGCTTCTCTTCGATGTTACCCAGCAGGCTCAGGACCCGCCCGAACTTGTAGTGCTGCAACTGCGCTTCTGCACTGATAATCTGCTTTTCCCCGTAGCCAAGGCTCCGAACAATTAGCTCCTCGACCCCGATGTTGAGGCGCTTGGCCACACTGATCAGCGTGTTCATGTTCGGCACTTTGTTTTGCTTTTCAATCAGGCTGATGGTGGCTTGGGTACAAATCCCGTCTGCCAGCGCCGATTGCGACATCCCCAGGTGTTTCCGATAGTCACGGACTTTGCCCCCGTTAACAAAAATCGTTCGCTTTTTATCCATATTGCCTCCCTGCGCAATAATGCGCGAATCATAACAACAGACAACTCCCTTCACAAAAAATTATAGCGAGATATTGGCAAAATTAGTATTTTCGAACGATTATTAATGACGGCAATATAATAAGTTAATTATCGAAAATATTGTGCATTAGTTAACAATACAGGTGCAAATTCCCGGGCTCAAGCGGAATGCACCAACCACAAAAACCGGGCATTAATTCCGCCAATAATCATGGTGGAATTAATGCCCGGTTTTTATTGATTTATTTATCTATGGCTGTAACCCGTACTGTAATCAATGGTGTAACCCGCCTCGACGTTGAAAATGTACACATTGAAGCGAATTGTATTATCCCCAATCGATTGGGCGCGCATCTGCACCCCACGCGCAACCAGTTCGTTGCCCCGGAAAATCGGCCGGACCTGGTAGCGCACCAGGTGGCGGGAATTCTCCTTCAGGTACGCGGCGATGTCATCCTCGTGTGCGAGCATGAGCGGCGTGTTGAGCGTCTGCGTACCCGTCATCAGGTTCTTCGGGTTGTTGTTCTCCCCCGATAGCTGGAACCCAATCAGGTGGCTGCGGTTAAACAACCAGCCGTGTGCCGTGCGCTTATTGTGCCAGCCGGTTGGATCCCAGGTCAGCGCCGTCCGCTCGCTGGTCGGCATGAGCTTGCGTCCCAGTAGCGCGTTGGCCACGGTCACGCGGTTAAGTGAATCCAAGTTGCCGTAGCTTTCCCAGGCGCCACGTGCGGTGCTGAGCTCGCTTGCCGTAAAGCCGGGATTATTCCCGTTGACCGTGATTTCCTGGGTGCCGCTGTAGTTCAGCTTGGCCAGACTGCTGGCCCCGCCGTTAGACTGACTGGTCGCCGCGGCACTTGCTGCTGGGGCGTGCTTGGCTGCATCCTTTTTAGCCTCGAGCTGTTTTTTTGCCGCCGCAACGTCCTTTTTCAGCTTATCAAGCTTGGCACTGGTCTTCTTGTTCTTGGCCTCAAGTTGCTTGGCCGCGTCCAGGTCATCGTGGTTCTTCTTGGTGACCGTCTTCGTCTTGACCGTCACCTTGACCTTGTCCGGCTGACTCTGACATCCGGCAAGGGTTGCCCCCGTGCCCAGCAGAATTGCAATGAACGCCGGATAAATCGTTAATTTTTTCATCATCGCAACGCCTTCCTGTAACCGGCCGCTTTTGCGGCAGCCTCCGTCTTGAAGTAAACCGCGTTGGCCGGCTTCATGTGGTAACCTGACTGACCGGGCACGTGATAAATTTTGGAATTCTTATTCCCGATAATCTGGCCCTGCCCCGTCACCACGTCGCCGCCGGTTGAGCGCTTGACCGTGCGGTGCGTTGATGCCTGCGCCCGTGAGCGCGAACGCGAACGACTGGCCGACGCCGCTTGCGCCTTGGCCACTGATGCACTGGATGCACTGGCGGCCTTGGCCGCACTTGCGCTGCTGGCCGCGCGTGCTTTGCTGGCAGAACTGGCTGAGCTTGCGGAACTGGCAAGGCTACTACTTGCGGACTTCACAGAGCTTGACTCACTGGTTAGCTCAGCCAGACTAGCCGCCAGCGCACTTGATTCAGCCTTGGCGTCAGCGAGCCGACTTGCGCCGACACGGATCACCTTGTGCTTAATCTTGTAACTAATACTCGTGGATGCGGTTTTACCTGAATTGCCTGCGCCACTGCTGCAACCAACGCCAACCACACTAAACACGGCAATGGCACTAATCAGCACCGCCACTTTGCCCGATGCTCGCCGCGCTTTTGGCGCACGCCTGCTCAGAAATAGGCCGCCCCAAACGGCCAGTGCTACAAGTACTAGCAACACAATCGGGAACACATTCTCCATAAACACCCAGGTCATGTCGCCACAACCTTCCCCTTCTATATGAACAATTTATATCAACTATATTGATTATTCATGTTCTCGGGAACAAACGCAACAGAACTCGGGGACAAAATACCGTAACGACTTGCCGCGCCCCACAACCATGACCCGGCAACTCGCGAAATAATTCTATTGGTGCACAGCGGCTAGCTACCGTGCCTGCCAATTGAGCGTTATTAAAACCATTGCAGCCCGGCCATCACGAAAAGATGCATTGATGTCGTTATAAGTTATTAAGTCATAAGATTCAGTTATAATATCTCGATGTAACTACTATTTTTCAATAATTACAATTGCACTTTACTAATTATGAATAGCTTGCATAAGAACGTTCATGTATAATAAAAGTAGAGCAGAAAATCCCACTAGGAGGGCCCATGATGACTACGGAGACGAATAATAAATCAACCCCGACACTACTATTAATTAGCATGCTTGGCGATGAAATTGTGCGGCTTAGCGGTCACAAGCCGGCCCAACTAGATGTAATTTTATCCGCGCCAACTTTGCCCGAATGGTTCATCCCGGCGCTGGCGCAGGTGGTCAAACGCGGGTTTAGCTGGGAGCAGGTTCTGCAGGCACTTGATTTGCCCCGCGCACAAAATGATGCGTTAGCCGCGGAAACTGTGCACTTCGCTAGCAGCAGCGACAGCAGCCTCATCATGATGGCCGCAACCGAATTACTCACGGGTGACTTTGGTGAGGACCCGACCGCTGAAGACTACAACCAGCTGCGGGCGATTTCCGCCCCCAGTTTGGGGTACCTTGCAATCCGCGGAATCACCTGGAATGACGTCTTGAATCGCTTAGCGCGGCGCAAGAAGGCCGAGACGACACCCGTGACATCAGTCGCACCAGATTCGGCAACGCCTGCCGCTTACGCACTGTCCATGAGTGATCAGGATGCACGCACCGCGGCAAAAGCCAAACTGACCGAAAATCACGCGCCGACCGCCGCCCCAACGCCGCCGCCAGTAGAGCCGCAATCAGCACTGTCAACACCCAAGCGCGCTGCCAAGAGTCCAGCAAGTAAAACCTGGATGGAACGTTACCCGAACGCAAATGAGAGCCGCACCGCGCGCGCAATTGTTGAACTGATGCACAAGTACAATGCGTTCGACGCCAAGACCTATCGCGAACTGGTTGCGCCCGCTGACGGCCCGCAACCAAGTGAGGTCACCAAACGTTTCGGCCCGGAACTATGGTTCAAGGCGCAGGATATCTACCTCGAGCGCTACGGTGTCGACCACATCCCAAGTGACATTCCCGAACGCTACTGGCGGGCGATTCCGCTTGAAGACGGCTTTTCGCGAATGTTCGCTGAGGCCAAGCGGCTCGGGCTCAGTTCGGAAATTGCCTACAATAATCACCGCCATCCCGCCCTGGCGCCAGCTTCAATGACGATGCGCCAACTATGTCAGGAGCAAGGCGTTAGTTACACCACATTGCGCAACCGGTTCTTCGGGCTTCCCCAAACTGATAACCCGGTCCGGGAACGGCGCAAGTTTACCACCTATCCCCTCGATTACGTGGTGTCCGCCCTGCACGATGGCTTAGTGGCCACCAAAGCACGGACGATTCGGGACTACGACCGTTTGCGCAACCCGCACCTCCACCCCTCAATTACGGAACTAGAGCGGGTAGCCGCAAGACACAGTCGCACCGCCCGTGAAGTCTACGGGGAGAAGTTCACCGAGCCGGCTTTTCCAGAGTAACTCAAAAACGCCCCACACCGTGCACTAGGCCCTGTCAAGTTGACAGATGAAATATTATAAAATTGAATCTGTCTCTAAGCGGCTTCATTCCAGTATT
>NZ_RRYD01000011.1 GCF_004010095.1 Lacticaseibacillus hulanensis | reverse complement strand
CGCCACAGCGACCACGGCGAAGCACACCCGAGGCCCAGCCCGGACCCGGAGGCCAAACCCCACAACGCGGAGCCTCCTCATTGGTTACGCATTATTCCGTGTATAGTCGGTAATACTCAATGGCAATCTTTGGGTCCATCTCCCGGGCCACCTGGGTTGGCTGGCCGGATTCGTCGACGATTAATTCAAACGAGTTGCCGGGTGCGTGGTGGTGCACGCTGAACTGATCACCGCCAATCTTAAACGTGGCGCCGTCCTCAAGGGTACCCTTGTACTTTGCGTGGTTGAAATCATGTGAACCGTCCACAGATTGGTCAACCGTCTTCAGTTTCTCGTTGAATAGGTAAACAGTTGGTATTTCCTGGGAATCAACGATGTACGACGTGGTGTACTTGCGCGATAAGGTGATGGCCTTGGCGCGCTCGATATCTGCGCGCTTCACCTTCACCTTGGCCGTTTCCTTGGCGTTGCCCTTGGTTGCCGTGACCTTCGTTGTTGTTTGGGTCAGGTAGCTGGAGTCAATGTTGAGGGTGAATTTGCCCTTCTTGTCGGCGGTTGTGCTGGTTGTTTTCTTCCCGGTATCAATTGCTACCTTGGCGCCGGCACTCGTTTTACCCTTCAGCACACCGTCGCCGGTCTGCGCAATACTGACGGTGTCTGGCACGTCCAAACTGAGCTTTTGCCCGCAACCCGTAAGTAACACCGAAGCCGCCAGTAAGGACAGGCTACCAAGCACCAAGTGGCGTACACCTGTGGTCCAATTGTTCATTTTTCTGCCTCCGTTTCTAATCATCTTCCTATTTGCTATTTTATCCTATTTTAGTGAATGCGTATACATCAATTCGGAGCGAATTTAAAAATAATTTTCCGGGTTAGTCCCATGATGACGCGGATTGTTCGTGATTTACGTGGTGAACAAATCGTTTTTTTGTGAGCGATTTCATTCGTATATTATTGTGGCTTAAGAAGTGGTATTATTTTATTAAAATGAGGAGGCGGTTAAAATGCTGGAAGTGAAAAATTTGAGTTTTGCGTTCAAGGACAAACCGATTTTAAATGACGTGAGTTTCACCCTCGCTGACGGGCAGATCATCGGGCTGGTGGCCCCCAACGGTACCGGGAAGACGACCTTGCTGCGGCTGCTGTGCGGGCTGCTGCCCAGCCGGGACGCCCAAATTGAATTGAACGGGGTGTCGCTGCAAAAACAGCACACCGCCTTCCTGAAACAGCTATTCTTCTTGGAGAGTTCAAACCATCTGTACGCCGATTTAACGGTGCGTGACCACCTGCTCTACGTGAAGAAGATGTGGCAGTCGGACGTGGACGTCGACTCCACCGTGGCAGAACTCGGCATGCAGAGTTACTACAAGAAAAAGATTAAGAGCCTGTCTTTGGGGATGAAGCAACACGCACTGCTGGCGATGTACATAATTAGCGATGCGCAGACGATGTTTATCGATGAGCCGCTCAACGGCCTGGACCCGACCAGTATTCAGCAGTTCGAGCAGGAGTTCCGCAAGTTACGCGCGGCCGGCAAGACGCTGCTCGTGTCGTCGCACCAGATGGACAGCGTTGGGCGGGTCTGTGACAACGTCTTTTTCCTGAAGGACCAGCAAATCAACGACGTGACCAACACCGGCCAGGACATGATGGCCCTGTACACGCAAATGTTCATGACGGAGGCGGCCGCCAATGTTTGAACAGATTAAGTTTGATTTGAAGAAAAACGTGTGGAGCAGCACGAACGTCGTCATCTTTGCGGCATTTTTAATCCTGCTACTGGGTACTTTTTTCACCGCCATCGGGACCACGGACAATTCACGGGCCAAGTTAACCGAATCGTATGCGAATGCGATCACCAATCTGGGCGCTTCCATTAAGGCATTGAAGAAAATCAAGCACAAAACGCCGGCGCAAAAGGCCAGCCTGGCCCACAAGGAGGCCGAATCACCGTATTTCAGTGACCTCACCATGGCCAATGCTGGGTTAATCAGCCCCGTGCCCAGCGGTTCGGTCAATGACCTGAACAAGGCACTCCTCGCGCTTGCGCAGTTCGGTCTGCGTGAGACCAAGGCCGGCCACGGCGCCGACCTGGAGCTGATTCACTACGACGGGGTGCCGCTAGAGACCACGCTCATTGGGCGCAAGAAGGACGTGCGGTTCTACGGCTACCTCACCAAGCACAAGATTGCCGAGATCCCGGCGAACAAGGCGAACGCACCGGCCGCGGCGTACCTGCCGTTCCAGTTTCTCTACCACGTGTCGCCACTGGTCATCTTGGCGGTGTTCATCGTGCAGCTGGGGCAATTGTTCACCAGTGAAAAGCGCGAGGGCACCATCAGCTTCATGAACAACCTGCCCACGGGTAAACTAAAACTACTCACCGCGCGGATGGCCACGTTCCTCGCGCTGACGCTACCGAACTTTGCCCTCGCTTGTGGCGTCACGTACGTCATCACTGGGGTGAAATTCGGCTGGGGCACCTGGTCGTACCCGCTGGTGTACTCGGCGGACGGGCACACCGCGAGCATCATGACGCTCGGCCACTACTTCACGCTCGTGTGCGGCATGTTGCTGGCGGCGGTGCTGTTTTTAATGATGCTCAGCGCACTGGTCAGCCTGCTGTCCGGCAACCTAGGGGTTAACGTCGTGCTTGGCGGCATCACGCTGCTAATGGCGACTAGCCAAGCGCTGGGGCAGGGGCCGCTGCGCGCGGTGGCCAAGTTTATCCCGAGCGGCTATTTTGACTTCACCAAGGTGATTTTGCACCAGACCAGCTGGCCCATCATGTCCATCGGCGCCGGGATTGCGGTGATGCTCATCTGGGCGCTGGCGCTGTACGGCGTTTGCGCGGTCATCCTGGCCCGCCGCGAGCAGTTGTAGGGGGTGGGCGGATGCAAGCACAAATTATTCTGGAGTGGAAAAAGCAGCCCTGGCTCCTCTACCTGTTTTGGACAGTGATTCTCGGTGTTGTGATTGGCGGGTTTGCGGTCCACCACGAGCTGACGGCATGGCACGGCGTCACCTACATGGGGCAAAAGACGGTGCGGGCAACCGGGACGACCAAGTCCGAGCTTGATTTCGTGGAGTACGAAATGACGCAAACAATCAAGGAAACGGAAAAAAGCGCCGCGCAAACAGCCACTGATCAAGACCGGGGCTACCTGACCGCACAAAAACAGACGTTGGCGGCGATTAAGGCCCGTGATTTTGTGCGCGCCAACCAGATTGTGCAGCAAGTCGGGCAGAAGTACCCGACGCTCGCGCGCATGGCGCCGATAATTCCCGACGATTTTGTTTACCCAGGTAACGCGCAAACCGATTCCCGGAATGCGGCGCAGGATTATTTGGTTAAGCACAAGCTCAACATGCTCATGGAGGTGGATACCCACTCGGCGGTGCTGAATGCATTTGCTTGGACGATTGGCATGGCCGGTTGGGGCAGTGATGGCAAACTGCAGTCGCTGGCCATCATCATCATGGCGGTGACCGTGTTCGCGATGGTGTTTTACCGGGATCGTAAGCGCGGGACGGACAGCTTAATGCAGGTGGCGCCGTTCAGCCGGTTGGGGTGGGTATTAACGACCGGTGCGGTGACGCTGGCAATCCTGAACGCCATCGTGCTGCTGATTAGTGCGGGGACCATTGTTGCGCTCACGCTACTGCCGGGCCACAACTTCGGGTCGCTGCTGTTTCCGGTCGCCTTCACGCTGCTGGACAAAACCGTTGTCCTGCCGCTGTGGCAAGTGTGGCTGGGCTGGTGGCTGCTTGCCAATCTCTGGTTTGTCTTCGCCGGGGCGTGCATGTTTCTATTCAGCCTGGTGAGCCGCAACGAAATTGTCGGGATTAGTCTGCTGCTCCTAGTGGTGTTTGCGCCGCAGCTGCAAATCTTGGCCCTGTTGCCGCCCGCACTAGTGACCTATTTGCCGGCGAACTTTGTCGTCCTGGGCAGTGTGGCGCGCCACGCGGAGGCGTACAGCGCGTTGCCGCTGGTGCAGGTGGTGCTGATTTTTGCGGTCTGGTCGCTGGTGTGCGTTGGCCTCAGCGCGGCGTTACTACGGCTGCGGGACCGCCGGCTGGTGCAACTACTCAATTAAGGGGGTGCAGCGATGCGTGCACATTTAATTTTGGAATGGAAAAAACAGCCGTGGGGTCTGCACCTGTTTTGGCTGATTTTGCTGACGGTGTTGCTCAGCTACCTGGCAGTTGGCTGGACGACCACCGCCAAACACGGGATGGGCTTTTCGCAGACCTCCGACGTCGTGCACATGGCCAAGCCAACTACGGAAGGCGAGCGGCAATTTTGGGTCTGGTATCTGGAGCACGATAGCAAATCCGGGGAGTACAGTAACGTTGAACGGAAAGTTCAGCAACGCGAACTTGCCGCACTCAAACGTCGTGATTACCGGCGAGTCAACCAAATTATGTACGACGCGGACACGAAGGATGTGCACGTGAATAAGCAGTGGACGTACACCGATTACATGCAGACCGTGATTAGCAATGGTGATCCCAACTTTTTTAAAGAAATAACGGCAGTATTGCGCTATGAGCTGGACCACAACATGAACCGGCTGGCCCAGATTGACACGAGTGCGGCGGTCATCAACAACTTTGCCGGGGTTTTCGGCGTCAGTCTAAATTTACCGATGTACAATAACGGGCACCTGCTGAACAGTCAGACGGTCCTGCAGATTATCCTGATTATGGGGCTGGTGACCGCGTGCTTTGCCATGTTTTGCGACCACCGTGCCCGCACGGATAGCTTCATGCAGGTGGTGCCGCTGGGTGCGTTTAGGCGGGCGCTGTTGCGGGCCGCGGTCACCATTGCGGTGATTAACGGCATCCTCATCTTCGTCGCGCTGGCCATGCTGCTCAGTCAGATGTTGATTCCGGGGCATGACTTTGGCACCCTGCAGTCACCGGTGGTCTTTACGCTCCGAGATCACGTCTACGTGCTGCCGCTGTGGCGGGGCATTGTGGCCGAGTGGGGGCTGTTTAACTGCTGGCTGGTAATGTTTACCGGCGCGGGGCTGGTGGTTAGCCTCCTGAGTCGCAGCGAGCTGGTCGGCATCTTCTTGCTGGCAATCTTCACGTTCGCGCAGCCACTACACATACTGGCGCTTGTGCCGGCAAATTTACGGCGATTCTTCCCGGCCCAGCTGACCAATTTTTCGGCAATGGTTCTGCATAAGAATGAGTTCAGCGTTATCCCGCTGTGGCAAATATTTGCGACTATTAGTGCCTGGGCCGCCGCATTCTGGCTGCTCGGCTGGGCGTTGCAGCGCATTAGTGCACGGCGGCGGACGCTGCAGTAATCGCGTCCCGGTGCACTAGGCGCATCCAGCGTCAGAATATCGCGGCAACGTGATTAACCGCAAACTAATAGCGCGACCAGCCAGCAACACTGCTGACGGGCCGCGCTATTAGTTTGCTGGTTTACTCGCTGAAACGGTGAAACATTGGCCGCAACGCGAAGTACAAAATGGGCACGATGATGGCGGTGGCGACGGAGTTAATGATGGTCGCGGGCAGGCTGAGCACTGCGGCGACAACCGCGGGGATGAAGTGGTTGCCCACCAGCATCGCTTCAACGGTACCCACCATGATGGTCGTGCAGATTTTGGTGACCCCGGCGATGATGCCGAGGATAATTATGTTGCGCGGCCGGTCGTCACCGCGGAACATGCGCAGGACGCTCGTCAGCACGATGGCCATTACGGCGACTTCGAGCACCGTCAGCCAGGAGGTCGCCGCGTAGCCGTTGAGCACGTCGAAGCCGCCCAAACCGATGGCCGCCGCAACGAAGCCGTAGCCACCACCCAGGAAGATGATGGCGAGGTCCATCAGCGGGTTGCCGAAGTGGACGAACGGGCGGCCCACCATGGCGGGGATAGGGATTCGCAGCACCGAGATGCCAATGTAAATGATTGCCGCAAACAGTGCGGTGAAAATAATTTTGCGTAGTTTAGAGCTGTGGCCCATCGTTAGTCGCTTCCTTATCTGTGAAAAATTGTTGGAGTGCGGGTAATCCGGCGGCGTACTGCACGCCAAAGCGGGGGTCGGTGCCGGCCATTAACGTCCGCTTAATGGCGCCATCGATGAAGTCCATGGCCGCGGTGCATAGTGGCCGTAGCTGTAGCCCGCGCACCAGGCCCGCCGCGAGCACGCTAGCGAAGATGTCGCCCGTGCCGAAATACGTACCGGGCAGGCGGGGTTGGCGTAGAATAAACGGCTCTGCGTCCGTCGTCGTCAGCCCGGCGGTGCCCAGGTCTCCCTCTGGTAACGGCACACCGGTCAGCACCACGGCCGCGTTGAATTTGCTTGCTAGTGCCGTGGTCATTGCCCGCAGCGTGGCCAGTTGAATCGGCCCCTGCGGCAGGGGTTGGTCCAGCAGCAACGCCGACTCGGTGATGTTGGGCGTGATGATGGTGGCTTGTTGGGCCAGCGCGCGCATGCCGGTGACGTACGCATCATCAAAGCCACGGTAGAGCTTGCCGCCGTCGCCCATCACGGGATCGACGAGGCACACAGAACTGGCCGCAAACTGGGGTAGCCACTTACGCCACACGTTCAGCGCCGCACTGCCGAGGTAGCCCAAATAGACACCGGCCGGATTCAGGCCCAGCGCCTGCCAGTGTGCGAGCGTGGCGGGCATGCTGGCAGACAGGTCGGTGAAGGTGCTACCGGGGAAGGCGGTGTGCGCGGACAAAAGCGCGGTGGGCAGAATGGCCGGCTCCACGTTCAGCGTCGCTACGATGGGCAGCGCCACGCCCATGGAGACTTGGCCCACGCCGGACAAATCTTGACTGATAATCAGGCGCGGGAGTGGCCGCTGCGGCTGGTTAACGATTGTGTGGGCCATGGCTTAATCTGCGGGGTGCACAAGCTCGTTAGCCCAGTGGTTAATGGGCCCGAACTTGTGGCCAACCGCGATTGGGTGCATGATGGCCTCGCTGACGAAGCTGCGGGCAATGCGGATGGAACTTTCCACGTCGTTGCCCTTTGCCAGTTCGGCGGCGATGACCGCACTCACGGTGTCACCGGTTCCGTTGCGGCGGTCGGTGTCGAAGAATGGCGCGGGGAGCCAGAAGCTCTTGCCGCTTTCGAGCAGGACGAAATCGTCAACGGTGTCGAGGTCCGCACTCCGCTGGCCCTTGATCATGATATTCTTGGCGCCGAGTCCCTGCAGTTCCTTGGCGGCGGCGATAATGTCGTCCTTGCTCTTCAGCTTGCGGTTAACCAAGTGTTCCGCCTCGTAAAAGTTCGGCGTCATGACGTCAGCGATGGGGATGAGCCGCTGCTTGAGCGTGTTGAATGCATCGGCTTCCAGCAGCAAGGCACCATGCTTGGTGACAATTACGGGGTCGAGGACGAGCTTGCCGAAGTCGTACTTTTCGAGGTTATCGGCCACGGTATTGATGAGCGCCGCGTCTGCCAGCATGCCGGTCTTGGTTGCGCGAATCTTCAGGTCGTCCGCGAGCACCTCGAACTCCTTGGCGATGAACGGCAGCGGGAGGGTCACACTGTCGTGGATTCCGTACGAGTTGCCGGCCACCGCGGCGGTCAGGGCCACGGTGCCGTACACGCCGCGCATGAAGAAACTGTGCAAATCCGCCTGAATACCAGCGGAACCATCACAGTCGGAACCACCAATTACCATTGCTTGGGGAAATTCATTTGCCATTGCAATCAACCTCGAATCTTTCTTAAATATGTATGTTAAACTCTATTCTAGTGGAGAAAAACACACATTCAGCAGCAATATTGTATGCCAAACAATCTATCGGAGGCCGCACGCCATGTCC
This sequence comes from Lacticaseibacillus hulanensis, assembly GCF_004010095.1. GTDB lineage: Bacteria > Bacillota > Bacilli > Lactobacillales > Lactobacillaceae > Lacticaseibacillus > Lacticaseibacillus hulanensis. Next base: position 23,316 of record NZ_RRYD01000011.1, on the reverse strand, counting down.
ATTAACTCTTTTGATACCTACCCGCTCACCTGGCGACCGGATAAAACGAAACTAAAACGGCCCGTTTACGTCGCCTTGGTCCGCGAGATGCACACCGCCATCGAACGGGGTGATTTGCTTCCGGGCACGAAATTGCCGCCGCAGCGGGAGCTCGCCGATTTTCTCGACGTGAATTTGTCGACCGTTACCAAGGCGTACAAGCTGAGCGAAGAGCGCGGTCTGACGTACGGGGTTGTCGGCAAGGGGACGTTCGTGGCGCAAAACGCGACCGAGTCCATCATCATCGCGAAGAACGCCAGCAGCGACGCCATTGATCTCGGCCTTGTGTCCGCGTTTGATTCCTGCAACAAGATGATGGTGCCGGTCATTAAGGAAGTGGCGGCGCAGAATAACATTCCGGAGCTGCTGAACTACGACGCCCCAACCGGGTTGCCGGCACACAAGCGCGCGGGCAAAATGTACCTGGAACGCTTCGGGGTTGATGGCGTTCTTGACGACAACATGGCCATCGTGTCTGGGGGGCAAAATGCCGTGACCGTGACCCTGCTTGGCCTCTTTCGTCCCGGCGACCGGATTGCCGTGGACTTCTTCACGTACGCGAACTTCATCGAGATTGCCAAGATGGCCCGGCTCAAGTTGGTGCCGATTAGGGGCGACGATGAGGGCATGTCCGCCGACGAGTTGGCCAGTGTTGCCCGCACGCAGGGGCTGAAGGGCGTTTACCTGATGCCCGAGGGGAGCAACCCAACTGGTGTGCGGATTTCGGCGCAGCGCCGCGAAGAATTGGCCGCCGTGGTTCGCGGCCACAACCTGATTCTCATCGAGGACGACTATCAGGGGTTCCTCAAGCTGGGGTTGACGCCGCAGTTGCCGAAGCTCGCGACCCTGGCGCCGGAGCACAGCGTGTACATTTGCAGCATGACCAAGCCACTGGCGGTTGGACTCCGGATTGCCTACCTGGTGTTTGCCCCCAAGTTCCGCACGCAGCTGATGGACGCGCTTATGAACATTAACATGAAGACCTCGGCCATCGACAGTGAGTTTGTCGCCCAGGCAATCATCGGTGGCGCGGCCCAAAAGATTACGCAGGCGAAGATTAATTTGGTTGAGCGCAGCAACGCCATTTTTAACGAAATTTTCCCCGAACCCGCAGCCGCTGCCGTGGATAACCGGCAATTGTTCCGGTGGGTGCACATCGTCGATAACGGCGAGACGGGCCGGCAAATTGAGCAGTACGGCCTGAACAACGGGATTCGTTACTACCACTCGGACCGCTTCCTGGTGGGACCGGAGAGCAGTGAGAAGTACATTCGCGTCTCCCTGTCGAGCGTGCGCTCCCTGGCCGAACTGAAGACCGGCTTGACGCGCCTGCGCCAGCTGCTCATTGCCGGCAAACTGTATCCGGGCTGATGCGACAGGCGTGCGGAAAAGTGTTAGGATAAAGGTGGTTAAATAACGGATTTGACTGTTTTGTTCCGCTTGTTTTGGCAGGAGGTTGAAATGATGCAGACACAATTATCAGTTCAAGATGCAGTTCATGATTTGTATAACGAAATGTCCGACCCGGCGAGTCTAGCGATGTTGCTGAAGGCGTACCGGAAGCTTGAAAAGGGCGGTGACCCGGAGATTACGGCGGCCAAAGTGATGCTGTCACTTCAGCACAACGCGTTCGAGCGTGACGTGAAGGTGCCCGATGGCCCGGCGCTTGAATCACTGCGGGAAGCCGGCAAGCACGCGGGGTTAAACACCCCGATTCGCGCCGATCTGGAAGATCTGTTCTAGGAAAAAAGCGGCACACCACTTCAAACCGAACTTGACGGTTTGAAGTGGTGTGCCGCTTTTTGCTTGGCGTCTAATGGAATAGGGTGTGCGGCTATCAGCGTGGTGCTGCCACATCAAAACGCACTGCTACTTGTGCGGTTGTAGTACCAGACAAAATAACGGCCGTCTGACTTCAGCGTGATTTTGGTGACGCTGGCGTTCTCCGGCTCTGGCAGCGTCATCGGATTCTCTGGTTGCAGGGCAACAAGCGCGGCGGCCTTGACCGTGAAGCCGTGGGTGACGCAGATGATTTGGCCGTCGGGGTTTTCCGCGGCGCGGTCAGCCATGAAGTTTGCCACCCGCTTGCGCACCGCCGCGAAGGATTCACCGCCAGTTGCGTAATCGACGTAGCTGGGTAAAACATCCTGGAGTGTTGGGTTAAAGACGTCGGGGAAGGCGGCCAGCAAGTCGGCGTTGCGCTTGCCGTCCCAGGAACCATACGAGATTTCTAGGAGCCGGTCGTCTAAGGTCACCGGCAGTTTGGCGGCCTGGTTTAAGATTGCCGCCGTTTCGCGCGTGCGGTCGAGTGGGCTGCAAAAAAGCGCATCGGCAAAATCAAGGGTAAACGCCGCGTGCAGCTGTGCGACCTGGTTTATTCCGGTGGCGGTCAGGTGGGTTCGCTCGTCGTTGATGGTCCCTTGCTTAATGCCCGCGACGTTGGCGTCGGTTTGGCCGTGGCGGATGAAGTAAAAGGTGGTCATTGGAATCCTCCCAAAATGATATGGATGCATGAACGTGTTCGAATTATGGCGATACTTGGGCAGCATCTTACGTGCAAGTCGCCTGCGTTACCCGTATTTTACCAGCATCCAGTCAGAATGTATGCTAACGGGGAAGCTGGTCGCGGCAAAGCGCCGTGATGTGAATTAAACTAAATTACCATGAGTGTTGACTGCACGCAAATCTAATGCTATTCTAACAAGCAATGAAGCGCCGGGGTTCGCGTGGAACCACCGGCAAAAGCGAGGACGTCATGATGCAAACCAATATGTACCAAAACATTGCTAGCTCATCCTCACGGTCTACCACCGCATTTGTGTAGACCGCATTTTGTGCTTCAACAAATCGGTCTCACAGATGCTAACCGGCAAACTGTGAGACCGCGATAATCCTGTCATTGACGCGCCCGCACAGTTTCGAAGCTGTGCGGGCGTTTTTGTATGGTCAGAAAGTTACGTGGAGAACGCGGGCACTTGCCTGCGCGGGAGGAATAATATGCCAGTTTATAATTTTGCCGCCGGACCAGCCGTCATGCCGGCATCAGTTATTGCCCAGATTGGGACGGAAATGGCGTCGCTGAACGGCTCGGGGATGAGCATCTTGGAGGTATCACACCGTGGCCGCGATTTTGACGCTATCATCAGGGAAGCTGAGGCCAATTTGCGCACGCTGATGCACATCCCCGATGATTACGCGGTCCTGTTCATGCAGGGTGGCGGCACCGGCCAGTTCGCCGCGGCCCCGCTGAACTTGGCGACAACGAATCGGCGCATCGCGGTGCTGGATAGCGGTCAGTGGGCGGTGAAGGCGGCCGAGGAAGCCACCAAATTGGGCGTGGCTGTGGACGTTCTGGCCAGCACCAAGGCCCAGCAATACGCGCAGCTACCGAATCTGGCGGCACCGATGCGGCAAAACCATTACGATTATTTGCACGTCTGCGTGAACAACACGATTGAGGGAACAATGTTCAGGCAGCTGCCGGACGCGGGCGCCACGCCGATTGTGGCGGACATGTCGTCCAACATTCTGGCGCAGGAATACGATGTGCGTGATTTTGGCATGATCTTTGCGGGCGCGCAGAAGAATCTTGGTCCCGCCGGTGTCACCGTCGTGATTGTGCGCAAGAATCTGGTCAAGCAGGTGCCGGGGCTACCAAGCATGCTCGATTACCAGCTATTCATGACCAAGCGCTCGCTCAGTAACACGCCCCCGGTGTTCGCTATTTACGCCGTGAACCTAGTGCTCAGGTGGGTAATCACACAGGGCGGTGTGGCCGCAATGCAGCGGCGCAATGAGGTGAAGGCCGGCAAACTGTATGCGTTCCTGGACGAATCACACCTATTTCACAGCCTGGTGCACCGCGGCGACCGCTCGCTGACCAACGTGACGTTCACTACGGGGGATGCGGACCTTGACGCAAAAGCCGTGCGCGCAGCAAGTGCCGAGGGCCTCATGAACCTGGCCGGTCACCGCATTGTCGGCGGATTGCGCGCCAGCCTATACAACGCGATGCCACTTGCCGGGGTGACCGCACTGATTGACTTCCTGAACGATTTTGAACAGCACAACCAATTGGAGGAAAACAAATGTATCAAGTAAAAACCTATAACGCCATCGCCCAGGCTGGACTTGACCGGTTTGGTAGGCAATACGCCCTGAACCAAACGGACAACCCGGACGCGTACCTGATTCGTTCCGTGAACCTGCGCGCGCAAGTCTTGCCGCCAAACCTCAAGGCCATCGTGCGCTGCGGCGCCGGGTACAACAACATTCCGCTGCACGCGGCCACGGCGAACGGGACGGCGGTGTTCACCACGCCCGGTAGCAACGCCAACGCCGTCAAGGAACTGGTGGTGGCGATGCTCATCATTGCCTCCCGCAAGCTATTTTCCGCGGCCAAGTACGCCATGAAGACCGTTGGCGCCGATATTTCCACCCGTACTGAAGCGGAGAAAACGCAATTTAACGGCACCGAACTTCTCGGCAAAACGCTAGCGGTCATCGGGGTGGGCCACGTCGGCGCGCTTGTTGCCAGTGCCGCCAGCGACCTCGGCATGCGCGTTGTTGGGTATGATCCGTACCTGTCTGCCGATGACGCGTGGCACATCCCGAGCAGCACGGTGCGGGCGGCCACACTGAGCGAGGCCATCGCGCAGGCTGATTACGTGACCGTCCATGTGCCGAAAAACGCCGAGACCACGGGCTTGATTGGTGCAGAAGAGATTGCGCAGATGAAGCCGGGCGTAGTGCTCCTCAATTTTGCCCGTGGCGGCATCGTTGACAACCATGCGGTGGCTCAGGCGCTTACGGCGGGCAAGGTGCAGCGTTACATGACGGATTTTGGCGATGACGAAATTGTCGGCCGCGATGATGTGCTGGTCACGCCGCACCTTGGTGGCTCCACGCTCCAGGCCGAGGCCAACGGGGCGGTGCAGGGGGCGGACACCATCATGAATTTCCTCGAAACCGGCAACGTGCAGTTCAGTGTGAACTTGCCAACCCTGCAGGTGCCCTTTGTGACCCGCTACCGCATCACCGTGATGCACGAGAATATTCCGAACATGGTCGGCCAAATCGCAACGAGTTTGGCCGCGGCCGGAATTAACATCGAGGGCATGAGCAACGCGGCCAAGAAAAACGAGGCGTACACCATCATCGATACCAACGAGTTGCGTGCGGCGGGGATCGACGACATCAAGGCGCAACTTGCGGCGATTCCCGCCGTGCAGCGGGTACGGGTTTTGACGCGCGGGTAAATTGGCGCCATGGCTTTTGCTCGCACCAAAAAGGCCACAATCAAAGGGGCGGACCCTGCTGATCGTGGCCGTGTTTGGCATTGACGGGCGCGACGTAACGCAGACGAGCTAACCCGCTATTTGTCCTCGATGCTCCCGTCTACAGTGCGCGCCACCTGCATCTTGGTCACGGGAATGTAGCCCATCTTCTTAATGAGCGTCTGTTGGAGTGACTTGGATTGTAAGTACTGGATGAACTTAACCGTGCCCGCCTTGGGTGAACCCTTGGTGTACATGTGCTCGTACGCCCAAACCGGCCACGTGTTAGTCGTGACGTTCTTGGCCGTGGGTTTGACGCCATCTAGGCTGAGGGCCTGCACACCGCGTTTGAGATAGGAAAAGGCGATATAGGAAATCGCGCCGGGTGTGGTTTGTACCATCTTGAACACGGTACCGTTGCTGTCCTGTTCCTGGGCGGTCTTGACCTTCGTGGTTTTGAGCGCAAATGATTCGAAGGTGCGTCTTGTCCCGGAACCCTGGGTGCGGTTGATTAGCACAATTGGTTGGTTCTTGCCGCCAACTTGCTTCCAGTTCGTGATTTTGCCGGTAAAAATCTTTACGAGCTGCGCGTGGGTCAAGTTCGTCACGCCCGCATCCGGGTTAGCAATCGGCGCAATTCCGACCACGGCGACCTGGTGATCGACCAGCTTCTTGGCGCTGATGCCGCCTTGCTCCTCGGCAAAAATATCGGAATTACCAATGGTGACCGCGCCGTCAGCCACCTGCGTGAGGCCGGCGCCCGAACCGCCACCCTGAACGGTGATGTTAGCCGCGGGGTTGTCCTCCTGGTACTGCTTGGCGGCCTGTTCAACCAGTGGCTGCAAGGCCGTTGACCCAACTGCAACGATTTTTGCGCTGCTTGCCGCCTGCGTCTTCTTTGCTCCACTGCTGGATGCATTGCCGCAACCGATCAGCGTAAGCACCGTTAGTAGCAACACGCCGGTGCCGAATAAACTTTTCTTCATGATGGTATCCTCCTGAATAATTGCCCAAAAATGGTTGGGGAGCACTGCTGCCTTGCCAACAACTTCATGTTAGGGCCTGCATGTTGCGGGGGTGTTTAGGCTGTGTAAAGTTTTGCACCCGTTATGTAAAGACACGTATGGTGCAACGGCGCGGCTAAGTTTATAATTAGTGCAAGCGTTTTACTATTTTGGAGGTGCACAAATGGGTTTCTTAATTCCTGATCAAGAGCAGATGGCCACGTTAACGGGGCGAATCGGGGTCACGCCCGACAATAACTTCATGCTGGTGCAGCGCATCACTCACCCCAAGGCCAGCAAGGTGGCGGCGGTAATTGATACGTTCGATGCGACTAACGGGCTGACGGGCATGACGGAAAAGGCGTGTGCGCTAATAGTCACGCAAAGCGCCATTTACTGCGCGCGCCTGCCGTGGACATTTAATGCCGACCGCATTGCGGCGAAGACCGAACGGATTGACCACGACGACGTTTCGAACCTGAACGTCTACCAAAAGGGCGATCAGGTGCACATCGAGTTTGATTATTCCGGTGGCCACTTTCACTCGCACCAGATGAGGAAATATTGGGCGCGGGGACAATACAACACCGACAGCCTGAAGCACCTGCTTGCGGAAGGGTTTTACGGATTGATGGCGCCAAGTGCCCTGTAAAGGCTGCGATTGCAAAAAAAGTGGTTTATCCCGGAAACTTTTTCAGAATTTATATGACGGGGGCCAGTGATTAAAATGAGAAAACTGGCAAAATCACCCTCAGAAACCGCCACGATGATATTTGAGTGTGCTCATTATTCTTTGAGAAATTGTGTTATTCATTCTCAAACTGATGTATGTATATTGTGAACACTTATTGAACGATAAATTCGACACCGTTCGGCTTGAAATGGACGCAAACACCGCCACGTCAGCATTAGTCAACGTGACGTGTTTGCGACAGCACTTTACGTTACCTGTGGCGGAATGGATATGTCGCGATATCACGAACAATATTATTTATGAGAAGCGCTCGCGCCAATTCTGGGAAGGGTGCTCATTGCGTGCTTAGTTAACCCTGATTTATGAGGAAAATGCTTTTCTGAAATTGCTCAACTTCTTAGCCAATGCTTAGCGCATTATTCTTGCTGCGAGTCGGTTTGCCGGTTAAGATTACTTATGAAATCAAACGGAACCGCAAGCAATCGTGCGTGCGGAAAGACACGGGATTATCGTAAGCTAGGAGGAATTGAATCATGGTTTTGGCCGTTATCGGTATTATTGTTTTGGGATTGGTCGTACTTGCAAGTGATCGGATGGTTGACGATGTTCAAACTCCGGCTGCTAACGACCGGATGTTCACCCGTTCTATCTAATCGTCAAGAAGCTCACGTAACCCATCGGCGGTTACGTGAGCTTTTTTTGTGCCCCACACACGTAATTTGGGACTGGCTCAAAACGCTTTCAACCTGTATGCTAGTACATGAGGTGAGTGCAATGGCATTGAAAATTGGTCGCTACATTATGGCAAGCCGGCAAGACGTCGGCGTTGATCCAGACACGCTGGCCGCCCAGCTGCGGATTGAGCGAGAAACGTTGAATAATTGGGAGCTCGACGTGAGCCACCCCAACATGGACGCACTGCTGGCACTGGCGCACGTGCTTGACATTGACGTGCGCCGGTTAGTGGGCATGAAGACTAGCCGCGGACGGTCATTGGCGCACCCGTTTGCGAAGAAGGATGCCATTCAGTGGCACCACCAGGGCAGTGAACGGCGGCAAGAAGCGCTCAGCATCGTTTTGCAGATGGCCGCCGGATTGACGGCGGCGGACAAACCCGTTCACGATGAACTGTCCGATTACTACGAGCAGCTAATTCAAGAGCGCGACACGCGCACTGACATGGTCATCAACGCGAAGAACATGCGGCTCGGCCAGAAGATGAATGAAGTGACAATCACGGACGCAATGCGCGCCGATTACGAGCGGCTCATCAAGCTCGCGATGGAATCGCTAAGCGGACGTTAATCATAGAAGTGTGAGCAACTCGGCAGCAATTGTCCTTGGGTGAAACCAGGTGCGGTTGCTGCCTTTTACGTGCCACAAGAATGTGTTTCTGGCCAAACGACAAACGACACACGACATATTTTTAAATATGCGCCGGTTTCACGTGAAACTTGCATCGAATCGCGAATGAAAACAACTCTTCATTGAAGTTCTACGTCATTTTGCTTCCAAAAAATATGTCCTGTGTCGTTAGCGCAAAAATGGCTTCCAGCACGCGGTGGTTGCCACCGAGCATAGACTAGAAGAGCACGCCGGCGAATGTACCGGTTGCACCGCAAAATGGATGTTCTTATAATGAGGCCAAATGACTGGAGGCGGGCACATGTCCAAGACACAACTAACGCTAGATTTGGAAAAGACTCTCTACGCCTACTGGGAGGAGCAGGGCGCCGTCGCCGTCGAGGAGGTCAGCCTGCCGGAAGACGCGGGCATCGTGGACACGCTCGTGCTGCAAACGGATGGGGCTGAGCACACGTGGCGGTGTTTTGAGCTCAAGGTCACCAAAAGTGATTTTCACAGTGACGCCAAGCTCTATCCGCAGGTGCAAGCCGAGATTCCGGCGCACATTGGCGTGATGACCTATCGTGCCTTCGATGCCGCGGCCCTGGCCGCATCACTTGTGCCCGTGACCGTACCGGGCGCCCTGACCATCGTTAGGCCGGCGCGGCACCAGGAGTTACAAATTAGCGATAGCCAGCTGATGGCGCATTTCGTGAGCAGCCTTAATCGCGAGGTACAAAAAGCCAAGCGGGTGGAAAAGGGACTGGCGCAATACAGTGATGAGCAGTTGCTGAAGGAATTGCGGAAGCGCAGCGGTGATTACGACATATACCATCCCGACAATAATTTGTACGACCAGTTTGTTGCCGAGGTGACCGATACGACGACGGCCGCCCTACAGGAAGAGGTGGACGCACTCACCGGCGAACTGGCACTGCTCAAGCTGGGGCTAACCGGCAAGGAGCAGTCATGAAATATTATCCTCTGATTCGCGGCCGCCAGTACGATTTGCTGGCGCTAAGTGCGGCCGCAGCGGCGGGGATGAGTCCAAGCATCGTGCCGATTATTGAGCCGGTGAAGGACATTGCGGCCCTGCCCCGCGTGGTCGCAGCCTTTGCCAAGGCCAAGCACCCACTCTTTATCATTCAGAATCCGCAGGTGGGGCAGTACGGGTTACTCGCGCATCCGCGCTACAGTCTGCCCGATCCGCTTCCGGCGCCGGTGCAATGGGCCCGGTATTTTGACGGTACCGATGCACCCAGCCAGTTAGTGGTGACGCAAACCAAGGCACAGGGGGCGCTACTTGAAACGGGGCAGCTGGCGCTTTTGCCCGATGAGGCGCGGGTGCGTGCTCTGGGCCACAAGCCGGCGATTTACCTGGCGGATCATTACCCGACGCGCAGTTACACCGAGGAGTATTCAACGCTGCAGGATGAACTTTACCAATACCCGCTTGCCTTCATGCCTGGTGCTGGCGTGGCGGATTACCCGCTGGCCACCGCGCATTATGACGAGCACGGTTACCCCCAGCGCGCCATTGCCCTGCACTTGCTGCACGTGCGCCGAGGATGCCTCTACGTCCAGCATTTCGTCTCCGTGAACAATGATGACTTTAGCAATCCGGGGGCCAAGTTCTTGGAGACGCTGGGGCCACTTGCCGCATGGTTGCGGGTTAACCCAGATGCGCGAACGGCCGCGACGGATGAGCTGCTGCAGTTCGGGGAGACGCACCACTTCCCGGGCCTCGGGACGGTGCGAAAACTGGAATTACTGCACTGGCTGACAATTTACGGGCGGTGGCTTAAGTAGCTGGTGGCGAGATGGCCAGTGTTGCGCTGGTTTCTTTGAATACTACAAAACATGCGGTGGGGAACGATTCTCCTCACCGCATGTTTTGCCCGCACGTGTTAATTCTTCATTGAACTTACTTCTGGTGTGTTACTTGTTCCGCAGCGTAAACCGCGTGTACTCGTGCTCCGGCTGTTCCACCTCGTTTAACAGCGCTACGGCCATGGTCCCGCTGTTCAGGACGGAATCGCCGTTTGCATTCCGCAGCAGGTCATCTTGGCCGAGCACAAAGTCGGTTGCGGGGCCGGCGACAAACGAAGCAGCGGGGGAAACCGCGGTCCAGCGCACGTTGTCGACGTGGCGCAGGAATTCCAGCTCGGCGGCCTGACTGCGGGGAATGCTGATGAAGTTTTCTGACCCCGGCGCCTTTGCCAGGTCCTGAACGAAGGGGTGGCCGTCGCTAATTAGGCTGCCAGCCCCGGTGATGAAGGCCAGATAGGGCTTGGTTGTGTTGCGCAGTTCGTGAATCAGGTGCGCGGCCAGGTCGATGTGCAGGTACGCCTTGTTTGCTGGGGCACTGATGGCGTCAATGACGACGTCGAAGTTCTGCAGCTGGACGCGCGTTAACGTGAACCCATCGCGCTGGACAATGTTCGCGTTTTCGCCGAGGACCGTGCGGGCGTGGGCGATGTTGCGCGCGAAGCCAGTGACTTCGTGGCCGCGTTTTGTTGCTTCTTGGTAAAGGGCACTGCCGGCCATGCCAGATGCACCGATAATTGCAATTTTCATCAAATTCAACCTCCGTATATGGTGTGTACTTACTATTGATTAGTCTAACGCGAAGTGGGCGGCGGCGCTAATACTAATTTTGGGTTGCCGATGACACAGTCCGATGTTGTGCTAAACTGGGCATAATTAATTAAGTTGGGTTGGTGGCAAAAATGGGAACGAATTGGCTACTTTTGTTGGTCGCGTTAATTATCGTAGTGGTGGCTGTGTCCAGAATGGATATAAACTTTCGGGTGACGCTGTATCAAGGCCTGTGGTTTGCAATTGTTGCCGGCATATTTGCGCTGCTGATTGCGGCAACGTACATTTATCGTAAGGCGGCGTTTCAGTTTCCGATGGCGCTTGATAACATTATTTTGAATTACGTGCCGGGTGCACTGGCTGCATTCTTGGGTTATTTTGTTAGCCGGACGCAGGTGCGCAGCGGCCGGGCGCTTCTAGTTGGCGGCACGCTGTGGACCATGTTAATGGCTTATCTGATGTTCTTCCACTAAGCAGCATAAAAAGCGAGGCAAATTCGTATTGGGTTTGCCTCGCTTTTGTTCTTTTTATTTACTTGTGTCGTGCCTTTTCCCGCAGGAGTGCGACCAGATCTTCAATATCCTTGGCGTTAGTTACCGTGTCGTGCAGTTGCAGGTTCGGAAAACTTTCAAGCAGGCGCCGCTGCACGTAATTCAGGCGGGGCAACTTGCCGTCACGCTTGCTGGCGCGGTACTCCTCCAGCCACTGTCTGCTTTCCTGAGCCCGCGGTGAGTCTTCAAGGCGGGCTTCAATCTCGGCCTTTTTGTCCGCGATTGCGTCACCGATGCGCTTGGTTGCGGCGCCGAATGCGAGGGCGTTGGCGATGGTGAAGCCAACGTCAAACATGAACAGCGTCAGTAGCAGCACCACGACGAACATGCCGTAACGCATATCCAGGTGGGTGACAATCCGGGCGATGAATGGGTGGATGCACTTCACGATGAAGACCACGCCAAGACCCCAGAATGCGGAAATCGGCAGGGCGACGCGGCCGTTCAGGTTAAGGGGCACCTTGCTGTAGTCCCACCAGCGCGCGTGGAATAGTTTTTCCATGCCCCAGCCCGTGACGTACTCGATCACGGTGACGGTGAGGGCGCTGAGCAGATACAGTAGCACCAGGTTGTGCGCAAACGGGGAGACAATGGCGAGGACGGCGGTCATGCTGAAGCCGTACACGGGGATGACGGGGCCGTTCAAAAAACCGGAGTTGACCCATTTGTGTTTGTGCCAGCTAACGTAGCCGCTTTCCCACAGCCAGCCAATAAAGCCGTACGCGAAGAAGTAGAGCATCCAAGTGTCGAATTGCTGCTGCAAAAAAATAAGTTGGTGGGTGTAGTTCATTACCAATCCGCCTCCGTTTCGTGCCGCCGATATCCATCTACATTAATGTTAACACTTCACGGCGTCGGGGTTGAATGCACTATTTAACGACAAAAAGCAGGATTAGTTGCACGCCCGGATTGCAGTCTTGTTGCGTCAGTTACAAAAAATATAAAAATAGTATTGGAAACTTGCGTGCGTGGTTAACTAGTCATCGGTTATGCTAACGGTGGTTAGTGTTGGTAGCGTTGGCCAAAGTTGATGGGTAGGGCGAAGTGTGCCCTTAGACCTGACAATGGAGGAGGAGCTTATGCGAAGTAAGCAACATGCTACAAGCACAGTTCGGTATAAGATGTACAAGGACGGCAAAAGATGGGTCATTGCCGGGTTGTTTAGCGTCGTCACGGCCGCGTTCATGGTTGCGACGCCGCATTCAACCCAGGCGGCAACGGATGCCGACGCGGCCGATAAAAGCGCAGTGACGCAGACAGTCGAAACCCCGTCGTTCGGTTTTGACGCGGTAACGGATCAGGCGGATGCGGCGACTGAACCAGAGAACCAGGATACGAAAGCACCGGCAACGGAAGCATCTGAGGACAGTGCCAAGACCGCCGCTGACAAGGCAGCAAAGCAAACCACACCAGCGGCACAAACTGATGGGCAGGCTAAAGCAGCAACACAAAAGGTCGTACTTGCGCCGGCAAGAGAAGCCGTAAAACCGGCTGAACCGGCAAAGAAAGAGGCGGTGACCATCACCGCGAAGTACAGTCAAAACGCCTTGGGGATGACCACCATTAGCGGTCAAGCCACACCCGGAGCGACAATCACGGCGGTGGCCGACTCGGGGCACGTCCTGGGGAATATCACCGCGAGTGCGGATGGTGGTTACTCCATTAACACCCGTGTTGCCGGCGCCGTAACTTTGACGGCGACCAAGAACGGCGATTCGGCGTACGCGACGCTTGATTTGCCTAGCGCAACCGCTGAACAAAAAGCGGCCGCAAAGAGTGCAGCAAACGACTTAGCTGATGATCGGACGTCAATCATCTCCGTGGATGTCGCGGAAAAATCAGAGACGAAACTGGACACTGACGACATCAATGTCGATACCATTACACCGTCAGATGTTGGCCTTGGTGAGAAGTTCACCAACTTAAACGATGAAGCGGCCAGCTTGGGCACTAATGGTGTCGGTGAAAGTACGCGCAAGCCGGTTGAATTCAAAACTAGTGACCAGACCCAGGACGTGGATGTGGTTACGACCAATTCGTCCCTTGGTTCAGCCAGCATCTTTGGGACTAACGGTCAGTACGACGTTATTCAGCTTGGGGATGGTTTGCAGGCGCAGATCCGCAAGATTGGCGGGAAGAACTACGCGGTGGTCACGGCTGAATTCACGAAGAGCCTGGGTGACATTGTGCCATTTTACAATGTATTCCAAGGCTTAGTGAGCCTTATCCCGATTGTTGGGGGCCTTGGCGATTCGGCCATGCAGGCACTTGAAGATATTAGTACCGTCACCGCACTGGCGCCAGTTTATGCGGTGGAGGATTCCAAGACGGCCGACGGTGATTACACCAAGTTTTACGTTGACCTTTCGGGCATTAACCTGACCGAACTGGTTGCCGACAAAGTTGATGCAACCCTGTCCGCGAACACCAGCCAGACGCTGTCGGAATCACAGCAGGCGACCCTCATGGATAGTGTGGCGAAGAATTTCGAAGGCGGTTTTTCCGCCAGCTTCCTCGGCAAGACAACGGTTGTCACGCCGCTGTCTGTGCGCCCAACTGCTGAAATCACGGCCGATACTGACCAAAAGGACATTGCGATTGCGAGTGCCTTTTACAGCGACAACACCTTTGATTTCAAGTTCGGCAACGATCAGGATACTTACGCGCACCCCCTGTACGTGCAGATGGCCGACAGTGATGGCGACGGTGTGACCGACATCAAGGAAGCTGAAGGCGGCGGTGAGACTACCCCGACCACCGACCCTGGCGACGACCCTGGCGACCATGGCGGCGACACAACCGTTCCCGTCAGCACCGATTTGAACGCCACGGCAACCGTTGATAAGAGTACCGGGACTGTAACTATCAAAGGCTCCGGGGCTAGTGCCGAGGGGGTGGTTGACCTTATTGCCGGCAGTGGCTACACGAGTAAGGACGGCCTGACGCCAATCACGATGGTCACGGCAGAGGACGACGGCACGTTCAGCTTCACAATCGGCAAAGATGATGCTGATAAGAATGATTTGTACGGCGGGAAGGTCACTGTCCTTGATAATGACACTTCAGAGATGATTGAGGTTCCCGTTGCCGGGCTAGATTTGACCGGGAAACTAACGGGGACCATCAGCATTGACTGGGCAAACCAGGCACCACGACCAGACGTTGCTGACCACACCGGGGATGCTCTTTGGGCAGAGATTGAAGATTACTATGCTAACGGCAACAATCCGAAGCTCGAAGTCACCATTAATAGCGATGACACTAAGAAGATGACGATCGAATTGACCGACCCATCGATGTTTACCTGGGCTAAGGGGGCCATTACTGGCGCGTCCGGGACGCACAACGATGAATTCGTCCTGACCAAGGCCGGGACTGATTACGTGACCAAGACCGTGCAGAAGCAGCTTCCAGATTACAACTTCAAAGCGTCCGACATTACGGCTGGTGGGTCCCTCACAATTAATCAGGCCGCAGTGACGGTCAGCGTGAGTGGTAGTGCCACCGTGAGTGCGAACCAGACTGACTTTAAGGCCGCCGCGCTTAAGGCTAGTTCCGGCCAGATCACCGCGCAGGCAATGGCGGGCAGTGACAAAATCGGCTCAGCGGTGAAGCTTGATGCGGGGACCGACTACCAGCTGGCTCCAGAAGTGAAGGCTGAACTCGGCAACTACAGCAACGCGTTTGTCCTGACCGCGGCTGGGCTGAACAAGGTGCAGGGCACACTTGATGCCAACCACAAACTGGACAGCGCGGTTAAGGCCGCAAACGTCAAGGGTGGGTCCTTGAGCGTTGGTGATGTGATTACCGTTACCTACACCGTTAAGTACGCTGGTGCTGGGACCGATACACCAAAGGACGTGACCCAAACCGCAACGTGGAGTGGTGAAAAGGGTGCTAATGGGCAGGAAGTCTGGAGCACGAATGACAAAATCAGCGCGATTAAGACGCCAGACGTGCCGGGTTTCACCGCGGACAAGTCAGTTGCGTTCGCCGGTATTGACACAAGCGGGAAGACTAAGCCAACCACGGACAGCTACACCGAAACTGTGACCTACACCGCCGGGGTTCTGTCGATTGGCAAGCTGGTTCCGGACGGTAAGTACGTGCCAGTCTTTGGTCAGGCCGGGCCGAACGTCGAGGTTGAAATCAAGACACAAAACGGTGAACCAATCACGACCACGACCGATGATGATGGCAATTACGAGGCCGTGGTTAAGCTGGATGATGCACCGGCTAGATCCACCGTAACGGCAACGGTGACTATTGGCGGTAATAAGGATACGGTCAGTGGGACCGTTGAGGCAAACACGCCTAAAGCACCAAAGGCGACGATTACCCCAATCATCAATCAGGTATCCACGATTACCGGTACGGCAGAACCTGGAGCGGCCGTGACCGTGAAAACCGAGGGTGGTGATGAAGTGGGCACCGTTGCCGCAGATGGTGTGGGTAACTTCACCGTCAGCGTGCCAGTGACCGTTGCACCACCACACACGAAGCTGCTGGTTACCCAGACAACGGCGGGTGGCACCAGTTTGCCAATGCCGGTTGAAACTCACCGTGAGGCACTGAAGGCACCAACAGTGACAGCGACGGTTGGCGCACCGGACTTTAATTTTAATAGTGGTAATTAACTAAAGAATGCCAGTAGCCTTGACCGCAATCGTGGTTAAGGCTACTGGTTTTTTTGTGCACATTTTGGGCTGCATGTGGTTAACACAACGAATATGTTCAAGCTGCACAAGCGTAAAGCCAGTAGTCGCAAAATATTCGTATTAGGGTGCCTTAGGGACGAATTTCAAAAACGAAAAAATTAAATTACAGAATTTGAAGTTTTACCACAAAAACAGGCTTAAATCGAGTGTTATTTAAAGACGCTTCCAAAAAATAAAAAAATTAGTTTTGTAATACTGGTCCCCAAATTTATATATTTATTTAATAATGATACATGTTGGGAACGGGCGTTAGCAGCCGCAATAACGCGGCCAATGCTACCAACATTATGCTAGCGGCCGTGAAGGTTTATGCAATTATTTTGGAGGCTATGTTATGAAATTCAACAACCAGCAACATAAAGTACCACAAAATATAACCAGAGAAACCAAGCTTCACTATCGTATGTACAAGGATGGGAAGAAATGGGTCGTAGCCGGAATTGCGACGGTGGCCCTGATGATTGTTCCTGCCTTTGCTAGTCAAGGCGCGAACGTGTTCGCGGCGGAGAGTACACCAACTACGCAGCCGGCGACACAGACTGATGAGGTGGCAACAATCAGTGGGAATGCAGCAACCCTCTCTGGCAATATTCCAGATCCTTCAGTAACCGTCGTCAAGATTCTTAAGGACGACGGTAATGGTGGGTTTATCGAAATTGGCTCCGGGCCAATTGATGCCCAAGGTAACTACTCGATTAAAATTTCAACCACTAAAGCAGCATCAGGATCAACCGTGTACGCATACACTACCTACACTGATGATGACAGTAGGAAAAGCCCTAAGTCACCAACAATAGTTCCTTTTGGCCCAGTGTCGATTAAAAGCGCTGAGGCCGTTGTCGACGGTGGAACAACCAAGATTACAGGTGAGACCAGACCTAACGTAAAACTGGTGGCAACGGATAAGGCCGGGAAGGAATACACCGGGACGGCTGATGACACCGGGGCATTTAGTTTTGAAGTGCCAAACGAACTTGCCGGCCAGGATCTCAGCGTGGTTGCCATTAACGGGGCGGACAAGCCAGGTTCAATGACAAGTGATCCTGTTTCAGTTAAGGTTCCAGAGTCAAAGCCTGATGCACCAACAATTGCAGTCGAGGCACCAAAGGACGGTGTGGTTAAGGTTACCGGGACGGCCGAACCAGGCGCTAAGGTAACACTGACGACCCCTGATGGCACATCGAACACCGTTACCGCGGGCCCAGACGGGAAGTACACCGGCCTCCTTGATGGCGACAAAGCCAAGGAAGGCCAGCCAATCAAGGCCGTGCAAAACAACGGCGGCGCCGACAGTGACCCCAGAGAAGGAACCGTTCCAGTGCACACACCTGATGCTCCTGAAGTGAAGGTGGGCACACCAACAGACGGCAAGGTTCCCGTAAGCGGGACTGGCGAACCTGGAGCAACTGTTTCCATTACCCCAGATGGCGGCACGCCAATTACCACGCCGGTCAAGGATGACGGCACCTACTCAACGGAAGTGCCACTAACGGACGCACCTGAGGGGACCAAACTCACGGTCACCCAGGAAAAGGGCGGCAAGACCTCTGACCCAGCAACGGCTGACGTACCGAACGCAAAGCCAGCAACGCCAGAAGTAACGGCAACCCCAGCTAAGGATGGCGGGACGACAATTACCGGTAAGGGTGAACCTGGTGATACAGTCACTTTACCCCAGATGGCGGCAAGCCAATCACCGTGCCGATTAACGATGACGGTACGTTCAAGACTGACATTCCGGAAAGTGACCTTGGCCCGGGTAAGGACGCTAAGGTTGTCGAAAACGGTAAGGGTGGCCCAAGTGATCCAGCAACCGTGACTGCACCAGTGCACGAACCAGAAGTAACCGTTGGCGAAGCGGAAAACGGCGAGGTACCAGTTTCAGGTGAAGCTGAGCCAGGCGCAACCGTGACAATCACACCGGAAAAGGGCGACCCAGTAACGACCACCGCCGATGATCAGGGCAAGTTCAATACAACTATTCCTGAAGAAGATGCCCCGGAAGGCAGCGACGTTAAGGTCAAACAGGAAATTCCGGATGCGGCGCCAAGCGGTGAAACAACGAAGCAGGTACCGTTCCACACGCCAGATGCACCAACTTTGACCCCAAGTGCACCAGACAAGGACGGCAACATCACCGTCACCGGGAAGGCAGAACCTGACGCCGATATCACCCTCACCACCGAAAGTGGCAAGAAGGTTACCGGCAAGGCCGACGACAAGGGCGACTACAAGGTTACCGTTCCAGAAAGCGACGCTCCAGAAGGCAGCGAGCTGACCGCAATTCAGACGAAGAACGGTGTGGACAGTCCTGAAGAAACCGCGGATGTACCATTTGCAAAGCCAGACCAGCCTAGTGATGTGCAGCTGACACCAAATGAGGACGGCAGCACGACAATCACTGGTAAGGGTGACCCAGAAGACACCGTGACAATCACCCCAGAAGGTGGCGAACCAATCACCGTGCCAATCAGTGACGATGGCACGTTCAAGACAAAGATTCCTGGCAGCGACCTGCCGGATGGTAAACCAGTAACCATCACGGAAGATGGCAAGGGCGGCAGCAGCGACCCACTCACCGAAAAGGCGCCACTACACAAGCCAACAGCCACGGTTGGTGAACCAACCAACGGCACGGTGCCAGTTTCCGGGACTGCGGCTCCAGGTGCAACCGTGACCGTCACACCTGAAAATGGTGACCCAGTAACGGCCACCGCCGATGATCAGGGCAAGTTCAAGACAACTATTCCTGAAGAAGATGCCCCAGAAGGCAGCGACGTTAAGGTTAAGCAGGAAATCCCAGGTTCGACCCCAAGCGGCGAAACAACGGAGCAGGTACCGTTCCACACACCAGATGCACCAACTTTGACCCCAAGTGCACCGGACAAGGACGGTAACATCACCGTCACCGGGAAGGCCGAACCTGACGCCGATATCACCCTCACCACCGAAAGCGGCAAGAAGGTTACCGGCAAGGCCGACGATAAGGGCGATTACAAGGTAAATGTACCTGAAAGCGACGCCCCAGAAGGCAGCAAGCTGACCGCGATTCAGACGAAGAACGGTGTTGACAGTCCTGAAGAAACCGCAGATGTACCTTACGCAAAGCCAGACCAGCCTAGTGACGTGCAGCTGACGCCAAACGATGACGGAAGCACGACCATCACCGGTAAGGGTGATCCGGAAGACACCGTCACGATTACCCCAGATGGCGGCGAACCAATCACCGTGCCAATCAGTGACGACGGGACGTTCAAGGCGAAGGTTCCTGGCGATGAACTGCCAGATGGTGCCCCAGTGACCATCACGGAAGACGGCAAGGGCGGCAGCAGCGACCCACTCACCGAAAAGGCGCCACTGCACAAGCCAACTGCCACGGTTGGTGAACCAACCAACGGCACGGTGCCAGTATCTGGGACCGCGGTTCCAGGCGCAACCGTGACCGTCACGCCAGAAAAGGGCGACCCAGTAACGGCCACTGCCGATGATCAGGGTAAGTACACGGCAGAAGTGCCAGAAGAAGACGCCCCAGAAGGCAGCAAGCTTCAGGTTACCCAGAAGACGGATGGACCTGAAAGTCCTGCAACCACGGCGGAAGTTCCTGTTCACACGCCGGACGCACCAACAGTTACCCCAGCAGCACCAGGCGCAGATGGTAAGGTTCATGTAACCGGGACTGGTGAACCAGGGGCGACGGTTACCGTTAAACCAGAAAATGGTAATGGTGTTTCGGCACCAGTCACAGAGGACGGTACGTACAGCCTCGATATTCCAGAAGAAGATGCACCAGAAGGAACCAAGGTGACCGCCACTCAGATGAAGAATGGCAAGGATAGCCCTGCAGAAGAAGCTACCGTACCGTACGCAAAGCCAGACAAGCCAACCGTGAAGGCCGAAGAAACACCTGGTGGCACGAAGATTAGTGGGACTGGGGATCCAGAAGATGTTGTCACCATCACCCCAGAAGATGGCGGCACCCCAATCACCGTGCCAATCAAGGATGATGGCACCTTCAGTGTTACCGTTCCTGAAGACGAACTGAAGCCGGGTTCCCAGCCAACCGTTACCGAAGACGGTAAGGGTGGTTCCAGTGACCCAGTTCAGCTGAACGTGCCATACCAGACGCCAGATGCACCAACGGTTAAGGCGGGCGCACCAGCGGATGGCAAGGTGCCAGTATCTGGGACCGCGGAACCAGGCGCTGAGGTAACCATTACCCCAGAAAATGGTGATCCAGTCACGGCAACAGCTGACGAGAACGGGGCATTTACGACCGACGTTCCTGAGGCAAGCGCTCCAGAAGGCAGCAAGCTGAACGTTACGCAGAAGAACCACGACAAGACGTCCGATCCTGCCACAGCTACAGTGCCATACGCAAAGCCAGACAAGCCAACCGTGAAGGCCGAAGAAACACCTGGTGGCACGAAGATTAGTGGGACCGGGGATCCAGAAGATGTTGTTACCATCACTCCAGAAGATGGCGGCACCCCAATCACCGTGCCAATCAAGGATGACGGCACCTTCAGTGTCACTGTTCCTGAAGATGACCTGAAGCCAGGATCCACGCCAACCGTTACCGAAGATGGTAAGGGTGGCTCAAGTGACCCAGTTAAGCTGGACGTGCCGTTCCAGACGCCAGATGCACCAACCGTTAAGGCGGGTACACCAGCAGATGGCAAGGTGCCAGTATCTGGGACCGCGGAACCAGGCGCTGAGGTAACCATTACCCCAGAAACCGGTGACCCAGTCACGGTAACAGCTGACGAGAACGGGGCGTTTACGGCGGATGTTCCTGAAGAAAACGCTCCAGAAGGCAGCAAGCTGAACGTCACCCAGAAGAACAACGACAAGACGTCCAAACCTGCAACTGTTGATGTGCCGTACGCACGTCCAGTTGCCAAGACGCCAACCGTAGCTGATCCAGCTAACGGGACGGTTGAAGTAACGGGAACCGGGAAGCCTGGTGACACCATTACCATTACCCCAGAAAAGGGTGGCCAAGTTGTTGTGCCAGTTGCTGATGACGGCACCTACACGGCGGATGTACCACTGAGCTGGGCACCGTATGGCTCAGACATCACGGCGGTTGAAAACGGTAAGGGTGGTTCCAGTGACCCAGTCACCGCGAAGGTCCCAGCAATGAAGCTGACCGCACCAACCGGGACCGCTACTGTCCCTGTGAATGGTCAGGTAACCGTCACTGGTAAAGCGGCTGCCGGCGCAACGGTGACCCTGATTACCCAAGATGACAAGACCTTCACCGCAACGGCGGACGACAAGGGTGCATTTACCATTGAGATTCCAAGTACGAGTGCCAAAATCGGCTCGGACATCAAGGTGACCCAAACTCTAAACGGTTCTACCAGTCCGGAAGGGAAAATCACCGTGCCACACCGTGAAGCCCTTAAGGCACCAACAGTTACCGCTATCGTGGGTAGTCCAGCGTTTGGCTTCGATGATGGCGCGCAAAAGACCGATCCGCGTCTGCGCTCACTCGCGGACCACACCATCTCAATGTCAGGATCAATTCCCCCAATGACAGTTTCACATGGTGAGACATATACGAATCCACGAATTCGCATATACGCCGATAAAGAAATGACACAGTTGATTCTGGAACACCCGGTTGATGAAAGTTTTGTATACAAAATTGAGGCACCTCTTAGTGAATTCGTTCAGGGAAGCACGGTTTATGTTAGCCTCTTCTGGCACGTGGAATTACCAGATGGAGTATTAATGGATCCGGCAACACCACAGGATGAAAATGGGGATGTTCACTCAACCCCTGATGCATACACCGTACCGTTCTACGAGCCAGACGCACCGAAAATTTATGAAGAAAACATCACGAACGACGGTAGCGTAATCAAGATTTCTGGATTGGGTGACATGGGTACGCTGGTAACAGTTTCCGGCGGTACCAGTGGCGACATCAGCGTGACGGCAAGCCCTGATGACCAAACCTTCAAGTTCATGCTGCCGGCTGAATACGCAGCTCCTGGTACGCAGCTCAAGATTGCTGAAGTCAATGGCGACAAGACCGGTGCCCCAACCACCATTACCGTGCCAGAGCCAACAACCAAGGACGATGGCAGTGAAACCACACCAACGGACAATGGCGGGGCAACGACGCCAGATGATGACAAGGCAAAACTTGATGACGAAATCAAGAAGCTGACCGACCAAGTTGATGAATTGAAGAACCAGCTCGGTGATGCAACGTCCACGATTGGCAACAAGGATGACGAAATTGCCAAGCTGAACGGTGACATCGACGACCTGAAGACGCAGCTTGGGGATGCCACCAGCACAGCCCAGGACACGAAGGATGAACTGGACAAGCTGAAGACTGACATCACTGATTTGCAGACCCAGCTCGGCGATGCGACCAAGACCGCGGGCGACAAGGACGGCGAAATCAGCAAGCTGACTGACCAAATCAACCAGCTGAAGACGCAGCTGGATAACGCGACGGCCACAAACGGCGCAACGGATGAGGACATCAGCAAGTTGAACGATGAAATCACTGACCTGAAGAACCGGCTCGGCGATGCAACCAAGACCGCGGGTGACAAGGACGGCGAAATCAGCAAGCTGACCGACCAAATCAACCAGCTCAAGACACAGCTGGATAACGCGACGTCGACAAGCGGTGCAACGGATGAGGACATTAGCAAGCTGACCGATGAAATCACTGACCTGAAGAACCAGCTCGGCGATGCGACCAAGACGGCGGGTGACAAGGACGGCGAGATCGGCAAGCTAACCGACCAAATCAACCAGCTCAAGAAACAGCTGGATAACGCGACGGCCACAAACGGCGCAACGGATGAGGACATCAGCAAGTTGAACGATGAAATCACTGACCTGAAGACCCAACTCGGCGATGCGACCAAGACGGCGGGTGACAAGGACGGCGAAATCAGCAAGCTGAATGACCAAATCAACCAGTTGAAGACGCAACTGGACGATGCCACGAGCACCAAGGCAACAACGGATGACGAAATCAGTAAGCTGAATGACCAAATCACCGACCTGAAGACGCAGCTGGATGACGCCACAAGCACCAAGGCGGCAACGAGCGACGACATC
>NZ_RRYD01000010.1 GCF_004010095.1 Lacticaseibacillus hulanensis | reverse complement strand
ACCAAGCTGACCAACCAGATTACCGACCTGCAAACGCAGCTCGGCGATGCAACGAAGGCGGCGGGCGACAAGGACGGTGAAATCAGCAAGCTGAATGACCAAATCAACCAGTTGAAGACGCAGCTGGACGACGCCACAAGCACCAAGGCAACAACGGACGGCGAAATCAGCAAGCTGAATGACCAAATCACCGACCTGAAGACGCAGCTTGACGACGCCACGAGCACCAAGGCGGCAACGAGCGACGACATCACCAAGCTGACCAACCAGATTACCGACCTGCAAACGCAGCTCGGCGATGCAACGAAGGCGGCGGGCGACAAGGACGGCGAGATTAGCAAGCTGACCGACCAGATCAACCAGCTGAAGACGCAGCTCGACAACGCAACGGCGACAAACGGCGCAACGGACAGCGAGATTAGCAAGCTGAACGATGAGATTACCGACATGAAGACCCAGCTCGGCGATGCGACCAAGACCGCGGGCGACAAGGACGGCGAAATCAGCAAGCTGACCGACCAAATCACCGACCTGCAGACCAAACTCGACGATGCAACGGCCACAGGTGCTGATGTTACTAAGCTGAACGATGAGATTAATGATCTGAAGAGTCAGCTCGGTGACGCAACCAGTGCCAAGACCGAAAAGGACGATGAAATCAACCAGCTGAAGAACAGTATCACGACGCTGAACGATCAAATCACCCAGCTGCAGCAGGATCTGGAGAACAGCAAGGCAAACGACCAGCCAACCACTGACACTCCAGAAACGACCACGAGTGAAACCACTGACCTGCCAGATACGAACGGAACAACGGATGACCAGCCACAAGTTCCGCTGCCAAGTACTGGCGGCGATGCGGATGAAGGCAGCGACGTAACCGGCGGCAAGCAGATTACCCTGCCAAGCACGGGTGGTGACACCAAGGCGAAGGTTGCACCAAAGGCCACCAGCAACAAGACTGCGGCAAGCACGAAGACGAGCGGTACTGCCGCGACGCGCAGCTTACCAAGCACCGGTGGCCAGATGCCACAAACTGGCGACAAGCAAAACAGCGGACTCAGCATTATTGGTCTGCTCGCAGCAGGATTAAGCCTGATTGGTCTTTCGGCCTTCAAACGCCGTGAGAACTAAGCACTAGAGCATCAGGTTCGAAAAACACCAGCCACGCATAATGGCTGGTGTTTTTTTGCGCTCAGGCTGTCGACTACTGGCAGAATGAGCTTCCGGCATGAACCCAGAAACGGCGCCGCCTGTGCTACAATTTAGGCAGAAGAAGGGGGCGAGCGCATGCGGAAAACCAAGGACAATTTGACTGAGTACGCCAAACGGGAAGGCGATGTTCCGTTCAGCCGGCGGAGCTTAAATCCAATCGATGCGGCTATTTTTACGCAGCTCACCTACCTGGATTACGGACTTGTTCCGGCTGATATGACCCCGACGCTTGCAACCCTCGGCGAGGCGAACCTGCTGCCACTTATGACCCGCGGCTTGTGGATGCAGGAGGCTAACGACGATTTGCTTGCTGCCCTGGTTGCCAGTGCGCGTTTTCGTGACGTTCACTGGGCGAACTTGGTGCGCATCGTGGATCCCGACGCGGAGCTTCAGTTCGGAGCGATGACGTTCGAGCTGACACCTGGCGAGTATTTTGTGGCCTATTGCGGGACGCAGGCGACGCTGCTTGACTGGAAGGAAGATTTCAACATGGCCTTCATGCAGGCGGTACCGTCGCAAAAATTGGCGGTGCGGTACCTCGAGCGGCGCGTTGCGGAATTTCCCGGGCAATATTTCGTTGGTGGGCACTCCAAGGGCGGCAATCTGGCGGTGTATTCAATGCTCCACAGCAAGCGTTCCGTCCAGGCCCAGGTGCAGCTGGTGTTTAACTTTGACGGGCCGGGCCTCAAGGAGACCATTCCCGTGCACGTCAGCGCAAAGGTGCGCAAATTCGTGCCGGAGTCTACCATCATTGGCCTGCTGCTGGAGCCGGACCGGAACTTCGCGATTGTGCAAAGCAACGCGGGCGGGATTAACCAGCACAACCTGCTGACCTGGCGCGTGCAGCGGCGACACTTCGCGGCTGCGCCCAAGTTGCGGTGGTCGGCGCGGTACACACAGCGCGCCGTGGATGCGTGGCTGGCGGAACTGACGCCGAGCGCCCGGCAGGAAGTGCTTGATTCGCTGTTTTCGGTGCTGACGGCTAGTGACATTGATGATTTGAACGCTGCTGGTCAGGCTTTTCCCGAAACGGCCAAAACGGTGCTGGCGCAGGCCCAGACGGTTGACCCGAGCGTGCGCAAACAGTGGCGGTCTGCTTTTGGTGATTTGCTGTCAGCCCTGCGCATTGCTGCCATTCGGGCAGAGGGTCCGCAGAAACTGGCGGTGGAGGCAAGGACGCGGCGGGAGGCGCTGCGCAAACGCCTTGACGTCAAGAAAAAGTAACCGCGCGGGAAGACGGCCGGCGCAGGCCCAATAGTTCCATTAGGCAATAAAAAACCAGCAGCAAAACTTGGCGGATTGTTTCGCAAGTTTTGCTGCTGGTTTTTGGTTTATGATGCGGCGTGTATTGAGCCTTTTGTAAACATCTCTGGTGACAGTGGCCGCGAAAAGAAGTAACCCTGGCCGCGGCTGATACCGAAGTGGGTGGCTAATTCGATGTCTTCCTTGGTCTCAATGCCCTCGAAGGTGAAGAGCATCTGCTGTTCTTCGGCCTGTTCGAACCAGAAATGCAGGGCCTCTATCTCGCGCTTGGTCGTTGCGCAGCCGCGTGCTCGCATGTTTTGCAGGGCGAACTTGATGGTGTTAACGTACGGCAGCATGTCTTTCACTTCACTGTACATGTTGTCGGAACCGACATCATCAATTGCGAGCAGCACTCCGGCGGCCCGGTAAGCCGCACTCATTTTCTTCAGCACGGTCAAATCGGGCGTGTCGACCAGCTCGACGGTCAATTGCCGTGGCACCATGTTCTGGCTCACAAAGTTGGTGATGGCACGCGCGAATTTGGCGTCAGCAAACTGGTCTTTGGTTAAGTTAATGCTGACGTGGGGACCGTTTAACTCGGCCACCGATTGCTCGAGTAAGTCGACCATGGTCGAAGCGGGGATGGCAAAGTTAGTCGGGACTTGCCAACGCTTCTGGTCATTGTTCCATTCCCGTAGCAGTAGTTCGTAAAGAATGATGCGTCCCGTCGAGATGTTCTCGATTGGTTGCGCAAAATAACTGTATCGGGCCATAATGCCATCTCCTTAGTGTGGTGCGACTGGTTGGCGTCTGGCGTGATACTGAAAGCCGCGCGTTGATTTGGAACATTCTTAATGATTATATTATCGCACCATAAGCAATATCTGAATAGCTAATTTGACGGCAAGTGCCAATGAATTTAGGCAAATTTGCAGAAAATAGTGCTGACTACTTGTGCGAAACGGCATCGCGGTGCAAGATGGATATTGGCGCTTTTGCTGCTACAGCAAGTTTTACGGGCTGCAGCGTGTACGTGCATCTTTGCGCAAATGATTCGATGAATTAGCAAAACTAGAAAGAAGTATGACTGTGTCTAAACGAAATATTGTGATTGTGACCTTCGCGTTGCTCTTGTCCAACGCAATGGGCGGCATCGATAGCACCATCGTCAACACGGCGATGCCAGCAATCATTGCCGACCTGCACGGGATTGAACTCATGGGCTGGATTGTGGCGATTTTCCTGCTCGGGACCGCCATCAGCACGCCGCTTTGGAGCAAGGTGGGCGAGCGCATGGGCAACAAACTGGCTTATGAATTAGCAGCGACGTTCTTTGTGGCTGGATCATTCTTGCAGGGGATTGCCCCGAACATGCCGTTTCTGATTATAACCCGCGCCATCGCCGGGCTGGGCAATGGGGGCATGGTGTCGCTACCGTACATTATTTACGCCGAACTGTATGCTAATCCGCGCAAACGAATGCAGGTACTCGGGCTCGTGTCCGCCAGCTTCAGCACCGCCACCATCATTGGCCCACTACTCGGGGGCTGGATTGTGGATACATTTGGCTGGCACTGGGTGTTCTTCATCAACGTGCCGATTGGCCTGGCTTCGGCCATTTTGGTCCAGTGGTTCTTCAAGGAGAAAAAGCGGGCGCACAAATCTGTGCCCGTCGATTACGCGGGCGCGGTCTTCCTGTCCCTCGGCCTGATACTCCTGTTGTCGGGAACCGAGATGATTGGCGCAACGCCTGGAATCACGCTGGCGGGGATGTTTATTGCCGCCGCAATCTTGCTGGGAATCCTGGTGCACGTTGAAAAGCGCGCGGCAGATCCGATTATTCCGGGACGGTTGTTTAAAAATCGCGATTTAATCATCGACTTTTTGCTCTTCACCATCATCTGGGGTGCGTTCATGGCCTTTGTTGTGTACGCACCGATGTGGGCGCAGGCACTACTCGGCGCCAGCGCGTTAATTGGTGGGGCAACACAAATTCCGGGGTCGTTTACCAACTTTGGTGGGTCCGGGTTGGTCGCACCGCTGCGTAACTGGCTGAGCCCACAAAAGGTTATCGCGTTGGGAACGTGGACGCTGGTGTTCACGTTCGTCATCATGGTCCTACTGGGCCAGCACGGGGCCTACTGGTGGCTCTTGGTTGCGGCCGCGCTTGAGGGCTTTGGGAACGGGATGTGCTTCAACGAGCTGCAGGTCAAGGTACAACAGGACGCGGACTTCGATGATGTTCCCGTGGCCACCTCGTTTAGCTACCTGATTCGGATGCTGAGTCAAACGTTCACGACCGCAATTTTCGGGATTATCATGAACCACGCGCTGCGGCGCGGGGTTGCGGCAAGCGACGGGCGCATCACCATTAAGATGATGAACAAGCTCAGCGATGCCGGTAGTTCCGCATCACTGCCGGTCCACCTGCTGCCAAGGATGCGCACCATCATGTTCACTGGGCTGCATAACATCATGATCTTGGGTCTGGTACTGATGTTGATTGCGGCCGCCCTCAACTTAT
This sequence comes from Lacticaseibacillus hulanensis, assembly GCF_004010095.1. Classification (GTDB taxonomy): domain Bacteria; phylum Bacillota; class Bacilli; order Lactobacillales; family Lactobacillaceae; genus Lacticaseibacillus; species Lacticaseibacillus hulanensis. Next base: position 54,825 of record NZ_RRYD01000010.1, on the reverse strand, counting down.
GGGCGCTGCGCCGGGAAAACAAGGCCAACGTGACCGCGTAAACGTTATTAATCGAAGCTGCTATCATTGTTAATCTTAATATTTTAGGTATAGACCACTACGGCAAAAGTCGTGGTGGTTTTTTGATTTGTCCCCGTAATTCGTGCAGGCACGCTTTATCATAAACCCATTTTGGCGGGGTAAACGTGCTGACCTAAGTGCGAATACGTCACAATTCATTCCGTTAGGTAATTTGTGACAAAAATTGAAATAAGGTCACAAATAATCGATTTTAACGACATAAATAAAATAATTTTCAGTTTTTTAAAGCAGTCGTGGTTCCTATCTGGTCCCATTATGAAAACAGAGTGCCATGCGAATCGACGTTGAGGTATACCAATTTTTACCCGTTATTTAATGGTATAGACCGGTTGCCAGAACGTTTTACACGTGCTATCCTCCTAGGCGTTGGCTCGGGGGAACCAATGGGGAGAGTTGCAACGCCAGTATTTTCGGCGCTGTATCATATTTTTTTGCATTTAATCCGCAGCAATCATTTGCGGGAGTTAGCCAACAATAAAGGCTAGCTCCCGTTTTAAATTTGTATAGACATTTGCATTTGTACCTATACCAATTTCACGACGGGAACGGAGGCAAGCGTATGCGTTGGCAAAAATTCACTAAACTTATTTTAATCGGGTGTCTGGTGTTCGGCGTGTTCCTTGCTCCGCTGCAGTTGGGCAGCGCGCAGGTGGCACCGGATCAGATCGAACCATTTGATTCGGCCCGCGACATGGCAAATCCTGGCGACGAGGCTGATCTGTTCCTGTACAACGTGTTTTTGACCGGGAACCACAGCGCCGACAGTGCTGACACGGAAGGCGCAATGGCAATTCAGGGCTCGTCTTTTGTGCCCGCAAAATCGGTGCAGGGCACCGACAGCGGCTTCAATTATGGCGCCATGTTTGCGACTAAGGGTGCAGCCGGCACCTATGTTGGACAGCCGATAACGGATCGCAACCGGATTGCGCTGCTGCTTAGCGGTCAGATTCATAATTACTCCAGCAGTAGTCTGCACGTGGGTGGACGCGACGGCTACCTGGTTACCTCAGAGGCGAATGATGGGTGGATAACTCAGCAAAACTTCGATGCGTACGCGGGCGTCAAAATCATGACGGCCGGTGACATGGCGACAACTTTTCAAACGATGATTAAGAAGGAGCAATCACTGAACACCAGACTTCAAGGTTACGTTGCGCAAACCAAAGATGAGGGTAGTTATTCGGCGACGAGCGGGGTTTCCGGCGAGGACAAAACGTTGACGATTAATTTTACCGCCAAGCCAAGTGTCCGGGATCCAAATGTGTACGTCGTTGATGTTGAGCCGCAAGACGGTAGCGATATGGTGTTCATGCCTCAAGTTAGCGGGCTCGATAAATTAATCGATCAGCCCAACCTGAAGGAAATCATCTTCACGACCAAGGCGAAGAAGGTTGTGTTCGGCAGCAATGCGCTGTACAACGGTGCACTCGTTGACGTCAACAGTTCCTCGAAGGCCGCGACTAACATTGCGAACCACTCGCTTTTTTACTTGCCCAACGCAACGCAAATCACTAACTTCAGCACGAAGCAGATGGTTGAAGCACCTGATATATACGCCGGTGCATCGGGCCAGAACGCTGACAATCCGGTTGGCAGTGATGGCAGTGACTTATACGACGCCAAGTACTTTGCCAACTTCAATACGCACGCAACCGCAGTTGCCGGAAGCGTCTTTGCTCCCCAAGCGACAATTGTATTCAAAGGTGGGAACCTGAACGGCTACGTGATGGCAAGGAACTTTCACCAGCGTGCCGGTGCCGAGGCGCACAACTTTTACAACCCGTGGCTTGAATCCACTGACATTGAGTTCACCAAGGTGTGGGCAGATGACGGCAACCGGGACGGCTTGCGACCAAAGCAAATCACCTTTGATATTTACGATGACACCAGCGCAGATCAGAATGCGCCAGTGCAGACGGTCACGCTGGACGTCGATGCGACAGGCAAAACGCAGACGTTCAAAGTTGATGGCCTGCCGAAGTTTAATCCGGACGGTTCGCTGATTCATTACCGCGCTGTCGAACGGCCGCTAACCGGTGCGGCAAAGGCGGCATATACAACCAGTGTGAGTGCAGACGGCCTGACCGTCACGAACACGCACCAGATTGACACGACGGACTATACGGTCGTCAAGAAGTGGCAGGATCACGGTAACTATCTGGGCAAGCGCCCCGCGACAATCAAGGTGCAGCTTTACGCCAAGAACGACGGCGCCAACCCTGCTGCGGTGACCGTGGGCGACCCTGTGACGCTGAGCGCTGCGAATAACTGGACCTATTCATGGAAGAAACTGCCGAAAAACGCACCGGTTGGCCGCCCGCTGCAATACTTCGTCAAGGAAGTTGCCGTCACGGGTTACGCGGCAACGAGCCAAGCTGCTGGCAGTGGCGCCACCATTACCAATACCTACACCCCGCCGAGTTTTGGTATTTTGCTGCAAAAAATTGACGGGCAGAGCAAGGAACCGTTACGCGGCGCCAAGTATCGCCTCGGAACGCAGCTGCAAGATGGCCAGGTGATGGCGGACCAAACGAGCCAAGAAGCGACTTCTGACGCGCAGGGCCGGCTGCATTTTACCGGCATGAAGTGGACGCCGAATCAGAAGTATTACATTCAGGAAATCACGGCGCCAAATGGCTATGTGCGCGATGAACAGGCCTACGAACTTGTGATTGAGCCCGATGACCTGTCCGCGGATGGCTATTACGCCACCTTCGCGGGCAAACGCTACAAGCTGACGGGAAGCACTGGTGCTGAACCGGTACTGCAACTGACGCGGACCAACTCCGCGATGCCGGTGATGCCACATACGGGCGGTGGTGGGCGCACACCGTGGCTGCTGCCAGGGCTAATCAGCCTAGCACTAAGCCTGCTTGCCTTACACTTACGCAGAGCTAAGGGGGTGAGGTAGATGCGGTCAACATTGCACCGAATTTGTATTGCGGCGGTTGCGCTGGCCGCGCTGCTCACCTGCCTTCTAGCGAGCGCGCCGGTGCGCGGACAGGCGGTGGTGGAGCCAGCCACGGTGGACATCGCGCTGCACAAGTTACTGTTTGCTCCGGGCACAATGCCGGATGCGGCGGCAAACGACGGGCAGACGAACCCGTTTGCTGGCGGGGAGCCACTTAACGGGGTGACCTTCACGGCGTACGACGTCACCACCGATTTTTGGACGCAAAACCCGCAGACCAAGGACCAGATGGCGGCGGCGCAGGAGCAAATCGCGGCACCGGATTACGTGGCGGCCAGTCCCGTGGCCACAGTGACCACCACGGGGCAGGGCGTGGCGATGTTCGCGCGACTACCACTGCGTAGCCACGGCCACTACGCTGTGTACCTGTTCCGCGAAACGCGCGTCCCAAGAGGAGTGCGGGTTGCGCAAAACTTGGTGGTCGCTTTGCCACTGGGAACGTCTAGAAGAATTGATTTGTACCCGAAAAACGAGGGCGCAAAGCCGGTGACCACGGGTGGTCAGCGGTTCGTCAAGGTTGATGCGCGCAATGGCCGCAAGCTGGCGGGTGCGCAGTTCGTGATTCGCAACCAAGCTGGCGAGTATTTGACGCGTCAGCAGCAACATAATCAGTGGAAAGTTGTTTCGGGGGGAATAACAAGTCGTTACCAGCAAGAAAAGTTGGTGACACTAACCAGTAATGTCGACGGCAGTTTTTCCGTCGACGGGCTAACGGGCGGTAAGTACGCGCTGGTTGAGGTGCGGGCGCCGGCGGGGTATGTGCGAAGCCGGCATCCGGTGACTTTCACGGTGGTTCCGGGCAAATTCAGTAGCGCCGTGCCGGCCATGAACGTGGTCAACGTGCGGCAGCCGGAGACGCCACCGGATACGGGGGTACCACCGCTACCGGGCACGGGCATTTTTACTAGGCTGAGGCGTTTCTTGCCGCAGACCGGGGCGGCCCGCGCCACGTGGCTCACGATACTGGGGATTGGTTTGTTAGTAATTATTATTGGTATATGGCATCGAAAACGTTCTGAAACACATAATGACGAGGGAGAATAAGGATGAAGAAGACATTTCTAAAGAAGGCGCTAACGTTAATCAGCGGAGCAGTGATGGCTGGGGCAATTGGCCTCGGCGCAGGTCTTGGCAGTGCGGTGCACGCGGACACGGCTGATCCGAAGGGGACGACCGATGTCGTGGTGACTAAACTGGCGGTACCGGGTGAACCTGACGTTAAGGGTATCCCCACAAATACGGTGTTGACGGACCAAAAAACCGTTGAGGGTGCCGGGTTTGTAGTTTATGACATCACCCAGCAATATTGGGACGCAGTCGACGCCGATATAATTAAGACTGATAGCAATGATCCCGATGTTGGCAGTACCAAGGTTGCGGAAATGGCCAACCCTGAAGTCGAAGCTCCGGATAAGAAAGACGACGCTACGGATAAGGAAGCCGATGCTACGGACAAGGAAGCCGACGCTAAGGATAAGTTTGATGTTAGCGGAGACCCAATCCGGACTGAAAAAACAACAGGTCCTGCTGGCACAGTCACGTTCAATTTGCCCAATTACGGTACCTGGACAAAGAAGGACAGCGACGGTAAGGTTGTGCAGGTAGTAAGTAAGCCTGCCATTTACCTTTTCCACGAAAGCACGACCCCAGCCGGTTTCAAGGCATCCGTGAACTTCGTGGTTGGTTTGCCAACTGAGACTGCAAATGACCACAAGGCCTATGTCTACCCCAAGGACGAGATTGATGGTCACTACCAGCTGAAGTTCACCAAGGTTGATGCCAACAATCAGGAGACAGTACTTCAAGGCGCGGAATTTTACATTAAGAATGCTGCTGGTAAGTACGCCAAAGTTGATGGGTACAGCGACGGCTTTGACGGTACGGAAAAGGATGTTAGCTGGGTTGACGGTCCTGATGGTGCCACAGCCTTCATCTCTGGCAGTAACGGGGAGTTTGGCTTCACCGCCGCAATTAAGTACACCGTAAACGGTACGGAATACGGACTTGATCCAAATGGCAAGTACACCATTGAAGAAACGACGGCGCCAAAGGGCTACCAAAAGGACGCTAATATTCTTGATGTTAATCAGAAGGACAGTCTTAAAGAAGTTACGCCCGCAGAAGTCACAACTGAAGATACAAAGGGGTACACGGTCACCGATACTCCACAAGGTATTCTCCCCCACACTGGTGGTAAGGGGATCATTGCCATCGTTGTCTGTGGTGTTGCCATGACGATTATCGGTTTGGTTGCATACAACAAGCGGCGTGCAAACGCATAGTATTAATGCAAATAGTTGATGATGGGTCCGTGAGCAGGTGCTTGCGGACCCATTATTTGTATAGCAAAGTAGGTTTGATAACAAAACGGCCAATATTGGTCGAATTGGTCTGGAGAACTTCAGTTATTTATGACCGTAATTTCAGAACAAACTCGGAGTTTTGTTGCTTGCACAAAAAGAAATCGGTTTGGGCAACCAAGATGAGCGGTATATGCACAAATTTGGTCTAGACGACTGATACGACGGCGGTTAAATTGGTTTGTCGAGGCGGAAATGCAACATTGGTCGGGGTGGATATTTTCGGGATTTGGTGCTGATTAGGTGACGTCATAATCAACGTCTTAACTTTCAATAAAAATAATTTTGTTTTTTTATTGCTAATGGTCCCAACCACAGATGACACGAAAAACCAACGACATCAATAATGTATATACAACTGAAATAAAATGCGACGTTATTTAACATTAAAAGGCGTTGTTTTACGTACAATCCAGTGCTACCCTACTGTATGTTGGCTCGGGGGAACCAACGGGGGTGTTGCGGCTCGGTGAACGTTGAGTCGTATTATATGTTTTTTAAACCGCGAAAATTTTGTGAAATTTTTAACGGGGAGTTAGCCAACAACATGCTAGCTCCCTTTTTGTGTAGTTTTACTTGGGCATACATATTAGTTCAGTTGGTTGATGCAGGTATCCGGGGGGATAAATTGTGAATAATTTTAAGCGTGTTGCTGGGATTAGCACGGCGCTCATGGTTCTGTTTATCCTGGTGCAGTTAATCACTGGGAGCACACCCATGAGAATGGCAGGGGCTGATGGCAGTCAGGGTACGGCGCTTGATGCGGGGAAAATAATTACCGGCGCCGATGTTAAGTTTTACGACACGAAAAATCAGGAAGTGGATAGTCAAAAGGTAACGCTGAACGATGTCGTTTCGCTGAACTACACATGGGCGATTCCGGACGACATCGCGCAGACCTTGAAGGCTGGCGATTACATCACGTTCAAGCTACCAGATGACATCACGGCTGCAGCGCAAACTGGGCAGTTGGATGATGTTGGTGATTACAAGGTTATCGATGACGGCACGGTTACCTTAACGTTCAACCAAAATGCTGTGAATATGAGTGACGTCAAAGGGACATTCACCTACAACGTTGGGACATTGAAGAACAAAACCGTGGGCAATCATAATCTTGTCATTCCAATTAAGGATCACAAGGACGTCACGGTACCCATCACATTGCTGCCAAATAATCAGTACGATATTAGTAAGGTTGGTAAATCAATTGACGGTGGTCTGAAGCAAGAATGGACCATTAGCCTCAACAATACGGGTAAGGAAATGGAAAACCCGTACATTCAAGAGGAACTACCGAGCGGAATTAAATTAGATAGTGTTGCCGTTCACGAGGGGATTGTTGCGACTGACGGGACGGAATCAAATGGTCAGGAGCTGAAGGAAGGCACCGATTATCAACTAGACGGCAACAACATTAAGTTTATTGGTGCTTACGCCAAGACTAACAAGCCGCTGAACGTAACGTACACTACCGTTTTGACCGATCCGAGCAAGGCGGAAGAAAATGTGACGTTCACCAACAAGGCCACTCTTAAATACGGGGGCGAGAATCAGCCAAAAACACCGCCAAGCAACAGCTACAACGTGACGATTAATTACAAGCCGCACCAGATGCTGGAAAAAAAGCTTGTCGGGGATGCGTTTGGTGAAAATGATTACAGCTGGCAAATCACCTACAATCCATACGGCCAAACAATCAAGGCGGGCACGACGTTAACCGACAAGCTGGATGACAAGCAATCGTACATCAAGTCGGGACAAACCGATGGTGGCATCATCGTGGCTGAGGCCGGCTATGGTGGAAATGATGTCCTATACGGTGGAACGCACCTTACAAGCGGGACAGATTACACGATTGATTATTCGGATGACGGCAAACAGTTTACCCTCACGTTCAACAAGGATATCGAGTCGCCAATTTTTATCAACTACAACACCCATGTGGACGGGAACATGCCAGATAGTGGGGTCGAGATTAAGAACACCGTTGAAGAAAATCCTGGCAAGCCAATTACTGCTATAGGAACTGCGAAGCCGCACAGGGACAAGATTGATACTGGCCTGGAGAAGAACTACGGCAACGCTGATGCAAAGAACAAAACGGTTGACTGGCGGATTGATGTCAATAAGAACAACCAGCAGACCCTAACAGATTACTGGGTCCAGGACGACTTGCCAGCTGGGCTGACGTTTGTGGATGGTTCGCTCACAGTTTACGATGTGACCACTAAGCAGAATCTGGACGCGGGCGCCTACACATTCGCAAAGAATGATAAAGGCTTCAAGGTTACCTTTAAGGACGATGTAAAGGACCACTACCAGATTAAGTACACAACCAAGTACGATGAAAGCAAGGACATCACCAATAAGGTGGGTGACAGTTACGATAACCACAAAGAAAAGCACTTCACGCCGCCAAGTGGTCAGGACACAAAGTACGGTAATTACAGTCCGCAAACCAATTTGCTGACATGGACGATAATTATCAATACGGACAACAAGGAATTAGCTACCGGCGCTGAAGTAACGGACCCGATTAATTCAGATCAACAGTATGTGCCTGGTAGTTATAGAGTGTACAAATTAAACAAAAGCGGTGAAAGTAAGTACAACACCGACTACAACAGTATCATTAACGGTAACGCTGGCGAGTTGATTGATGCCAAAGCGGAGGGGTTCAAGTTCACTGAGCCGACCGATTCCAATCCAACACTTAAAGTGGATTTGCCAGTTGGATTGACTGATGCGTATGCCATTATCTTTGACATTAAGCCAATGGATTTGGCTGAGAGCCACGGATACGATAATACTGCATACTTTCATAACGGTGATGAGGATAAAATAATTCCTGCTAATCAATATTGGTTTGCCACTGGCGGAAAGCTAATTAACAAATCTGGGGTAGTCAACATAGACGACAAGTCAAAAGTTGACTGGACGGTTGACATCAACGTGGCCCAAGCGGAAATGAGCAATGTGGTAATTACCGATACAGCAAGTGCCAATCAGGTTGTCGACTTGTCCACGCTGAAGGTACAGCAGCTTTATCACGATACGTGGAATGATGATAAGGTCTATCTGCCTCAAGAAGGTGATGTCGGCAAAGACTCAACAATACTACAGCTAGGTGTTGATTACGATGTCACATCCAGTGTTGACCAAGCTACGGGTCAAACCGAGACTAAATTGACTTTCAAGCACGACATCGATAAAACCTATCGGGTGACGTATCAATCAACCATTAACAGTTCAACACCCAAAGATACGTTGATTAATGATGTTAATATCACCGGTTATACTGATAAGGTGATTACTGGTAATTCAACCGCCAAGACGGACGTTGTTACCAGTAGTGGTACCGGTGATGGGGTCAATGGTTCGCTTCAGGTAATCAAAGAGGATACTGATAATAAGAAGAGGCTGGAGTATGCAGAGTTTTCACTGCTTCAAGGGTCGAAGGTCATAAGGACCGGCACCACCGATGCCAATGGTCAAATAACGTGGGGCGGCTTGAAGAATGGCAATTATATTCTTAGAGAAGACGAGGCGCCTAAGGGGTACGAGATTAATCCGGATTATGCCAATGGTAAAACCATTTCTGTGGCAAACACTGAAAAGCAGCCCCAAACATCGGAGACTGTCGACGACCCCAAGGCGAACGCGGCCATCCGGCTCACTAAGAAAGATGCCGCATCGGGGGCGCCGCTTGCTGGCGCAGAATTTGACCTGTACAACGCCAACAATGAGCTGGTTGAGCAAAACCTAAAGACAGATAAAGATGGGCAAATTCTGGTGAAGAACTTGGCCACTGGTGACTATTACTTCAAAGAGGTTAAGGCGCCGAGTGGTTACGACGTGAACAACAACCCAGATACCGAAAAGATTTCTGTCACGAGCGAGAACGATGAGTCCAACCCGGCAGAAGTTACGGTGAAGAATAAGGTTAAGCCCATTCTCCCATTCACGGGGGGTTCCGGCCGACTCGCCTTCATCGTGTTGGGGCTGATTGCGACCGGAATTGGGGCAATTGCCCTGCACCTCCGCAAGACTAGGGGGGTGATGTAGATGCGTCAGTTTATCAAACGAATCCGCATCCTGGCCGCGTCGATGTTGCTGGCAGTGCTTATAGGGCTGCTCGCCGCCGCTCCGGTACGGGGTCAAGCAGCCGAGACCAGTGACACGGTTGACGTTGTGCTCCACAAGTTGGTGTTTGCTCCAGATGCTGTGCCAGCCGACACGACAAACGACGGGCACACCAATCCGTTTGGTGATCAGGGCAGCCCGTTAAACGGTGTCACCTTCACCGCCTATGACGTCACACAAGATTTCTGGTCAACGGCGCCGCAAACAGAAGCGGCGATGACGGACGCCCAAAACCGAATTGCCGCTGCGGATTACGTGGCGCACAATCCGGTCAAGGCGGTGACCACGAGCGGGGAAGGTACAGCAGAGTTCGGCGGTTTGCCAATGCACAGCCACGGCATGAATGCTGTGTACCTGTTCCGCGAAACGCAGGCGCCAAAGGGTGTCACGGGGACGCAAAATCTAGTGATCGTGCTTCCCGTTAAGGGCGCGGCAGGACGCATTGATTTGTACCCGAAGAATGTCGGGCCCGAGACGCCGATTGAAACTGGTGGCCAACGTTTCGTTAAGGTCGATGCAGATGATTATAGTGAAAAGCTCGCCGGCGCGGAGTTCGTTGTCCGCAACGCTGATGGTGAGTATCTAACTAAGAAACAAAAGTGGCAAGTTGTTACGGGAACAATAACCGATAGTAACAATACGCAGTCGCTACTGACACTGCAAAGCAAGGACGATGGTAGTTTTGCCATCGATGGCCTGCCAGCGGGTGATTACGAGCTGGTCGAGGTGCGTGCACCAGAGGGGTACATGCGCAGCGAGCACCCCGTGGATTTCACGATTGTGCCGGGCAAATACAGTAGCGCAGTGGCTGCGATTAATGTGGTCAACGCGCAATCACCGTGGGGCTATCCGCCATTACCAAACACGGGTATCTTCGGTAAATTGAGACACCTGTTGCCAAAAACCTTTGGCTGGTTGCCCCAAACCGGGTCGGCGCGCGCCACATGGTTAACAATTTTGGGGATTTTCTTACTTGTAAGTTTGTTAATAGGACGTTACTGGTATAAACGTGTGCAGGCACGCTAATAAAGGGAGAAATAATGATGAAGAAGACATTTCTAAAGAAGGCGCTGACGTTGCTCAGCGCCGCAGTGATGGCCGGGGCAATTGGGCTCGGGATTGGTGCTGGTAGCCGGGTTAGTGCGGATGACGGGGATAAGACAGGGACGACAGACGTCGTGGTAACTAAACTGGCGGTGCCGGATGAAGCTAAAGCTAAGGAAGTTAAGGGCCGCTACTCCACAAATGAGGTAGTGACGGACCAAAAAACCGTTAACGGTGCCGGGTTTGTAGTTTATGACATCACCCAGCAGTATTGGGACGCAGTCGAACACGACGTTATTCAGACTGATAGCAAAGATCCCGACATGAGTACCAAGGTTGCGGAAATGGCTAACCCTGCAGAAAACGCTAAGGACAAGTTTGATGTTAGTGGACACCAAGTCGGAGATGAACACATAACAGATGATAATGGCACTACAAGCAAACCGTTCAATTTGCCCAATTACAGTACCTGGACAAAGAAGGACGCCGACGGTAAGGTCGTGCAGGAGTTAAGTAAGCCCGCCATTTACCTTTTCCACGAAAGCACGACCCCAGCCGGTTACAAGGCATCTGCGAACTTCGTGGTTAGTTTGCCAACTGAGACTGCAAGCGATGGCATGGCCCACGTTTACCCCAAGGACGTGATTAATGGTCACTACCAGCTGAAGTTCACCAAGGTTGATGCCAGCAATCAGAAGACAGTACTTCAGGGCGCGGAATTTTACATTAAGAACGCTGCTGGTAAGTACGCCAAAGTTGATGGGTACAGCGACGGCTTTGATGGTACGGAAAAGGACGTTAGCTGGGTTGACCTCACTGACGGTCCCACACCATTCATCTCTGACAGTAACGGGCAGTTTGGTTTCACCGCCGCAATTAAGTACAACGTAGGCAGTACGGAATACGGACTTGATCCAAATGGCAAGTACACCATTGAAGAAACGACGGCGCCAAAGGGCTACCAAAAGGACGCTAAAATTCTAGGCGATGATCAGGAGGTCAGTCCTAAAGAAGTTACGCCCGCAGAAGGCGAAACTGAAGATACAAATGGGTACACGGTTACCGATACCCCACAAGGCATCCTTCCCCACACTGGTGGTAAGGGGATCATCGCAATCGTTGCCTTTGGTGTTGCCATGACGATTATTGGTCTGGTTGCATACAGCAAGCGCCGCGCAAACGCATAATTTGCGGGTGTTAATCAGTAATTTTGAAAAGTAATTAAGTTATGGTGAGTTGCAACTGAATCTGGGCGTGAAAGCGCACCATAACTGATATAATTGTAGGCGCGTAGGCTTTTACCTGCGCGCCTACGTTTACATATTGGGGGGAATAATGTGCAACGCAAACGAACCAAAAAGCGGCTGGGTATTTTTGATGTGCTCATTGTTCTGTGGATTATCATTGGCCTCAGCGTCGTCGCTTACCCGTTTGTGAGTGACGCGTGGGTTTCCTACCAGAATCAGCAGGTTATCGACCGCTATCAGGCGTACGAAACTAAGAAAAACAAGCGGGCACTGCGTAAGGAGTACGAGGGGTACGTTGCGCGCAACCGGCAGATGGCGGCAAGCGGAATGACCCCGGGACTCAGCACGTTCAACCAATCCGTCAGCGAGCAGGGCAACGCGAAGGTCAGCGCCAAGCGTGACCAGAAGAAACTGACCAACGCGACGATTGCGCACCTGACAATCCCCAAGATTGCGGTGAGCCTACCCGTTTTCGATCACACCACCGACTGGCTCCTGCAGTTTGGCTCCTGCCTGCTGGATGGAACCAGCTACCCGACTGGGGGCAAGAGCACGCACGCCGTGATTTCGGCCCACCGCGGGATTCCGAACGCGACACTGTTTACGAACCTGCCGCGACTGAAAAACGGGGATAAGTTCTTCATCAAGATTGGCGACAAAACGCTGGCGTACCAGGTCTACAAACGCCAGACGGTTGAACCAACGCAGATGCAGGCGCTGCGGGTTCAGCCGGGTAAGGATATTGTGACGCTAATGACGTGCACGCCCTACATGATTAATTCACACCGGCTACTCATCACCGGCAAACGTGTGCCGTACACCAAGGCGGACGCCGCGGCCTCCCGCTGGGCTGAGTTGCTCAACAAACTGAAGCTAGTTGCGTGGACGCTTGCGGCAATCCTGTTGCTGCTCCTGCTCGCCCGGCTTGTGCGCGGACTACTGGTCGCACGCGGCCGTTACGTGCTGGATTACGTGGTGCACGATAAGGCTCAGGCGGTAGTGCCGAACGCACAAGTTACGGTGATTAAGCGCGGCTTGCGGCACAAGGTGGTGGCGGAGTTAACCGCTGATGCAACTGGCCGCGTGCACGCAGAGCTGCGCGGCGACCATTACCGCTTGGTTGCAAAGGCAGGCGGCATTCAACCGCGCAAGGCGTACGTGCGCAAGTGGCGCGATAAACGATTTACGGTGAAATAAAAATAAACCCGGCAGTAAATCTTTGACCACCATTTTGGCCAAAGATTTACTACCGGGTTTTTGCTTGATGCAGCGGTGACTAAGCTTTTTGGCTGCCGCCCAACCATTGACGCACCAGTTGCTTGTGGCCAACGAGGGTCGGCACGAGCAGGACCAGCGCGAGCAGGCCGCACGCCGGGAAACCCCAAACCCCGCCGGCGAGATCCATGATGCTGCCGGAGTACAGGCTACCGATGGGCGTGGTGCCCTGGTTGAGCAGGACGTACACACTCATGACCCGGCCGCGCAGGTTGCTCGGAATGTCGAATTGGAACGATGAGTTGGACTGGTTGAGGAAAATCATGTTGCAAAAGCCAATTAACACCATCAAAATCATTGCGGGGATGTACGCGCGCACGACGAGCATCAGGGCTTGCAGACTCGCCGTACCGATTGCAACTGCCAAATAAATATTGCGCTGCAGGCCAAACTTGGCCATGTAGCTCATCAGGATGGCTGCAACCAGCGACCCAATCCCGGTGGCGGACAGCAAATTGGCGTAGGTTTGGGCTCCGGAGTGGAGGACCTCCTTGGCAAAGATGGGGATGATGACGTTGTTGTTGTAATTCAGCGTGCAGACGATAATCATGAGCTCAGCGCTGAGGCGAATGTTGGCGTGCTGCCAAACGTAACCCAGTCCGTCCAGTACGTCGGTCCACATCCGTTGGTGCGAGGGAGCGGCGACAACGTGCTGCTGGTGAATCAAAAATAGACCGAGGAGCACGGCCAGGTAGCTGATGGCGTCGACCAAGAAGCAAAAGCCGACAGAAAACTGCACCATGAGCATCCCAGCGATTGACGGTCCCGCGATTTTGGCCAAGTTGAACACCGTCGAGTTCAGCGCGATGCCGTTCATCAGGTTTTTGTGCCCCACAAGCTCGACGACAAAGGACTGACGCGTGGGTGTGTCGAAGCTCTGGAGAACACCGTAACCGAGCGCGATGAGCAGCACCATCCAGTATTGCACAACATTTAGGTAAACGATGGCGGTCATTATCACGCCGAGGACCAAGAAGCCGGCCTGGGTGATGATGAGGATGTTGCGCTTCGGGTAGCGGTCAATCAGCGTGCCGGCCACAAGTGTCAGTAGCAGAATCGGCAGGAACTGGGCGGCCGCCAGCACTCCGACGAGCAAAGCGGATCTGGTCATCTGGTACACGAGCCAGGTTTGGGCGGTGCGCTGAATCCAGGTGCCCATGACGGAGACGCATTGACCGAGCCAAAAATAGCGAAAGTTTGGGACCCTTAACGATGAGAAGGTGCTGCTGAAAAAATCCAATTGGCTCATATCCTTTGGCAAAACAGATTTGGTGGAACACTCCGTACACTAATTGTAGGTCTAATTGCGAAGGCGGTGAACCGTATTTTGTCAGGCAGTGGCGGTTGTGGTATGCAGAATCACGGATAATGGTTCCGGATATTTGTGGTCAAGTGCTTTTTGAAAGTCAACGTTTCGTGCGACACCACCGAATAATTGCCGCAAATTTGCCGTTTTTGATTAAAAGCCTCTTATTCTTGTGCCATGTTCGGTAGATGGTCTTACAATATGTTTGTAAACAGTAATCACCAATTTTAGGAGGTAACAATTATGGCTGAAGTAGATGTAGCAAAGACGGCTGTGCTTGATGAACCAATGAACGCGGTGTTTGACTGGAGCGACTCGGAAACCCCAGTGCGTGATGCTTTGTGGGACTACTACATGGAGAAGAACGCCAAGGACACTGACAAGACTGTTGTCGACATGAAGCCAACTCTGGACATGTCCGACGATGAAGTAAAGGCCTTGGCTGAAAAGCTTTTGAAGAAGTAACCACCAACTCGGCTACTTACGCACAGAGTAAATGTCGGCCAATAGGTTGATAATTTAGTCCAACTAAACAACGCGTTACGTGAACTATTGTCGTTCACGTAACGCGTTGTTTTTGTGTAGGCCGCCGTGCGTAAGGTTAAGGCACCAAAGTATGACTGCTAGGCTGTGGTGCCTTATTGTTAGTGTGTTATTTAGTTGATACTGCTTTAAACTATTTTGTCGTTACGGTAACTTGGCCATTCGTGCACTGAATATCAAGTTGCGTGTCGTTGCCGTCATCATAGGGCAAATCAGCGCCAACGTAGGCAGTGCCATTCAGGTTCAGGCGCCCGGTTTTGATGGCCACGCGCAGGCCGGGGATGGTGACGTCATCCAGGCGGGTGGCGCCGTTCTTCTTGGTAATGATGCCGTCGCTGATTTTGGTGTTCGTGATGATGGTCGTGCCGTTAAGGTGGTTCAAGTCGATGCTCGAAAGCGTGACGTCGTGAATCTTGAGCGTCCCGTTCAGCTGGGTGGCCTCGATGTGCACAGCCTTGGGTACGGTGATGGTGACGCTCGGTGATTGGGGAATGTCGACGAGCTGCTGCAGGGGTTCTTGTTGCTGCAACACGAGCTTGTGGCCACTGCGGGTGAGGTTGAATTGATCGACGGCGGTGTTGTCGATTTTAACGTCGAATTGTGGGCCCGGCTCGATGGTTAAAAAGGCCGTGCGAATGTCCCAATTAATGGTGGTGATGTTTGCGTCGAACTTCTGGGCAAAGCTGGTGTACTGATTGACCTTGCCCCCTGGTGCGGTGGCTTGGTGCCCCTTTTTGTAACTGGACACGCCAAGGAATGCGCCGATTACCGCCGCAACGAGAACTACGATAATGAGAATTACAATATTTACCAAAATATCCACCCCGAATAGTTGCACTGCGTCATCTAGAAACCGTTATCAGTTTAAGCTATTGGCGGGTGCTTAGTAAATAGTCGGGGCCAAATTACCATATTTTGGCCCACTTTGGGGTACACCAAACCAAGCACCCGCCAGTTTGTTAAAAATTAGCGCGGTGCTAGCTTGGCTGTGATGCCGTTACTTAGAAGCAGTCGCGGTGAACAACCCAATTTCTTTCTTGATGTCGATGGCGCCACCGTTGCGTTTGGCTTGACCGGCAAAATAATTATCCAGTTCGGCCAGTAGTTCCGTGGTGATGCCCGGCTGCATTTCCTTCGTTGAGGCCACGTATTCCACAATGGCGTGTGGATCGGTGACGTGCAGACTGTTGGGGTACTGCGTCAGCGTGATGTCTTGGAAGTTGCGTCGCAGCAGTTCCGCCCCGTTTTGCAGGTTGAACGGCAGGTTTTCGGCGAATGCCGTTGACGTTGGTTCGACCTTCCGAATGGCGCTGTGGAGGAAATGCTCCAGCCCGTTCGTGCCATTGGCCATGGCGTACAGGGTGCCACCGGGACGCAGCACGCGCTTGATTTCGTCGAGCGCGGCAGGAATGTTCGGAATGTGGTGCAGAACGTGGTTGGCGATGACAACGTCGAAGCTGTTGTCCGGGAACGGAATCTCCTGAACGTCTACCTGCACGACGCTCACCTGCTTGTTGTTTGCAAAGCGGGTTTGCGCCTGCTGGAGAATGCCAACTGCAAAATCGGAGAGCGTGAGGGTTGCATCCAGTGGGAGCAGGTCAAGGTGGTCCTGCCACAGGTCACCGTTGCCGCAACCGACCTCAAGAATCCGTTTTGCGTTCGTAACGTTAGCGTGCTCAAAGAACCAGTCACGCAAATCTTCGTGATTGGTGTTGAAACGCTGGTGGAAGTGCGCGCGAATCATCAGGTTGTGATCATTTGCGTACTGCTGCCGGACAGCGTCGGGGTTTATTATTTTGTCCATGCTTTTCAGCCTCTTAAATGTTTGAATGATTGGTACGGCGTGCTCGCCGCACGTTTAGGGATGGCTAACTTCGCCATTTTCGTTAATTGTCCGCGTGCTCCTACTCCGGAAAGTTGCTACCGGAGAGCTCCGCGCGGAATTAGGTACAGTCACCTGCCCTAATTTCATTATAAAGCGTTTAGTCAAATGATGCGCGCGGATTCTA
This sequence comes from Lacticaseibacillus hulanensis, assembly GCF_004010095.1. Classification (GTDB taxonomy): domain Bacteria; phylum Bacillota; class Bacilli; order Lactobacillales; family Lactobacillaceae; genus Lacticaseibacillus; species Lacticaseibacillus hulanensis. Next base: position 37,843 of record NZ_RRYD01000010.1, on the reverse strand, counting down.
ATAATTGAAAAAAACCTTAGCGGAAGGTTTAAATTTGGGCGCGCGTACCGGATAAATAGTGCGGATAATTGGCCATAAAATTTGCAGATGAGACCCGGAAATAATCGGTGGGGCGGCGGAGCTTGTGTAAGCACTTTCGGGCTGATAATACAAGTCTTGCAAGCGGTTTCGCAAACGGCTAAGCTAGATGTAAGAATAAGTGAGGACGAGGTGAACGTGATGAAAGAATCTGACACGGCTGTAGCAACAGAAAAACTACATTTTGGTAATGCAGGAGGCCTGATGCAGGCACCACCATTGGCGCTCACCAGGGGCCTGCACGAATTAGAGTTGGATAATCCATTCCTGAAGGTGACCGATCCGCCCGTTATTCGCACGGGCGCGGTCGATACCGACGATGACTGGCTCAGCGGTGAGAATGGGTCCGACCAGACGCTGGACGACTACTTGCTTGAACAAGTTTATTTGGAATTCCGGGACGTGCCGCTGCGCAAGGTGCTCATTGACCTGATTGGTTACCTGGAACCGGACGGGTACTTGCGGACGCCACTTAAAGAAGTGGAAAACGCGATTGGTTGTGACCACCAGACCGCCCAAGATGCCTTGGCGATTTTGCAGACGCTCGACCCCACTGGGGTTGGTGCGCGCGATTTGCGTGAGTGCCTGCTGCTACAACTGGATGCTGACCCGAGCACGCCGAGTCTGGTCCGTGACATCGTTAGTCAGGCACTGCCCGCGGTGGCGGATAACGCGACCGACCTGCTGTGCCAGCAGTTTGGCGTTAGCGTTGATGAGATTTCGGCGGCGGTGGCGCGGATTAAGCGGCTATCACCCGCACCGGGCAGCTACTATGCGCAGCCACGCGTGCGCACCGCGGTGCCGGAGCTCGGCGTGACTATCGAAAACGGAGAGCCGCTAGTGCAGCTCCTGCGCGAAAGCATGGTGCGCGTTGCCTTCGATGAGGACTATTACGGCGAGCTTGTGAAGAGCCGTGATGGCAAGCTGCGGCGCTTCTTGTCGCAACAACGCAAGGATTACGATTACCTCGAGTTCAACCTGAAGAAGCGTTACGAAATTCTCCTGACGGTCGGCGAGTACATCGCTAATTCGCAGCGCGATTACTTCGTGAATGGTGAGCCGCTGCGTAAGTTAATTGTGCGCGATGCGGTTGCCGCAACCAAGCTTAACGCGGGGCAAATCCACCGGGCGCTAAACGGTCACTACCTGCGCTGGCAGGGCGAAACCATGCCGCTGTCCAAGTTCTTCTCACACCGATAAACAAGTCAAAGCGTGTACCGCGATGCGGTGCGCGCTTTTTGTGTGCCCACCAAAGATTAGCAGACAATAGAATTGTGACACCCTGCAATCACAGGCAAGCGCCAACTGTTATTAAATATGCAATTGAGCCTTAGTTGCGTGACTTGTAACGTGACATAGATAGAACAGTCGTTATTGTTTTCCGCACACGTAAATATGTGTATTATTGAGCAAACAGTGAATCCGTTTTCTGTGTTAAAATCTAACTAGCAATCGTGGCCTGAAGCAAATGGTATAGCCAATGTTGGGATTTTGGGGTGGGCCAAACAGAGCACGGAGGATAAGGCTAGCTAAGTAGCCGAATTTTTCGGAACATGTTTCGTAAACGAACAAAACGAACAGGAGGGATTGTCAATGTTTCCATATGACAAGCTACAGACGCTGAATGAACTGGAGACGGTCACGTATAACTACATCAACCGGCACCAGGATGAAGTGGGCAAGATGACAATTCGTGAGCTGGCAAGCAAGGCCCACGTGAGCACGACCACGATTCTGCGCTTTGCAAACAAGATGGGTTACGACGGATACTCTGAACTTCGCTTCGCACTGAAGCAGTATCAGCGCAACTCACTGCGCGAAAACCAGCCGGCTGAGTCCTACGACATCACGGTGCCGCTAGCCGATTTTTTCAACAAGGTCAATTCGACTGACTTCAACAAGCTGATTGATCAGGCGATTAAGCTGATTAACGATGCACCACTGGTTCTGTTTTACGGAATTGGTAGTGGTAGCTCGCTATCTGAATACGGCGCGCGGTATTTGTCGAACGCCGGAAAGCTGGCGCTACCGATTGGGGATGTGTTCCAGCCATTCCCATCAGGCAACCCGCTGCCCAAGAACACGGTCATCTTCATCATGTCGGTGTCGGGTGAAACCAAGCAGGTAATTGAACTCGTGACCAAGGTGCAACCTGACCCGGTGAAAATCATTGCGGTTACTAATCACGGCAATTCACGGCTCGCGCAGATGAGCGATCTGGTGATTAGCTACTACATGCCGGAGCTAAAACACGGTGACCTGAACCTGACGACCCAAGTGCCAGTTGTCTACCTGATGGAATTAATCGCGCACCGAATCGAAGAGCAACGCGCACAGTAAACAATGGGTGTCATGACTGGTAAAATGCCGTTCTGACGGCATTTAAGCCAAGTGAATAGTTGCTCTATGGAACATGTCACGCAAATGTGACATGTTTTTCTATGATGAACGTGTTTTAACCGCTTACAAAACTATGTACACAGGTAGGGGTAACCGGTTACAGTTAAAACGTGATATGAAATCACAACGATTTTGGCCGAAATCATTAGCAATTATCACGCTTATGTGATGACAATATTTCAATTCGCGGCAATCCTAACCAAATTGGTTTAGGGGCGGCACGAACGCAATGTTGCAACTGGAAGCGGGTTTCCGCTTTCGGGGGGATTTATATAGAAGGGTGAAATTATGAACGATTACATCAACGAAAAAGTTTTGCCCAAGGTTATGAAGTTCACCAACAGTAAGATTATTACTGCCCTGAAGAACGGGATGATTTACACCATTCCATTCATCATTGTTGGGTCCGTCTTCTTAATCTTGAGTTCGTTGCCAGTGCAATCGTGGGCAGCCTGGATGACCAGCACCGGCTTGGTTCCGTACTTCAACCAAGCGACTAACTTCTCATTCAACGTTATGTCCATTATCGCCGTAACGGGGATTGCCTACGAATGGGCACGCAACGAAGGTATCGACGCACTGCCAGCCGGGATTACTGGTTTCATCAGTTTCCTGGTTGTCCTGCAGCCAACCGCCACAATCAACGATCCTACCGGTAAGGTTCTCGTTCAAAACACGCAGCACATCACCGGCTGGATTGACACCAGCTGGCTCGCCGGCAAAGGGATGATTGCCGCAATCATCATCGGGCTCGTTGTCGGTTACGTATACTCCTGGTTTGTTAAGAACAAGATTACCATCAAGCTGCCTGACTCAGTACCAAGCAATGTTGCTAACTCCTTCACTGCTTTGATTCCTGCAGCCTTCCTGGTTACCTTCTGGATGCTCGTCTACATGGCCTTTGACCACTTTGCACACACATCCATGCTCCAGTGGATTTACAACATCATCCAGACGCCACTTCAAGGGATTACCGACTCCTTCGCCGGTGCCCTGATTGTGCCACTGCTGATTTCCTTGCTCTGGTTCTTCGGTGTTCACGGTTCCTCAATTGTTTCTGGGATTATGACCGCTATCCTGCTTTCCAACAGTACTGACAACGCTAAGCTGTTCGCAGCACACAAACTGACCCAGGCTAACGGTGGGCACGTGTTCACCCAAGCACTTTTGGACCAGTTCGGGACCGTTACCGGTGCTGGTATCACCATCGGGCTTGTTATCTACATGTTCTGGTTCGCAAAGTCCGCACAACTTAAGAGTCTTGCCGGACTCGAAATTGGACCTGCGATCTTCAACATTAACGAACCTATCCTGTTCGGTGTTCCTATCGTGCTCAACCCATTGCTGTTCATTCCATTCGTTTTGACACCAATGATTTCCATGGGCCTGACGTTCATCGTTATCAAGATTGGACTGATTCCACTATTCAACGGGGTTTACGTTCCATGGACCACGCCACCAATCATTTCCGGGTTCCTTGTTGGTGGCTGGCGGACAGCTCTCTGGCAGGCACTCATGCTTGTAATGACCTTCTTCGTTTACCTGCCATTCATTCGCAGCTACGACAAGATGCTTTACAAGGAAGAACAAGACAACCTGGCTGCTGAAGAAGCTGCAGCTGCTAAGTAGTAACCTGAAACTGGCAACCACCTAATGGTTACTGCTGAATGTATTAGTCAAAGTTTGGATAGGCTTATCAAATAGATGCGTCCCACTTCAACAAAGCGCATCAAGTGATTAGTCGCAAAAGTGAAAAGGCAGGGGCTATGACTTTTGTCACAGCCCCTGCGTTGTAAGCAGGCAAAGTAGGTAACGTTCATCAGCGCATGGTCACTCATGAACGAGTTAAAAAATCGGTGCGGGCATTGTGCCTTGCACCGGTTGGTTAGGAGCACAAGATGGCAAAGTTACGCGAAGATTTTCTCTGGGGCGGTGCAGTCGCCGCCCACCAACTCGAAGGTGGTTGGCAAGAAGGCGGTAAGGGCGTTAGCGTTGCCGATGTGATGACCGCAGGAGCTAATGGCGTCGAGCGGGGAATTACTGACGGCGTCCAGCCTGGTAAGAACTACCCGAACCACGAAGCAATTGATTTTTTCCACCACTATAAAGAAGACGTTAAGTTATTCGCCGATCTCGGGTTAAAGGCGTTCCGCACGTCCATTGCGTGGACGCGGATTTACCCGAACGGTGATGAAACCGAACCGAACGAGGCGGGATTGCAGTTCTACGACGATTTGTTTGATGAGCTGCACAAGTACGGGATTGAACCTGTCATTACCTTGTCGCACTTTGAAATGCCGTATCACCTGGTTACCGAATACGGGGGCTGGCGCAACCGTAAAGTCATTGATTTCTTCGTGCGTTTCGCCACCACCGTGTTCAAACGGTACAAAAACAAGGTTAAGTACTGGATGACCTTCAACGAGATCAACAACCAGGCCAACGTCGGCTCGCCATTTGCATTGTTCACGAATTCCGGCATCAAGGTCAAGCCGGGTGAGGATGCGGAGAGGACGATGTACCAGGCAGCCCACTATGAAACGGTGGCGAGCGCTCTGGCCGTTCAGATTGGTCACCAGATTAACCCCGATTTCCAAATTGGGGCGATGATTGCCATGGTGCCACTCTATCCAATCTCCCCGAAACCCGCGGATATCTTCAAGGCGGAACGGGCGATGCAGACGCGCTACTGGTTCATTGACGTTCAGGCAAACGGCGAATATCCAGCCTGGCTCCGGCAGTACCAGGAAGATGCCGGGTTTAACCTCGACATTACCCTAGAAGACCTCGACGTGCTGAAGGCCGGGACGGTTGATTACATCGGCTTTTCCTACTACATGTCCAACACGGTTAAGGCCAAGGACGACGAGCCGGCTTCATATAAGTATGAAGAAGACAAGGATATCGTCCGGAACCCAACCGTGCGCGCCTCCGAATGGGGCTGGCAGATTGATCCTCAGGGTTTGCGGTACGCGATGAACTGGTTTAACGACCGGTTCCATTTGCCACAGTTCATTGTGGAAAACGGGTTTGGGGCAGTCGATAAGGTTGCCGCAGATGGTCACGTGCACGATGATTACCGCATTGATTACATGCGCGAGCACATCGAACAGATGAAGCTGGCCGTTGAAGTCGACGGGGTGGATCTGCTCGGGTACACGCCGTGGGGCTTCATCGACATCGTGTCTGCGGGCACGGGCCAGATGGACAAGCGCTACGGGATGATTTATGTCGATAAGGACGATGCCGGGCACGGAACGCTGGCACGGTCCAAGAAGGATTCGTTCTATTGGTTCAAGAACGTTATCGCGACAAACGGTGACGACTTGGGCGATGTAGAAATGCCGTACACCAAATAAGGAGTGATTGTTATGGCTGAAAAGACAATTATGCTGGCCTGCAACGCGGGGATGTCCACCAGTTTGCTGGTAAGCAAGATGCAAAAGGCCGCAGCTGATGCCGGTGAGGATGTCAAAATCTTTGCCACCAGTGCCGACCAGGTGGACCAGAAGATGTCTGAAGAACACCCTGACGTGCTCATGATTGGCCCGCAAGTGCGGTACCTGTTCAAGGGACTGGAAGCAAAATTGGACATTCCGGTTGCCATCATTGACATGAAGGATTACGGGATGATGAACGGTAAGAATGTTTTGACAACGGCGCTTAAGTTAATCAAGTAGAGGAAAAAACTATGGCTGAAGAACAGGAACAGAACCTTGAAACCATCATGGGGTTAATCGTGAACGGTGGGAACGCCAAGAGTAGCGCGTTCGAGGCAATCTATGCTGCCAAGGATGGCGACTTTGACACCGCCGATGCGAAACTGAAGGAAGCAGACGATGCGCTGAGTGCGGCCCACAATGCGCAGACGGGAATGCTAACGGATGAAGCAAACGGGAAGCACGCACACGTGGGGTTACTCACGGTGCACTCCCAAGATCACTTAATGACGGCGATTACGTTCCGTGATTTGGCCGGAGAAATTGTTGAGCTTTACAAGCGGCTAGCACAGTTGCAAACTGCTAAGTAGTAATTAAAGAAGGGGCGACGACTTATGCTTAGATATCATTTTTTACGGGACAACCTTGACCATGAGGAGGCTTTCCTATCGCGGCAGGCCGCGCGTGGATACGTGCTGACGCGGATTCGGGGCGCGCGGTACAAGTTCGCCGCCCACGTTGATCGTGATGGTAAACCATATCATGCGTACTTGCGATTCACCAAGGAACGGTACGACGCGGCGAATGCGGCTGATCAGGTTGTGACGATGCAGCTCTCGCGGGAACTCTATTACAACGTCCTGTACATGAGGGGGAAGCAGCAGCCGAAATTGCAGTCGAATCCGGACGCGGTGGATCAATTCCACGTGTATATGCTTGATTATGGCGCGAAGCAAGAGTGGAAGGGCGGATTGGGTCTGTTCGCGGGTCTCATGCTCTTCACCGCTCAGGCAGCATGGGGCCACGCCGGCGGTTTGCTTGGCAGCTGGCCGGTCCGTGCATTGCTGATTGCGGGTAGTGTTGCCCTAGTGGCGGCAAGCGTTTGGGGATTGTTCATCGGATTTCGCAATTCAATTAACTCCGTTCACCCACGGCAAGCACCCACGGATGCAAAACGTGCTTAATCAGTAAATAGTTCAATAACAACAAACGATAAGAGGGGGCGCAAGGGGCAATTGCGCCCCCTCTTGCGTGATTAAATGAGGTGGAAAGATGAAAGCATACGTGGCTTTTGATATTGGTGGTACGAGCATTAAGTACGGCGTGGTTACTGCTGACGGGCAGATTGCTGAACACGCCAGCGTGGCTACTGCCCAGGACCGGGCGACGAATGTGGCCAATTTGGAAAAAGTCGTTGCCGATTACCGGCAGCAATACGACATCGGTGGAATTGGGGTGTCCGTGCCCGGGATTGTGGACCGGGACGGCTACATGATTACCGGCGGCGCCCTGCCCGAATTTTACGAATTCCCGCTGGGCGCAACGCTGCGGGCAGCAACCCACTTGCCTGTGCACGTGGAAAACGATGCAAATGCAGCCGCGATTGCGGAGCGGTGGCTCGGAGCAGCGCAGGGTGTCGATGATTATGTCTGCATCGTTTTGGGCACCGGCATTGGCGGCGGCATCGTCATTAACGGCAAGGTGTACCGCGGCGCCCACGGGATGGCCGGTGAATTTGGCTGGAACGTCACGCACAACGTCGACCGCACGGTACCGCTGGAAGATTTGTCCCTGAACTTCAACGCGGCGACAGTGATGGGGCTGGTGCGGCGGTATAATTTGTCGCTCAAGCAGGCGCGGCCGTACCTCCCCGAAATCACGGACGCGCGGGTCATTATCGACGAGGCGACTAAGGATGCGCAGGTGGCTTTGCCAATATACAGCCAGTTCCTGGACGACGTTGCCGTGATGATCTTAAACACGTACGCAAATTATGACCCCGAATTAATTCTCATTGGCGGCGGAATTAGCGCCAACCAGCAGTTCATGATTGACCTGCAGACCAGGCTGGCGGAATTCATGCAGCGCCACGAGAGCCTGCACCGAATTGAAAAGCGCGTGTTGGGCAAGGTTGCACCGGCCAAGTTGCGCAACAATGCCGGCTTAATCGGCGCTGTGTACCCACTGATTTAGGTTTAATGAAGCCATTTTGCTGATATTGTTACTTGCACCACCCGGATTTTTCCGGGTGGTGTTTGTTTTGCCGCTGGGATAATATTAGGGTAGGTGTAAGATTATGCTTGAAAGTGTAGTTTAAGCAACTGGATAGGGGAGTGGCAACATGGATTTAGGGGCCGACAACGAGTTAGTGGAACAGATTTTTCGTCTAACACGTGAGGAACAGAGCTTTATTCAACGCGAATTGAAGCAGTTTGGTATCAATATTTTGCAGGCACGCACGCTCAATTTTATTGCGCAGCACCCGGCGGCAATTCAAAAAGAGCTGTCGCGGTATTTGAGCAAGCAGGAAGCAACTACCACCAATATTTTGAAGGCGCTCGAGACCAAGAAGCTGGTCGAACGTAAGGTGCCGGCAGAAAACGAGCGGCTCAAGCAGTTGTACTTGCTGCCGGACGGACAGGTGCTGGTGCAAAAGGTGCGCAGTGTCTTTATCGACCTAGAAAAGCGGGTCACGGCGCCACTTTCTGGCGAGGAGAAGCAGCTGATGTTACGGTTGCTGCGGCGGATAAACGACCAGGTGGATTTGCAGTAGGAAGGTTGGACTGATTTTGACACTATTGTATTTGGTGCGGCATGGTGAAACCGAGATTAACGCGGAGGGGCGCTTTAACGGCGGCGGTGTGGACAGTCCGCTCACCGCGGCTGGCGTTACCGGCGCACGGGAGCTGCACGATTTGCTCGGGCGCGTGCACTTCAAGCGCATCTTCGTTTCACCATTGCCCCGCGCAGTCACCACGGAACAGATTGTGGCCGGCCCGGACAAGGCGTTCACGATTGACCCGCGGCTGCGCGAGCTCGCTCTTGGTGATTGGGACGGCCAGCCGCTTGGTGATTTGGCCACCGACCAGCAGTTCATCAACTACCGCCACCACCTGCTCGAATGGGATTACCAGGCGGTGCACGCAGAAAGTTACCAGTCGCTGGTGCAGCGTGCCGGGGCGGCCATGGAAGACGCGGCCAAAAGTGTGGCGCCAGACGGGAAGGCGATGGTTGTCAGTCACGGGATTGTGACGACGGTCTTGGCCAACGTGCTAACCGGGGTGCCGCTCGATAACGCGCGTGATTCCGGTCAGGTGGATAACGCCAGCGTGACGGTGCTCGAGTATCAGGACGGCCAGTGGCTTAAGCGCGCGTGGAACGTAACGGCGGCTAGTGCCGGCAAATTGACCGCTGCTGAGCGGGAACTTTTCAACTGAATTGGGAGATGCGGCCATGGATGCAGTCAATTATGGAATCGCGGTTGTCACCATGATGATTATTGTTGCGGTGATTAAGCGACTGCGACAGCGTTAAGGGGGAATGTGCATGCCAGAGCTGAATAAGGATGCGCAGGCGGTGCGCAAAATCGCCGTCTTTGCTGACGTGCACGGCAACTACACTGCCCTGCGCGCGGTGCTTGCCGACGCGCACCGGCACCATGCCAGTGATTTTTGGTTTCTCGGGGACGTGTTGCTACCGGGGCCGGGTAGTCACGAGATTCTGGAGGTGCTCGGCCAGCTGGGCATCACCTCCTGGCCGCGCGGGAATTGGGAAGACCTGCTGGTTGGTGGTCACCAGAAAATTCTGGACGTGACCGACCCGCAGCGGCTCTATTTTACCCGTCAGGCAATGTATCAGGACCAGTTTCTGGATGCGGCCACGTACGCGAAACTAGCGCAACTGCCGCTGACCGTGACGCACGAGGTTGGTGGACTGACGTTTCGGCTGTCGCATAATTTGCCCTTTAAGAATTACGGACAGGAACTTATTCCAACTGAAAGCCAGGCGAACTTCGACCAGCTGCTGGAGCCGGGCGTTGACGTGGCGCTGTACGGGCACACGCACCGGCAACTGGTGCGCTATGGCAGCGGCGGTCAGCTGATTGTGAACCCGGGGACGGTGGGGATGGCGTTTGCCAATCCCGGGAAGGTGCAACACGACCTGCGCGCGATGTACGCGCTCCTCACCGTGAGTGACGCGCGCATCAGTAGCGTGGATCTGCGCAAGGTCGAGTACGACAAGAATGCCGAGCTGGCTCTTGCTAAGCGGCGCGGCTTGCCGTACTACGATTTGTATCAAGACCAGCTGCTTGCCGGAGTGGGCTACACGCATAACCGGCCGGTACTGGCGGCATACGCGGCGGCACACGGTTACCTGCAAGAAGTTGACGCGTACGTGAACAAATAAAATAAGCTCTGACCCGTGAATGCACTGGCCAGAGCTTTTTATTTGCGGTTTAGTGACAATCCATCGCCGGCGGATTACGCCTTATTTTGCAGGCTAACCAAGGCCCGCACGTGGGTGAATCCGCACGCGGCGTAGGTCTTGCCGGCCGCCGCCGCACTTGCGGCCTGCACGAGTTCGATGCGGGTGGCGCCAAAGTCGTTGAGGTAGGCGTACAAAGTTGCCATCAGTGACCGGGCGATACCGCGGCGCTGATAGCTTGCGGCCACCGCGACAAACAGCAGGTGACCGAGGTGATCGTCGTCGAGCCCGCCCTGAGCGTACCCAACGACGGTGCGGCCCTCAAGGCAGACGAAGAGGGGTTGCTCCGGACTGGTCTCGTCGGTGATGTCGCGGGAGGCGAAGTGCTTGGCGTGCAGCGCCTCAACTTGGTTGGCAATTGTTCGGGGCGGCACGGTCGTGAACACGTGAACGGGATAACCGGCGAGCGGTAGTGGCGTCATTTGCCAAATATGCTGCGGGCGGCACGTGAAACCGCGCATTTCCAGCAGCGGGTGGAGCAAGTTGGATTGATCAATGAAGAATTGCGGCATGGCATCTGGCGGCAGCTGTTGCAAAATTGCCGTTAATTCGCGGTCAAGAAGCACCGGCGTTGCGTTAGGCACTGCTGGGTACGGCCCCGAGATTTCGGCGAGCTTACGGGGGCCAACGTTGTATTCGTCAATCACCGTGATGCTGTTTGGCCGCTCAATCACCCGCACCTCGGGATCAGCCAGCCACGCGCGCATGCCCGCCGTCGTGCTGGAGGCGTAAGCGGAAAAATATTCCGGTTTGGCGTTTTGCTGCAAAATAAATTGAATGTTTTCTGTTTCAGACATGCGGTCACCGCCAAAAGTTGATAGTTCCAGTATAACGCGGCGCTGGCCATCGTGGTAGCGGTTACGTTCCCGGCTGCTGCGGAGCATTGGGATGCACCGAATGTAGTATACTTAGGGCAAAATGCAACGCGTCCGGCGCAAAGATGCAACCGGCAACTACGACCGCCGAGCGGTCCAACCCGTTCCCACATAATGGAGGAAAAACCATGCGCATTACCATTGATGTCGACAGTAACAAGGAACTGACCACTGTCACCCTGCCCGATGATTGGGGCACAATCGAAATCAGCAGCCCCACATCCGTTAAGCCGGCTCCGGTGCAACTGGCCATGGCCGACCACCACTTGGTTGGGGTCAATGCGGTGCCCGAAATCGCCGATCAGGTGCTCGACTTACAACTGAACTGGGATGTTGAACCAGAGTACCTTGCGCGTATGTTCGAGGCGGCGATGAGCGGCATCGAACTTGACGACGCGCGTATTCCTAAGGGCGTAATCAGCGGCGTGAGTGCAACTTACGACCACGTTGTCGCGGTGCTCAACGTGCTCGGCTACAAGCTGACAAAGCAGGAGGCAGCGCCAGCCAAGAAGCGGCCCGCAAAGGCGCGGCACCGCTTCGACCGCAAATTGGCCGACGTACCGTTCACGGTTGAATTTGCTGGCGCCAAGGCCACGGTTTTCTGGCGGAAGGCAAAGGAAATGGAAATCGCCCCCGGAGCACAGCTGCGGCAGGACCCAGCGATGAACAAGGACGGCAGCCCCAGTTACGGGATGAAGTACGGCGATAAGCTGCGCGATGATCACAGCGATGCCATCGATAATTTCGTGACGGTTAAGCCCGTGACGCTGCGTAGCGTGAACGAGGTCGGCCTGTTCCTGTACTACGGGGACACGAATAGCTGGCTGCAGCTGGTGAATGCGGATGGACAAACGCTAGGTGAAATTACCGAGGTTAAATGATTAGTGAAGCTGTCGCGGTTAACGGCATAACTAAGCTAAGTAAAAAGGCAACAGACATGTGGCATTTGCCACGTATCTGTTGCCTTTTTGTCAATCGGCGTTTTTAGTTTTGCGGGTAATCAGCAAAATCGTTAAGAGCGCGCAGGCGTAAATGAGCGCCAACATGAAAAATGCGTGGTGCGCCCCGAATGCGGTGCCGATTGCACTGCTCCGGCCAGCCTGCCCGGAAGCGATGACGGTACTGGTCAGGGCGGTGCCAAGTGCGCCGGCGAATTGCTGAATCGTGTTGAGAATCGCGTTACCGGTGGTTTGGTGCTGGACGTCAAGCTGCTGCAAGGCGTTCGTCATGATGTTCCCGAAGCTAATCCCGATGCCGAGCATGTACAACACGTAGACGAGTGTAATGAGCAAATCGCTGATGTATTTGCCTAGGCCGACGTAGATGAACAGCGCGATTGTCGCAAGGATACCCCCCGTGACGATGGGGATTCGTGCACCGAACCGGTCGAGGATGCGCCCGGAAAATGGCGCGCAGAGTGCCCCCAAAGCAGCACCGGGCAGGACAAGCAGGCCGGCGGTGAGGGCAGTTTGACCGTTAACCAGCTGCACGTAATTAGGCAGGATGAACGACATCCCGAGCGTGGTCATTTGGATGAGAAAAAACGCCAGGACGTGGCCGCTAAAGCGCGCATTGGCGAGCACGCGGATGTCAATTATGGGGCTATGAACGCGCAGCTGACGCCGGCCAAACAAAACTAGGGCGCAGGCCCCAATGATGAGCGGCACCAGGACCGGCCAACTAATGAAACTGGCGCTCGCAATATTGCTGCTGCCATAAATCAGCCCAACAAAGGCGACAATAATCAAGATGATGCTGAGTGGGTCAGCAGGAACGTGTTCGGTCGGTGCTTTTTGCTGGATGCAGGTTACTCCGAGGATGAACGAGAGCACCATCAGCGGCAGGAGGAAGACAAAGATATAACGCCAGCTCATGTTGGTGACGACAAGCCCGCCGAATGTTGGACCAATGGCGGGCGCAATCGCGGTAATCAAGGTCCCAATCCCCATCATGACCCCGATTTTGCTGGCGGGAACCTGCTCGAGGATGATGTTGAACATCAACGGCAGGGCAATCCCGGTACCAAGACCCTGCACCAACCGCCCAAGGAGCATTATGGGGAAGATGGGTGCCAGCAGGTCGAGTAGTAGGCCGGCGATGAACAGCAAGTTGGCGCAGAGAAACAGGCTGCGCGTTTTGAATCGCCGCTTCAAAAATGCGGAAAGTGGGACGATGCTGGCCACCACCAGCATGTAGATGGTGGTCATCCACTGGACAGTGCTCGTGGTGATGTTGAACTCACGCATGAGTGTTGGGAACGTGATATTCATCGCCGTTTCAACGATGACCCCGCAAAAGGACATGAGTCCAGTGGCCAAAATGGCGCCGTAAACGCGCCCGGGAATTTTAGTTGTATCCAATCTATTACCTCGAAACTATTTGGCATTGTCTTGGTGGAACGATACGCATGATCGCGTGCGTAAATTATTGCAGGCCCTTGAAGTATTCCAGCACGTTCTCAAAGGTTGCTAGTTCAGCCGTCGAAAAATGGTTCGTGACTGCGGCTTGCTGCTTGCCAATGAACTTCGCCGCGTGTGCAGCAAGTTCGCGGCCGCGTGGCGTTAGTTCAATCAGTTTTTGCCGCGCGTCGTCGGCTGATGGGGTGCGCACAATTAACCCGTCGCGGACCATGCGCTGCAGCAGAACGGTTGCGGTGGGCCGCTGAATGTTGAATTCGCGCTCGACGTCGCGCTGAATTGGTGCACTCGTCGTTGTTGCAACGAAATCAAGGATGGATAACTGGACACCCGTTGTGCCGAGTGTGTGGGCGAACGTGTCGATTGCCCGGTTCATTTCGTGTGCGGTTTGATTAAGCTTGCGGCCATAAATTTGCGCCATGGCGTTGCCCCCTGCTTGTTAATATTGTTAGCAAGCTAACAAACATTCATTGTAGTCAGATTCCTGGTGAAGTCAAATTATTTACCTGGTTGCCGATTGCAGGCGGGATTTTTTGGTGCTGTATTACGGGACAGATTGACAGTTTTGCAACGGTCGGTGGCGCATATTCGGCGTATACTTACATTTGGAAAGCAAAATTCACACATCATCCTCAGGTACGCGGCAATTGCGTGCCTGCAGAATGTTAGGGGGAAACAAAAATGAATACAAAGATTTTGGACCGCGTGAACGGCCCGGCAGACCTCAACAAGTTGAGCGCCGACGAATTAACGGAATTGGCCAATGAGATTCGGCCGCTGCTCATCAACAAGCTCAGCCAAACCGGTGGGCATGTTGGTCCTAACCTCGGGGTGGTTGAACTGACGATTGCGCTCCACACCGTCTTCAACTCACCGGTTGACCACATTATTTGGGACGTGTCGCACCAGGCATACACGCACAAAATTCTCACGGGGCGCAAGGCGGCTTGGCTCAGCCCAGACCATTTCCACGACGTTGGTCCCTACACCGACCCGCAGGAAAGCCCGCACGACTACTTCAACATTGGCCACACCTCGACATCCATTGGCCTGGCCGACGGGATGGCGGTTGCGCGTGACCACCGCGGCGACCACGAGAACGTGATTGCCGTCATCGGTGACGGGGCGCTCAGTGGCGGTCTGGCGTACGAGGCACTCAGCAACGCGGCCACGCTGCACTCCAACCTCATCATCGTGGTTAACGATAACGAAATGAGTATCGCCGAAGACCATGGTGGTTTGTACAAGGGTCTGGCACAACTGCGCGCGACAAATGGCAAGTCCCCGAATAATCTGTTCAAGTCACTCGGACTGGATTACATGTACGTTGAGGGTGGCAACGATATTCCAACGCTGCTGGCCGCCTTCACTCAGGTGCACGACATTGACCACCCAATCGTGGTTCACGTGCACACGATTAAGGGCCTCGGGTACGCACCAGCTCTGGCTAACGAAGAGGCGTTTCACTGGCACAGTCCCTTTGATGTGCAAACTGGGGCGGCGCTAGCGCCAAGTGCTGGCCGGACCTACGCGGACGTGGTGCTTGATGAGCTCGATGCCCAAATTGCGGCGGGCGTGCCAATCGAGGCCATCACTGCAGCGATTCCGGGCGGCTTCCACCTGAAAAAGTTTGCGGCTAAGCACCCGGACCGCTACCACGACGTCGGCATCGCGGAGCAGCAGTCCATTACGTTTGCGGCCGGTCTGGCCAAGGCGGGCGCACGGCCGGTTGCTTTTGAAAACACGACGTTCCTGCAGCGCGCTTACGACCAACTGTCCCATGACCTGGGCGTGAACAAGTTGCCGGCCGTTATCGTGTACAGTGGTGGTCACGTTACCGGTGGGGACCCAACGCACCAGAGCACGTTTGACCTGGCGATGCTGACTAACATTCCTGGCTTCACAGTGCTCGTGCCCGCAAACGCGGCCGAGTTGACTGCAGCACTGCGCTGGGCACTCGCGCAAAACGACTGGCCCGTTGCCATTCGCTTGCCACGTGGCGGCGTTGACGACAGCAGTGAAATCACTGACTACGACCCGAACAAGATGCGTGAACTGCAGGCGGGGCACCGGGTTGCACTCCTTGCAATTGGCAGTATGTTGCCGCTTGCCCAGCAGGTTGCAGACAAGCTGCAGGCCGACAGCGGCATCACCGCGACGGTGGTTGATCCGCGGCGCGTGGATGCGCTAACGGACACCAAGGAGTTGCACCACCTTGCTGCTAACCATGAACTGGTTGTTACGCTCGAGGAGAACAGCTTGGCGGGTGGCTTTGGCGAAAAGGTCAGTGCCTACTTTGGGCCAACGAACGTCCGCACTTTGAACCTGGGTGCCAAGCGCCGGTTCGACCACAAGCAGACGCGCGATGAATTGATGAATGAATACAAGTTGACGGTGGCAACGGCAACTAGTGCCATAGAGGATATTCTCGACTAATATAAATTGGCGGACCGAATGCGGATTGTTTGACCGTGGCCGGTTCGCCTTTTTTTGTTGTTTTCGGCTATACTTAAAGACAAAAACCAAATGGGGTTTCGTCATGCAAAATCTATACGAACAATCCGGCGCCTTCCACAAAATTTTTGACGACCGTCAGCCAAGCGCGCCGACCGCACTGGATGCGGATAACGTTGTGGACCGGATTGGCTTTATTTTGGAAGAGCTAACCGAGCTGGCGACGGTCAACCACCAGACACCGGCAGAAATCGAGGCGATTTTTGCCCAAGTGGAGGACCGGCTTGCCCTGGCGAAGCAGAAGTTGCTGAAGAAAAAGCCCAGTGACTACGCGCCAATTGTGCAGCAGGCCGATGCACTTGGCGACATCACGTACCTGATATTTGGTAGTTACGTGCTGATGGGGGTTGACCCGACACAGATTCTCCAGATTATTCACGACGCCAACATGCACAAGCTGTTTCCGGATGGCACGGCGCACCGCGACCCAATCACGCACAAGGTGCAAAAGCCGCAGTCGTGGGCGACCCAATACAAGCCGGAGCCACTAATCGCGGCGGAAATTGCGCGGCAGGTGGCAGCGGCAAAAGCGGCGGCGCAGCAGGGGCCGGCCACGGATTAGTTTGGCCAGTAGACGAGGGGATTAATGATGCAGATTGAGTTTACGCTGGGGAGTAACCCGGCCAACCAGGCACCGATGGCCAAGTACATGCTGAACAAGTTTCCGTTTCTGGGACTTAAAACGCCGGAACGCAAAGCGCAGACCAAGCCACTGCTTGCTGCCAGCCGCAACTGGTCTGTAGAAGAAATTTTGGCGGTGGTGACGGAGTTGTACGCGCGGCCGGAGCGGGAGTATCAGTACGCGGCCATTGATTTGGCCCGCCGCCATGTGCGTCAGTATGATTTGGGGACGTTGCGCAAATTAAGTGCGTTCATCACGCAGAAAAGCTGGTGGGATTCCGTTGATGCGTGGCGCCCGTTGTTCGGGGATTACGTGTTGCAACATCCAGACGCACTGCAGCCGGTTTTTGCGATGTTTGCGGAGCACGAGAACATGTGGATGCGGCGGGTGGCAATCACCCTGCAGCTGGGCAGCAAGGCGCAGACGAACACCGAGTTGCTGGCCCGCGCGATTGAATATGACCTGGCGACGGACGAATTTTTCATCCAAAAAGCCATTGGGTGGGCGCTTCGACAGTACAGCAAGACGGACGCAATGTGGGTGCGGGACTTTTTAGTTAGCCAACCGCAGTTGAGTCATCTAGCCGTGCGCGAAGGCAGTAAGTATCTATGATAAGTGAGGCAAAATATGATTCGTGACATTAACCGGAACCCGCTGCTGCTCAGTAAAACCGCCGAGCCGGCCACGCGGGGCGACAAGCAGATTATCACTGACCTGCAAGATACCCTGCGCGCCAATGCCGACCGCTGTGTGGGGATGGCGGCCAACATGATTGGCGAAAACAAAAACATCATTATTGTGCAGATTGGTCCGCTGCCCTACATCATGGTTAACCCGCAGATTATCAGCAAGGCGAACCCTTATCGCACGGAAGAGGGCTGCCTGTCACTTGACGGCCAGCGCGCTGCAAAACGGTTCAAGCAGATTCGGGTACATTACTTCGATCAGAACTTTGCCGAACATGAGCAGGAGTTCAGCGACTTTACCGCGCAGATTATTCAGCACGAGGTGGACCACTGCGCTGGGATTTTGATTTAAGGACGGACGAATAGTTCACGCCCAATGGGAACTATATTGGCAACGCGAAGGTTATGGTTGGCAATTATTTGCCTAACTCCCTTGCCAACCCCCAATTTTTTAGTTAACCTATTCATATACTAATAGCCGGACGGGTGAGCGCTGCTGGGCGCACACAAATAGGCAGCCACACAAGTAATCGTAAGCACGATGGAGACATCGGAAGATTACTTGTGTGGCTGCCTTTTTTTGACAGAGAGTGCAGCCCCGCGGGTTGAAGCTGAGGATACTACGTTGTCCATTGCACTAACGCCGATAAATCGGCGAGTGCAAATGGCTATCGGCGAATCAAGCATATGGGCGCACTTTGCCCATGTGCTTGATTCGTGGATAACCGCAGGCTTCAGCGGGGCGGAACTCGACTAGGAGCGTGCATTCCCGCGTTCTGAAGCTGAGGATACTACGCTGTCCATTGCACTAACGCTGATAAATCGGCGAGTGCAAATGGCTATCGTGGATAACCGCAAGCTTCAGCGGGGAGGCCCACCGCATTTCCCGGCCATTACATATCAGGAGGTTCAGCATCATGCTAGCAACATACTTACATGGAATGATTATCAGTATTGCCTTGGTCACGTCAATTGGCATGCAAAATCTGTTTGTCTTTAACAATGCGCTGGGCAATAAGTTGCGGCATTCATTGCTATACGCGCTATTCGTGTGGATTGCGGACACAACACTGACCGTCGTGGCCTTTTTGGGTATGGGCGCGTTGATTAGTTCGAGCACGTTACTGCGATTAATTGTGATGAGCGTCGGCGGTGCCATCGTCATTTGGATTGGTATTGGCATTATTCGTAGTGCGCACACCGCGGTGCTCGGTGATGTCCGCGAAGAAACAACGATGAAGGCGGCGTTCATCGGCGCCTGGGTCGTTGCGTTTGCCAACCCGCAGGCACTCATCGACACCAGCTTAATGCTCGGGGCCTTGCGTGGGACCCTGGCTTCGTGGCAGGTGCTGCCATTTTTGCTGGGCGTTATTACGTCCACGGCGCTGTGGTTTTTCGGCATCACCCTAGTGCTCGGCCTGCTGAAAAATCGGCTACCGCAGCATCTGCTCATGTGGGTGAACATTGCCTCTGGGGTAATTGTTACCGGATATGGTGCGATGCTTATTTACGAGGTAATTACGACAATCTTCTAGCTGCGGCGTGTGCTAAACGAGGCCAAACCCGTGGCCAACCGGTTTAAGCCGTCGCGCAGCATGCTTTCTGGGCAGGCAATGTTGATGCGCAGGAAGTCGTTCCCGTTGCCACGGTAGGCGTTACCGGCGGACAGCTGCAACCCAGTTTCCGTGTGCAAATAGTCCGCCAGTTTTTCCGAGTCGTGGCTCAGTGCGCTCACATCCAGCCAGAGCAGGTAGGTGGCTTCGGCAGGTACAAGCCGCACGGAAATTTCTGGCTGGGCGCAAAAATCGGCGACAAGCTGGTAGTTGCGTCGCAGCTCCTGACGCAGTTCAGTGAGCCAGGCGTGGCCCTTGGTGTAGGCGGCGATGGATCCGGGAATAGCGAGTAAGTTGGGCTCGGCCACCTCGTCCGTGTTCAGGCCGCGACTGACGACGTTGCGCAAACCGTCATTGCGAACAATCACGGTTGCGGCGTGCATGGCGGCAACGTTGAAGGTCTTGCTCGGTGAAACGAAGACGACGAGGTTTTGGGTGAGGGTTTCTGGCAACGTGAACATTGGCGTGTAATCCACGTCGGTCAGGCGCAGGTCGCCGTGAATTTCGTCACTCAAAAGGGTAACGCCATACGTTTCGCACAGCTCGGCGATGCGGGTTAATTCGGCGTGGGTGAAAATGCGGCCAATTGGGTTGTGCGGGTTGCAGAGAATCATGACCGTCGACAGCGGGTTAGCCAGCTTTTCCTCTAGGTCGGCAAAATCGATGGTGTAGTGGCCCGTTTGGCGGTCGTACAGCAGGTCGCTGCTGAGAACGTGGCGGCCATTATTTTCGATGGCGTTGTAGAACATGTTGTAGACGGGTGCGGTCACAACCACGTTGTCACCGACGTTGCTGACGCGGCGAATTGTGGCGGCGATGGCTGGCATTACGCCGGTCGCAAAGAGCATCCACTGGGGGTCAACCTGTGCGTGGTGTTCGCGGGCGTACCAGTTGGCCACTGCCCGGAAGTAGTCGGTGTGTGGCTGCTCGTAGCCGAAAATGCCCTGAGCCACCTTGTCCTGCATGGCGGCCTGGATTTCGGGTGCGACTTTGAAATCCATGTCCGCAATCCACATTGGCAGGTCGGTTGGTGCGCCGGACCACTTGATGGAATTGGTCTGACGACGGTCTATGGTGCTAGTGAAATCGTACATATTGTTCTTCCTTTCGGTTGCAACTGGGCGTTTCTGCGTGGTTTGGCGAATCCAATTCAAGCATATACCCGCTCCCGGACTGCCGCGTCGCTGTATTGAAAAAAACTTTTTCCAGCTGAAGTAACAATCATCTTGACGGACTGCGCGGCCGCGCACGCTCGGCGTTTAAGGTCACATTGTGGCAAAATCTTTTTATCCCCCACGCCGGGATGCGGCTTGTAGTCCGGGCCGCGCCTATACCGATTAACATTTTAATGTTACAATTGCATATTGTAAACGGTAACAAAATTGTTGTGGGGGATTGGAAAATGCAGGAACAGAAAATCATCGCGACCGACATGGACGGGACTTTCTTAAACGACCACATGGATTACGACCGTGAGCGTTTCGCCCGGCTTCATGCACGGATGGTTCGTCACGGCTTTCGTTTCGTGGTTGCGAGTGGAAATCAGTACTTTCAGCTAAGGTCGTTCTTCAAGGATTATCCAGATACAATTTATTTGTCCGAAAATGGGGCGCTGGTGCGCGATCCCGAGCAGATCTACTTCAAGTCTGCTTTTCCTAAGGACGCGGCGTTTCGAATTATTGATACGTTAATCGATTTTCCGGCCGTTGAGTGGACCGCTTGCGGGCTGAAATCCGCGTACGTTTTGCGGACGGCCAGCATGGAATATATTGAAGATACCAAGCGCTACTACCACCGGATGCAGTTGATTGACAGTCCGGCCGAAATCGATGATGATATTTTGAAATTCTCGACGCATTGTCCTGGTGATGAAACGCAGAATTATATCAATGAATACGCACGGCGGTTCAAAGGGTTTGCGGAACCAACTTCCAGCGGTCATGGGGACATCGACATTATTCAGCCCGGGATTCACAAGGCGCGTGGGCTCGCTGAACTCGGTGAAGTGCTCGATGTGAGCGCCGAGAACATGGTGACGTTCGGCAACGGCGGCAACGACATCGAGATGCTGAAGTATGCCGGCGAAGGGGTAGCAGTTGCCAATTCCGACCCCGACGTGCTCGCAGTTGCCGATCACGTTACGGCCGACAACAACAAGCAGGGTGTGCTCGATTACATTGACGGATTGTGCTCCAGGGGTTAGTGGGTCACTGCCGACAAATGGTGCGGCCAATCGCTGGTGTAACTGAGTTATCCCCAAATGAATATAATAATAGCCAATTTTACTGAGCAAGGTTCAAAAATGAGCCTTGTTTTTTCTTACTTAGGCGTAATCCACAGTCGATTCCCACTTATGTGTCATGCGGTTCTGTTAGAATAATATCGGTAGAAATAATAATACTATGGGGAAACGAGCAGATTTGCTCGCAGGTAAGTTATGGGTATTAACCGTATTATATTTTCGTTCGTCCTTGCATTAATTACGAACGGAATCGTCGCTGTGGGTGCGACCTCCTTTTTTTATTGGATTAACAACAGCTCGGGGAATCCGTTCATCGAAAAGCATCGGCACTGGCTGAGCTTGCTGGCAAGTTTTGCTTATTTGGGTTACCTGTTTTTGGAATCAATCAACAACACGTACTTCGACCAGTCGATGTTTGGTTACCATTGGACTTTCCTGAACATGATTATTCTGACGATGTACTTTTTGAACTTGCAAACGTCGCGTGTCAGTCAGGCAATCCTCGAAGCCGTGCTCATGGTCGCTTACTTTGTCCTGTATGCGGAGCGATTTACGGCGCTAGGGGTGGCTGCGTGCATTGCGTTCGTGTTGATATTGTTCGGCGTGAATCGCAATGCTGCGCGCGTGCTGCGCAATCACCTGCTCAACTACACCGCACTAGCACTATTTGCGGTGGCCGGGATTATGATGGTATACCAAATGGCCCCGGCAACGGCGACGGACGTTTGGTTCTGGGCGCGTCAAGTTGGCGGCTTTGCCATCATCGGCATCATTGTGCTCGAGTACAATTACGCGATGACAAGCGTGGTGACGCACACGTCGGCAATTGCTGAACGGGCGGCAATTGATGACCTGACAGGGCTGCTCAATTACGGCTCGTTCTCGGACGCACTGATGGCGGATTTTGATAGGTATCAGGCTGACCACAGCAACACTTACACGATTTTTGAATTTGACCTAGATTATTTCAAACGCGTCAATGATACGTACGGTCACCTTGCTGGTAACGCCGTTTTGCGCGCGGTCGCCGATGAGCTAACAATCTGGACGCACGAAGAATTGGAGCAGCCAGCAACGGCCTTCAGTTTGGGTGGTGAGGAGTTTGCGGTGATTGTCCGGGGCGAACTCGACCACGGAACGGCGCGCAAAGTGGCAATGGGGTTTCAGCGGCACCTGGCGCACCTGCGTTTCCCCGCAATTGATGACGGTATTCGGTTGACGTGTTCGGTCGGGGAGGCGCACATTCTGGCCAGTGATTACACCCACTACGATGTTTACAAGGCCGCTGACCGGAATCTGTACCAGTCGAAACGGGACGGACGCAACCTGATCACGTTGCAGTTCGGCGATGAACGGTAAATTTGGCCGTAAAAAAAGCTCAGCACTTCTGAATGAAGCGTGCTGGGCTTTTTGATTACGCGATTATTGCGCCAATTCCGTTTCGTCCTGCGTGCTTAGCGGACAATCATCACGGAAATAGGTGCGTACTTAGCCATCTTGTTGGCGTGTGAACCGAAGTGCCGAGACAATCCTTGCTTGGTTTCGGCGCCGATGATGAGCAAATCGGGCTTTACGCGCGGAATGACGTCCTCCAAAATCACGTCGTCCGGATCACCTTCACCGATGATGCTGTGAACGTGCTCAACCCCGGCGTCCTTGGCCATTTGGACGTAACTACTAATCTGGTGCTGTAACTCCATGCGTTCGCGCTCAATGTGGCCCTTACTCATGGACTCATAAATGTTGAACGAACTAGTTTCCAGCACCGACACAATTGTGAGTCTGGCGTCGTCACGCACCGCACGCCGCAGAGCATAGGCGAAGGCCTTTTGTGCGTCGTCATCGCGGTCCACCCCAACAAGGATGTTGGTGTAATCGGGTTTGGGCTTAATTGGTGTATCAGTCATCAGCAGGTACCTCCTTTAGTTAAGTAAATTGTAGCACGTCAGTAGCTGTAAACGCTAACTTTTACCGTTCAGGTTTACGCAGCAACACAGTGACGACAATTATTGCTTAGCCTGGAAATACTACCGGACAACCAGCACCGAGATTGGTGCGTACTTGGCCATGTACGCGGCTTGGCTGCCAAAGCGGCGGGCAATGCCGTGCTTGGCCGCAGCACCAACGACGAGTAAATCGGGCTTGTACTTGGGGATGACTGTTTTGACGATTTCCTCGCCGGGGTCACCAGATGCAATGACGGCGCGCACCTGTTTGATGCCAGCGCGCTGAGCCAGATTCACGTAGCCCTTCACGTGCTCTTCCAATTCTTTGCGTTCGCCGTGAACGAAATCCTTGCTTAATGCTTGGTAGATATTCATTTCATCTGATTCTAAAACGGAAACGATAATCAGTGCGGCACCGTCAGCCTTTGCGCGGTGGATGGCGTACTGGAAGGCGGTGATGGCGTCATCGGAATCGTCGACGCCCACCAGAATTTGCTTGAAGTCTTCAGCCATGACTAATCCTCCTTTGCGGCAAGTTCCGCCGCTGCCTGCTTGCCCGTGCGGTAAATATCGTACATGCACCAGAGAAGTAACGCGATGATGAGAGCAATGGCCACGTGGGCGGCGGTGTGGGCCAAAGCCACGTGGGCGGGACTGACAAAGTTGGCGAAGGAATCTGGCAGGTTAAGCAGATTGAGATAGGTTAACCCGATGACCGAAATCCAGCCGAGCACCTTGACCCAGAGTGAATTCTTGAAGCGACTGCCCATTGCGGACGCGCTGTCAGTGAGCATGAGCAGCGGCAGCATGGAAAATGGAAGCGCAAAGGCCAGGAAGACCTGGGAGTTGTTCATCAGTGTGTTTAACGCCTCGTGTTCATCAACTGCGGGTAAATTGCGGGTGAGCCAGACGCAAACCAGCACGGGAATAACCGAGATGAGCCGGGTAACAAGGCGCCGAGCCCAGAGTGGCATCCGCATGTGGATGAAACCTTCCATGATTACCTGCCCGGTCAGCGTGCCGGTGATGGTCGAGTTTTGCCCGGATGCCAGGAGAGCAACGGCAAACAGAGTGGACAGAACTCCGGATTTAGCGACGGCGATGAGCACACCGTTGCTGAGCATGGATGTGTTGGACAAAGCGTCGAACAGGCCGAAGAACGATGGGTCCTTCACGGCGCCGGACTTGAAGACGGCAACCCCCATGATGAGGAGCAGTGAGTTAACGACAAATGCAAAGGATAATTGAATGTTCGAGTCCCACTGGGAGAAGCGAACGGCCGTTGCAACTTCCTCTTCATCGTCATGGTTGATTTTGCGCGTCTGCGAAATTGCGGAGTGTAGGTACAGGTTGTGGGGCATGACGGTGGCCCCGATAATCCCAAGGGCACCGTTTAGTGGCGTCATGCCGTTAACGCTGGGGTGCGCCGAGATTGTGGCCGCGGAGGGAACGAGCCCCCTGATGACGCCGCCCCAATCGGGATTGGATAGGGCAACTTGGTAGACGAAAACAAGCAGGATGACCATGATGAGGCAGACAACAATTGCCTCGATTTTGCGGAAGCCAATTTTCGTCAGCAGCAATAATAGCAAAACATCGAAAACGGTGACGAAAACGGCAATGACCAGGGGAATGTGGAACAGGAGGTAAAGCGCGATTGCGGCCCCGATAACTTCAGCAATATCGGTGGCCATAATTGCGAATTCGGTCATGATCCAAAGAATGATGCCAAGTGATTTGCTCGTGCGTGCCCGGATGGCCTGTGCGAGGTCCATCTGGCTGACAATTCCCAGCTTAGCCGCCATGTTCTGGAGCAGCATTGCGATTAAGCTCGAAATCAAAATAATTGACATCAAGAGGTACTGAAAATTCTGCCCACCGGTGATACTGGTCGACCAGTTCCCGGGATCCATGTACCCCACGGCGACAAGTGCACCTGGCCCGGAATAAGCAAACAATGTTTTCCAGAAGCCTTTGCCCTTTGGTACCTCGACAGTACCGTTGATTTCCTCGAGTGAGGGCCCGTTAGCGTACTCAATGAGCTTGTGCTTGCGGGTAGTAGCTGGTGCGTTATTCATTTTTCTCTTCCTTTCTGTCACGTTGCATGCCATCGCGCCGTGACTGCCCCTCTGCAGCTGAGTGCAGGAGGCGGTTCCCTAGTTGGGGAAGAACCCAAGTTTGGTATGCGCAAAGTCTCTTAGGCGAAGAGCTTAGTCGTTTGTGTCACGAAGGTGGCAGGCGATCTGTTGAAGCTAGTGCTGGCTAATAATTGCTGGCCGAACACCACGGCAAACGCGGCCGATAACTTTGCGGTACGCCTAACTCTAACGCCGCTTTTTAAATTTGTAAACCGGCTTTCACACTGGCAAATGCCCGAAAATAGGCATTTACAACTAATTTGCTTGAATTATTTATTGCACATAAAAATTAAAAACAATATTGGTATACCTGACAAAGACGGCGGATAGACTAGCGGGGATGGGCCTTTGCAATTCAGCCAAAGTGCAAAGGCTGGGGCGGAGTGATCAATAGTCAAACAAATTTGCATGTTCATCGAAAAGTTAAGGGTGCCCCAAAAATAGTTTTGGGGTTTATACTGTGGGTGCAATTAGATTGTTGCAGGAGAATTTTTCTTAAGGAGGGTCGGCAGCGCGAAGAAAATCGAAACAGATAGTTCGGAGGAATTGTGTAGAATGGCAGAAAATGTACAAACGCGGAGTGTGACTCCCGTTGACGAAGCAATTATTGATGAATTTACGCGGTTCAGTATGTATATGGCCGATGCTCAGCGCAGGTACGATGAGCGGACAATGACAAGCGGCACGCGGGGCCAGGGCAAGGTCTTGGGTATCCTTGCGACGAGTCCGCACATTACACAAAAGCAGCTTGTGTCCCAGTTGCACATCCGCGCGGCATCGGCGTCGGAGCTCATTAGCAAGCTGGAGCAGAAAAAGCTGATCAGCCGGTCGCGCTCTAGTCGGGACCGGCGGGTTGTGAACATCGACCTCACGCCAACCGGGCGGGCGGAACTACGGCGCTACCGTGAGTTCTTCGCGGGGGTACTTGTTGATTTAACAGAAGAAGAGCGTTTAGGTTTTAAGGCGGTAATCAGGAAGCTGGTTTCCTCTGTTAAGTCGCAATACTTACTGTGAAGCGGGTAGTGTCACCTTTTAATTTGTTATATTAAAGTATATGATGAAGGTGTGAAACTGGCATAAGTTAAATAGTAAAAGGGAGATGGCGACATGCGGATAGCAATGTATCAAGGTCAACCCTATTTTGTTCATCAGCAGGACAATAAGCTATTGGGCGCGCGAATTGACGCCGCTAATATTGCGGCACTTATTCGGCAGCCACACGAACTAGTGCGGCAGAAACAAGGTGCAGTGTACAATGAAGTGTTAATTCCGGGGCATTTGCAGGCGCCAATCCGGGCGCCGCACCAAGTATTTGCGCTGGCGGGTAACTTCACTGATCATGCACAAGAAATGCATTTGGATAGCAAAGTACCACGCGTGTTCAGTAAGCCCATCAGTGCGCTTACGGGACCACGGGCGCGAATAACGTTATCTAGCGCAACCGTTGATTGGGAAAGCGAATTGGTTGTTGTGATTGGGCGCAAGCTTTTTCGCGGTAACCTGGCGGATGCGGACAAGGCCATTTTTGGCTACATGCTCGGGCAGGATTTGACCGACCGGCAGCAGCAATTGACTGGCGGGCAGCCGCTACTAAGCAAGAGTCACCCACGGTTTGCGGCCACGGGTCCGTGGATCACAACCGTGGATGAGCTGACTGATGGGGTCAAGAACGTGCACCTTGAAACGCGGGTGAACGGTGTCCGCAAGCAGAGCGGGCGGCTCGGCCAAATGACGTGGGACCCAGTCACGGCGGTGCATTACATCGCCGATTCGGTGCCTCTTTTGCCCGGTGATTTGATTTTCATGGGCACACCAGGTGGGGTTGGGTATGCGCACAGCCCCAAGCAATTCCTGAAGCCGGATGATTTCGTCGACAGTATTGCGGACGAGCTGGGTGTCCTCAACGTGTCCTGCGTTGGGACGGATGTTGGGTTCGACCAAGCAAACCGGAGCCTCGGAGTGCTGATATAAAAAATAGCCGTATGCGGCAATAATGGTCATAGTTCACGATTATTATTGTCGCACACGGCTATTTATTTTTTGCTAACGAGGCGGTAAATTAGCCTGTTTTTTTGCTAATTTTGTTATTTAATTATCTGTTTTGTCACCCTACAGGTCCGGATAATCCAGTTCATCTGGTGTGAGCAGGTACTTGGCGTCGAACTCGGGGTCCTGACTGGTCAGAATCTTGGGCCCGTCCTTGGTGATGGCCAGGGTGTGTTCGTATTGGGCGGAAAGGGTATTGTCGGCACTGGTGTAATACTCCCAGCCGTCCGGCATGTACTTGGTTGCCAGCTCCCAGGTGCCGAGGTTGACCATTGGCTCGATGGTGATGACCATGCCGGCGCGCAGGCGCAGGCCGTTGTGGGGCAGTCCGTATGCTTCAACGTCGGGTGCTTCGTGGACGGACGGACCGATGCCGTGGCCAACGAGCTCGCGGACGTCACCCATGCCGTTTTCGGTTTCCACCCAGCCCTCGATGGCATTGCCGATGTCGCCAATGCGGTTGCCGACGCGGGCCTGGTCGATGCCCAGGTAGAGGGCCTTGTGTGCGACATCCATCAAGTGATCAATCTCCGGCGTGCTCTCCCCGATGACGTAACTCCAGGCTGAGTCGCTCTGGTAGCCGTGCCAGTTGACGCACAGATCGACTTTCAGGAGGTCGTGATTCTGCAGCTTGAGGCCCTTACGTGGCACCGCGTGGGCAACCTCGTCGTTGATGCTGATGCAGGTGGCGTACTTGTAGCCATCGACGCCCTTTTCGGAGGCCGTGGCACCGCGACTTGTGATGTAATCGTCGACCATGCGCTCGATGTCCCAGGTATCCATGCCCACGTGCAGCTGTCCCCGGAGCATGTGGTGCACACCGGCCAGAATTGCGCCGGACTTTGCCATCCCCGCAATTTCGCGGGGTGATTTGAGTGTAATCAAAATTTTTGCCTTCGTTTTCTAAATGATGCCTTCATTCTAACGCAACCGTTACGCTTGCGGCAGGGGTGGCCACTTCTGATCATCATCTAGTGCTGGTGATTTCACGATGCCAGCCTTACCGAGCAGGCTGAGCACGGAGGTGAAATTAGCGGTGAGTGTTGCGCGTTCCTGTCCCGATAGATTACCGAGGTGCGCATTAACGCTTTCCTCAGTCAGGTGCATTTGGTGCTGCACAATCTGCTGGCCCTTTGTGGTGGGGTAGGCGTTGACGATACGCCGGTTGTTTTCGTTGTGCCGTCTTTGGACCAGACCGCGCTCTTCCAGCTTGGTGACGGTGCGCGAAATCTGCGCGCTCGATAAACCAATTGCCTCGGCAAGGTCGGACATGCTGATGCCAGAGTGGCTGTAGATGGTCATCATGGTCATGTGGTCAAGGGTGGTGAGGTGCAAATCGCTTAAATTCACACTGCGAAAGATGGTCTGAGCGGTGAGAACGAACAATTCGCCAAACAGATCAACGTCACGCTGGTCTTCTTTGTTATCGGTCATTGATTAACTCCTCCAAGGAACTTTACCTGATTCGCTATTCCCCACTGTAGCAGAGTTTTAAACATTTAACAATCATCAATCGTTGACAATTGTTAAATGTAGTCTATACTGAAATTCATCGATAATTACGGCGCGCTGGCGAAATATATCCATGATGAACGCAGCGCCGCGGCCCACAGAATTTTGGCCGCGTAATTAGTGGTGTATCATTAAAACAAATGTGAATGATTCAGATTAGTTGGATGGCGTCTGAATATGAAGGAGGAACTATGCTCGAGTTAAAGCACATCAAGAAGTATTACCACGTCGGTGATACGTTGACCAAGGCGCAGGACGACGTTTCCGTTGCCTTCCGTAAGCAGGAATTCGTTGCGATTCTCGGCCCGAGTGGTTCCGGGAAGACAACGATGCTCAACATTATCGGGGGTCTTGACCGTTACGACTCCGGTGACCTCCTGATTAAGGGGAAGTCCACGAAGACGTTCAAGGACGCTGACTGGGATGCTTACCGGAACAATTCGGTCGGTTTTATTTTCCAGTCCTACAACATCATTACCCACCTGTCCATTATGGATAACGTGGAAATGGGGATGACGCTGTCCGGCGTTGATGCCGCAACCAAGCGGAAGAAGGCGGAGGACGCACTCATCCGCGTCGGGCTGAAAGACCACATGCACAAGAAGCCGACGCAGCTGTCCGGTGGGCAAATGCAGCGGGTCGCCATTGCGCGGGCCATTGCTAACGACCCAGAGATCCTGCTGGCCGATGAACCAACCGGGGCGCTTGATTCCGAAACGTCGCAGGAAATCATGAAGCTGATTAAGGACCTTTCCAAAGAACGGCTTGTCATCATGGTTACGCACAACCCGGATTTGGCCTACCAGTATGCGGACCGCATCATCAAGTTCGCGGACGGTCAGATTCAGGACGACTCGCACCCGCACGTTGAGGGGGACAAAGAGGACGACTTCAAGCTCAAGCGCACCAAGATGAGCTACCTCACCGCACTGCGCCTGTCCTTTAACAACATCCGCACCAAAAAGGGCCGGACCTTCCTCACGATGTTCGCCTCCAGCATCGGAATTATCGGGATTGCCATTGTGCTTGCGCTGTCCAACGGGTTCCAAAAGCAGATTGATAAGACGCAATCCGAAACCTTGTCGACGATGCCAGTGACGATTAGTCCGGTCGGCACCGACACCAGTGCGGCTGCCAGTGCGTCCAACCGAAGCAACAAGTTTAGTAAGAACAATTACGTCACGGCGCAGACGAGCGCGGCGGATAAGGCCCAGCACGTTAACGACCTTTCGACCAAGTACCTGAAGTACGTTAACGGGATGAGCAAGAAGTTGGCCAAGAACATTGCGGTGACGTACGGTACGGGGATGAACCTCGTGCGCAATGTTGACGGCAAGTACCAGTCGGTCAAGCTCAGCAACGCAAACCCAGATTCCAAGACCCTGGATGCCGGCGCGATGATGGCCGCATCCACTGGGGTTGGCGGTAGTGTTTACCCAATCGATCGGAACGGCAACCAGAGTTTCCTGAAGAAGAACTACAAGGTGCTAAACGGCGCGTACCCAACCAAGGCTACAGACATCGTGCTGGTGGTCGACCGCGACAACGTGCTGAACATTAACACGCTGAAGAACCTAGGCATCAACGTTAAGGAAAACCAGAAGTTCGATTATAACAAACTGGTGGGCAAAACCATTAAGCTCGTCACGAACGATGATTACTACACAAAGCTGGCAACCGGGAATTTTGTTCCGGGTACCGATTATGCGGCCATGGCGGACAAAAAGGACACGAAGACGCTGACGATTAAGGCCATCGTTCGGGTGAAAACCAAGAATAGTGACGGACTCTTGGCCAGCGGGATTGCGTACAGCGACCAGCTCACCAAGATGGTGCTGAACGAAAACAAGAACTCCGCCATCGTGAAGGCACAAAAGGCCGCACCCGCCAACGTCATGACGGGTGAAAGCATGGATGCCAGCACGAAGGCCAGTGTGCTCACTGCACTCGGCGGGTCCAAGAAGCCTAGTTCCATCCAGATTTACCCTACCAACTTCAAGGACAAAGACAAGGTTCTGGATTACCTTGATAAGTTCAACAAGGGCAAGAAGAAGGCCGACCAGGTTATCTACACCGACCTGGCCGGAACAGTCTCCGACATGACCGGGGGCATTCTAGATGCAATCACGTACGTTCTGATTGCGTTCGCAGGCATTTCGCTGGTGACGAGCATGATTATGATTGCCATCATCACCTACACCTCCGTGCTCGAACGGACGAAGGAAATTGGGGTGCTCAAGGCCCTTGGTGCGCGGAAAAAGGATATCACGCGTGTGTTTGACGCCGAAACCGCCATTCTTGGGGTTGGTGCCGGTGTGCTCGGGATTATCATTGCCTGGGCCGCAACGTTCCCAATCAACGTCGTGCTGCAGAACATGACGGACCTGAAGAACGTGGCCGTGCTCAACCCAATGCACGCCATCCTGCTGGTGATTGTCAGCACCGTGCTGACAATCCTCGGTGGCCACGTGCCAGCACGCATGGCGGCACGCAAAGACGCCGCGCAGGCTCTCCGCGCAGAATAAGGATGCGTCAGGGGGGTGCGCCGCTGAATTCAGAGTTTCTTCACTTTTTGCGCACAAACTTCTGCTAAGCTAATCCTATTAAGTAGTTAGGTGGTAGAAAAATTGACGAAATTCCAGCTCTGGATCAGTATCTTTTTCATTGTCGTATTGATTTTGACAATCATTCTTGGCAGCATCAGCACCGCGCGCAGTCAGCTCGTGGCGAAGACCAAGTTTGACCTTGACGACACGGGGATGAAGGCCCGCGCACAGCTAATGGCGCAGTACTTTGCGCCGCTCACGGCGAAATTACGTCTAGCGTCGGTGGCTTTTGCGGTGATTTTTATTATCGGGGCAATCGCAACCTACGCGGCGGCAACCAGTGCCGCTTACCCGAACCCAACATGGGTTTACTTGGGTACATTCGTGATGGTGGTTGGCGCGCTGGTCACGGTCGCCGCTGACGCCTTGGTGACGTACGTGCAGGGTCAGATGACCGCTGATTACCAGAAAAAGGTTGCTGAGGGGCAGCAGAACGGGCTGAAGTTCCTGCCAGCTGACGCCAAGTTGACGCAGCGTGACTGGATGGTCCGCATCTCGGCCTACGTTGCCATTTTGGGTCTCGTGTGCGTCGGTCTCAGCCTGGCGCTGGGAACGGTACTGATATAGTGCAGCTTGTTTTACGCGTAAGCTAGTTTGCAACTCAATTGAATGTGTATGTTGAAGCTCGCAGTGAGGCTCATGCCTTGCAGCGAGCTTTTTTGGTTGTCCGGGCAAGTCCTCTGCGTGACTCGAATAATGCCCAGACAGGTCTGCACAATTACACTGGACTAGGGTAAACGCGTGCGCTAAACTAGGACCAACGCAAATACTTTAGTCAGTAAATAAAGGAGTGCAGAGATGCTCGATTTAACGACAACTTTTGGCGAATACTCTTTCGCCAACCCGCTGATGAACGCCAGTGGGGTGAACTGTTTTGACAAGGATGAACTGGACGCAATGGTGGCCAGTGCATCTGGGACCATGGTCACGAAAAGCGCAACCGTTTTGCCGCGGCCGGGGAATCCGGAGCCACGGTATGCGGACCTGACGCTGGGCAGCATTAATTCGATGGGGCTACCGAACCTTGGAATTGATTACTATCTGGACTACGTGGAAGGTTACCAAAAGCAGCACCCCCTTGACGCTATTTTTATGTCAATCGTCGGGACGACCTTCGCGGATAATATTGCGGTTGCGCACCGGATTCAGGACAGCGACTTCAACGGACTGACCGAAATCAACCTGAGCTGCCCGAACGTGCCGGGCGAACCACAGACTGCCTACGATCCTGAGCAGACGGTCAAGATTTTGGACGCACTGTTCGCGTTCTTCAAGAAGCCACTTGGGGTCAAGCTGCCACCTTTCTTCGATTTGGCACAGTTTGACCAGATGGCGGCCATCCTGAATCGGTACCCACTCGCCTTCATCAACACGATGAACAGCATCGGCAACGGGCTCATGATTGATGCGAGAACCGACACTGCGCTCATCAAACCCAAGGGCGGATTTGGCGGCATCGGCGGTGCCTACGCGAAGCCGATTGCGCTGGCCAATGTGCGGGCGTTCCGGCAGCGGCTGAACGATTCCATTCGCATTATCGGTACGGGTGGTGTTGCGACGGGCCGTGATGTTTACGAACTGATTCTGTGTGGTGCCGACATGGTGCAGGTAGGCACGGCGTTGCACCAGCAGGGTACGGGAATATTTGCGCGCCTGCTTGACGAATTGCAGGATGAAATGACGCAAAAGGGCTACACCAAGTTGGATGATTTCCGCGGTAAGTTGAAAACACGCTAGGTCAATCGGGTCCGCCACGTGTGCATTAGTGACGTTGATGCCTTGCAAAAATTTGCCGGCAGGGGTTGTCTTCTGCAAACTAATGTTCGATAATGAAGTATCGAGTATTTTACGGGAGGCGCAGTATGGCGACTAAAGAAAAGACAGAACCAAAGACTGGCGACGCGAAGAAGAAGGCGCTCGCTGAGGCACTCAAGAAGATTGAGAAGAACTTCGGTGCCGGTGCGGTTATGCGCATGGGCGACAAGACTTCAATTGAAGTTGATGCCGTTTCGAGTGGGGTTACCTCACTCGATATCGCGCTTGGTGTCGGTGGGTTCCCTCGGGGACGGATTGTTGAAATCTACGGACCTGAATCTTCAGGTAAAACCACGATTGCGCTGCACACGGTTGCGGCGGTGCAGGCTGCTGGTGGGACCGCGGCATACATTGACGCCGAAAACGCCATGGATCCGAAGTACGCTGCCAACTTGGGTGTCGACATTGACGATATGTTGCTGTCACAGCCAGATACTGGTGAAGAAGGCCTCCAGATTGCCGACGCGCTGGTTAGTTCCGGTGCCGTTGACGTTATCGTCATCGACTCAGTTGCGGCCCTAGTGCCAAAGGCCGAAATCGATGGTGAAATCGGGGACTCCCACGTTGGACTGCAGGCCCGCATGATGTCCCAGGCTTTGCGGACGTTGGCCGGCAAAGTCAGCAAGACCAAGACCCTGTTGATTTTCATCAACCAGTTGCGTGAAAAAGTTGGGGTTATGTTCGGGAACCCCGAAACCACTCCCGGTGGGCGTGCGCTCAAGTTCTACGCCACGATTCGCCTCGAAGTACGCAAGGGTGGCCAGGTGAAGGACCACGACCTCGTCTTGGGGAACGTCATCAAGATTAAGGTTGTGAAGAACAAGGTTGCACCGCCATTCAAGACGGTTGAATCCACCATCACGTTTGGTAAGGGTGTTGACCACTACGCCGACCTGTTGAGTTTGGCCACGGCCGACAAGGTGGACATCATCAAGAAGAGCGGTTCCTGGTACTCTTACGGTGATACGCGAATTGGTCAGGGGGCGGTTAACGCCACCAAGTACTTGGCCGACAACCCTGAAGTGACCGAAGAAATCACCAAGAAGATTATGGATTACTACGTGCCAAAGGATGATGCCGAGGAAGCGGCTGAGGAAGCCAAGAAGCCGGCAGCAGCCAAGAAGGGCCCAGTTCAGACCGAATTAACCCCAGCCGATGACGACGATACTCCGTTGCCAAAGGGAATCACTAAAATCTAACTAATAAGCGGTAGTGAATGTTGACCTCAAGCAGGCTGGCGGACACTACCGTTTTTGTGTAATGTTCATGCAGCGGCGACGTTTGGCGTGTAACCTGTGCGGTAATGTGGACACACCACGCAAAAATTCTTGCATTTGGTCCACCTAGCGCCGAAAATAACAGGTAACACGTATCGACGGCCGGACAATTGCTCGGACCGCCAAGTCACCAGGATTTTGTGCAGACCGCTCTTGAAGTTACTCTGTATGAAGAAGGATACCTATGTCTCAATTATCATTACTCGTTGTCATGGTCGCGGCACTCGTGACGCCGCTGATTGTGGCCAAGTTTCATTTCAACTCCGTCCCGAATGCGGTGGCGGAAATCATCGTCGGCATCATTATTGGGAAGACTGGGTTCAACCTGGTCCACACCACCTCTGATCTCACCCTGCTATCGAGTTTGGGTGTGATTATTTTGATGTTCCTATCGGGGATGGAAATCAACTTTGACTTGTTCACCCGCACACCAGCCAAGGCGCAGTCAGGCAAGCAAATCGCACCGACAACACTGGCGGCTGGCGCGTTCGTCGGGGTGGTGCTCACCGCTGCGGGACTGGCCTTTGCCCTGCGCGCGGCCGGGTTGTTCAGCGATATCTTCCTCGCGATTATTCTGTTTTCGACCATTGCTTTGGGCATTGTCATCGCGGCGCTGAAAGAAAAAGAGCTCCTGAGCAAACCAATTGGGCAGACAATCTTGCTGACGGCGGTGCTGGGGGAAGTTGTGCCCCTGCTTGCGCTGACCATTTACGCTTCCGTGAATGGGGGGCACGCCGGGCGCATCTGGCTCATTATCCTGATTTTCGTTGTGGCAATCATTCTGCTCCGGCGGTTTAAGGTGGTGTACCGCGTCTTTGCGAACATCGATAAATCGACCACGCAGCTGGATATTCGCCTCGCGTTCTTCCTCATCTTCGTCCTAGTGACCGTCGCCGAACGGGTCGGGGCCGAAAATATTCTCGGCGCGTTTCTGGCCGGGATGGTCATGAAGCTGCTGCGGCCAAGCGAACTGACGCGGGACAAATTAACGTCAATTGGTTACGGCTTCTTCATTCCCATCTTCTTCATCATGACTGGGGCCAAGTTGGACTTGCGGACGCTGCTGGCGGACCCACAGGCAGCGATGCTCATCCCGCTGTTCTTTGGTTGCTTTATCATCGCCAAAGTGGTGCCATTTTTCGTGTTCCGGTTGCGCTACAAGCAAAGTAACGCGTTCGCGGCCGCCTTTTTGACCTCGACCACCATTACGCTGGTCTTACCAACGCTGCAGGTTGCGCGGAACCTGCACGCCATCACCGAGCAGCAGGCTGGCGCGTTCACACTGGCGGCGGTGCTCACGGCAATTTGCTCGCCGATTATTTTTAACCACTTCTACCGGCCCGAACCGGAAGATGTGCACAAGACGGAGGTTACGTTCGTTGGCACGAACTTACTCACAATTCCGGTGGCGCAGAAGTTGCCGAGTGCGCTGTACGATATCCACATGGTGACGGACTCTGAGAAAAATTACCGGACGTACAACAGCCAGGCGAATGATGTGCGGATGGTTGACGGAATGGATGAGGAAACCCTAGCCGCGGCCGGCGTGTTTGACACCGAGGTGCTCGTCCTGGGGCACCGCGACGGCGAGGTTAACTACCATCTGGCCGAGGCCGCGGTGGCGCGCAAAGTGCCGCGGATTATCGCACGGTTTGAGCGTGACCTGACCAACGAGCGCGTCGATGCGTTGGCGCAAAAGGGCGTCGAAATTTTCAACAGCTACAACGTGAATGTTTCGCTCATGCGCGGTCTGATTGAAACGCCGTCGACACTGCGCCTGCTCACGGACACCGAGGCCGGCCTTTACGAAGTGGCTGTGCGTAACCACCGTTACACTGGCATCGCGCTCCAGGGCCTGCCGAACATCGCGGGCATCACCATCAGCCGGATTTACCGCGCCGGCAAGTTCGTGGCGCCGCACGGGGATACCCTGATTGAACCTGGCGATCACCTGATTTTCACTGGGGACAAGGCGGCCGCGCGCGAATTGCAGCGGGAGCTCGGTAAGATTAACTAAGTTAGAAGTTCCAGGCGCAGTCGCTGCCTGGAACTTTTTGTTTCACAAAAGGATAAGGGAAAACACAGTCGTGCACATGTGGATAACTATTTCACAACGATTTGTCCACTTTTGTTCCACAGGTACGGAAGAAGGGCCAACATCAATCGTTGGTTGGTGCGTAATGTTTTCGGCGAATTTATTTTTGTTGGTAAAAAATCGCCCCCCTTGCTAGTGGTAAAATGCTTAGACAAAGGGTGAATTCACTGTTATTCATGGAGGAGTAATTATGGCGACGGTCTTGGCGAATCAGTACAAGGATTTCAATGAGCGGGTGCAGGCTTATGTGAACAGCACGCCGCTACTGCGCGCGGCAGTGAAAAACGCGGCGCTGCGGGAATTGCAGGATGAATTGGTCGCTCTGCAAGAAGCGAGCAGCGACATTCAGGCCGACATGGGTTCGGCATCCGAGGTGGCCCGGCGCATCGTGAAGATGGCCAAACGGCCACTCCTGCAACAGATTGTGTTGGCGATTCTGGCTGTGTACAGTACTTTTGTATTACTGCTGTTGCTCGAATCACTTGACGGTAACCGCGTTTTTCCGCTCGGCGACATTCTGATTCAAACGGTTTCGTTCGTCGGTGTCGGCGTCATTTGGCTGGCCTGGGCGCGCTGGCGGACGCTACGAGGAGCCAAACCTGGCAGTCAGCACCTGGTATTCGCGTTCTTCTTGCTAGTCATTGTGGGTGATTTACGCGGGCACCTGCCGCATTTTGGTCGCGTGTACCTGTCGCCGTGGTTTATCGTGGGGCAAGTCATCATTGGCGTTGCCCTGATTGTGCTGTGGGCGCGGCTGGAAGATATGGCGCGCGGCGAAAATATCACGCTCATGACGGGGATTTGCTACTTTGCAATCATCTTGGTTGTGAACCAAATTCCGGCTGGCCGGGCGCTAATTGTGCGCGGTGAGGTGATTGGCCTGCTCGTAATTGGGTTCTGCGCAGTCGAGTACGTGGCTTTGAAGGTGACGAATTTACAATGTAAGTGCAACAAATTAGCCAAATAGAAAAGACTCACAGCCTGAGTCCTTGTACAATGAAATCACCACAAGATCATATACAAGGAGAACTCGGCT
>NZ_RRYD01000001.1 GCF_004010095.1 Lacticaseibacillus hulanensis | reverse complement strand
AATAAAGTGGCGAAGAACAATCCCGTCGGATTACTCTTCGCCACTAAGCTTAGTATGTTTTTAGGTTGAAGACCCCGGTTTTTGGGGCTTCAACCGGCCGCACGGAAAATCCAAGCCGCACGGAAC
Source organism: Lacticaseibacillus hulanensis (assembly GCF_004010095.1). GTDB lineage: Bacteria > Bacillota > Bacilli > Lactobacillales > Lactobacillaceae > Lacticaseibacillus > Lacticaseibacillus hulanensis. The sequence goes on along the minus strand of NZ_RRYD01000001.1, from coordinate 186,619 downwards.
GCGCACCGCCCCCGCCCAGGCGCGGCCCCTATACCACTCAGTACCTACTACCACCAAAAACACTCACGCTGCCGGACAGCGATAGTGCCTTGATAAATTTGGCTAGTCCGCTTAAAATGTTGATAGCGAACAAACGTTTTGCACCGAGTTGGTGTAGAGATTGGAAGGAGGCAGAGCATGGCGTCGGAACATATTGAACAAAAATTAGCATTGCTGCCAGATCTGCCAGGCAGTTACCAGATGAAGGACATTACCGGCAAGATTATTTATGTCGGTAAGGCCAAAAACCTGAAGAACCGTGTTCGTTCGTACTTCAAGAGCAGTCATGACGGTAAGACGGCGAAGTTGGTTTCCGAAATTGCCGATTTTGATTTCATTGTGACGAGTACGGATAAGGAAGCATTCTTACTTGAAATCACGCTGATTCAAAAATACCAGCCGTACTACAACATCAAGCTGAAAAAGGGGACGGGTTACCCCTACATCAAGATTACTAACGAAAAAGATCCACGAACGATGATTGTCAGCGAAGTACGCAAGGATGGGGCATATTACTTCGGTCCGTATCCGAACGTTTATGCTGCGGAGGAAACGCTCCAGTTTATTCAGCGCGTGTATCCGCTGCGGCGGTGCAACGGGTATCAAGGCCGTCCGTGCCTGTACTACCACATGGGCCAGTGCCTTGGTGCCTGCTTCAAAGAGGTGCCGCAGAAAAAATACGATGCCCAGATTGCGCGGATTAAGAGCTTCTTGAACGGGAACACCGGCAAGGTTAAGGCGAGCCTGACCAAGAAGATGACCGCTGCGGCCGATAACGAAGAGTACGAACGGGCTGCAGAAATTCGCGACCAGATTAAGTACATCGAGGCGACGGTCGAGAAGCAGAAGATTATTTCCAATGACCACACGACCCGGGACCTATTCAATTTCTATTGGGACAAGGGCTGGATTTCGATTCAAGTATTCTTCATCCGCCAAGCGCGCTTGATGAAGCGGGAAAAGCGCCTGTTTCCAATCGTGAACACCGCCGAAGAGGAATTTGAAACATTTATCCTGCAGTTTTACAACCGGAAAAACAACGTCAAGCCGCGAGAAATACTGGTACCTGCGGGAATGGACAACAACGTGCTCAGCGAACTGATTGGGGTGCCGGTGCGCACGCCGCAACGGGGGCAAAAACGCGCGCTCATGGATTTGGCGGCCAAGAATAGCCGGATTACGCTGGAAGACAAGTTTAGACTCCTCGAGCTGGACAACCGGAAAACCGTTGATGCCCAGGCGGAAATCATGGAGGCACTTGGTCTGCCGCGTGACGGTCACGTTATCGAGGCGTTTGACCACAGTCACATTCAGGGCTCAGAACCAGTTAGTGCAATGGTTCAGTTTGTCGATGGCCGACCCGAGAAGAACAATTACCGGAAGTACAAGTTAGCCCAGGATGAAGACGACCACAGCGCGAATGAAGATGCCAACACGCGGGAGGTCATTCGGCGGCGCTACACGCGGCTGCTGAAGGAACACGCACCATTGCCGGACCTCATTTTGATGGACGGTGGGGCAATCGAAATGAATGCGGCAAAGGATGTGTTGGCAAACGAGTTGAACCTTGATATTCCACTTGCCGGGATGGTGAAAAACAACAAGCACAAAACGGCGGCACTGCTCTATGGTGACAGTGATGAGCCAATTGACCTCGATCCGCGCAGTCAGGGTTTTTACCTGCTTGAGCGAATTCAGGATGAGGTGCACCGCTTCGCCATTACCTTCCACCGGCAGCTGCACAGCAAGAACAGTCTCACTAGTCGGCTTGAGGAGATTAAGGGCGTTGGGCCAAAAACCCGGTCAAAGTTGATGCGCGAGTTTAAGACGATTAACAACATTAAGGCGGCGAGTGTCGCGGAGATTCAGGCGGTTGGGGTCAGCAAGACTACCGCCCAAACAATTAAGCTGGCGCTGGCATGATTTGGTGACGAAATGTCGGGGCAAAACAGGAGCAAGTTTGTTTTTTTAAAATATTAACGGTTTCAATCCCCAATCCCGGCAGGCCGCTAATTGCTTTTTGTTCGTTAGGTCTGTATTCTATTGTTAGGACTGATTACATGGTGAACGCGTGTAATCTTTTGCAAGGCGGACCCTGTAAACCGGTGCGACATGGTTTATGTGGTCCGCTTCGGCAGTTTTAACCACCGGAGTTATCCGGTCGACTACGGTTACTGGGCGCATCCGCCCCGAAAAAAGGTTAAAAGGAGAGTGTCCACCGATTGTGTGGACCATAAAAAAATGTTTGTAGATCAAGTCACAGTTGAAGTGCGTGCGGGTAAGGGGGGCGACGGCGCCGTCGCTTTCCGGCACGAAAAATTTGTTCCATTCGGTGGCCCATCAGGTGGTGATGGTGGCCGCGGTGGTAGCATTGTCTTTTACGTCGATTCTGGGCTCAACACCCTGATGGATTTCCGGTACCACAAACACTTTAAGGCCACCCCTGGTAGCAACGGCCTGGCCAAGGCGATGTACGGGAAAGCTGCCGAGGACACGCGGGTTGCGGTTCCGGCCGGGACCAGCGTAACCGATGCGGACACCGGTGAATTCATCGGCGATCTGACCGAACCCGGTGAGGAACTCGTTGTTGCCCGCGGCGGTCGTGGTGGCCGGGGTAACATCCACTTTGTGTCACCCAAAAACACCGCACCTGAAATTGCTGAAAACGGTGAGCCTGGCCAAGAACGTTATGTCACCCTGGAACTCAAGGTTCTGGCTGATGTTGGTCTGGTCGGCTTTCCATCCGTTGGTAAGTCAACCTTGCTGGCAGCAGTAACCGGGGCTAAGCCAAAGATTGCGGCGTACCACTTTACGACGCTTGTTCCTAACCTCGGGATGGTCCGTCTTGATGATGGGACCGACTTTGTTATGGCCGATTTGCCAGGGCTGGTTGAAGGTGCTGCGACCGGGGTTGGTCTCGGCATGCAGTTCCTACGTCACGTTGAACGGACGCGGGTTATCCTGCATCTAGTCGAGATGGACCCACTGAACGGGCGGGACCCTTACACCGATTTCCAGCAGATTCAAAAGGAATTGCTCACGTATGATGACAACATGCTTGACCGTCCCGAGATTGTGGTGGCGACCAAGATGGATGCCCCTGGTGCGGAGGAACGTTACACCGAATTCCACGACAAGCTGGTGGCAGACGGGGTTGCGGACGACCACATTATGGCCATTTCTAGTGTTACCCACAGCAACTTGCAGCAACTGCTCCGCAAGACTGCAGAACTGCTGAAGAGCGCACCCGCGGTCGCTAGCGACCACCAGGATGCCGAACAGAAGAACTATGAATTCAAGAACGACGATGACTTTAAGATTGAAGAAAGCGAATATGGATTCACGGTTACCGGCAAGCGCATCGAGCGCGTTGTGGCGATGGCAAACCTGGATCACGACGATGGTGTGCTCCGTTTTGCACGGACGCTGCGGAAGATGGGTGTCGATCAGGCGCTGCGTGACGCTGGCGCTGAAAACGGGGACGAAATTACAATTGGTGAATTGACGTTCAACTTTGAAGAATAGCTGAACGTGAATGCTACCTGAGTATGTTATTAATAGATTGTGAGTAATGCACATGGAGCAGCGAAAAAAACGTCGGTACATTACCGGCTTTGATGGGTTGCGTGCGCTTGGGGTTTTAGGTGTTATTTTGTACCATATCCGCCCGGACATTTTTCGGGGTGGTTACCTTGGTGTACCGATTTTCATGGTTGTCTCGGGGTATTTGATTACCGACGGCCTGATTATGGAGTTTGACCGCACTGGCGGGTTTAATTTTAAGAGTTTTTGGCAGCGCCGCATCCGGCGACTCTATCCCGGATTGGTGCTCATGCTTCTTGCAACGAGTGCGTATATCACGCTCTTTGCACGGGACTTGTTGCATAATCTGCACCAGATTGTCGTGAGCAATTTGCTTTACGTCTATAACTGGTGGCAGATTGCTAATGGCCAGTCCTATTTTGCCCGGTTTGCCCAGGGGGATAGTCCCTTCACGCACCTGTGGACGTTGTCGATTGAGGGGCAGTTCTACCTGATTTGGCCGCTGCTGATGTTGCTGATATTCCGGCGCACGCAGAAGGACTACAAGAAGCGCGGCTTTCAGCTCGCTATTGGGCTAGCGGTGATCTCGGCGTTCTTGATGGCGATTTTGTACCGGCCAAAGGTGGGGATTCCCTATGACCCAAGCCGGCTCTACTACGGCACGGATACCCGGGCCTTCAGTATTTTGGTCGGTGCGGCACTCGCCTTTGGTTGGCCGAGTTCGCGCTTAGCACCACGGGTTTCCAAAAGCGACAAACTAGTGCTGAATGTAGCTGGCAGCGTGGCACTGGTGGGAATGTTGCTGATGGTCGTGTTTACGACGGATCAGAGTAAGTTCCTGTACCGGGGCGGAATGTTCATCTTTTCCCTGCTGGTCATGGTGCTGGTTGCCGTGGTTGCCCACCCAGGTGGCTCGTTTAACCGGCTACTGACCAATCCCGTGTTTACGTGGATTGGGCGGCGCAGCTACGGGTTGTATCTGTACCAACTGCCAGTGATGGTGTTCGTTGAACGCTCGGCCACCAACTTGGCGGACCATCCAGTTCTTTATCCACTGCTGGAAGTAGTCCTCATTTGTCTCATCACGGAGCTGTCGTATCGGTTTGTTGAACAGCCAATCGCCCACGCAGATTTCTCCAAGGCGGGATTAACTGATTTCATCAAGCGGCTACCTACAAACAGCAAATCGATGATTCAAGTCGGCGTGCTGGCACTCGTTAGCCTGATTGCCTTTGTCGGTATTTTTCAGGCACCGTCAGTTAAGGCGGCGCCAAGTTCGCCGCTTGAACACCGGTTGACTGATACCAAGAAGGAAAAGGCCAAGAACAATCGGCGGCTTAAGGCACTGAAGGAAAGCATCGCGGCATCCAAGCGCAGTCAGTCTTCAGCGGCCAAATCGACGAGCAGTGCAAAGTCGAGCTCGTCGGCCAAGCCGGTGCAGCATGTTGTCAAGAAGTACGGCCTAACTGCAGCTGAAAGCGCGCGGGCCGCGACCTTGGGCGTCACCGCCGTTGGGGACTCCGTGATGAAGGATGGCCAACCTTATCTGGAAAACATTCTGCCAAAAGCTTTCGTTGATGCAGTGCCTTCACGTCAGGTCAGTGATGGTGTTGCCGCGCTCCAGAATTACGCAAAGCAGGGCGCACTGGCCAACACGATTCTGATTGGTCTGGGCACGAATGGTCCGCTCACTAAGGATTATCTCGCCCAGATTATGAAGACGGCGGGCAGGCGCCAGGTATACTGGATTAACGTCCGTGTCCCAACCAAGTCGTGGCAGAACACCACGAATTCGGTATTGCGTGCTGGTGCAAAACAGTACGGTAATTTGCACATCATTGATTGGTATGGCTACTCAAATAGTCACGATTCATGGTTTTACAAGGACCGGGTTCACCCAACGCCTGATGGGGCCAAGTATTACGCCTCATTCATCGCAAAGAAAATTCTTAGTTCAACCAAGTAGTTTTTAAGTGTGCCTGCACGCGTGAGTTAATCATGTGTGCGGGCACACTTGTTTTTGGAACCGGTATTGTTCCGTTATTTTTTGATTAGTGCTGGAGGCTGAATCATCTTTACGCGCAGATGAAACCTTATGGTAAACTATGCAATAGGAAATAACGCACTAGAAATGGATGGCAAACATGGAAATTTTGTTCTTAGGCACTGGCGCTGGTTCCCCGGCACGCGGCCGCAATGTAAGTAGTCTTGCGCTCAAGCTTCTGGATGAACGTAATGAAATCTGGTTGTTTGATTGCGGTGAGGGTACGCAGCACCAAATTTTGCGCACAACGATTCGTCCCCGGAAGGTCACCAAGATTTTCATCACGCACAACCACGGGGACCACATTTTTGGGTTGCCTGGCTTCCTTGCGAGCCGCGCCAATCAGGGGGGCAACGAACCACTCACGATTTATGGGCCCAAGGGCATTGAGGAATTCGTGCGCACGAGCATGCGTGTGACCCAAACTCGCCTTGCCTACCAGCTTAAGTTCGTCACCTTAGAACCCGGTGTTGTGCTCGATGACAAAACTTTTAGGGTTACCTGTGACCACCTTGAACACCGGATTGAGGCCTTTGGTTTTCGGATTGAGGAAAAAGACCACGATGGTGAGCTCTTGATTGATAAGGTGCGCGAGGCGGGAATTCCCGCTGGCCCGGCATACGCCAAGCTCAAGCGGGGAGAAACGGTGACCCTGCCGGATGGGCGCAGCTTTGACGGCAAGAAGTTCATTGGTCCGGCGCAGCACGGCCGGACCCTAGCCATCTTCGGCGACACCCGGCAGACTAGAAGTGAGCTGAAGCTGGCCAGTGATGCCGATGTTTTGGTCCACGAAAGCACATTTGCCGGTGGCGAGGCCAAGATGGCTAAGCAGTATTACCATTCCACGAACGTGCAGGCGGCAAAACTTGCCAAGCAGGCCGGCGTGTCCCGCCTGTTCTTGAACCACATCTCCGCACGGTATGTGGGTAAGATGGCGCGTGAACTTGAGGTCGAGGCGCGCAAGGTCTTTGCCAATACCAGAGTCGTTGGTGATCTGAATGAATTTGACATTCCTTTCGTTAAGACACACGCAGAAGGCGAGGAATCTAGTGATGACAAATAATTTAACGGGCCAAGTGGTTGTAATCACGGGCGGTTCTAGTGGAATTGGTAAGGCCGTTGCGTTGCAGGCAGCAAGCGCTGGGGCGACGGTAGTGGTAACGGCCCGGAATACGGATAAGCTGAATGATGTTCGGGTCGCCGCGCAAGCACGCTCCCACCGCCCGGCATTTGCGTTCAAACTTGATGTTTCCGACCCGGTTAATATCGACGCTGCCTGGGCCGACCTGATGGCCACGGTACCCCGCGTTGACGTGTTGGTTAACGCTGCTGGGTTCGGGGATTTTGAACTTGCCCTCGACACCCCGATGCACGTGACGGAAAAGATGTTCCGGACGAACGTTCTGGGGCTCATCTACATGTCGCGTCTGGCCGGACGGCAAATGTTGCGTCAAGGCGGTGGTCACATCATTAATATTGGGTCGATGGCCGGGAAGATTGCGACACCTAAGTCCGCCGTGTACGCAGCCACGAAGTCCGCGGTGATTGCCTACAGCAACGCTCTCCGCCTTGAATTGCGGCCTTCAGGGATTAACGTCACCACGGTGAACCCGGGTCCGGTTGCGACCGACTTCTTTAAGACGGCCCACGCACTGGATTACGCACAGGCGGTTGCGGTGTTTACGCTTAACCCCGAGAAGCTGGCTGCGCGCATCGTGAGCGCCTTTGGTCACCCGGTGCGTGAGATTAACGCGCCCATGATTATGAACCTCGGCGCGCTTGCATACCCACTCGTTCCCCGAGTTGGCGACTGGCTGGCAGGAACAATTTTTAACCGGAAGTGATGACAATGAAAAACCAACGTCGATTTGTGATTATCCTCGTGCTCGTGTTGTTAGTCGTAATTTTTGCGCTCCAAAATAGTCAGGCGGTCACCGTTAACCTGTTTTGGACGCATTTTAGCTGGCCACTAATCATCGTGATTGTGGGGAGCTTGCTCCTTGGTGCCCTGATTACGCTATTGCTTTCGGCAGCCAGCATCGCGACGGCCCGCAAGACCACGCAAAAACTGCAAGATGAGGTCAACCGTTTGCGCAGCCAGCCCAAGAAGGCGAAAGACGTCATTGAAACCGATACAGATAAAAAGTGATAATTTTCCCGCAAACACTGCCCGGCCGCGATGGCCAAATGGTTGGTCTTTGCGGGTTTTTTGCAGCCAAAATCTGCGCGCAGACGGGATTGTTAGCCAAAATTGAGAAAAACTTTACCAACTGGCCACTGCTTTGACCTTTACTGACCATTGCTTTTTTTGTTACAATTCAGTCGTAAATAAAAATGACAACCAATCAGGGGAGGAACACTTATGAATCCCGAAAATCTAACTCAAGCAGTGACTGAGGCAATCAGCTCAGCCCAGCAAATTGCGCAGACGCGGCACCACCAAGACATCGATATTCCGCATCTCTGGCGGGTGCTCGTGCAACCAAACGAACTTACCCAGCAGATTTATGCGGAGGCTGGCGTCAACTTTCCGCAGCTGAACGGCGTTATCGACGCTGAATTGGATAAGATCAGCGTGGTCGAGGGCGTTGCTAACTGGGGCCAGAACATGGGGCGGAACCTGTACCAGCTGTTCCAGGACGCCGACACTGTCAGGAGCGAGCTGCAAGATCAGTTCATCGCAACCGATACGCTCGTGCTTGCCTTGATGCGGCAGAAGTACAACCCAATTGCGGAATTTTTAACCAATAATGGGGTCGATGAGAAGAAGTTGCGCAAGGTGATTGATGGTATTCGCGGCGGCCAGCACGTAACCAGTAAAACCGCCGAAAATCAGTACCAGTCGCTCAAGAAGTACGGGACCGACCTGGTTGCTGAAGCCCGCTCCGGCAAGATGGACCCAATCATCGGCCGTGATGACGAGATTCGCGACGTAATTCGCATTTTGAGCCGGAAAACGAAGAACAATCCGGTCCTCATCGGTGAACCAGGGGTGGGGAAAACCGCGATTGTTGAAGGACTCGCCCAGCGGATTGTGCACCAGGACGTCCCCGACAACCTGAAGGATAAAACCATCATCAGTCTGGACATGGGGAGTCTGATTGCTGGGGCCAAATATCGTGGTGAATTCGAGGAACGACTGAAGGCCGTTTTGAACGAGGTCAAAAAGAGTGAAGGCCAGGTAATTGTCTTCATCGACGAAATTCACACGATTGTTGGCGCCGGGAAGACGGAAGGTTCAATGGATGCCGGCAACCTGCTCAAGCCAATGCTGGCGCGCGGCGAACTGCACCTCATTGGGGCCACAACCCTCGATGAATACCGGGAGAACATCGAAAAGGACAAGGCGCTTGAACGGCGGTTCCAGAAGGTATTGGTCCAGGAGCCAAGTGTGGAAGCAACCATCAGTATTTTGCGTGGGCTCAAGGAACGCTTTGAAATCTATCACGGCGTGCGCATCCACGACGCGGCACTGGTTTCCGCGGCCACGCTGTCCAACCGCTACATTACCGACCGTTTCCTGCCCGACAAGGCGATTGACCTAGTCGACGAGGCCAGTGCCAACATCAACGTTGAGATGAATTCCCGGCCAACCGAATTGGACGTGGCCGAGCGCAAGCAGATGCAGCTGGAGATTGAGGAGCAGGCGCTGAAGCAGGAAACGGATGCCGCTAGTGCCGCGCGCCTCAAGACCACGCAGGCGGAATTGGCCGACGTCTCGGAAGAGGTTAACCGGTTAAAGGCTCAGTGGCAGGCCGAGAAGAAGGACATCAACGCGCTGAACAACAAGAAATCCGAGATTGAGAAGGCCAAGCAGCAATTGGCCGATGCCCAGTCCAAGTACGACCTGGAGACGGCGGCCCGGTTGCAGCACGGTACCATCCCCGAGCTCGAAAAAGAACTCGCCGACATGGAGCAAAAGGATCGCCCCGATACTTGGTTGGTGCAGGAATCTGTCACCCCAGAGGAAATTGCACAGGTAATCAGCCGGCAGACGGGAATTCCGGTTGCCAAGCTGGTGCAGGGTGACCGGGAGAAGCTCTTGCACCTTGCAGACAATCTGCACAAGCGGGTGATTGGGCAGGATCAAGCGGTTGATGCGGTCAGTGATGCGGTTCTTCGCTCCCGGGCCGGACTGCAAGATCCAAGTCGGCCCCTAGGGAGTTTCATGTTCCTCGGCCCAACTGGGGTGGGGAAGACGGAGCTTGCCAAGGCACTGGCGGAGAATCTGTTCGACTCCGAAAAGCACATGGTGCGGATTGACATGTCCGAGTACATGGAAAAGTACAGCGTTTCGCGGCTGGTTGGTGCCGCTCCTGGGTACGTTGGCTACGAAGAGGGGGGCCAGCTCACCGAAGCTGTGCGGCGCAACCCGTACACGATTGTGCTACTGGATGAGGTCGAAAAAGCGCACCCCGACGTGTTCAACATCCTGCTGCAGGTACTGGACGATGGACGGCTGACTGATGGTCAGGGCCGGACCGTGGACTTCAAGAACACGATTATCATCATGACCTCCAACCTTGGTAGCGAATTGCTCCTCGACGGGATGGTTGACGGTGAGATTACGCAGGAGACCAAGGATAAGGTGCTGCAGCTAGTTCACAGTCACTTCAAGCCGGAATTCTTGAACCGAATTGATGACATCGTTACCTTTAACCCGCTCCGGCAGGCCGACATCCGTCAAATTGTGGTGAAGGATGTGGCGGGGCTGCAAGAACGTCTGGCAGATCAGCAAATTAGTCTGACCTTTACTGACGCGGCGCTGGATAAGCTGGCAAGTGATGGTTACCAGCCCGCTTATGGCGCCCGGCCGCTGCAGCGGTTAATTACGGAACGGGTTGAAACGCCACTGGCCAAGGAACTGATTGGTGGAACTATTTTGCCAAACAGCACGGTTACGGTTGACGTTGATACCTCTGGCAAGTTATTATTTGAGTCACGGGCTGAAAACGGCAATACACCGGAACAGTAGAACCGCTGAACGCGATTTGTGCGTTAAAAATGCGTTAATCCGCGTGTTTACACGGATTGACCTTGCATTTTTTCAAAAGTCCTGTATAGTTAAAAGGAAATCCGAGTAATAAAGGAGTTAATACACATGGCAGTTCCTGCACGCAGAACTTCAAAGACCAAGAAGCGCATGCGCCGTGGCCACATCAAGCTTAATGTGCCTAACCTGCACTTTGATGCGACAACCGGCGAGTACCGCGTATCCCACCACGTTTCCCCTAAGGGCTTTTACAAGGGCGAACAGGTGGTTGACACCAAGTCAGACGCTAACGCTTAATTAAGAGGGAGCACACCGACATTTGTTGGTGCGCTTTTTTTTACGCCTAATCAGCTAAACAAGTTGCTGTTTCCTAGTTATTAAAACTAGATAATCTGCTATAATGGTGGTATCAAGAATGCAGGAGGTTCGTTATGGGAACAGATGAAGCATTTGACACGTACTTGACTAAGCTCGCAACGACGAAATGGCCACGGTGGTCAGATTTACCACAATTCGATTTGTACATGGATCAGGTGGTACAGTTTGCGAACGAATTGATTGTTCCGACCGGACTGGGCGAACTGACGCCCACAATGGTCAATAATTACGTTAAAAAAGGCATCATTAAGGCACCACTTAAGAAGAAATATTCACGCAGCCAGCTGGCCAATGTCATCGTGGTGGCAATCCTCAAGTCCGTGTTCAGCCTGGACACGATTGCCGACGGGATTAAGTACCAACTGCTGAACCGCAATTCGCACCAGGCCTATGACGCGTTCATCGTTGCGTTTGCCGGGGCGATTCAGAAGGCCTCTTCAGATTTTCACGGTGAGGTGGTCATCAACGGTGTCACGCGTGAAGACACGACTAAGGTGCAAACCGCGATGGTTAATCTAGCAATTAATTCCGTTATCGAAAAACTGCTGGTGGAAACCATGGCGCGGATGACAGCGCCAGACGCAGAGCCGACCAAGAAAAACGATAAGAAAAAATAAGGTTAGGTTAAGAAAATGTGACACTGAGTCACTTTTGCCTTGATTCGTTTTTCCGTGGAGGCTAAACTATTGCACAGACTTACGGCGCAGGCGAGCTTGCGTCGAGTGTGAAGGATGGTTTGAAAAATAATGAAAAGATTTATGACAGTGGTTATGGGCCTAGGTGTAATGCTGACCCTGACCGCTTGTGGCAATAAGCTAACCACAACAAAAACGACCTACAAGCAGGATGGCTTAGTCGCGGTCATCAAGGGCGACGCAACCGGGGCCGACAAAGTGCAATACAGCAGCGTTGCAACTGACGGTTCGGTGAAGGTCAACGGCGGGACATATGCAATCACGATACCAGTGACAGATAAAAAGCAGACAGTGCACCTGACTGCCGGCAAGCAGAAGCAGACCGTGACGGTTAACGCCGCTAAGACCTTGGGTACGTACAAGAACGTGGCGACCAAGTACAACCAGGCAGTCATTGGTAGCGCGTTGCCTAAGTCCGTGCAGAAGCAGATGCAGGCAAAGCAGCCAACCAAGGCACAAATCGCGCAGATGGCACCAGCAGCCCAGATGGCCATGGCCACCAAGGCTAAGCAGATGCAGGCTGAACTGGCCAAGGCCACTAAGGCAACGAAGGACAAGCAACTTGACGCGACGGCTAAAGCCGGTATTCATGAGGTCTTGAACACGAAGAATGCGGTTGTGCGGGCTAACGTTGCGGACGGTAAGGCTGTCGGCTTTGCCCTCATTGTGCCGGTTAAGGCCATGAAGGACAAAACCAAGGCGAAGGACTTTGCCACCACGCTTGCACTGCTCGGCAACGCAACCGGGGCGAACGCAAAGGACGTCATGAAGAAGTTCCAAAAGGCGGTCAAGGATCAAAACGACTCGAAGACCACCATCGACACAATTAAGAGTAATGGTGTGAAGTTCAACGTGGGTGTATCAACGTCCCACCTCTACATTTACATCACCAAGTAAGACCGCTGACGGTGGTGACCGCAATCAGAGATAATCTGGTTCCGCTCATTTTTCCTGAATCAGCGCAAGCAAAAAAGAACCCCGACGCAGGTTTCATCACGTCGGGGTTCTTTTTAAATTACTTGGCAGTATCAAAGTGCTTCATGATTGGTGGTAATGCGAACAAAATAATCACGAAGATTACGCTGAAAATTAGCGAAAGTTTAGGGGAGTAGGCGGTTTTTGTTAGCGCGCCAGAAAGAAAGCCCATGAGCTGGCCCATGATGACGCCCCAGATAAGTGTAACAATATAGCGCATGTGAATTCGTCCTTTCTTTGCGTCAGCCCCGCTGTGTGGGGCTCGGCTTGAAAACATGTGTGGAGGTAAATCCACTTCCCAGCAATCTTACCACGGAATTTAAACATTGCAAATGAACAACATTATTTTTGCCGTAGTCGATATCGCATTTAGTTTATAATGGTTAGCGAGGTGGAACGCAATGAGCTTGACACAATTACGAGTTACGACAAGTGGCACTTTTTTGGCCAGCCCAATCAGGGTGGCTGATTTGGTGCGCGCTGCCAAGACAAATGGTTACACGGCGATGGCACTGACTGATGTCAACGTTGTGTACAACCTCGTCCCGTTCTACGATGCCGCCACTGCCGCCGGAATTAAGCCACTGCTCGGGATGCAATTAATCATTGACGATGAGAACATTGTGTTGATTGCAGAAAACCTTACTGGCTATCGGCAATTGCTGAAAATCAGCACCGCGGTTCAGTTTGATCACAAAACGCTAGCGGAATTACCAGATTTTACCGGTCTTGCCGTGGTGACGACCGAAAACGGGCCAATGTATCGAGCATTTGCTGCGGGGGATGGGAACGCCGCGGCAACCGCGGTCGACCGCCTAGCAACCAAAAAGCCCGCCAGCATCAACATTGGGTTGCCCGGGGTCCAGCAGAATACGGACTTGCTGGACTTTGCGCAGCTTCACCACTGGACACCGGTGGTTCTGGGGGATGTGCGCGAACTAGATCACGCTGGTTCCGAAACCAGGCGGGTACTCATGGCAATTGACCAGGACCTGAAGCTGACCCAGTTGCCAGCGGATGATCCGGAGTACATTTTGCCTGAAGCGAGTGTGCTGACTGAGGTGTTAAACCGCGCGGGGTTCACGGCGGCCATTGCGGGCACCGAGGATCTAGTTCAGCGGTGCGACGTCACCATTCCCGTGGTCAAGCCGCAGCTGCCGCAGTTTCCGCTACCCAGTGGTCTGACCACCGAGGAGTATTTGGCCAAGCTGGCAACTACGGGGTTGAATGAGCGCATCAGCGTGGTTACGGACGAATATTCGCAGCGGCTGGAACGCGAGCTCGACGTGATTGACCAGATGGGGTTTGCTGATTATTTCCTAATTGTGCAGGACATTATTAGGGCGGCCAACGCGCAGGGGATTATGACGGGCCCGGGACGGGGGTCGGCGGCGGGCTCCCTTGTGGCCTTTAGCCTCGGCATCACCGCCGTGGATCCCATTGCGTACGGTTTGCTGTTTGAACGATTCTTGAACCCGAACCGCGGACAGATGCCAGATATCGATATTGACGTTCAGGACGAGCGCCGCAGCGATGTCTTGAGTTACATTAAGAACAAGTACGGTGCACAACACATCGCCCAAATCATGGCGACCAGCACGTTTGGCCCCCACCAAGCAGTGCGCGATGTGGCCAAGGTGTACGGGCTGGCTAGTTATGCAACTGACAATTTGGCCAGTGAGATTCCCGGCAGCGCCAAAACAATTGCGGACGCATTAGAAAACAGTCAGCAGTTGCGCGATTTGCGCCAAGATGATCCCCAAATCGCCCGGATTCTTGCGGTGGCTGACCGCATTGTCGGGTTGCCCCGGACTGTGACCACCCATGCGGCGGGAGTCGTTCTTTCCGCCGGGGACATGATGGATACTGTTGGCCTGCAGAAAAGCGGAGTGGGCATCGGAATTCAGACTCAGGTGACCAAGGAATACGTCGAACGTATCGGCTTGCTCAAAATTGACGTGCTGGGTCTGCGCACGTTGTCTCTGCTCACGAGCATGCAAAAAATCGTCCAGCGCCAGTTTGACCCAAAGTTTACGCTGCAGCAGGTACCCCTTGATGATGCGGCAACGCTCCAATTATTCGCGAGGGGCGACACGCTTGGTATCTTCCAGTTCGAGCGCCGGCAGATGCGGGCAACATTGCGGACGGTGGCGCCGCGGACCTTTGAGGACGTTGTGGCCACCGGTGCGCTGTACCGTCCCGGGCCATTGCAGTTTATTACTGAATTTGCGGACCGCATGCACGGGCGGAAGCCAATTACCTACGCGACGCCACTGCTGGAGCCAATTCTTCAATCGACGTACGGCATCATCGTCTACCAGGAGCAGGTTATGCAGGTGGCCCACACGGTTGGGGGAATGTCGCTGGCCGCAGCCGATGATTTGCGGCGGGCGATGAGCAAGAAAAAGCAGGCGCTCATTGACGCGGGCAAGACCGAATTCCTCGCTGGTGCAACGCGCAATGGCGTTGGTGTTGCCGACGGGGAGACCATCTACGCGGCAATTGAGCAGTTTGCCGGTTACGGGTTTAACCGCAGTCACGCCGTCGCTTACGGGATGCTTGCTTTTTGGATGGCTTACATCAAACGGCATTACCCGGCCGCATTTTACACTGCCGAGCTGAACGCGAACATCGGTAATCAGGCCAAAACCCAGGCATTCATCAGTGAGGCGAAGGCGGCGGGCGTGAAAATTTTGCCACCCGATGTTAACCTGTCTGGCAATGGTTACCGCGTTGTCCAAGGGCAGATTCGGGTCGGTCTGGGCGCGATTCGTGGTCTGCGCCGGGATGCGGTGATGGCTGTGATTGCGGCCCGGAAGGAAAAGAAAATCACCAGTTTTCCCGAATTCCTGCTGGCGTTAACTGCAAAGCAGCGCACGAGCGCGACCCTAACGCCGCTGGTCAAAGCCGGCGCGTTTGACAACCTAGACTTCGACCGGGCGAACCTGCTGGCCGGGCTGGATGGCATGCTCGAGGCGGTTAATTTGGCCAGTGGTGACGCGGCGCTACTGGCAGCGGTGTGGCCAAGCAAAACGACGGTGCAGCAGCTTAGTGCCAGTGACCGGGACGCCATGACGGCTGACCAGCTTGGGTATTTCCTGCAGGGCCACCCGGTTGACCGGTACAGTATTCTGCGTGAATTTTTCCCGGTTGTTGATCTAAGCGCGCTGAGCAAGCAGTGCTGGGTTCTGGTCGTGGCAACGGATGTGCACGTAATCACCACCAAGAAGGGCACCAAGATGGCCTTTCTGACGGTGCAGGATGAATCGGCGACGGCCGAAGTGACCGTTTTTCCGCAGCAATATTTGCAAAGCGGCGGGCTGGCTGCCGGCACCGTTTACCTAATTAATGTGAGCCAGGACCGGGAGAGCACGCCCGATGCGCCTAGATATTTGGCCAACCGGGTGCAACATGCCGACAAAGCTGTTGCCAATCTCCCCGAGGTCTTGTTTCTGAATCTTGGCAATGAAGCAAATGTAAATATGAAAAAAGATGTGCTGCGGGTTCTCTTGAGTAATCGCGGCCGGATGCGCGTAAATGTGACCAGCGACGGAAAATCCGTTTTGCTCGCTGCACGCTACTCCGTCAGTGGTAGCGCCGACATGCAGGCAACATTGCGCGAAATGTTGGGTGAAAACGCAGTCTCGATTCGCAAGCCCACCATTGAGTGAGGAAGCCATTAGAAATGTGGTAAATAAGGGCGACTTTATTTCTGAAAAGTGTTAAGCTAACTCTTGTGTGGAACGAACGAGTTATCCACGAGTAATCACGTGAGGTGAAACAATGAAACGCATTGGTATTATGACCAGCGGCGGGGATGCCCCTGGCATGAACGCCGCGGTTCGTGCCGTAACGCGTAAGGCCGAACACGAAGGCCTGGAAGCATACGGTATCAACTACGGTTTTGCTGGCCTTCTGGCTGGTGACATTTTCAAGATTGACTCCCGGACGGCTGATGACATCATCAACCGTGGGGGGACAATCCTCTACTCAGCACGTTTCCCAGAGTTCGCAGAAGAACCTGTTCAGCTCAAGGGAATCGAAGTTCTGAAGAAGTTCGGTATTGACGCCATCATCGTTATCGGTGGGGACGGTTCATACCATGGCGCACTGCGTCTGAACGAACACGGCTTTAACGCTGTTGGTCTTCCAGGCACAATCGACAACGACATTCCATTTACCGACTTTACCATCGGTTTCGACACGGCTCTGAACACTGCGGTTGACGCAATGGACAAGTTGCGCGACACCGCTGCAAGTCACGAACGGACTTTTGTTGTTGAAGTCATGGGCCGTAACGCAGGGGACATCGCAATGTGGGCTGCTGTTGCAAGCGCCGCTGAAGATGTCATCATCCCTGAAAAGGACTTTGATGTTGCTGAAGTTGCCGCAAAGCTTAAGAGCAGTCGCGCACGCGGCCAGAAGCACGCAATCATCGTGCTTGCTGAAGGTGTGATGAGTGCTGCTGAGTTCGCGAAGAAGCTTGAACCATACGGCGACTTCCAGCTGCGTGCAACTACTCTCGGCCACGTTCAGCGTGGTGGGACACCAACCGCCTTCGACCGTGTTCTTGCTTCCCGCATGGGTGTCTACGCTGTAGAACTCCTGATGCAGAACAAGGGTGGGGTTGCCATTGGGATTCAGAACAACAAGCTAGTGCAACACAACATGCTTGACCTGTTCGATTCCAAGCACGAGGCCGACATGGATCTCTACAAGGTTGCTCAGGATCTTGCATTCTAAGCACATTTAATTTTGGGTACCAAAGTTTAAAAACACATTTTTTAAAGGAGCGTTTTCTTTCATGAAAAAGACCAAGATCGTCAGCACGCTTGGACCTGCAAGTAACACAACCGACATTATTGTTAAGTTGATTGAAGCAGGTGCAAACGTCTTCCGCTTCAACTTCTCACACGGGGACCACGAGGAACACCTCGCTCGTATGAACATGGTTCACGAAGCTGAAAAGATCACCGGTAAGACTGTTGGGATTATGCTGGACACCAAGGGTGCTGAAATTCGCACCACCGTTCAGGACACGCCAACTGGTAAGATCGAATTCCACACCGGCGACGTTGTTCGCATTTCGATGGATGCATCCCTCAAAGGGACGAAGGAAAAGATCGCGGTTACCTACCCAGGTCTTTACGACGACACCCACGTTGGTGGTCACGTTCTCTTCGATGACGGTCTGTTTGACTGCCTGATCACCGAAAAGGACGAAGCAAACCGTGAACTTGTTACCACCGTTCAAAACGATGGTATCTTGGGCGGTCGTAAGGGTGTTAACGCACCTGGTGTTGCGATTAACCTGCCTGGTATTACTGAAAAGGATGCATCTGACATTCGTTTCGGTCTTGACAGCGGCATCAACTTCATCGCTGCTTCCTTCGTACGTAAGCCTCAGGACGTCCTTGACATCCGCGAACTGCTCGAAGAAAAGCACGCTGAATACGTTCAGATCTTCCCTAAGATCGAATCCCAGGAAGGTATCGACAACATCGATGACATCCTGAAGGTTTCCGATGGTTTGATGGTTGCTCGTGGTGACATGGGTGTCGAAATTCCATTCGAACACGTGCCACTCGTTCAGAAGGCCCTCATCAAGAAGTGCAACGCTCTTGGCAAGCCAGTTATCACTGCTACCCAGATGCTTGACTCCATGCAGGAAAACCCACGTCCTACCCGTGCCGAAGTTAACGACGTTGCTAACGCCGTATTCGACGGTACCGACGCTACCATGCTTTCCGGTGAATCCGCAAACGGGGACTACCCTGTTGAATCCGTTGCTGCTATGGCACGGATTGACGAATACACCGAAAAGGCTATGGTCGACCAGGACGCATTCGCCCTTAAGAACTACTCCGACCAGTCCGTTACGGAATCTGTTGGTCAGGCTGTTGCTCACACCGCACGTAACCTTGGCGTTAAGACCATCGTTGCTGCAACCAACTCTGGTTACACTGCGCGGATGATCAGCAAGTACCGTCCAAAGGCTGACATTCTTGCCGTTACCTTCGATGACATTACTCGTCGCGGCCTCATGATCAACTGGGGTGTTTACCCAGTTGTTGCTGACAAGCCAGGTTCTACTGACGAAATGTTCGAACTTGCTACCAAGACTGCTACCGACCTTGGCTTTGCTGAAGAAGGCGACCTTATCCTTATTACCGCTGGTGTTCCTGTCGGTGAAACCGGCACGACCAACGTTATGAAGGTGCAGATGATCGGCTCCAAGCTGACCTCTGGTTCCGGTGTTGGCGACCAGACCACCGTTGGTAAGGCAGTTGTTGCTGCTACTGCTGGTGAAGCTGTTGCCAAGATGCAGAAGGGTGACGTTCTGGTTGTTAAGACCACGGACAAGGACTACCTGCCTGCAATCGAAAAGGCTGCTGCTGTTGTTGTTGAAGCTGGTGGGCTTACGAGCCACGCTGCTGTTGTCGGCATCGCAATGGGAATTCCTGTTGTTGTTGGTGCTGAAAACGCAACGACCGTTATCAACGACGGCCAGGTAATCACCGTTGACTCTCGTCGCGGTATTATCTACAAGGGTGCTACCAACGCCCTCTAGGATTTAACCTAGTGAAAAAAGCGTGTCGCTTGCGGCACGCTTTTTTTGTGTCTGGCGGATTATGGTAACTGGTTTATTATGCCGGAATTTGGTAAAGTAGGGAGAGGATTGGGCGGGTGATTCGCAAGAAGCACCCGCCGCGTTAATTGTGCGGATATATACAGATATGTTGGAGGAAAACAATCATGGAGTTTAACGGTCAATTTATTACCGGCAAGGTGTCGGATAAAAACGACACGACCGTCTTTGTTCAGTACGCGGGTGTTACGATGCCAGTAGATGCAACCGAGTTTGGCGAGGATGTACCCGAAATCGGGGCTGACGTCACGGGCTTTGCTTACGAAGATGAGCATCACCACCCGCGCCTGACGACCAAACAACCTAAAATCAGCGAATCACAATACGCCTATTGTGACGTGGTCGCAACGCGCCGGGACCTAGGTGTGTTTGTTGACGCTGGCTTGCCAGATAAGGACATTGCCGTTAGCTTAGATGAATTGCCACTTGAGACATATCTTTGGCCACAGCGGGGCGACCGCCTCATGGTCAAACTGATTATCGATAAGAAGGACCGGATGTGGGCGACGATTGCTGGTGGGGACATTATCAGCCAGCTGTCACGCCGTGCACATGCGGACATGATGAACAAGGACGTAACGGCAACCGTTTACCGCAACAAGATTGTTGGGACCTTTGTGTTCACCGATGAACATCAGCTTGGTTTTATCCATCCCAGCGAGCGCGACGTTGAACCACGCCTCGGGCAAGTTGTTCACGGTCGGGTCATTGGGGTGCGCGATGATGGTGGACTCAATATTTCACTGAAGCCCCGCGCGTTTGAGGCCATTGATGACGATGCGGGAATGGTGCTAGCCGTTCTCGAGCACAGTCGTGATGGGCGCCTCGAACTGACGGACAAGTCATCACCGGACGAAATCAACCGTCAATTGGACATCAGCAAGGGTGCCTTCAAGCGCGCCGTTGGTCACCTGCTCAAGGCCCGGAAGATTACGATTCATGACGGCTACATTGAGTTGGTCGCAAAGAAGGATTAGCAGGGGGCTTGGGCCGTGGATGATTTAATCGCTGACTTTGTTCATTACCTTGATGCAGAGCGGGGACTGGCGCAAACCACCCAGGACAGTTACGCGCGTGACTTAGCCCGGTTTCAGGCGTGGCTCAAGGATGAACACATGACGGCCCTGCCAGAAAGACGGGAACCTTTGGCGGACTTTTTTGCCCACGAAGCGGGGGAACTAGCACCAGCGAGCATGGCCAGGGAGCAGTCGGCAATGCGCAAGTTCTACCGGTTTATGCTCCGTCAGGGCGTGATTAGTGCCAACCCGATGGAGCTAATTGATGCGCCCAAACCCGCGCGGCATTTGCCAACAACGCTGAGTGCAACCGAGATTGATCGTTTGCTGTCGGCGCCAAACATTGCTAAGCCTCTAGGTCTGCGCGACCGGGCCATCTTTGAGCTGATGTACGCAACGGGCATGCGGGTTTCAGAGGTTGTTAACCTGCAGATGCGGCAGTTGCATTTGCCTTTGCACCTAATCCAAGTAATTGGTAAGGGGGACAAGGAACGCTTGGTCCCGATTAGCGTGCAGGCGACCGCGTGGGTGGAACGCTACATCGCGGACGGGCGGACTCAGCTTGTTCATGGCCGCGACCCGGAGACGGTGTTCGTTAATTTTCACGGCCACCGGTTGACGCGGCAGGGCATCTGGAAGAATTTGAAAAGCTATATTAATGCTGTTGGCATCGAAAAAGATGTGACGCCACACACACTGCGGCACTCGTTTGCCACGCAACTGCTCGAGAACGGTGCCGATTTACGGGTTGTTCAGGAAATTCTGGGTCATGCGGATATTTCCACCACCCAAATCTACACGCACCTGTCGAACGAACACGTGGCAGAGGTCTACCACAAGACGCACCCCCGGGGATAATTGGCAGCGCTGAGTGGGTTGGTGTGCAGGCAGCAAATATGTTAAAGTTTGGTTTAAGTAGGTGATTGAGTTTGCTAGTGAATTACAAACGTGACTATCAGAAGATTGCGATGGGCTTCCTGTCCTTTGAGGATGACCTCAAGAATCTCGCTAACCTAAAGACGGAATTCGACCTCTACACGAATGATGAGGGGCACGAATTATACCTCTACAAGGAAACGAGCGACGTGAACTGCAATTTCAGCGGTGTCGTTGGTCTGGAAACCGGTGCTGATTACGTGCTGGTGCGCCACCTAGATATGTCACCCGCAAACCGTACGGATCAGGATTATTTTGCGGTTTTGGATGATTTGAGTGCGCTTGTTGGCGCCAAAAAAATTATGGGCTCGATTGATGTCACCCCAGTGATTATGCGCTGGGAAGAAGCCAAGAAGGGGTAAGCCATGGCCTTAACGCTGGTTCTTGAAGATTTTTCAGGGCCGCTCGACTTGCTCTGGCACCTGATTAAAGATAATAAAGTAGATATTTATGATATTCCAATCGCCCGGATCACGGAGCAGTACCTCGCATATCTGCACGCAATGCAGGAACGAGCGCTGGACGTGGCCGGCGATTATTTTGTTATGGCTGCCAGTTTGATGGCGCTCAAGAGCAGAATGTTGCTCCCGGAACCCGAGATTGACGAACCCGATGAGGAACCAGTTGACCCCCGGGCTGACCTGGTCGCGCAACTGCTGAATTACCAGGTTTACCAAGAAGCAGCCGGCGAGATGCGGGAGCTCGAGACGAAGCGGGCGGCGTTGTTTGCTAAGCCCGCATCACTGCCACCAGCTGACGTCGTGTCGCCACTTGCGCCTGGCGCCGTCAAGCTGCGGGATTTGACGAACGCAATGAACGCCGTTTTGCGCCGAATTGCGTCAACGCAGCAGGTTGTGCGCCGGATTGAGACCGACAGTGTTTCACTGGAGGACAAAATTGCCGCGATTAAGACGCGATTGGGTAGTGGCGGTGCCTGCGACTTTATCAGCTTAGTTAGCGCGCCCAGTGTCCAGGAAGTTGTGACCACATTCCTCGCCATTTTGGAGCTGATGAAAGAGGACACGATTGTCTGTGAGCAGGATGGTCTGCACGCACCAATTATGGTTTATCTGAACTCTGCCAGTGCGACCGCATAGTTAACCAGAAGAAGGAGTGAAACCATGTTTGCCAAGATTGAAGCGATTCTTTATGCTGCGGGTGAAGATGGCGTTGATTTAGTCAATTTGGCCCAGATTCTGGGGCTAAGCGTCACCGCCACGCGCCAGCAACTCGAAAAGTTCATGAGCAAATTGGCCGCCGATGCCGATTCTGGTTTGTGTTGTCGACTGGCCGGAGACAAGTATTACTTGCTCACGAAGCCGGAGACGGCCGCGGTTTTACGGCAGTATTTCCAGGGCCCACCAGCGACCGGGTTATCACAGGCAGCTCTTGAGGTACTGGCAATTATTGCCTACCAGCAGCCGGTTACGCGAATTGAAATCGATCAGGTTCGCGGCGTGCAAAGTTCTGGCGCGCTGCAAACGCTCGTCACCAGGCAACTGGTAAATGAGGCGGGTCGGTTGGATGCCCCCGGGCGCCCAATCATGTACGCGACGACCCCGGAATTCCTTGACTATTTCGGCCTCAAACACCTGAGTGATTTACCACCACTACCTGAAACCGGCACGATGCCGGCCGATCCAGAAGACTTGTTCAACCAGGAGCCGCTATTCACGGACCCGGTAGAAACGGAGAATAATGATGAATGAAGAACGACTGCAAAAAGTCATCGCTGCCGCGGGGGTCGCATCGCGGCGCCACGCTGAGGAAATGATTACCGCTGGTCGAGTGACCGTGAATGGCGAAATCGTCCGCCAGCAGGGGGTGAAGGTCACAACACATGATGAAGTGACGGTTGACGGGGTGCCACTGGCTAAGGAAAAGAAGCAGTACTTCTTATTCTATAAGCCCCGCGGTGTGATTACCGCGGTGACGGACAACAAGGACCGTAAGACCGTGACCGACTACTTCCCTGAAGTCCGCGAACGTCTTTACCCGGTTGGCCGACTCGATTACGACACGTCTGGTGCCCTGATCA
The DNA here is from genome assembly GCF_004010095.1 of Lacticaseibacillus hulanensis. GTDB lineage: Bacteria > Bacillota > Bacilli > Lactobacillales > Lactobacillaceae > Lacticaseibacillus > Lacticaseibacillus hulanensis. The sequence goes on along the minus strand of NZ_RRYD01000001.1, from coordinate 163,313 downwards.
TGACCAACGATGGCGACTTTGCGAACATGCTGATGCACCCGAAGTTCAACATCGACAAGCGCTACGTTGCCAAGGTTAAGGGGATCCCGACTGGGGCAGCGCTGCGTCCATTGCGTGACGGGATTACTATCGAGGGCCGGAAACTGGCACCAGCGCACGCTCGGGTTTTGAGCCGCGACCGTGTCAAACAAACGGCCATCGTTGAGCTCGTGATTCACCAGGGACTCAACCACCAGGTGAAGAAAATGCTCAAGGCAGTTGGCTTTCCCGTGGAGAAACTGGCCCGCGAAGCCATTGGCCCCCTCGAACTCACCGGCCTGCAGCCTGGTAATTACCGGAAGCTAACCCACTCGGAGATAGCAGCACTGCGTGAACTTGGGGAAAAATAGTTGCGCAGCATAGTGTTAGCTGATATAGTATGTTTGTAAGTAATTTACTTACAAAAAATAAATAAATGGTTCGTCTTCAGGGCAGGGTGCAATTCCCGACCGGCGGTAAAGTCCGCTACCCGCGTTTGCGGTTGACCCGGTGCAACTCCGGGACCGATAGTGATAGTCTAGATGGAAGAAGATGGGGCTTATTTGTGTGTCTTACGCAATCAACCACCCGTCACCCTGCATTTTTGGTGACGGGTTTTATTGTATTGGGTGAAGATTACACGTGCCGGCACAATCGTTGTGTCCGGCAGGCTTGCCAGGGGCGAACCGCCTGGAGGAATGTTTTATGATTAACACCAAGTTACACCGCAACATTGGCGTCGCAGTTCTCGGCGCAATCGGGTATGTCCTGATGCTGTTCGAATTTCCGGTGCTGCCAGCATTTCCGTTTCTGAAGCTGGACGTTTCGGATGTGGCCATCCTGCTTGGTCTGCTGTTGTACGGCTGGCGTGGAGCAGTGGGCACTGCGTTTATCAGGAGCATGTTGCACTTTGTTCTCACCGGTGCGGGTCTAGTTAATCTCGTTGGGGATAGCGCCGCATTCTTGGCCAGTGTCGGTTTGATGATTCCGTTAGCACTTCTAATCAGAAGTGGTTACAGTTGGCCGCGCGCGGTCGGCGGAATGATTGGCGGGACGCTTTCGATGACCGTGATCATGTCGGTGCTGAATTTACTGGTGATCATGCCGATGTACATGGCGGTCATGAATTTTCAGCTTGGAATGAGCACCATGCGGTACGTTCTGATTGGCGTCGTGCCGTTTAACCTCATCAAGGGTGCTGTCCTGACGGTGGTCTTCCTCGTGGTTGCTAAAGCGATGAGCTACTGGTTAAGCAGGCACGCAATGCGGAATCACGCCTAAAATTTTGGGATTCGGCGCGCACAACACAAATAATTGACGTAATCTATAGTCAAGGGATTATTCCTTGGCTATTTTTTTAGCAATAAATGCGGATTGGAGCCGGGCTTATGTTTGACGACATTTTCATCCAAATGCTAGCGGAGACGCCGCGCCGGCCACTGAGCGTGTGGGGCATCATCAGTGGTCGTAAAACGGCGTCTGTGCTCTTTGCAGGGCTTGAGTATGGAATCTTGCAGTGGCAGGGCCTGACGCCACAGTGCCCGCGCAGTGCAATACTGAGCGCGACGGCAAAACTGGTGCAGGCCGGCTATGCGACTGATGATGGAACAGCCATCGCGCTAACGCAATCCGGACTGGCTGAAAAGCGGCGGGCGGCCGTTCGAACACCCTTGCCAGTGCATTATGCACCCGATAATAATGTTCGCGTATTTGGCAATCGCCTTTTTCTGGCGGTTCAGGCCGTGTCTGAAGCAATGGCTGGTAATGCGCAGTACGTGCCGGTCAGTGCTGACTGGCAGGTGCAACGGTATGTGCGCAGTTGGTACAAGCACTGGGCGACCAGGCTGCAGGACGTTGCGAGTGAGCTGACCGCAGCTTTTGCGCGTCTGCCTGAGCAGACAGCGGACAATCTGGCTGGGCAGTTTGTTGGCCACGGCTACAATGGCCGGGTTCAGGCAAGCGATTGGCTCACGAATTTGGATGAGTTATCGGCGCTGGTGCAGGTGGTGTGGCAAAACGTGAAGACCATGCCGGCCTTAGCTGCTTTGTGGGGCGGGCCGACGCCGCAAGCTGGGCCAAAGGCTGAGTACTGCGTGCAGTTGTTTGAGAGTGGGCAGAGTCTCGAAACCATTGCCCAAGAGCTTGGCCGCAAGCAAAGCACGGTTAACGAGTACTTGCTGACCTATGCCATCTTGGTGCGGCCGCTTGCACCTGAATTGTTGGCCTCTGCCGGACAGATTGCTGCGCTAACCGCGAGCTGGGCAGCGGGCGTGCGCAGTTATCAGGAATTGCTGCAGTGCAGTCCTGAGCTGACCTTTATGCAGGTCCGGTTATTTCAGATTGCGCAGTTAAGACGGGAGGCAAGCAAGCGTGGATAAACGAATTCAGCCGGTGTTAGCCAAATTCGGATTAAGTTCGTTGCGCCCGGGGCAAGCCGACATCATTGATGCCGTGCTCGCCGGGCAGGACTGCCTCGGCGTTTTACCAACCGGTGGCGGCAAAACTTTGTGTTACCAGCTGCCAGCCGCAATTACGGGTGGACTCACCGTCGTGGTTGAGCCGCTGCTGGCGCTCATGCGTGATCAGGTGCTACGGCTCCAGGGCCTCGGCGCAAAACGCGTTGTGGCACTCAACTCGACGCTTGCCCCCGATACGGTCACAGGCATTTTACAGCACCTAAACCAGTTTAATTTTCTGTTCATCGCACCAGAGATGTTGCAACGCCCCGATGTGCAGGCCGTTTTGCGCCGGGTGCGGGTGCAACTCATGGTCGTGGATGAGGCACACTGCATCTATCAATGGGGCCCAGACTTTCGCCCCGCATATTTGCAGCTGGGCCAAATTCGGGCAGCAATTCAGCCCCGGTCAGTGCTGGCGCTAACGGCAACCGCGGCAGCGCCCGTGCAGGCAGAAATCATCAAGGATTTACGGCTCAGCGGGCCCGTTACGGTCAACATCAGTGTTGATCGGCCCAATTTATTTTTGGGCGTTGAACAATTACTCACAGATGGGGAGCGAAAGGCGCGCCTCTTGCAGCTACTCGGCCAGCTTGACGGGGATGCGGTGGTGTATTGCCCGACCCGGAAGCAAGCCGAGCAGCTTTCCGAAACCATCCAGAAAAAAACCGGACGGACCGCGGCCTTCTACCACGCCGACCTTGATGCACACACGCGAACATTGCGGGAACGGCAGTTTCAGGCGGGGACAATCCAAGTAATGTGTGCAACGAGCGCGTTTGGCATGGGTGTTGATAAGCCCAATATTCGCGTCGTCGTGTATTTGGGCGTCCCGCAAACCCTGACCGATTATTTTCAGGCGATTGGGCGGGCGGGCCGCGATGGGCAGTTTGCCGTATCCGCGTTGCTGTACACGCCAAATGATTTGGTGCGGGCAAAACAGTTTGCGGACGCGTTGCCGAACCAGGCGGTGGTGGACGCCGTTTACGCGAATCCCGCCGCTTACAGTCGAACAGCTGATCCACAAATTGAACTGATTAGTAGTTATGAGCACCTCGGCTTTACCAAGGCCCAGGTGGTGCAGCAATTAACGGAGCGGCTGTCAGTCCGTGCGGATGGGGTGCAGCAGGTTGCCGATTATTTGCAGACAAGCGGCTGCTACCGGGCAGCGCTCATGAGCAGCTTTGACAGTTCGGCGCGGGAGCACGACGATACCTGTTGCGGCGTCGTTGCGGCAGATTTGCGGACTAGTGCCGGTGAAAAAGTGCGCAAGGCAAGTGAAATTTCGGGCTGGCGTGATGTTTTTAAAGAGATTTTTATGAACAAGCGTTAGTTGTAGCCGTTCTGTGTGCTACAATGAATCCAGAGAAAATAGGGAGGCATTGTTGTGCCAAAGCGACCAACAGATAAAGACAACGCCAAGAAGAACCAGGCGCCAGCCGAAGAGCCTTGGAATAAGCAGTTTGAAGATGACCGGGACGATGACGGGAATTTTTCACGTGTGCAAAAGCGCAAGCACACACGGGGGAACACAATTCTCACCACGACACTGGTTGTTGTTCTTGTGCTCGTATTCATGATTCCAATTCTTTGGTCTGCCGTCCAAAAAAAGATGGAAAACGCAGCAACTACCCCGACACGGATTTCCGTGACGACTAAGAGCAGTTCGGTCAAGGATGAAAGCAGCGACTCGAGCTCATCCAGCAAGGAAAAGGAATCATCTTCCAGTTCCAGCAAGTCCAGCTCGACCAATGATGACACCTCCTCCGTTGCTCGTTCTTCGTCCAGCGAGAAGAAGGAAAGCAGTTCGAGTGCGTCTTCCTCTTCATCGAGCAGCTCATCAAGTAGTTCGGCTACGGGTACCTACACCGTTAAGGCTGGGGATAACCTGTACCGTATCGCGGTTAACCACGGCATGACGCTCAGCCAGATTCAGACGCTAAACGGCATGGGGTCCAGTGTGTCCATCACGCCAGGTCAGGTATTGAAGGTTAAGTAAAAAAACTGGTAGAATAAATACCATCGGGGCGGGAGTTTCTCCTGCCTTTAATTGTGTCCGCGACTGTGGATGCAACTAAATTTGGAGGAAAATATGCAAATTGCAATTGATGGCCCGGCTAGTGCTGGTAAAAGTACCATTGCTAAACTAGTCGCAAAGAAACTCGGCTATGTCTACTGTGATACCGGGGCAATGTACCGGACGGTGACGCTGATGGCGCTGCGTAACGGTGTGGCTCCGGATGACGCCAAGCAGGTAACGGCACTGCTGCCGAAGCTCGAATTCAAGTTCGTGCCCACCGCGGACGGGCAGCTGGTTTACATGAATGGTGAGGATGTGTCGTTAGCCATTCGCCAAGAGGACGTAACGAACAACGCCAGTGCGGTGTCTGCGATTCCCGCGGTGCGCGAAGACCTGACGCGGCGTCAGCGTGAAATCGCGGCGGAGGGTAACATTGTCATGGATGGCCGCGATATTGGGACGACTGTGTTACCCAATGCGGAGCTCAAGGTGTTCATGATTGCGAGTGTCGCAGAACGTGCCCGTCGCCGTTTTCTTGATAACCAGAGTAAGGGCATCTACGTTTCCATCGAAACTCTTGAGGAAGAGATTGCGACGCGCGATCACAAGGACTCGACGCGGAAGACGTCCCCCCTGCGCCAAGCAGATGACGCAATTTTAATCGATACAACGAAAATGACGATTGATGAAGTCGTTAATCAGATTCTGGCATTACAAGCTGAACGCGAACGTTAAACTTATTTTGCGTTAGTAGTGGTATTTAGGTTTATTTTCAGGTATACTATCATTTGATGATAGTCGTTAAGGAGGATTTTTTGGCATGAGTGAAAACAGCGTAAACCCAGAAACAATGGCAGACGCATTGAACAGCGTTAGCACGGTAAAAGTAGGTGACGTGGTCAAGGCAGAGGTTCTTGCAATTGAGGACAAGCAGCTTACCGTCGGCATCGAAGGAACCGGTGTTGAAGGGGTTGTGCCACTTAAGGAATTAAGTACTCAGCCAGTCGATGATATTCACGCGGAAGCGAAGATCGGTGACGAACTTGAGCTTGTGGTTATTAGCACGATTGGTAAGGATAAGGAAAACGGGCAGTACCTGCTTTCCAAGCGCCGTCTGGAAGCCCAGAAGGTATGGGCTGACATTCAGAAGGAATACGAAGCTGGTCACACGATTAAGGCACCTGTAACTTCCGTAGTTAAGGGTGGTTTGGTTGTTAACGCTGGCGTGCGGGGCTTTGTACCTGCATCCATGGTTGCAGACCACTTCGTTGAAGACCTGAACCAGTACAAGGGTCAGGAACTTGAATTCAAGATTGTTGAAATCGATGCAGCGGAAAACCGCCTCATCCTTTCACACCGTGCAGTCATTGAAGCAAGCAAGGCTGAAGCACGTAAAGAAATCTTCAGCAAGCTCGCTGTTGGCGACGTTCTTGAAGGTAAGGTTGCTCGTCTCACTAACTTTGGTGCATTCGTTGACCTTGGTGGTGTAGATGGTCTGGTTCACGTTTCCCAGATTTCCTTCGACCGTGTTGACAAGCCAAGTGATGTGCTCAAGGTTGGCCAGGAAGTTAAGGTTAAGGTTCTCAATCTCGATGAAGAGAAGAACCGTATCAGCCTTTCCATCAAGGCTGCTTTGCCAGAACCATGGGATGATATCGAAGACAAGGCTCCAGAAGGTGCAGTTCTTACCGGTACCGTTCGTCGTTTGACCTCATTTGGGGCATTCGTCGAAGTATTCCCTGGTGTTGAAGGTCTGGTTCACATTTCCCAGATTTCGCACGAACACATCGGCACTCCTCAGGAAGTTCTTTCTGAAGGACAAGAAGTGCAGGTTAAGGTTCTCTCTGTAGACCCATCCGCACACCGTTTGCAGTTGTCCATCAAGGCGCTTACTGAAGCACCTGCTGGTAGCAACGACAACAACAACGACCAGCCACGTCGTAACAACAACAGCAACAACAACCGTGGCGGCCGTGGCCGTCGCAATGAAGGAAGCCACACGCAGATCCCAGCTGAATACCAGCAGGACGACTCCGGCTTCTCCCTTGGTGACATTCTTGGTGACGCCCTGAAGGACGCTGCTAAGGACTAATTACCAAAGCACAATTAATCGCAGAAAAGTTGAGCCTTGGCTCAACTTTTTTGTTTGGAAGGAAGGGATACACATGAGTTTGCCAACTTTGGCAATTGTCGGCCGCCCCAATGTAGGTAAGTCGACCATCTTTAATCGCATTGTCGGCACGCGCCAGGCAATTGTTGAGGATACCCCAGGTGTCACCCGTGACCGTCTTTACGGTCGGGCGACCTGGCTTGCGCGTGAATTCGCTGTAATTGATACTGGTGGGATTGATATTGGTGATGCCCCACTGGTTACACAGATTACCGAGCAGGCTGAAGTAGCGATTCAGGAAGCAGATGTTATTCTGTTCATCGTGAACGTGGAAAATGGGGTGACCGACGCTGACGAACGCGTAGCCCAAATTCTGTACCGGGCCGACAAGCCGGTCATTTTGGCGGTGAACAAGGTCGACAACGCCGAACGTCGGAACGATGTGTTTGATTTCTACAGTCTCGGTTTTGGTGAACCATTACCACTTTCAGGGACGCACGGGATTGGGCTGGGTGACGTTCTTGACGCCGTCTTCGCTAAGTTCCCTGATGAAGATCACAGCGATGAGGACGATTCAATTAAGTTCTCACTCATTGGGCGCCCGAACGTTGGTAAGTCCTCACTGGTTAACGCAATTCTCGGGGAAAACCGGGTGATTGTGTCACCAATGGAGGGGACAACCCGCGACGCGATTGACACCAAGTTCTCGGCCAACGACGCTGATTTCACCATGATTGATACGGCCGGTCTCCGGAAACGCGGTAAGGTCTATGAAGCAACCGAAAAGTACTCAGTGCTCCGCGCGATGCGGGCAATTGACCGCTCCGACGTTGTGCTCATGGTCCTCAACGCCGAGGAGGGGATTCGTGAACAGGACAAGCGTGTCGCCGGGTACGCCCACGAAGCTGGCCGGGCCATCATCATCGTTGTCAACAAGTGGGATACCATCGAAAAAGACAACCACACGATGAGTGACTTTGAGAACTTGATTCGGAGCGAATTCCAGTACCTGGATTACGCGCCAGTCGTGTTCGTTTCTGCCAAGACGCACCAGCGCCTCACGAACCTGCCCGAAATGATTCTGCAGGCGTCCGAAAACCAGTCACGGCGGATTCAGAGCAGTGTCTTGAATGACGTGCTGAACGAAGCGCTGCTCGTGACGCCAACGCCAACGGTTAACGGGAAGCGGCTGCGGATCTACTACATGACGCAGGTTGCCATTAAGCCACCAACGTTTGTTGTGTTTGTAAACGATCCTGATTTGCTGCACTTCTCTTATGAACGTTTTCTCATAAACCAGCTCCGGGACACGTTTGATTTCACCGGTACGCCAATTCACTTAATCGCGCGTAGTCGCCAGTAAACACGGAAAACGGCCGTTTTTTACGGGTTATTAGTTTTTTTGTGACAGTTACGTGATATTTCGTGCTTTTACAGACAAAAAACGCTTTAACCCTTGATACGACGCCGTTCCTGTGATATCTTTACGATTGAAATGGTGATGCTTCGGTTTTCATTATTTCCTCATTCTTGAACCACACATTTAAGTGGGCATGTTTGGGTGCTCACGCATCTAATCTACGGAGGTGAAATAATATGGCTAACAAAGCAGAGCTTATCGAAAGCGTTGCTACATCAACTGGCTTGACCAAGAAGGATGCTACCGCTGCAGTAGATGCAGTATTCGCATCCATCCAGGACAGCCTCTCTAAGGGTGACAAGGTACAACTGATTGGTTTTGGTAACTTCGAAGTACGCGAACGCGCATCTCGTAAGGGCCGCAACCCACAGACCGGTGCAGAAATCGAAATTCCTGCATCCAAGGTACCAGCATTCAAGCCTGGTAAGGCATTGAAGGACGCCGTTAAGTAATTAACGTGTTCATGAAGGAGGGTCACCTCGCGCTTGCGCGGGGTGGCTCTTTTTGCATTTTTCGGCCAGCTCAGCGGCATCGCTAGGCAATGTGCTGGATTTGTTGTAATGTATTAGGTGGACGTTTTCGTAACTAATTATTGTAGATAAATTTTGACCAGGAGGCAGCAAATCGTGGAATACGCAAAGCAAATGCTGGACGCGCTCGAAAAGGGCAACATGGACCAGGCCAGGGAATTATTTAAACAGGTGCTTGCTAATGAAGATGACGAGACCAAGTTCAATCTTGCTGAGGAACTTTACGCCATGGGTTTCACCGGCCAGGCAAAGCGGTTGTACCAAGAACTACTCGGTAATTACCCGGACGACGGTGACGTGCTGACCGCGCTGGCTGACATTGCGGTGTCTGACGGTGACACGGACCAGGCCCTCACGTTGCTTGATCGGGTTAAGCCCGACAATCCGGCTTACGTGCAGGCGCTGATTGCTGCCGCGGACGTGTATCAGAGTCAGGGTTTATATGAAGTTAGTCTCCAGAAGCTGACCGATGCCCGCAAGCTCGACCCAGATGAACCGGTAATTATCTTCGCACTTGGTGAACTGCAGTATGACTGGGGCCATTACTCCCAGGCCGCGGCAGCTTACCTTGAATTACTTGATGGCGGCGAGGAGAACATCGCGGGCGTGAACGTGCGACTGCGGTATGCGGAGAGTCTGGCCCAAACTGGCCGCTTTGAAGATGCCATCAGCGTCTACCAGGAAGTCGGGGAGGACAGCCTGCCAATCGCGGACCGGTTCCAGATTGGTGGCTTGTACATGCAGGTGGAAGAGTTCCAGCGGGCTAGTGACGCGTTTTCCGCGGTGCTTGAGGCCGATGAGAGCTACACTAACGCATACCTGCCACTCGCGCAGGCGCAAAGGCAGCTTGGTCAGCCGGAAGCGGCCCTCGTGACCATTCAGACGGGGCTGGCCCACGACGATACTAACCCCGAGCTATACAGTGTTGGCGCGGAGTTAGCGCTGGCGCAGGAAGACAGCGAGACGGGCGAGCGGTACCTGCGTGGCGCCCTCAAGCTTGAACCAGACAACCAGCATTACGTTTTGGCGTGGTCGAACTTCCTGTTGCACGAACACAGAGACCAGGAAAACATTGACTACCTGGGCGACCTTGATGCTAGTGGCGAAAGCGACCCCCAGCTGTACTGGAACCTAGCGCGGTCGGAGGAAAACGTGGAAGATTACGAAAAGGCACGGAGCAATTACCTCCTCGCATTTCGCACCTTCCAAGACCGTCCAGAGTTCTTGCGGGAAATTGCTGAATTCTTCCGGACGACCGGGGCGAAGGCTGAGGAAACTGCAGCCCTTACCCGGTTGACGAGCTTGCAGCCGGACGACTTTGACGCGCAAGACCGCTTGGGTGAATTAAAGGACGAGTCATAGGAACCATGTTTGTTAAAGGAGGATTACCGTGCGTGTTGATTTAACCCATCCGGAATTTGTCGCTGCAATACCTATTTTGCGGCGGATTGAAGAGGCCGGTTATGAGGCTTATTTTGTGGGCGGTTGTGTCCGTGATGCACTGCTGGGCTTGCCGATTCATGATGTCGACATTGCAACCTCGGCGTATCCGGGTGAAGTGAAGCAGATTTTTCGGCGGACCGTTGATACGGGCATCCAGCACGGCACGGTAATGGTGCTGGACCACGGCACGGGCTATGAAGTCACGACCTTCCGCACCGAATCCACGTACCAAGATTTCAGACGGCCGGACAAGGTCACTTTTGTCCGCTCGCTCAAGGAAGACCAGTTGCGGCGCGACTTCACGATTAACGCCCTCGCTGCGCGCCACGATGGCCTCATCATTGATAATTTTGGGGGCCTGGCGGATTTGGACGCACATCTGCTGCGGGCCGTTGGTAACGCCCAGGACCGCTTCCACGAAGATGCACTGCGGATGATGCGGGCCGTCCGGTTTGAAAGTCAGCTGGGCTTTACCCTCGAAGACGCGACCGCGCGCGCCCTGGCGGATAACGCGCCACTGCTCAAGCACATTGCCGTTGAACGCATTGCCGCCGAGTTCAGTCGCCTGCTGAAGGGGATTAACCGGACGGCGGGTTTGTCCAGCATGTTAACGGCAGGACTGGACAAATATTGCCCAATGCTGGCTGATCAGGAAACTGGCCTGGCAAAGTTCGCGGATTTGCCGGCGCGGCAGCTGCCAGACGATGCCAGTGCCTGGACCTTGCTCCTGAGTGTTTTGGCCGTGCCCGCGGTGCGATTCATGAAGGCGTGGAAGCAGCCGAACGACCTCACGGGAATTGTTAGTCGGGCGGCCAAGTTGGTGCCGGAATTAGTTACTGCAAGAGCCGACAACGCCGCTTTGTTTGCGGCGGGGGCAGACAGTGTGGCCGCAGCAATCACCGCGGCCAGCTATCTGCAGCCAGATTTTGATGGTCAAGGCTGGGAGAAGCGGTACGCCGCGTTACCAATCCACAGTGCGGGTGAACTGGCGCTGACGGGCCAAGCACTGATGGACGCGGGCATGAAGCCGGGTCCAGCGCTGGGTAAGATTCTTGCCAAGATGCGTACGGCGGTCATCGCCGGCGAGCTACCGAATGACAAGCAGGTACTGCTACAAGCCGCACTGGCCAAATAGAACGGAGGCAACCACTGTGCAAACTTTAACCGCAAGTGGGTTACAAAAAGCGTACGGCGACAAAACGCTGCTCGATAATATTGATTTTTTGATTAATGAAGGTGACCGCATTGGCCTAATTGGGGTTAATGGAACCGGGAAAACCACGCTGCTGCGCGGACTGGCCGGAACCGACCCGTTTGATGCCGGCGAGGTGCAGACGCCGAAAAAATACAGCATTTCTTTCCTTGAACAGCAGCCGCCACTTGATGAAAACGCGAAGATTATGGATGCGGTCTACGGCGGCGATTCCGCGACGTTCCAGGCCATCCGTGAATATGAGCGGGCACTAGCCGCGTACACGGCCCAGCCACTCGATGAGGCCGTGCAGGACCAGTACAACCGGGCCGAACAGCGGATGACCCAACTAGACGCCTGGGACGCAGAGACGAACATCAAGACGATTCTGACGCAGCTGCACCTGACGGATTTGGACCAGAAGATTGGTTCGTTATCCGGTGGTCAGCGCAAGCGTGTGGGTCTGGCCCAGGTACTGATTGAAAATCCGGATCTGCTGATTCTGGATGAACCAACTAACCACCTTGATTTCGACTCAATTGCCTGGCTGGAAAAGTACTTGGCCAACTACAAGGGCGCCTTGCTCGTCGTGACGCATGACCGGTACTTCCTGGACCGGGTGACCAACCGGATTTTTGAGCTCGATCTGGGCACCCTGCGTATTTACCCCGGGAACTACCAGGCATATGTTGAGCAAAAGGCGGCTCAGGTTGAGTTGGAAACCGCATCCGCACACAAGCAGGCTCAGCTCTACAAGCACGAGCTGGCGTGGATGCGTGAGGGCGCCCACGCGCGTTCCACGAAGCAAAATGCGCGCATTAAGCGGTTCGAAGACATGAAGTCCGGGACGGTCGCACCCGAACGGGGTAAGGTCGCGATTGATGTTGGCGGAACCCGTTTGGGCAAGAAGGTCATCGAACTCCACGATGCCAGCCTCAAACTGGGTGATCACCAGATTTTGCGCCACTTTGAACTACTGGTTCAACGGAATCAGCGCATTGGGATTAGCGGGATTAACGGTGCCGGCAAGTCCAGTTTGCTGAACGTCATTGCGGGTGATTTGCCGCTCGATAGTGGTATTTGTGACATCGGTGACACCGTCAAAATCGGTTACTACCGCCAGCAGATGCCCGATATGGACCAGAATATGCGGGTCATTGAGTACTTGCAGTCGGTTGGGGAAGGCGTGGTTAACGCAAACGGTGAGCACCAAAGCGTTACCCAGTTGCTCGATGACTTCCTCTTTCCGCGCTCAAGTCACGGGACCCGGATTAATCGCTTGTCCGGTGGTGAACAGCGGCGGCTGTACCTACTGCAGATTCTGATGCACCAGCCAAACGTCCTGCTGCTGGACGAACCGACCAACGACTTGGATATTGCCACGTTAACGGTGTTGGAAGATTACCTCGATAATTTTGCGGGCACCGTCATTACCGTGTCACATGACCGGTACTTCCTGGACAAGGTTGCGGACCGCCTGCTTGTGTTTGACGGCAACGGCGACATTGAGCAGGCAACGGGCCTGTTTACCGATTATCTTGCTAAGCAGGATGCCCGTGCCAAGGATGAGGGCGGGGACGCGCAGGTTAAACCTTCAGCCGAGAGTGTTAAGGTTGATGCTGCGCCCAAGACGAAGGTGAAGCTGACTTACGCCGAGCAAAAAGAGTACGAGACGTTAATGCCTGAGATGGACGCAATTGACGCACGCATCGAGGAGATTAATTCGGAGATGCAGACGTGCGGGGATGATTACGGCAAACTGGGGACACTGCAAAGTGAACTTGACGACCTGACCGCCAAGCAGGACAAACTGCTTGACCGGTACGTTTATTTGGATGGATTCGTGAACTAGCGTATCGGGGGCGCTCCGCACTGCGTGAATTGGCCTTTGAATCCGATTGGGCGGCTTTTTCGATACAAATCAAAATTTTCCCACAATAATAGGGGGTGTGACAATCGCGTTTTTGCGATTGTCACACCCCCTATTATTATTGTCCGCATCGGTGCAAACTTACGCACGCGACCAGACCGCGAAAATGCTAGTATTTGCTGCCACCAGCGTATGCGTTACACGTGATTCAAAGCTAAATGCAGCTGGAGCAGTCATTTTTTGTAGTTATATATTCAAGACTGATGATGGGTTAGACAAACAGGTAGATAGAGAAGAACATGCAAGCCGAACCGGCCATCACGAATAGGTGCCAGATGACGTGGATGTACGGAATCTGCTTTTGCGTGTACAGAAGGGCGCCAATTGTGTAGCACAGGCCACCGGCGACAAGTAGTGCGATACCAATCAGTCCCAGGTGCGCCATCAATGGTTTGGCGGCGACCACACACAGCCAGCCGAGGATGATGTAGATGGCAACTTCAATCTTCTTGAAGCGGCCCATGAAGAAGCATTCCATCCCAATTCCGGCGGCGCAAAGTAACCAGATGGTCGCAAGGAGCATGATGCCCTGACGCCCGCCGATTGCAAGCAGGCAGTAGGGCAGATACGAACCCGCGATGAGGATGAAGACTCCCGAGTGATCCATGACCTGGAAGACGTGGCGCGCCTTGGTGAAGTAAAGGGCGTGGAACAAGGTCGAGGCGGTGTAGAGCAAAATGAGGGCAAGCCCAAAACCGGCGAAGGCGCCAATGCGCAGTGCATCCCCCGTGGCAACCGCCTTAACAACCAGCAGGGTCGTCGCGACCGTTGCGAGGATGATGCCAACGCCGTGCGTAATTGCACTCCAAATTTCGTTGTATAAATCGTAAAGCCGTGGCTTCCTTTTTGGTACTGCTGCCATCATTTAGTGCAACCTCCTTAAATCTTGGTGCGAAGTAAATTAACCGATAAATCTTGTTTACAAGTTAATGATACCGTTATGGAATTGGCAAATCAAGTACATCTAGTTATTAAAACTAAATAATATCATCTAGCGTTTTTACTGGCGATTGGGTATACTTGTTGCAGAAGCATTTTTCAATTTAACGAGAAAGAGTGGCGTCCACATGTCTAAGATTAAAATTGTCACCGATTCTTCCGTTCAAATGACGGACGAGGAGATTCAGCAGCTTGGAGTGACGGTAATTCCCCTGACCGTGATGATTGACAACACGGTTTATATCGATGGTGAAACGATTCAGCGCGAAGAGTTCGTTACGAAGATGGGGCAGGCCAACTCTCTGCCACAGACCAGTCAGCCGGCTGTCGGGACAGTTCTTGAAACCTTTAATAAGCTCACCGCGGATGGGAGTCAAGTCTTAGGGATTTTCATGGCCGAAAGCCTTAGTGGGACGGTTAACTCTGGACGTCAAGCCGCGGACATGGCGGACGGTGATGTTACCATCGTCGATTCCGGATTTACCGACCGGGCAATGGCCTTTCAGGTAATTGAAGCCGCTAAGATGGCCGCTGCCGGTCAAGAAATGGATGCAATTGTTGACGCGCTTGAGGAAGTGCGGGCCAACACGATTTTGCGCATGGCGGTTGTGAAGCTCGATAATCTGGTCAAGGGTGGCCGGCTTTCCCGTGCTGCCGGATTGATTACCAGCGTGCTCAACATTAAGCTGGAATTAATGATGGAAAACGGTCAGCTCGAAGTTGCCAAGAAGGTTCGCGGGATGAAGGCAATTACTGCATTTAAGGATGAGGTAATTCAGCAGATGAGCCAGAAGCCCAACGTCAAGAGTGTGGGTGTATCATTTGTGGCCATCGCGGAGAAGGCCGAAGAAATCGGAAAGCAGATTCGGGACGCCGTTCCCGGTGTGCCAGTGCTTGTCCGGCCAACCGGTCCAATCGTGGCCACACATGCGGGTGAAGGTGCGTTCGCAATCATGTATTACGAGGGTTAATTTTGCCGCCAGCAGTTTTGGGTGTAAAATAAGCGTTAACAGTTAAGGGTGAGGCTGAGGCTTCGCCCTTTTTGTGCAAATAACGGGCGTTTTGCCGTCCAGTTGCACTGATGCGGACGTTTTTTGGGGAAAGGGGACCGCTATTGAATAGAAAACTACGAACGCTTTTACTCGGTATTATAGGGCTGGTTGTGACCGTTATCTTGGGGGCGGCCATCACCAGCAAGGTTTTACCTGCCGCTAAACCCCTGGACACGTCCGGGACGAAGGTGGCTGACCACAAGCTAGTGCTGACGGCTGTCGGGGACTCGCTGACGCATGGCGTCGGGGATACAACAGATCAGGGTGGCTACGTGCCCCTGATTGCCCAGGACATCGAGGTCGAAACGGGCATGAAGGTCCAAACGAGCAATTTCGGGGTGACGGGTGATACCTCCCAGCAAATTAAAAAGCGGGTGGTCAAGGACAAAAAGCTCATCAAACAGCTCAAACGTGCTGACGTAATTACCATGACCGTTGGCGGTAACGACCTGATGCACCTTCTCCAAAATAATTTGCTCGATATTAATACGAAGGACGTTAACAAGGGTATCAGCAAGTTTCAGACCCACCTGAAGAGCTTGATTCACGCCGTGCGCAAGAACAACCCAAGTGCGCCGATTTACGTATTTGGCATTTACAATCCGTTTTACGTCTACTTCCCGAACGTGGTGAAGATGCAAACGAGTGTGCATGACTGGAATAATGAAACGAAAAAGACGCTTGGGCAAATGGATAACACCTATTTCGTCGACATTGATTCGGTGCTAACCAAGGGTGATAGCGACAGCTCGGCCAGTGCGACGAACGCGTCGAAAGCCGTCAACCGCCTAATTTACGGTAAGGATCATTTTCACCCGAACAATGCGGGGTATGTGCGCATGACCGCACAACTCTGGGACGTGATGAAGCAGTCTGAAAGTAGCTGGGAGGAATAATTGTGGCAGAAACAACAAGAGCAATGCAAAAGAAGGCTAGGCCGCAAACACCCAAGTCCAAAAAGCCGCGTGGGCCAATCAACTGGTGGAAATGGGTCACAATTATCATCGTTGGCCTAGTTTTAGGGGCAGGATTCACGGTGTGGCGCAGTGTCCAGGCGCCTGTTGAGACCACAACCAAGGTGGCTACTGTCAGCAGCAAGGGCAGTGTCATGCACGTCAGCTTCACCAAGAAGGAACTCAACCGGCTGATTGACAACTACCTGAAGAGTTATCTGAAGCAGGGCGACGTGCAATACACACTCACGGTGGGCAATCACGCGGTGGTCAAGGGTTCGTTCAAGTTTTTTGGCGCGAAAATTAACTTTGGCCTCCAATGTGACCCGTACGTTCAGACCAACGGCAACATCTTGCTGAAGGCAACCCGGCTCAATGTGGGGACACTGTCCGTGCCGATTACCTACGTCATGGGTTACGTGGCGAAGAACTACAATCTGCCCGAGATGGTCCACCTTGATAGCAAGGAAAACACCATTGTGCTAAGATTGAACCAATTTGATTTGGGTAACGGGCTGCGGGTTAAGGCAGACCGGATTGATTTGCAGCACGATGAAATTGATTTGACTGGGTACCTGGCCAAATAGGTACCGCGAAATAAAAGAGGTAAGAACATATGAAGGAAACAGCAATATTTGCCGGCGGGTGCTTCTGGTGCATGGTTGAACCGTTTGAACAGCAGCCAGGCATTCTGAACGTTTTGTCTGGTTACACCGGGGGCCACGTGGCCAATCCAACCTACGAGCAGGTTAAGAGCCACACGACGGGTCACACCGAGGCGGTTCAAATCACCTTTGACCCAGACATTATTACTTATGCTGAACTAGTTGAAATCTACTGGCGGCAGACCGACCCAACGGACGCAATGGGTCAGTTCCAAGACCGTGGTGATAACTACCGTCCGGTCATTTTCGTCAACTCGCCGGAGCAGCGGGCCATCGCGGAGAAGTCGAAGGAAGCTTTGATTGCCTCCGGACGTTTTTCCGACCCAATTGTGACGACGATTGAGGATGCCAAGCCGTTTTACCCGGCCGAGGAGTACCACCAGCAGTTTTACGAAAAGAATCCACGCCGGTACGCGGCCGAACATGCTCAGCGCAGCGAATTTGGGCAGGAACACTGGCAGGACTAATTGTGATACCCGAATCTAAGGAGCGAATGTATGTCTGAATCATTTTACCGATACCTAATGACCTTGCGTAATCCCGCGGACCATCGGGAAGTGGCTAACTTTGCCAACAACGCTTTTCTTGACCACGCGTTTCCGAAGCAAGCTACAGACTACCATGAGCTTTCGGAATATTTGGAGTTGAATGCAGGTTATTTGCCTAGCATGAGTGTTTTTGATGAAGCCTACGCGATGTACAAAGACGCGCGGGCCTAATTTCCAGGGGGATAGGCATGGCAGATAACGAAGAGAACAAAGCAAGCGAAAATAACACGCCGGTAAAACCGGAACAAAAAGCCACGGGGACAAACGGGCCCAAGAATCATCGCCGCGTGCCGCTGTGGCTGGCGGTGGTCCTCACCGTCGTTGGGCTAGCAATCGGTGGGGTTGCGGGTTACGTGGCCAAACCAACGACCCAAACCGTTACCCTTGATAGCAGCAGCATCCCGAAGAACTTCCAAAAGGTGCTCACCACGTACACGACCATTCGGGATAATTACGTGACGAAACCAAGTGACAAGAAGCTGGTGGACGGCGCCATCAACGGCATGATTAAGTCCCTTGATGATCCGTTTTCCAATTACCTGCAGGACACCGACGCCACCAGCCTGAACACCGAAATCTCGGGTTCGTTTGGCGGGATTGGCGCAACCATGGTGCAAACCGCTGACGGGGTGCAGGTTGATTCCGTCAACCCGGGCAGTGCTGCCCAAAAGGCCGGCGTTAAGGCCAACGACAAGATTGTTAAGGTTGACGGCAAGGACATGAGCGGCAAGGACATCAACAAGGTTGTTGCCAAAATCCGCGGGAAGATTGGCTCCACCGTCACGGTCGTGGTTGAACGGGACAACAAGCAGCTCACCTTCACGATGAAACGCGCCAAGGTGACCGTGCCTAGTGTCAGCGGCAAGATTGACCAGACGAACAAGCAAATCGGGGTCATCACCTTCACCACGTTCACGGAAACCAGCGCTAAGCAAATTAAGAGTACCGTCAAGAAGCTCCGGAAGCAGGGCGCAAATAAGTTCATCTTGGACCTGCGCGGCAACCCTGGTGGTGTGCTCGACCAGGCACTGCAGATTGACTCGATGTTCCTAAAGGACGGGCAGGTCATGCTGAAGGTTGACCCACGCAAGGGTAAGACCGAAATTTACCGGGCCGGCTCCGAATACGATGGTGGCTTCAAGATTAAGGAACCAACTGTCGTGCTCATTGACGGCAACTCGGCCTCAGCCAGTGAAATTACGGCCGCGGCACTGAACGAGAGCGCGGGCATCAAGCTAATCGGGACCAAGAGTTTCGGTAAGGGTACCGTGCAGACGGTGGCCCAGATGGGTAAGAACGCCGAACTCAAGCTGACCATCGCCAAGTGGCTCACGCCCGAGGGCCAGTGGATTCACCACAAGGGGATTCAGCCCACCATTAAGGCCGATTACCCAAGTTACGCGTACATCAACACGATTTCCGCAGCTAGCCTAAAACAAGAGCAGGTCAGCTCCGATGTGAAGTCGCTGCAGAAGATTTTGGTGGCATTAGGTTACCAGATTAAGAGCGTAAACGGCTACTACGGCAGTGATACCGCCGCGGCAGTCAAGGCGTTCCAGACCAAGAACAACCTGAGTGCAACGGGGACGGCTGACAGCAAGACCCTTGCCAAGTTGCAGGATCAGATTAGCGATAAGATTAGTGCTAACGATAATGCGATGAAGAAAGCTGAACAAGTTCTGAAGTAACCAGATTGGCCCGCATTGGCAGCAGTGCGGGCCATCTTTTTGAACTGAAAGCAGACGGGACATAAGCGTGAAATAGGGGCTCTGCCGGCATATGCAGTCTAACTGTAGATAATCCTAGTTATGTAAACCGGGACCGGTTTTGTCAGTCCCCGCCGCACGCAGCATCCCCCTGAAGTACCGAAATCTCGCCCGGCCGCTTTTACAGTCCGGCACAAAACCTGTACAATTAATCCAGAATTAACTGAAGGAGAAATAATATGGCTAACATCAACTGGTTCCCGGGGCACATGCAGAAGGCACGGCGGGAAGTTGCCGAAAAGATTAAGCAGGTGGACATCGTGTTCGAGGTCGTCGACGCCCGCGTGCCCGAGTCATCCCGCAACCCAATGTTGCTCGAGATGCTTGCGCAAAAACCGATGATTTCCATTTTGAATAAGGCCGACCTCGCCGATCCGAACCGGACCAAGCAGTGGATTGAGCAGTACCAGGCGGCCGGTCGGGAAGCCATCGCCATTGACGCCCAGCACGCCCGGCGTCTGCAGCAGTTGCCCCAGCTGGCGGAGAAGATTTTGGCGGACAAGCTGGCCAAGAAGCGGGCGCGCGGCATTCGCAACCCCCACGTGCGCGCGATGTGCATAGGGATTCCAAACGTGGGCAAGTCCACGATTTTGAACCGCCTCGTGCAAAAGAACATCGCGGTCACCGGTAACCGGCCGGGGGTCACGAAGAACCAGCAGTGGCTCAAGGCGAGTGGTAATCTCGAGTTACTCGACACCCCCGGCATCCTGTGGCCGAAGTTCGATGATCAGGAAATCGGGATGCGGTTAGCGCTGACCGGGGCAATCGCCGAGACTGCCTTCACCGCCGATGAGGTTGCGCTGTGGGGTGTGGCATATTTCCAGCAAAATTACCGCAATGTTCTGCGGAAGCACTATGGGTTAACCGACGAGGACGTGGCACTTGCGCCCGCCGATTTGATTAAGCTCCTCACGAAGAAGTTTGGTTACGGCGAGGAATTTGACCGCACCGCCGTCCGCTTCAACAATGACGTGCGCAAGGGCGAACTGGGCCGTTACACCCTGGAAGTGCCAACCAAGGCGCAAGGCAATCAGGAATGACCACACTTGCGGAATACAAGCGGCTACTGCGAAAGGAGCCGGTAGCCCCCGAAATCATCAATGCATTAGCGATGGATGAGCGCAGTGGTGCCCAAGCCCTATTTGCCAGTTACAAGCGCAAGTTAATGCACTCGCGGCAACAAGAAATCATGCTGGAAAAGCACCGCCAAATTGAGCGGTCGCTCTGGCCAGACTACCCCGCAATTGCCGGAATTGATGAGGTGGGGCGGGGACCACTTGCCGGTCCGGTCATTACCGCGGCGGTGATTTTGGACGCGACCTTTGACGTGCCCGTGAACGATAGTAAGCAGCTGACCGCGCACCGGCGCGACCAGTTATTTGCCGACGTTATCACGAACGCACGGGCCGTGGCCATTGGCGTGCGGGACAATCGGGACATCGACAAGTACAATATTTACCACGCAACGGAACTGGCGATGGCGGATGCGGTCAATAATTTGCGCTTGCAGCCGGATTATTTGCTGGTGGACGCGATGACTGTGCCCGTGAACATCCCCCAGATGAAACTGATTAAGGGGGATGCCCGGAGCATCTCCATCGGTGCCGCCAGCATCGTCGCCAAGGTCGTGCGGGATCGGCTGATGGCGATGTATGATCAGGTGTATCCCGGTTATGGCTTTGCCCAAAACGCGGGCTACGGGACCAAGGTGCACCTGGCCGGCCTGCGGCAACTCGGGATCACGCCCATTCACCGGCATTCATTTGCGCCGGTTAAGGACATCCTTAATCAATAATCCGGGTAATTGTCCAGCAGAATAGAGCAGAAATCGCGTAATCTATTGCATCGGGAAGAAGAGGTGCAATATGGAAATACGCGATTTTTTGTTGTGGGCGCACATGGCCACGGGTGCCAGTCCGGCAATGGCGCGCCGCGTCTTGACCGGGCTGGGCCACCAGATGCCGGTCGAACTATCAACGATTGTTCACTGCACGCCGGAGAAGCAAAAGGCCCAGGTAACTGCCTGGCTCGATGATGCAAGGAATCAGGCACAAATGGCGCGGCTAATTGCCACGCCCCACTTGGTGTACACGGATGATGACTATCCGGCGCGGCTGCAAGAAATCAGTCAGCCGCCGCTGGTATTGTTCTATGCGGGCAAACTCGACCTGTTGCGCCGGCCGTGTCTTGGGGTTGTCGGTGCGCGTCTTGCCACCGAGTACAGCAATCAGGCAATTGTGCAGGCTATCAGTCAGGTGCCGCGCGATACGGTGATTGTCTCGGGACTGGCGCGCGGGGCCGACACGATGGCCCACAGCGTTGCGATTGGCAGTCGCCGGAGCACGGTGGCGGTGATTGCCAGCGGCCTGGATGTGTATTATCCGCGGGAGCACCAGGATTTGCAGGACGAGATTGCCGCAACTGGCCTGCTGGTGTCGGAGTACCCGCCCGGCACCAAACCCAAGCCGTACCGGTTCGTGGCGCGCAACCGCATCATCGCCGGATTAAGCCACGCGGTGTTCGTGACGGAGGCGGCAGAAAAAAGTGGGAGTTTAATTACGGCCAAAATGGCACTTGAAACCGGTCGCGATGTCTACGCGTTGCCAAACCGCATGCACAATCCACTGGGAATTGGCACCAACAAGATGATTGCGGACGGGGCCATTCCGGTTCTGCCAGACACAAATTGGACAAATATTCATTATTTCGATTAGATTGGGCTTAACTGCACGCGGGGCGCGTTTTCAGGCGGGGTTTCATTCCGAACATTCGGCATTTTTGCCGTTGATTACTCAATATTTATTTGACAGAATCGCGTTTCTACCATAAGATAGGCGTGCATTTTCTGTTGAACAAATGAAAGGAGGAGAACCATGCCCGCCAAGAACTTGGTTATCGTGGAATCCCCTGCAAAAGCAAAAACAATTGAAAAATATCTCGGTCGCAATTACAAGGTGGTTGCGAGTCTCGGTCACATTCGGGACCTCCCTAAGAGTCAGATGGGGGTCGATTTCGACAATAATTACGCACCACGCTACATCTCCATTCGGGGTAAAGGGGATGTCATTAAAGATCTCAAACGCAACGCCGCTAAGGTTGAACACGTATACCTGGCAGCTGACCCGGACCGTGAAGGGGAAGCCATTGCCTGGCACGTCTGCCACATTCTGGGGCTAGACACCAAGGACAAAAACCGGGTTGTCTTCAACGAAATCACTAAGGATGCCGTTAAGAACGCCTTTAAGACGCCGAGAAGTATTGATATGAACCTGGTTGATGCCCAGCAGGCCCGCCGTGTCCTCGACCGGATTGTTGGTTACTCAATCAGTCCGCTGCTGTGGAAGAAGGTCAAGAAGGGGTTGTCCGCTGGTCGTGTGCAGTCCGTTGCGCTCAAACTCATCATTGACCGTGAAAACGAAATTAATGCGTTCCAGCCCGAAGAGTACTGGACCATTGATGGCGACTTCAAGAAGGGCCGCGGGAAGGCGTTTGCCTCCACGTTTTACGGGGTCGACGGCAAGAAGCTGCCGCTGCCGAATAACGATGCGGTTCAGGACGTGATGAAGCGGATTGATAAGGATCAGCCGTTCACCGTCACAAGCGTTGTGCGCAAGGAACGTCGCCGGACTCCGGCCCAGCCATTCACCACCAGTTCCCTGCAGCAGGAAGCCAACCGGAAGCTCGGGTTCCCGACGCGCAAAACCATGATGCTCGCCCAGCAGCTCTATGAAGGGATTAACCTGGGTGGCCGTCAAGGGACCGTGGGGCTCATCACCTACATGCGTACCGACAGTACCCGTGTTTCCAGCGTGGCTAAGGCCGAAACCAGCGAATTCATCCACAATCAGTACGGCGCGGAATACGCGGCCGTTAAGATTAAGCAGGGTAAGCTCCAGGAAGGCGCTCAGGACGCCCACGAAGCGATTCGGCCCAGTTCCACTAAGCGGACCCCAGAGAGCCTGTCTAGCGTGCTCGACAAGGACCAGATGAAGCTTTACCGGTTGATCTGGTCCCGCTTCGTGGCCAGCGAGATGACGCCGGCCGTGGTCGACACCGTCACCGTGAAGATTGAACAAAACGGGGTGCAGTTCCGCGCCAATGGTAGCCACACCAAGTTCGAGGGGTTCACGAAGCTTTACGTTTCCTCTCGCGATAAGGATAGTGGCGACAAGGAATTGCCTGACCTGGCCGAGGGTGACAGCCTGACGCTGGCGAAGACCAACCCGGCACAGCACTTCACGCAGCCACCAGCGCGGTATTCCGAAGCTAACCTGGTTAAGGCGCTGGAAGAAAACGGGGTTGGTCGGCCATCCACGTACGCACCAACAATTGAAACGCTCAAGAAGCGGTACTACGTGAAGTTGACCGCCCGCCGCTTTGAACCCACGGAATTGGGGGGAATCGTCAATGACTTAATTGTTGAATTCTTCCCCGACATCGTGGACATCAAGTTCACGGCCACGGTTGAAAGCGACCTGGACAGCATCGAAGCCGGCAAGGAAGATTGGGTCAAGGTTATTGACCGCTTCTACAAGCCGTTTGCAAAGGAAGTCGCAAGCGCCGAGACTGGGATCGAAAAGGTCCAGCTGAAGGACGAACCAGCCGGCTTTAACTGTGACATTTGCGGTGCGCCAATGGTCATCAAGATGGGCCGGTTCGGTAAGTTTTACGCCTGCTCACGCTTCCCCGACTGCCGGAACACCAAGGCAATCGTCAAGGAAATCGGCGTTCTGTGCCCTAAGTGCCACAAGGGCCAGATTGTTGAACGGAAGAGCAAGCGTAACCGCGTATTTTATGGTTGTGACCGGTACCCTGAATGTGACTTTGTCTCCTGGGACAAGCCCGTTGGTCGCGACTGCCCGGTTTGCGAACACTTCTTAATTGAAAAGCGCAGCAAGGCCGGTGTTCAGGTTGTGTGCCCGAATGGCGACTACAAGGAAGCAGTGCAGAAATAGTGCAAAAGCCCATGCAAGACGAAGAGTCTGTGCGGGCTTTTTTGCTAGCACGGGCGCAGGCTGCACTGCCCAATCGCGGTGCGCAGGTTTGAGCTTTGCCGGCCGCCAATCGATTGAAGAAAGCGGATACGGTATTGCTATGGTAAAATTGGCTTATGGCAGAAGAAAAAGCAACTAACAAAGAACTAGAACAATATATTCAGTACCTGACCACGGAGCGCCAATACTCCGTGCAGACCCAAAAGGCGTACCGGCGTGACGTCCAGGCGTTTATCGACTTCATGGAGGCAAGCGGCGGCTTTAATGGGTTTGGTGCGGTCGATTCCGTGGCCGTGGCCAGTTACATCTCGTACATGAACGAAAAGAATTACAGTCCGGCGACGACCTCGCGCAAGTTGAGCAGTCTGCGCGGCCTGTATAAGTTCCTGATGAGAATTGGTGCGGCCAGCGATGATCCGTTTGCGCTCGTGGAGACCAAGAAAACGCACAACCACCTGCCCGAATTCTTCTTCGAGCCCGAGATTGATGCGCTGTTTAAGGCCGTCAGTGGGGATGATCCGCTGACGATTCGCAACCGCGCGCTGCTCGAAGTGCTCTATGATACCGGGATTCGGGTGTCCGAGTGCGCGCAGCTAACGCTAAAGCAAATCGATTTCAACGTCTCGGCCATGCTCATTCACGGTAAGGGAAATAAGGACCGCTACGTTGTTTTTGGCAAGAGCTGTGCCGACGCCCTGCACCGGTACCTGGACACGGTACGGATGGAACTAGCCGGCATCAAGGGGCTGGTCGAGCCCCACGTCTTTTTGAACCAGCACGGCAAGCCGCTGACACCGCGGGGGATTGAGTACGTCTTGGACCAGATTATCAAACAGACCAGCTTGACGGCGAAGATTCATCCCCACATGCTGCGGCACAGTTTTGCGACGCACATGCTGAACCACGGGGCCGATTTGCGGACCGTGCAGGAGTTGCTCGGCCACAGCAGCCTCTCCACCACGCAGATTTACACGCACGTCACCACGGAGCACCTGGTGGACGACTACATGAAGTATTTTCCGGGCCACGGGGATGCTGACAAGCACTCATAATCAGACTAAAGAACGATGTTTAGCACTCGCAATGTGAGTATGCTAATATCACGACTTAGGTAACGGACGCATTCGCGGAACCGCAATGGTCGTGAGTAAAAACACAACAAATGAAAGAGGCATATCTATGACAACAATTGCTGCAGTACGGAAGAATGGGCACACCGCCATCGCTGGTGACGGCCAGGTCACGATGGGTGAGAAGGTCATCATGAAGGGGTCGGCACAGAAGATTCGGCGCATTTACGACGACAAGGTGGTAATTGGTTTTGCCGGCGGGGTTGCCGACGCCATCACCTTGCAGGAATGGCTGGAAAAGAAGCTGGAATTGTTCCAGGGCAATTTGCGCCGCTCCGCCGTTGCGCTGGCTCAGGACTGGCGGAAGGACCCCTCCCTGCAGAAGCTGGAGGCAATGCTGATTGCGATGGACGAACACGAGCTGCTCCTGATTTCTGGTAGTGGTGAGGTCATTGCCCCAGACGAGGACGTGGTTGCGATTGGTTCTGGTGGTAACTTTGCCCAGGCCGCGGCGGTGGCGATGCTCCGCCACGCGCCGGACATGGACGCACCGGCTATCGCCAAGGAAGCCGTGTCCATCGCCAGCTCCATTGATATCTTCACCAACCAGAACATTAACGTCGAATCATTTTAGGAGGCGCCTTTATGCAAACACCAAAACAGATTGTCGCCGAGCTCGATAAATACGTCATTGGCCAGGATGAGGCCAAGAAGGCAGTTGCCGTTGCCCTGTACAACCGCTGGCGCCGGATGCAGTTAAGTGCCAAGATGCAGCAGGACATCACGCCGAAGAACCTGTTGATGATTGGGCCAACCGGGGTCGGGAAAACCGAGATTGCCCGGCGCCTCGCGAAGATTGTGAACGCACCGTTCGTCAAGGTTGAAGCCACCAAGTTCACCGAGGTTGGTTACGTCGGCCGCGATGTGGAATCCATGGTGCGCGACCTGCTCGATGTGGCCGTGAAGATGGAAGAGGACGAAAAATACGCGACTGTTCGTAGTCGTGCGAGTCAGGAAGCCGACAAGCGGCTGGTCAAGCTACTGGTCCCCGGCATTAAGAAGGAAAAGCGCCAGAACACCATGGCCGACATGATGAATATGTTCACGGCCATGCAGAAGGGTGAAGAACCCAAGACTGAAGAGCCTGATGAAATCACCGATGAAATCCGCAACCAGCGGCTCAGTGTTGCCGAGCAGCTGCAAAAGGGCTTGCTTGAAGACCGGGAATTAACCGTCCGGGTCGCCGATGAGCAGCCAACTGGGGGCATGGGTGACACCTATGGCCAGATGGGCATTGACGTTTCATCCATGCTTGGCAGTATGATGCCGAAGAAGATGGTTGAGCGGACGATGACGGTTGCCGAGGCCCGTGAAGTCTTCATCAAGGAAGAATCCGCCAAGCTGGTCAACACGGCGGACATTTACCACGATGCCATCAAGCGGGCGGAGAACTCCGGGATTATCTTCATCGACGAAATCGACAAGATTGCGGCCGGACGCAAGCAAAGCGGTAGCGGCGAAGTCTCCCGCGAAGGCGTGCAGCGCGACATTCTGCCAATCGTTGAAGGCTCGCAGGTCAACACGAAGTACGGGGCGGTGAACACGGACCACATGCTGTTCATCGGTTCCGGGGCCTTCGCGGAGGCCAAGCCCAGTGACTTGATTGCTGAACTGCAGGGCCGGTTCCCAATTCGCGTTGAGCTTAAGAATCTGACCGAAACGGACTTCATCCGCATTCTGACCGAGCCGGACAACGCGCTGACCAAGCAGTACATGGCACTGATTGGTGCGGACGGCGTGAAGATTACCTTCACCCAGGAGGCAATTGCCAAGATTGCGCACCTAGCTGCCACGGTCAACACAACCCAAGAGAACATCGGGGCACGGCGGCTTGCGACCATCCTCGAAAAACTGCTGGAGGACATTCTTTACGAAGGGCCCGACATGCAGATGGGGGCAATCACGATTACCGAAAAGTACGTTGACGACAAGGTCGGGACCATCGCTGGTGACACCGACATGAGTAAGTACATTCTCTAACTTAATTGAGGAAAACAGGGTGACGCGCACAGTCACCCTGTTTTTTGTGGTTTGGGGCGTCAATTGCCGCCGAATACTGGCGCGGAAATTCGCGGTGGAAGTGAAAAAGACCAGCGAGCTGTGGATGTATGCGCTACAATAAAGGTATTGTTTAATCAAAAGTACATGGAGGCACATTGAAGCATGGTCAAAATTGAAAACGAATTTCTTAAGGCCGAGATTAACTTGCATGGTGCGGAACTAGCATCCCTCATCAGCAAGGAAGACGGCACCGAATACATGTGGCAGGCGGATCCCAAGGTTTGGGCACGGCACGCTCCCGTTCTGTTCCCAATTGTCGGAGCACTCAAGGATGATAAGTACACCGTTGATGGTCAGACCTACCACATGACGCGGCACGGCTTTGCCCGGGACATGGACTTCACGGTTGTGAACCAGACGGCTAATTTCGTGCAGCTGGAATTGCGGGACAACGAGGCCACGCACGCCAAGTACCCATACGCATTCCGGCTCGTTCTGACCTACAACCTGACCGGCAAGAATTTGGCGGTTGGCTACCACGTGGAGAATCCTGCCAAGGAAGAAATGTACTTTAGCATTGGTGCACACCCAGCATTTCGGATTCCACTTGAGGATGGTCTGCAGTTTGATGACTACTCATTCAAGTTCAGTCCCGAAGCAGAGCGGACGCGTGTGGGGCTTGACGGTAAGTACGCGGACTTCGCGGCCGGCAAGACGGTTAACGAGAACGAACTGCCACTCAGCTTGGACCTGTTCAAGGACGACGCGCTGATTTACGTGCTCGATGGCAAGCAAACGGACATGACCCTGTCGACGCCTAAGGACAGCCACGGTGTCCGTCTGAGTGTCACTGGTGCGCCATACGTGGGGATTTGGTCGAACTACCCAACCCCAGGCGCCTTCTGCTGCATCGAACCATGGTGGGGCGTTGCGGACGAACCAACCAGCGACGGTAACTTCAAGACCAAGCGCGGAATTAACAAGCTTGGTGCTCGGGAGAACTTCGATGCTGGATTCACCATCGGCACATTCTAGGGCCAAAGCTGCCTGGCTTTAACAGCGCAAATAGCAGGTAAACAAAAAGACGCCCTCCGAAGTTATGCGGAGGACGTCTTTTTGTTTACTGGTGGCGTTTGCGCAGCAGGTGACCAATGCCAAACGGAACCATGTTTTCTTGATGTTTCAGCATGCGCTGAATGTTCGGGATGTGTCGCGCCCAGAAGACGATGGTGAGCACGCCCGCGATGGTAGTGAGTACCCAGTCCTGCATGCACGCGGCAATCAACGTGAAGATTGTGATTGTGGCGATGCTGGCGAAGCTGACCATGGAAGTGATGAGGATGAAGCCAACAAACATTCCGGAAGCAACCAGGAACAGGATTGGACTGTAAGCGAGGAGAATCCCCGCACTGGTTGCGACCGCCTTGCCGCCCTTAAAGTGCAGGAAGATGCTGGCGGTGTGGCCGAGCACGGCGGCAAGACCACAGACGAGGACGAGCCAGTGCTGGTGGTAACCCAGCAACCCCGGCAGGCTAGCCCCAAGCGTGCCCTTCAGGATGTCCATCGCGAGGACAACGGTCCCGGCAACCGGGCCCAGCACGCGGTATGCGTTAGTAGTACCAATGTTATGACTGCCAGCATCCCGCGGGTCCTTGTGACAGAAGATTCTGCCAATCCAGACACCAGAAGGAATTGAACCGATGAGGTATGCGAGCACAAATGATAGAGCTAGTAGCATGCTGCCACTCCTTTCCAAGAACTCCAGTTTAGCATATTTTACTTAATTGGGTAGCTATAATTGAACAGGCTAAATGGCGCCGTGCTGGCAGTCAGTCTGCACCCCCTGACAGGTTAAGTGTCGTCGCCGGGCATTAGCAGTGCGCATCTTGCTGCGATTTGGCATAATAGTTTTGACGCATATCGGCTTCAGCGTTAAACTAATGAACGATTACGAACATATTTTCGTAAACCGCGAATTTGCACTTGTTTGCGGGAAAAATTATTTCGAAATAATGCGCCAATGGTGTAAAGTTAATGTATTGCTGTTGAAGAGAGGTTAGATGATGGGCAAGTCAAGCGAAACATATACAGACTCGTCAATTCAGGTCTTAGAGGGACTTGAAGCCGTACGCAAGCGACCCGGGATGTACATCGGGTCCACGGACGGTCGCGGGCTGCACCACCTGGTTTACGAAATCGTCGATAACGCTGTCGATGAAGCACTTGCGGGTTACGGTGACGTAATTGCCGTAACGATTCATAAGGATAATTCAATCACGGTCGTTGACCACGGCCGGGGGATGCCGACGGGGATGCACGCCAGTGGGAAACCCACCATTGAGGTGATTCTCACGGTGCTCCACGCCGGCGGGAAGTTCAGCCAGAACAGTTACAAGACTTCTGGTGGACTCCACGGTGTCGGTTCTTCCGTCGTCAACGCGCTCAGTGAATCCCTCACCGTCCGCGTTGTGCGTGAGGGCCAGGCGTACATGGAGAACTTCGTTAACGGGGGCCACCCTGATGGCGGTCTGCAGAAGCTCGGTAAGGTCCGGGAACCAAATGGGACCACAATTACGTTCAAGCCCGACCCAACAATTTTTTCGACCACCGTGTACAACTTTGACACGCTGGCCGAACGTTTGCGTGAGTCGGCCTTTCTGCTCAAGGACATCACAATCACGCTGACCGATGAGCGGACGGATCGTGCCGAGAGTTACCACTATCCGGACGGCCTGAAGAGCTTTGTCGCCTACCTGAATGAGGGTAAGGACGCAATGTCGGCGGTCATGCAGTTCGAGGGCGAAAAGGACGGCATCGTGGTCGATTTTGCCGGCCAGTACAATGATGGCTATTCCGAAAACATCATTTCATTTGTTAACAACGTGCGCACCGGGGATGGTGGGACGCACGAAACCGGGCTACGGACTGGTTTCACCCGCGCGTTCAACGATTTTGCCCGGAAGGTGAACCTGCTCAAGGAACGCGACAAGAACCTCGAAGGTAGTGATGTCCGTGAAGGGCTCGCCGGCGTGTTGTCGGTGCGGATTCCGGAAGAGCTGCTCCAGTTTGAGGGTCAAACCAAGGGTAAGCTCGGGACGCAGCAAGCGCGGCCGGTCGTTGACAGCGTCGTGTACGAACAGCTGAGTTTCTGGCTCATGGAGGCCGGGGATGCTGCCCAGGATCTGGTCAAGAAGGCAATTCGGGCCCGTGAAGCGCGTGAGGCGGCCCGCAAAGCGCGGGATGACTCACGGACGGGGCGGAAGAAGAAGAAGGACCAGGGCGTTTTATCCGGCAAATTAACGCCGGCGCAGAGCAAGAACGCGGCGAAGAACGAATTATACCTCGTCGAAGGTGACTCCGCCGGGGGCTCAGCCAAGCAGGGACGCGACCGGAAGTTTCAGGCAATCCTGCCACTGCGGGGGAAGGTGCTCAACACCCAGCGCGCCAAGCTGCAAGACATCGTGAAGAACGAAGAAATCAACACGATGATCTACACGATTGGTGCTGGTGCCGGGACCGACTTTGACATTAAGAGCGTCAATTACGACAAGGTCATCATCATGACCGATGCCGACACGGACGGTGCGCACATTCAGGTGCTGCTCCTCACGTTCTTCTACCGGTACATGCGGCCGCTGATTGATGCCGGCAAGGTGTACATTGCCCTGCCGCCACTTTACCGGCTGTCCAAGGGTGCCGGCGCAAAGACGCAGATTCGCTATGCCTGGACTGACGCCGAGCTGGAAAAGGAAGTTAAGGAAATGGGCCGCGGTTACACGTTGACCCGGTTCAAGGGTCTTGGGGAAATGAACGCCGACCAGCTGTGGGAGACGACCATGAACCCAGAAACCCGGACGCTCATTCGGGTCCGGATTGACGACGCCCAGCTCGCTGAACGGCGGGTCACCACGCTCATGGGCGATAAGGTTGAACCACGCCGAGAATGGCTCGAAAAGAACGTGCAGTTTACGCTGGACGAAGAAGGGTCAATTCTCGAGACGCCAACCGCCCAGCACGAGAACATCCAGTTTGGGACCCAGGCACTCAAGAAACAATTGGGGCGGAAAGGAAAGTAATCGATGGCAAATCAAGTTCAAGAATTAACGCTTGAAGAGGTCATGGGTGACCGTTTCGGCCGTTATTCAAAATACATTATTCAAGAACGTGCGCTGCCAGATGTTCGTGACGGGTTAAAACCGGTTCAGCGCCGGATTCTCTACGCCATGAACCGTGATGGTAACACGTACGACAAGGGCTTCCGTAAGTCTGCCAAGTCCGTCGGGAACGTCATGGGTAACTTCCACCCGCACGGTGATAGCTCAATCTACGAGGCGATGGTACGTCTGTCCCAGGACTGGAAACTGCGCCTGCCGTTAATTGAGATGCACGGGAACAACGGGTCGATGGACGGTGACCCGCCGGCAGCAATGCGGTACACCGAAGCGCGCCTCGCGAAGATTTCCGGGGAACTGCTGCGGGACATCGACAAGGACACCGTGGACATGGTGCTCAACTTCGACGACACGCTGCAGGAACCAACTGTGCTTCCCGCTGGCTTCCCGAACCTGCTGGTGAATGGGGCTACCGGGATTTCCTCTGGTTACGCAACGGAAATTCCGCCGCACAACCTGGGCGAAGTCATCGAAGCGCTGCAGTTGCTCATGGCGAACCCTGACGTCACCCTCGATGAACTGATGCGCGCCGTTAAGGGGCCTGATTTCCCGACCGGCGGGATTATTCAGGGTCTCGATGGCATCAAGAAGGCGTACGCGACTGGTCGCGGCCGCATTGTTGTCCGATCCAAGACCAAGATCGTTGAGATGCGTGGGCACCGCCAGCAGATTGTTGTCTCCGAGTTGCCGTACGAAGTGAACAAGGCCCAGATGATTAAGCGCATCGATGATTTGCGCTTGGCCAAAAAGGTTGATGGCATCAGCGAAATTCGCGACGAAAGTGACCGCTTTGGCCTCTCCGTCGTCATCGAGCTGAAAAAGGATGCCAACGCTGAGGGGATTCTGACCTATCTCTTCAAGAACACCGACTTGCAGGCGACGTATAACTTCAACATGGTGGCAATTGCTGACCTGCAGCCAAAGCAGCTCGGACTGAAGCCGATGCTTGAGGCCTACCTGGCACACCGTCGCGACGTAATCACGAAGCGCACCCAGTTTGACCTCAAGAAGGCCCAGGCCCGTGAACACATCGTTCAGGGGCTCATCAAGGCCCTGTCCATTCTTGACCAGGTGATTAAGACCATCCGGGCCAGCAAGGATAAGGGCGACGCGAAGAACAACCTGGTGAAGGAATACGACTTCACGGTTGAACAGGCTGAGGCGATTGTCTCCCTGCAACTTTACCGGTTGACCAACACGGACATCACCGCCCTTGAAAAAGAAGCAGCCGAACTCGCTAAGTCCATTGCTGAGTACCAGGAAATTCTGGCTGATCCAGCCGTGCGCGACCGGGTTATTCGCAAGGAGCTCGAACGGATTGGGCAGGAATACTCCACACCACGCAAGAGCGTCATCGAGAACGAGGTGGAAACCCTTGAGGTGGACACCACGGTTGTCGTTCCTGATGAGCAGGTCATGGTCCTGGTTTCCCGTGATGGGTACGTCAAGCGGAGCAGCTTGCGGTCATTCCAGGCGGTCGACGATTCGGTGAACGGGCTTAAGGATGAAGACTTCGTGATGTACCAGGCGCAGCGGTCAACGCTTGATCACCTGTACATCTTCACGAGCCTCGGCAACGTCATTTACCGGCCGGTGCACGAGTTAAGCGACGAGCGCTGGAAGGACTCTGGCGAGCATCTGAGCCAGACGGTCGGGCTTGGCGCTGACGAGACGGTTCTGGCCGTCTTCGCCTTCAGTGACCTGACCTTACCGGGCACCTTTGTGCTTGGCACCAGCGACGGCATGATTAAGCAGACCCGCTTGGCGGACCTGCAGCCGACGCGGACCTACCGGAGCAAGCCAATGATGGCGATGAAGGTCAAGGATGACGCGGTAGTGACGGACGTCTACTACACGGAGACGGCTAAGGATCAGCTGATTTTCGCCGCGACGACGAAGGGTTACGGGCTGACGTTCAGCGCCGATGAGGTTCCCGTCACGGGGGCCCGCGCCGCTGGGGTGAAGATGATTAACCTGAAGGATGACGACACGGTGGCGAACTTCATCTTGGCTGACGATACCAGCGCGAAGGTCGCAATTGTGACCCAGCGTGGGGCGTTCAAGCAGATGCCGATTAGTGAAGTCATGCCAACGAGCCGGGCCAAGCGTGGTCTGCAGATTCTGCGTGAGCTCAAGAAGAGTCCGCACCGGATTGTGGCGGCCCGCGTTGTTGCGGAGGGTACGGTTTTGGACGTGCTGACCGCAGATGGCAGCATTAACACAATTAATCCGGCCGAGCATCCGGTTGGTGACCGGTTCGGTAACGGGTCATTTGTTCTTGATACCGACACAACCGGGGAACCACAATATGTGCACTCCCGGCTAATGGAAACCTTAATTTAAAGCAGAGCCCGCGACATTTACTGTTGCGGGCTTTTATTTTGCCACGAACCAATCAATCAACCGATGCCGTACTAATGGTCAGGGTACCGGTTACAGTTGTTACGCGGTTAAATCATTACAAAATTGGTAGTTGTGGCAAAAATCGCGTGGTTAGCGCTTGCTAATTATTAACGATTATCTTATAGTTATTGTTAAAAGGTTGGCATCCATACGTTCTGTTTGAACGCAATAGTCATCAGCCAAAGGAGAAGCAATGACGATGAAAACGAAGCAGGAAAACATTTTTTCTTCCAAGACACTCAGCTATTTCCTCCAGCTCGCAGAAACCATGAATTACACGCAGGCGGCGCAGATTCTTGGGATTACGCAGCCCGCATTGACGCAGCAAATCAAGAAGCTTGAGCGCACGGTTGGGGCACCACTATTTTTCTCAGTTGGTAAAAAACTGCACTTATCTGACGCGGGGGCTACGATGCTTGCCGCAACGCAGGAAATCTACGAGGTATTGAACCAGGCGACTGACGAAATCCAGCGGTCAACCAGTGCAACGTCCGGTGCGATTTCAATCGGCTTTTTGGCTTCCGTTGAGGACTCTGTTTTCAATGCCTTTATCGCTAAGTACTACAAGATGCACCCAGACATTGCGGTTAACTTCCGGATGATGACCCGGCGCGAAATCTGGGAACGGCTTGAGAACAACCAGATTGACCTGGCCGTAATGTACCTGCCAGACGATTCCATCAAGAACTGGAAGCCATACGAATCACGCACAATCTTCGACGAGCAGCTCATGTTCCTGCACCATGATGATGTGCTTGCTGGGCGGGACACGGTGTCCTTCAACGAGACCGTCGACAGCCCATGGGTATCGTACCCGGATGACTACTTCCTGTCCCACCTCATGCGGGAAATGTACAAGAACCAGCTGGTAACGATTCCTAAGCCGGTTGCCCAGTTCACAACGCCATTCCAGATTGCGGAATTCTCCAACCGCACGAACGTAGATACTGCGCTTCCAGAAAGCTTCTACGTGGCGCACCAGAACGAAATCACAGCCGAGGCAGCCAGCTTCAACCCTGCGATTCACTTTGAACTGAGCTTTGTCTTCCGGAAGGGGAAGGACCAGATTCCACGAATTGCCAACTTCCTGGATGAATTGGACGCTTACCTTGCCGAGGAAGACTACCTGACGCGCATTGTTGCCGACAGCAGTCGCCTGCTTGCAAAGCCAGATAACGCGAAATAAGGACTCCTAAAAAATCGGCACGGCCGATTTTTTTGGTGGTTTCAGCAATATCCCCATTTTGCCCTTGAAAATGGGTAAAATTCCGGTCACAATGAACTTAAATACATTTAAGGAGATCTGTTCATGTCTACTTTGATTTTTGGGCACAAGAGCCCAGACACCGACGCAATAACTTCCGCAATTACCTTTGCCCAGTACGAAAAACTGAGTGGTAACAGCGACGTTGAGGCGGTTGCACTTGGTACCCCTAACGACGAAACCAAGTTTGCCCTTGACTACTTTAAGGTTGATGCACCACGGGTAATCACCGCCGCTGCACCCGAAACAGACACCGTTGAGCTCGTTGACCACAACGAAGCACAGCAGTCCGTTGACGACCGCGACCAGGTTACCATTGCCAAGGTTATTGACCACCACCGCATTGCTAACTTCCAGACGGCTGCACCACTGTACATGAACATTCAGCCACTGGGTTCTTGCAACTCCATCATCTACGGAATGTACAAGGAAGCTGGCTTTGAATTAACGCCAACACTTGCTGGTCTCATGGCATCCGGTTTGATTTCCGACACGCTGCTGTTGAAGAGCCCAACGACGACCGCAAAGGACAAGCAGATTTTTGCTGAACTCCAAGAAATCGCGGGCGTTGACCTGACTGAATACGGTCTGAAGATGCTTAAGGCTGGGACGAACCTGGCCGCACGCACCGACAAGGAGCTCATTGACGGCGACGCTAAGACCTTCGACATGAACGGCGTTAAGGTTCGCGTTGCGCAGATTAACACCGTTGATTTGAACGAAATCTACGACCGCCAAGCAGCAATCACCGACGCAATGCAGGCAGAAGTTGACGCAGACGGTTACGGCCTGTTCCTGACGGTTGCCACCGACATCCTGAACAGCAACTCTGTCGGTTTCGCCCTCGGTGCAACGGACAAGGTTGAAGCAGCATTCGGCAAGAAGTTTGACGCTAACAAGCGCCTTGACTTGCCTGGCGTTGTTTCCCGCAAGAAGCAGGTTGTCCCACAACTCACGGAAGCCTTCAACTAAGAACCACACTTATTCAAGTGAAAAAATGCCCCGCAGCAGATGCTGCAGGGCATTTTTTTGGCTTAAGCTGCGGTCAGAGCAGGTTACATTGTCTGCTACTTGACCGTTTTCCAGTCTGGAACGGAGATTTCGGTGTGACTACTGATGACCTGGTTATCTAGGCCCAGGTACATATACATGAATTTGACGAAGCCGTTCTTCGCGCGCCGCTTAGTAACGGTGGATTGGAGCATCGCCGCGTTGCCCTTGCGCAAGATTACAGTCTGATCCGGCCCCGCATTGACGTATTTGGTCTGGTGGCCAGAGGGACTTTTGACGACAACGGTGTAGCTGGCACCTTGGCCATGCTTCGTCACGCGTGTTTCAGCGGAATAGGCAACTGTGGCCGTTTTGGTGACCTTCTGGAAGCCAAGGTGGGTAGACATGGTGAGCGTGAGTAGTACGGCGCAAACGACCATCAGGCAGCCGCTAACGGCAATCAGAATGGAACGTAGCTTGGAGTGCTGCATGAACACCATGATGATAAAGAACGCGAGGGCCAGTATGGCAAAGAGAATTAAAATCATTTCATGTCCTCCTGATCAATGCGGTCTGAAGGCAGGCGAGTTGCCAGAATAAAGCCAACCACCGCGAAGATTAATGATACGACGAACGCAGCGCGGTAACCCGTTACCGTTGCGGTGCGAATTTGTGCGGCTGCACTCGCTGCACTTACCCCGGCACCAGGCATATTCGCCTTGGTCACAACAGAGAGGACGGAAACGAGGATGGCCGTCCCAATTGAAGCGGCAATTTGGCGTACGGTGTTGTTCACCGCCGTCCCGTGGCTAATCAAACTGGCGGGCAGGGCGTTCATCCCGGCAGTGGTGACGGGCATGGTGACCATGGTAATCCCGAACATCCGAATAGCGTACAGGACCGTGACAATCACAATCGGGGTGTTAACGTCCACCGCAATGAGTGGCATCGTCCCGACCAGAAGCAGGAACAATCCGGTGGTGGAGAGGCGTTTGGCGCCCAAGCGGTCAAAAATCCGGCCGGTGATGGGACTCATAATCCCCATCATCACGGCCCCAGGTAAGAGAATCAACCCAGAATGGAACGCACTTTCGCCGCGAATGGTTTGAATGTACATCGGTAGCACCATCTCAACCCCGACCATCGACATGAATGCAACGGCGGTCAGAATCACGGATAGGGTGTAGAGGGGAGAGGTGAACACCCTTAACTCTAGCAGGGGAGTGTCCATGTGTAGCTGGCGGTAGACAAACAGGGCGACAAAGATGACCCCAATTGCCAGCGCAAGGAGCACGATTGGGCTGCCCCAACCACGATCACCAACTGTCGAGAAGCCGTAAAGAACACTACCAAACCCAAGCGTCGACATGACGACAGAAATACTGTCAATCTTCGGGTTGGTTGTCGTCAGCACCTTACGCATCGTGAATGATGCGGCAATAATGACGAGGATGGCGATAGGAATAATGATGGAAAACAGTGAGCGCCAACCGTGGTGGAGTAAGACCCACCCGGACAAAGTGGGGCCGACAGCGGGGGCCAGACCGATAACAATTCCGGCCAGACCCATCGCGCTACCACGCTTTTGGGGTGGAAAGATGGAGTACATCACGTTTTGGAAGGTTGGTGCCGACATTCCAACACCAGCTGCCTGGATTAACCGCCCCGCCAGTAGCATTGGGAAGCTGACGGCAAACCGGCAGATGATGGTCCCAAGTAAGAACAGACTAATTGCACTGATATAGAGGTATTTCACGTTGAACTTCGCGAGCAGCCATGCGGAAACTGGAATCATGATCCCCATGACCAGCATGAATCCGGTGGTCAACCACTGGACCGCGCTGGCGCCAATGTTGAAGTCGCGCATGAGTGTTGGGAATGCGGTGGTCAGAATGGTTTGCGTTAGAAAAGTTGTAAAAGTTCCTGTTAATAAGGTAATTACCATTAATATGCGGTTGTACGGACGTCCATTAACGTCTACAGGACGTGCATTTGTCACTAAGATAGCTTCTTTCTGCGTTGAATTTGGTAAAAGTGTTCGAAATGTTAAGACAATATGTTAACTATACATTAAATTTATGAAGGAATCATGACGTAACGGACAAACGCGATACTTTGCAGGTGCTTTTGGAATGATTGAGCAGCCGGATAATGTCAAAAATTCGGGAAAATACCGCAAGTCGCCAGAATCGTGTCTGTGGGTAAAAATCTAGCATTGTGTGGTTGTGCGCCGCATTCGGTAGTGTCAATCAGCTTTGACCTGTACGCTGGCGCGTCGGCGGATGGTTCTACAGCAAGACGCTGGTGCGTGGTAGTAATTAACGGTTGTGTGAGTTCAGATACTAAATAATCTGTGTGCGAGAATTATTCTGGCTGAATTCGGACAGGCGACCAGGCACCGCAAACCGCGGCGGCAAGCGCCGGGGTGCATTTAGATGATTAATTAGTGCGTGCACTAATTATATCTGACGTGTCTTCTGCGTATAATATATATTATGTAAACTAGAAAATATAGAAAATAGCGCCGGCATCTTTAACCACCCCACTACCACAAATGCGAGCCAAATAAGCAATAATCAGCGAATTGAAGCATCGTGCGTGGCAGCCAGCACCCAAGCCTCCGATGCAGCCGATTATCTCGACCTGAGACGTCAATTCTAAGCACATGTTCACTCGGTTAGCTGA
Organism: Lacticaseibacillus hulanensis; assembly: GCF_004010095.1. GTDB lineage: Bacteria > Bacillota > Bacilli > Lactobacillales > Lactobacillaceae > Lacticaseibacillus > Lacticaseibacillus hulanensis. The sequence continues at coordinate 124,632 of NZ_RRYD01000001.1, read as the reverse complement.
GCAACTGATCGAAGCGTGCAATTAAGTGACCGACGCCGAAAATGGTTTTGCCGGCGCACCCGCAAATAATTCAGACTGCATGCTGCCCGAATTCAAGTCATTGGCACCTTCGACCAACTTGCTGCTTAACTGGTAGTCACCAACGAGTGCTTACGCGAATTTTGGTCTAACCCAAGTTGGTCAAACTTCAACTACCACACATTACCGTGCAACATCATGCTAAAACAGAGAATCCAAATTATGAGGCACCACGTTGGTTGCGAGTTTGCAAACCGCAAAATTCGGTTGCACATTGGCTGACACAACCACAGATAAATAACGCTGGGATTACCACGAGCACGCGTAACACGCGAAAAATAGAAAAATACATGAAGGATGGTACATTTGCCAAATTTCTCGACGGAAAAGCATGATTACACCAATACTCACGTGGTGCCAGCGTTGCTACAATAGTTTTAAAATCATCAAACCGAGGCACTTGCACCCACTTTGTCTCACAAAGTTGCTAGGAATCCTGGCAATACGCCATCGAAAACCATCTTGTTTAATTGCACATCCTTAGACTGCCCGTGCTTAACAAATGTGATTAAACCGGCCTCATGCATGATCTTTAGGTGATAAGAGATGGTTGATTTGCCGACATTGAACGCAGCACTGAGTTTCCCGTATTCCATGTTGTCGTGATTTTCGTGTAGAAGGCGAACTATGGCCAAACGGTTCTCGTCTGCGAGTGCCTTGAAGATTTTTACGCGCAATTCATCATTGCTAATCGATTGTTTTATATTCATAGAACAATTGTAGCACACACGCTAAAGGCCTGCAAAGCAATGTTTTGGGAAATATGAGCGCAGCCTGGCTTGGGAGCAGTTCCGTCCGAAAATTGCGGATCCCCATAAATATGTTTAGATTTAAATAACGGTATTAGAAGTGCATGTCCCCCTGCCTTGAGATTTGCTACATCAAAAAACCACCAGCATATGCAACATATTGCTGGTGGCTTTACACAATCAGATTTGGTTTTCGTGCAGCCAGTACATGACGGTTGCAATGGTCTGCGCTGATGTAATTTTGCCGGTTTTGATTGCCGCCAAGATGTCGCTGACGGCTACTAATTCGGTCGTGACGAACTCGTCTGCGTCGAAATGCTTGTCCGTGCGCTTTTCTGGATCAATCGTGGCGGCGAAGCAATGCTGCAGCTCATTGGTCATGCCCTCGCTCGCGGTGATGGTGAGCAGTGGCTCCAAGCTTTGCATTTCGTAGCCCGTCTCCTCCGCCAGTTCACGGCGTGCTGCTTCTTCTGGGGTTTCACCGGGATTAATCAGCCCAGCAGGCAGCGCGATGGCTTCACGATTGACCCCTACCCGATATTCGCGTGCGATTAGGGCCTCCTTGCGATCAGCGGTGAGTGCGAGAATCACCACTGCTGGTGCGTGGTCAATGAGGTCCCGGTGCACCGTCAGCCCATCCGGAGTGGTGATAACTTGCTTGCGGACGCTAAAAATAGGGCCCTCATATGCGGTTTCGGCGGACTCAATCTTGCCTGGGGTTGGTTCAAAGTCAATCATGTCTATTTCCTCACATTCTATTTTATTTGGCCTGTGATGCTGTTCACAATATCTCTGTGACAACTTGTGAATTTGGTTCATGGCGATTTTAAGGCTGTTTCGTTCACATATTCGACCAGTTGCCAGTCAATGAACTATTCACGTATTATTAGTTTTTGTCTTCTTCACCAAAAAAAGGCCAGGACGTCTGCCCTAGCCTTTTGATGAAAGCACTGAATTAAGCTTTGGTGAAGTCCTTCATCCAAGCGAGCGCGATCGCCTTTTCGCCTAAGTGTGTCCCAATCACGGGGCCGAAGAAGGAAATTTCGAACTCGATGTTCGGGAATTTTTCCTGCAGCTCGGCCTGCCACTTTTCGGCTGCCTCTGGGTCGTTGGCGTGAATGATGAGGCCACGAACCGGGTAATCGACCTTCTCTAGCGCCTCGTTAAAGAGTGTTTCCACTCGAGCGTAGGCCTTCTTAAGTGAGCGAATCTTTTCGATTGCCACAATCTTGTTGGTTGTGGGATCAAACGTCAGTAGCGGCTTGATTCGCAGCATACCAGCGACGAATCCGGCTGCGTTGGATAGGCGGCCACCGCGAACCAGGTTTTGGATGTCATTGACGATGAAGTATTCGTCAATCGTGCCGCGCAAATCATCCAGACGGTTAATAATCTGGTCGACCGTCTTGCCTTCCTTCGCCATTTTTGCGGCTTCAAGGGCGAGCCAGCCCATCAACTTAACCGTGATTTTGGAGTCATAGATGGTAACGTCCACACCATCGAGCTCAGTTACCGCTGCCCGAAGCGTTTGCTGGAACCCAGAAATCGTGTTGGCCAGATGAATGCTGATGATTTGTTCGTAGCCGTCATTTTTCAAGTTTTCGTATAGCTTCAACATTTCGCCGAGTGGTGGCTGACTGGTACTGGGGAATGTCTTAGCAGTTTTTAGTTTAGCGTAGTATTCTGCTGGCGTAATGTCGACGCCCTCATCGTACACGGTCCCATCAAGAATTACAGGAATCGGGACGACGGTGATGTTTGCCGCTGCAGCCTGCTCTTTTGTTAAGTACGCCGTGCTGTCGGTAACAATCGCAATCTTCGTCACTTTCTCAGCTCCTTCACAATAATCATTATAGAATATACCACACGAAACCGGCGCTGGCGAACTACGAATTGCTGAAAATGCCGCTGTATTCGCATTCATTTGGATTCTTATCCAAATCTTCACGCGATATTTTTCCGCTTTGCTGTAATTTTTCCGGGGCTGACATCTGGTGCTATAAGGCCCTGCACTGGCACGCTTACGGACAATCGGTGGTAATTGCCCGAACGTAGGCGGCGGATGCTTTGATGCGTCCCGGGCAAAACGGTATAATTGCTAAGTACTAATCTGCCATTACTTGGTGGATTTAACTTTGTGCGGAAGTGTTTAGCATCTATATTGGGTGTTGCACTTAGATAAGGAGAACAATTATGTCATTTGATGGGATGTTTACCCACGCCATGGCAGGCGAACTCGCGGACTTACTCACGGGTGGTCGGGTCATGAAGGTGCAACAACCTTACCAAAACGAAATCGTGCTGACGATTCGTGCACGCGGTAAGAGCCGGCCGCTACTGCTGTCAGCCAATCCGCAGTACGCCCGGGTGCAAATCACCGCAATTCCGTTTGCAAACCCCGCGGTGCCATCGAACTTCACGATGACGCTGCGTAAGTACCTGGCTGCGGCAACCTTGGTTGAAATGCACCAGGTTGGCGCCGACCGCGTTTTGCACCTGGATTTTGCCAGTCGCGACGAACTGGGCGACGATATTAAACTGCGGCTCGTGGTTGAACTCATGGGCCGCCACTCGAACATCACGCTGGTGAACGTCGAAACCGGCAAGATTCTTGACCTGATTCGTCATGTCCCCGCCGATGAGAACCGGTACCGCCTGCTGATGCCGGGGGCGGATTACGTTGAGCCACCGCACCAGGACAAGCTCAACCCATTTACCGCCAGCAGTTCCGACTGGGTGCCACTGGTCGATCAGAATCCTGACGTGCCCGCTTTAGCCAAGGCAATTCAGACACGTTTCCAGGGTTTTGCCCGTGATTCCGCCGTGGAACTAGCAACGCGCATGTTGAGCGGTCTCCCCGGTCCGGCCTGGGACGGGTACTTTGCCGCGCTGGATCAGCCTGAACCAACCATTACCACCGATAAGAAGGAGTTCTTCACCGCGACGCCGTACGTGACGCTTCCAGGTGAGCGGCAGACCTACCCTACCCTGTCGGCCATGCTCGACGCCTTTTATGCACAAAAAGCCGAGCGTGCCCGCGTCAATCAGGTTGGGAGCACGGTTATCCGGGTGCTGAAGAACAACATCGATCGGGTCACCTCCAAGCTCAAAAAGTTGGACCGGTCACTTGAGGAAAGCGCCAAGGCTGATCGGTTGCGTATTCGTGGTGAAATTCTAACGACGTATTTGAACCAAGTTCCCCGCGGAGCTACGAGTGTTACCCTGCCGAATTTTTACGACGACATGAAACCCATGAAGATTGCCCTGTCGCCGGAACTCGGGCCCAATCAGAACGCGCAGAAGTATTTCACCCGGTACCAGAAGCTTCGTAACTCGGTCTCCCACGTGCACGAGCAAATTGCCGTTGCCAAGGAGGAGCTGAACTACCTGCAGGGCATCGAGGCCCTCGTTGACCTGGCTGCCCCTAAGGATTTGGAAGACATCAAGACCGAACTCATGGAATCGGGTTACATTCGGCGCCCGAAGACCAAGGGGAAGAAGAATAAGCGCGTGAAGGTCGCAAAGCCGGACAGCTTCTGGGCTAGCGATGGCACGCACATCCTGGTCGGGAAAAACAACCTGCAAAATGACCAGCTCACGCTGCGAACCGCGGCCAAGGACGACATTTGGCTCCACGCCAAAGACGTTCCTGGTTCGCACGTCATCATTGAAAGCAACCACCCGAGCGACAAGACCCTGCTCGAGGCGGCTAACCTGGCAGCCTTCTTCTCGCGTTCACAGTACTCAGCGAACGTTCAAGTCGACTACATTCAGGTCAAGCGTATCAAGAAGCCAAACGTTGCCAAACCTGGGTACGTCATCTACACGGGCCAAAAGACGCTGGCGGTTACGCCGGATGAGGCCTTGGTGAACAAGATGCGCGTGCGGCCAACAATCTAAATGACAAAACCCCTGAATTGTGGAAGACATTCGGGGGTTTCGTCATTTTTAGCTATTTCGTTGCGATTGGTGACCAGTGATCAGGTGTAGATAATTTTTGTTATGTAAACAAGGGCTTCAATAAGACGCCCTTACCTCCAAAAACCAAAACCAGGTCGACCATCCGCGCATATTGTCTGCGCGACTGGTCGACCTGGTTTTTTCCTATTCATTTTCAGTTGGCACTAGTGGCGCTAACGAGAATGCTCGCGCCTCAAATACCTGCAAAATCGCATCCGCAGCGACCGTGTTGAGAACCGGAACTGTGTGGGCCGTTGCGCGGCGCCGCAACTGATCATCCGGTTCGTTCATCACGATCAGCTGCACATCGTTCAGCTGCTGGGCGTGTTCGTGCCCGACAATTTGGAAACCAAGTGACGCGAGCCGTGGTGCCAGTTCGTGACTAGCCTCGGTCCCCTCCTCGAGCAGAACCGTCCCGTGATCTAGAAGTGGCTCGTGGGCGGCCGCAAAAGCCTTGATGAGTGCCTTCCCGAGTGAAAGGTCACTGCCCATGACCAATCCGGTCTGAACGGTCTCGGGAATTGATTTTCCGGGGGCCATCAGCCCGCTGCGCAGCACTGGGAGCAGCACGTGCACGCCCGGTGCTTGCGGCAGCTGGCCGGACTCGACGTTGCTGTCTTCGAGCTTTTGGCCGAGCAGTACCCGGCACGCAAGCGTGATGGCGTCACAGCGCAAAGTCTTGGCGAGGAACGGAACCGTCGCGCTGGCACTTGGGCCGATGAACGTGACGGTAATTGTGCCGTCTTCGACCACCATGTCGGCGTGCACGAACCCAACCAGGCCCATCATCTTGCTCATCGTCACGGTGATGTCGATTGCTTTGTCCGTCATTGGCGCGGCCTTCTTGCGTGGTGGTGTCACCGCCAGCACGGTCCCCGCCCGGCTTTCGTTTTGCTCCAGGCTGTTAATGACCCCCATGACGGCGACGTTCTCCCCGTCAGCAATTGCGTCCACGGCCAGGTGCGTTGCGCTTGTCGTAGTTTTGACGTTCCGGTCCTGTGCGACACGCCACTGTGCGTCGCTGAGCCCGTCTAGAATCGCGTCCAGCTGTGCACGCGGAACTTTCCGCGTTGCCCCGACAGTCGAGCCCAGAACGGGGATGTCGAGCTTGCTCAGCATGCGCGCGACGCTACTACCTTCACGCCCCGCTGTCTGGCAAATCACACCCACTGGCTGCTCGATGTCCACGATGTCGCGGATTAGTTCTGGCGAAACGTTGCTGATGTAGTGTTTTGCACCCGGACAGATTAGGGGCCGCGGGCTACTGCCGACGAGAATCGGGGTGTAACCCGCATCGTTAATCGCCGTCAGCATCTTGGTGCTAATAGATTCGTGGGCCAAATTGAGCCATGGGGCCGCGGCGTTGGGCGCCAGGACGATGACCCGTTTGGTCCCCTCCGCGACACTTTCATTTTCCTGCTCGTATGTTGCGTAGTACGTCGCGGTTGGCTGCTGAATGAGCCCCATCCCGTCCAGTGCCTTGAAGGTTGGGTTGATGCCGGCATCGGCGCGCAGTGCACGCACCTCGGACTCGGAACTTGACCATATGTTTGCAATGGTCGTGTCCAAAAAGCCGTAGCTTTTAGCGGTGTGCAGGAGCGCTCGATCATTTGGGTTTTGCGCAAGGTTGCTTGCGGTGCGCACAAGGGTGGCAACCGCGGCGATGAAGATGCGGTTAACGTGGGCTAATTCGGCCAATTCTTCAACCGTGTAGTCCCGCTCGAGTGCCACCCAAAAGGCCGCGAGTCGCAAGTCGCTGGGGTGAATGATGTGTTGCGTTAACGCATCCTCATCCCAGGCACGCATGCTAGCGGGAATGACGGTCGTTGGTGATTGGCGCAGGGAGTAAATGCCCTGAAGCAGCACCGATTCCAGCATTCGGCCGGCGGTGATGATGGCACCGCCAGCGGCCAGCTGCGGTCCTAATTTGGCCCCGCTAAGCCCCGATTGTGGGAACTGCGGGAACCGAGCCACGATTGCGTCGATGCCCGGTTCGATAGCGGCGACCATACGGGGTGCATCTGGGACGTCACCGTTAATGTTGATGTCGGCGAGGTTGCGGCCCAGCGCAACGGCGGTGTTGACGGTGGCCACTGGGTAGCCGGTCGCCCGTTCAACGAGGTCAGTTCCCCAGGCCAGGCCGAGGCGGAACTTGAGCATGTACCAGTTAGTGCTCGTTGGTTCGACCGCAAAGGACACCGTTGCGACCCCTTGGAGGTCAATCGCACGTGCCACCTTGAAGCTGGCGGCTCGCAGCGCGCTGCGGTCGGAGTCCGTCAGGGATTGCGCGGGCGTAATGGCGACGGTGTTCACCGGGTTAACGCCAACGGGGTCGAAGTTCTCGAGCGTCCCGAGGAGCACGCATGTGTCGGCTGCGTCCCGCATGACAACCAGCTCGACGGCCTTAAAACTACGAATCGCGCGTTCAATCAGAATCCGGCCGCCACCAATACTGTCGGTAATCATGTCAACTAGTTCGCTGCTGTTGCGGGCAATACCGCGCGTTTGGCCGCGCCGCATCATGACTGGGTACCCGATGTCGTTGGCGATGGCGAGGGCTTCTTGCTGACTGCTGGTGTAGGTGGATTCTGGCAGCGGGATTTTTTCACTTGCCACCAGCTGCCGGAATGCCTCGCCGTCTTCGGTCTGGTTGATTGCCGCCAGCGGACTGCCGAGCAGCTCAACGTGCAGCTGGTCGAGTAGCCCACTGGCCGCGATTGTGCGCACGATGTCCAGGGCAATTTGCCCACCAGCAGTGGCGATAATTGCATCCGGATTTTCGCGGCGAATTACCTGGCTGACGAAATCAGCTGTCAGGGGCGAAACATAAAAGTGGGTGGCCATCCGTTGGTCGCGAAAGACATTGGGGTCGGACGTGACCAGGATGACCGTTTTGCCAGCCGCCACTAGTGCCCGGCAAGAAAGGTCAGTGTCTGCGGCCGATGTTGCGGGTTGGGCCGAACTAACTGGCCCAGATCCGATTACGAGGACTGATTTAAAATTTGTCATGTTCCTCTCCTCCCTATAACGGCGCCGCATTTGCGTCCATTAATTCCATGAATTCGGTGATGATGTGGTCTGCATCCCCGCTCCCCGGGGCCCCTTCCGGCTGAAACTGCACGGAAAACGCCGGGTACAGGCGGTGTCTAAGTCCCTCAATTGAGCCATCCACAACGTTGACGTGGGTCACCAGCAGCTTGTCTGGCTCAATGCTATCCGCACTAACCCCGTAACTGTGGTTTTGTGTCGTGATGTCAACGCGGCCGGTCGCGACCTCCCGCACTGGGAAGTTCAGGCCGTGGTGTTCGTTTTGCAGCCGCACCGTTTCCGCACCGTTTGCCCGGGCGAATAACTCGTGCCCGAGGCCAATGGCGAGCAGTGGCAGCTTATCCTGAATACCGCGGATCATCTCTTCGGCGTACGCAACATCCCCGGGGTCGCCCGGGCCATCCGACAGAACCACCCCGTCTGGACTGAGGCCGATAATCGTCTCGGCCTTGGTCGGAGCGGGCACAATGGTCAGATTGCAGTTGCGAACGGCCAGTGCCCGCAGCAGGCTGTGTTTGAGGCCGAAGTCGACCACCACGACGTTTCTGCCGGTTGCTGGTGATGGGTACGGTTTTTCGGTTGAGACCTGCTGGACCTGGTTGTGGGGAATCACGAGCGCGCGTAACTGGTCGTACGCATGTTCGTCATCGGCGTCCACGATGCTGGCCTTGAACGGGTGCCCCGCGTTGCTGACGTGGCGCATGAGTGCCCGCGTGTCGATACCGAAGATGCCGGGGATGCGCATGCGGGTGAGAAATTCGTCGAGGGTCATCTTGCTGGCAAAGTGACCGGGAACGTCGGCCAGCCCGGCGATAACGACTCCTTTGATTGCCGGGTCGATGCTCTCATAATCATCCCGGTTGATGCCCACCGTCCCAACGAGCGGGGCCGCGAACGCCAAAATTTTGCCCGTGTTGACTTTGTCGGTAATCGTGGCTTGGTAACCCGTCATCCCGGTTTGAATCACTAATTCACCAGTGGTCACGATTGGGGCACCAAAACCAGTTCCGGCAAATGCAGTGCCGTCATCTAAAATTAAGTAGCGGCGCATATTTATCACCCTTTCTGGGGCGGCGTTAACGGCCACCCTGCTCGCACCCTAACTAGGGCGCGTATGTATCGGAACCGGGCGCAAGCGCCCAGGTTCATGGTTGTTGCGAAGTTGTTACGCTTTCAATTATATGTTTATCCGCTTTTATTTACTACCAATTATGCGCTACAGAATAGCCAAATTGCGGAAAGTGATTTGGCGAAGGTGCAAGCCACTGCGATTTTGGGTGAATGATTAAATCTCTCTTTTGTTTGCAACATCGCCTAGGTAAACGCGGCAATTGCCTTAAAAAAAGCCACCTGATCCGCGAACGGACCAACTGGCTTGGTTGGAAACAGGTTATTCGTTGGCGGCCTTAGCGGGCAAAACGAGGTTCAAGATAATGCCGATGACCGTGGCGAGGGCCAGACCGGAGAAGGTGTAATTGCCAAACTGCAGGCTGGCGTTGCCGATGCCGATGACCAGGATGGTGGACGCAATCATCAGGTTGCGTTTCTTGTTGAAGTCAATCTTGTTGTCAATCAGCACGCGCAGCCCGTTGCTGGCAATGACCCCGAATAGGAGAAAACTGATGCCGCCAATGACGGGACTCGGAATGGACCGGATGAGTGCACTGAGTTTACCGATGAAGGCAAAGACGATGGCGAAGAAACCGGCGCCTCCCAGGACGTAGATTGAGTGCACCCGCGTCATGGCGAGCACCCCGATGTTCTCACCGTAAGAGGTAACGGCGGGCCCACCAATCAGACTGGCGATGATGGACGCGGTCCCGTCCCCCGCCAGCGTGTGGTTCAACCCGGGGTCCTTGAAGAAGTTGCGCCCGGTCAGCTTATCCAGCACCATGATGTGCCCCATGTGTTCGGTCATGGTGACGAACGCGATTGGCGCCATCGACAGGATTGCACCCCAGTACAGTTTTGGCTGGTAGGTTAAAAACGGCACCTGAAAATCAGGCAGGCTAAACCACTTGGCAGCGACCACGCCGGAAAAATCGACAATTCCGAACGCCAGGGCAATCAGGTAGCCACTGACAATCCCGAGCAGAATTGGCAGCAGGCTGATGAAGTTCTTCAGGTACATGTTGTAGATGATAGTCAGAATCAGCGTCAGCATTGCCACCGCGAAGTAGCGCAGGTCGTACACCGACGTGCCGTTTGCTAGTGTCCGCATTGTGGCATCGGTCGCGGCAGTACCGGCCAGTGACAGGCCGATGACCATGACGATGGGGCCAACAACGACTGGGGGCAGCGCCTTGTCAATCCAGTCACTACCGATGAAGTTAACCACCAGTGCGACAATCAGGTAAACAATCCCCACAGCCATGGTCCCCTGGGCAATTGCCGGATAGCCGGCACCCTTCATTAGCGCCTGCATGACGGTGATGAAGCTAAACGATGAGCCCATGTACGCCGGGATTTTGCCTTTGGTAATCAGGATGTACATGAGTGTCCCCACCCCACTGCTCATGAGGGCAATTGATGGGTCCAAGCCGACAAGAATCGGGACAAGGACGGTGGAGCCGAACATGGCGAATAAGTGCTGAATGGATAGCCCCACCCACTGCGGAAAGCTCGGGCGGTCCCCGATATCTAGAACTGCTGCATCATTGTGAAATTCTGTTTGTGCCATGATTTGCTCCTAACTGTATTAAAAAATGCCCCCCGTCCAGAGTTAGATGGGAGGCACAGTTTGACCCTCGCAAGGGTGCCGATTTCCTTCGAAGCCTCTCTGGACTCAATTAAAGGTATTTAGATTATGGACAAGCTTACCGAATTCGCTTGGACTTGTCAATGCCGGCGCGCAGGTCGTTCAGCGTTTGGGCAAAGATTGGCGGCACGTCGGCGGTAAAGAGCATCTCCTTGCCGGTGGTTGGGTGAATGAAGCCGAGCACCGCTGCGTGCAGAAACTGGCCGTGACCGGGCAACGTGCGCTTTGGTCCGTACACGGGATCGCCGGCAACGGGGTGGCCAATGTAAGCCATGTGCACCCGAATTTGGTGCGTTCTGCCGGTCTCGAGGATGCAGCGGACCAGCGTGTAGTTGCCAAACCGCTCCTCGACGGTGAAGTGCGTTACCGCGTGGCGGCCACCCGCCTGGACCGCGATCTTCTTACGGTCTTTGGGGTCGCGGGCAAGGGGTGCGTCAACGGTCCCCTTGTCCTCAGGAATATTGCCGTGCACGATGGCGAGGTACTCGCGCCGGTTGGTCTTGGCGTGGAGCTGCGCGCTTAAACTGACCATTGCTTTTTGGCTCTTGGCCACCATGAGCAGGCCCGACGTATCGCGGTCGATGCGGTGAACAATGCCCGGGCGAATCACGTCATTGATTGCGGCCAGGTGTGTGTGGTACAGCAGTCCGTTCACGAGCGTTCCGTCTGGGTGGCCGGGTGCTGGGTGCACCACCATCCCCTGGGGCTTGTTCACCACAATCACGTCGTCGTCTTCATACACGATGTCGACGGGAATGTCCTGGGGTACGGCATCCAAAACGGTTGGTGCGGGCGGGTCAATCTTAATGGTGTCCCCCGCGTGCACCTTGTAGGACGGCCGCGCCGCTTTGCCATTGACGGTTATGCGCTGGTCCTGGAGCCATTGGTGTACCTGTGACCGGGTGAATTCGGTGAAGGCATCGGCCAACACTTTATCAATCCGGCCACTTTGAGTGGTGATGGTCAGCTCCGGCATTACTGTTTACCCCCATCGTTATCGAAGAAGATGATATACACGGCGACGAGAATCACCCCAACGGTCAGGCACATGTCGGCAATGTTGAAGATGGGAAAGTTGATGAAGTCGGTCTGGAACATGTCCACGACGTACTGTTGGTGCAGGCGGTCGATGAAGTTGCCAATGGCGCCCGCCAGAATGAAGGCGAGGCCGAGCCGGTACATCGGCTTGTTTTTACTGTCGCGCCAGAGGAACGCAACGACGATGAGTGCGACGATGGTGACGATGTAGAAGAACCACTGCTGACCGGAGAACATGCTCCAGGCAGCGCCATCGTTGCGGAGGTTGGTGAAGCTGAGGACACCGGGAATCAGCGTGTGGCTGGTGTTCAAGGCGATGTTGGTAGCAACCCAGCTTTTGAGCAGTTGATCGGCGACGATGAGTACGGCCGAAAGAATTAGATAAATTATCACGTTTTAGCTTCCGTTCTGTTTGGTTTAGAAGAGTCCTGAAATTACGCCATCATCATCGACGTCAATGTTGTTTGCTGCAGGCACTTTCGGCAGTCCCGGCATCGTGAGAATGGCACCGGTTTTGACCACGAGGAAGCCCGCCCCCAGTTTGGGGATGATTTCGCTGACGTGGATGGTGAAATTCGTGGGGGCCCCCAACTTGGTGGCGTCATCGCTGAATGAATACTGCGTTTTGGCCACACAGATTGGTAAGTTTTCCCACCCGTTTTTCTTGATGACTTTGAGGTTGATTTGGGCCTGGTGACTGAATTCGACCCCGCTGCCGCCGTAAACCTTCTGCACGATGGTCGCCAGCTTGTCTTGGATGCTCGAGTTCGGATCGTAGAGGGGCTTAAATGTGCTTGGCTGGTCGACTGCCGTCAAAACGGCGCGGGCCAATTCCTCCCCGCCAGCACCGCCATCAGCCCACACGGTTGTGTTGATTGCCTGCACCCCTTTTTGGGCACAAAGCTCCTGAACCAGGCTGATTTCGGCGGCGGTGTCCGCAGAAAAAGCGTTGATGGCCACCACAACGGGCACGCCGTAATGTTGCATGTTGTCGATGTGCCGCTCAAGGTTAGCAAACCCCTTGCGCAGCGCATCCAAGTTTTCGCCGGCAAGTTCCTTAAGGGTAACGCCCCCATTGTACTTGAGTGCACGCACGGTTGCGACAATTACGACTGCATCGGGCGTTTTGCCCAGCACTGGGGCCTTGATGTCCATGAACTTTTCCGCACCCAAATCGGCACCGAAACCGGCCTCGGTGATGGCGATGTCCCCGAGCGCAAGGGCTGCCCGGGTTGCCACGACCGAATTGCACCCGTGGGCGATGTTGGCGAACGGACCGCCGTGAATAATCGTCGGGGTGTGCTCCAGGGTTTGCACCAAATTAGGCTTTGCTGCGTCCTTGAGCAGGGCCGTGATGGCGCCGGTGACGCCGAGGTCATCCACGGTTACCGGCTTGCGGTCGTAGGTGAAACCAATTACGATGCGGCCGATGCGCTGTTTCAAATCGTGGAGGTCGCTGGCCAGACACAGGACGGCCATTAATTCACTGGCAACGGTGATGTCGAATCCGTCCTCACGGGGAACCCCCTGGTACGGGCCCCCCAACCCAATGACGATGTTGCGCAGGGCGCGGTCGTTGATGTCGAGGCCACGCTTCCAGCTAATCCGCCGGGGGTCCAAGTTAAGGTGGTTCCCCTGCTGAATGTGGTTATCGATGAGGGCCGCGAGTGTGTCGACTGCGCACGTCAGAGCGTGCATGTCGCCCGTGAAATGCAGATTGATGTCTTCCATTGGCACGACTTGGGCGTAACCGCCCCCGGTGGCGCCGCCCTTCATCCCCATGACGGGACCTAGTGAGGGCTCACGCAGCGCCAGCACGGCCTTCTTGCCAATTCGGCGCAGCGCGTCACCGAGGCCAACCACGATGGTCGACTTCCCCTCCCCCGCTGGTGTGGGGTTAATGGCAGTGACTAGGACGAGTTTGCCCTGGGGCTTTGTTTGCAGCCGCTTCTGGGCCGCAAACGTCAATTTGGCCTTGAATGGACCGTACTGTTCAATCTCATCTGGGTGCAGACCCGCTGCCTCCGCAACCGCGGCAATTGGCTTCATCTCGGTGCGTTCGTTTGCTTGTGCAATATCAATGTCTGACATATTATTTGGTTTCCCCCTGTTGTTTGATCAGTTCGGCGACCTTACTTGCCCTGCGCCAGGTGCCGATTTGTAAATTCCCGTATGGTGTCCCCACGAGCGTTAAGCGGTGACTGCTGATCGCGGTGACCGTTAAGTTGTTGGTCGGAATTGTGAGGGTGTTGCTGGGCAAAACGCGGCGCAGGATTAGGTTTTCCCGGTTCACTACGCCGCGGTAACGGATAACCTGCACCAATACCACCAGGCTGGTGAGTAATGCTACAATGATTGCAGCAAGCGAGACGTTGGTGGTTTCCATCTGCAGTGAAATTGCCAGCCCGTATGCCGCAATGATTAGCCCCCAGAAGATAATTAGGTCCATGACTGGGGGTTGGTACGCAAATTTTTGTCGCAAATTAATCGCCATCCTAGGAAAAATTCATATGTTCAAATTGTACACAGACGCAGCAGTAAAAGGCAACCCAGGAACTGTCGGGCTCGGAATTATGATTGTGGGCGCGGATCAACCCATCGAAATAAGCGTGCCGCTTCCGCGCGGTCAACTGATGAGCAACCACGAAGCCGAGTTTTTGGCGGCCATCACGGGGCTACAGGCCATGGCTGACCGGGGACTTGCCGGCCAGAACGTTCAGTTAATCTCAGATAGTAAGTTGGTCATTGATGCGCTGAATAAGGGCTACGTCAAACACTACGCCGATTTGTACGACCGGCTCGTTGACGCGGCGGCCCCCTTTCCCCTGGTTATCCCAACGTGGCAAAATGACCGGCAGAACCGGCGGGCGCATGATTTGGCCCAAATGGCACTGCATCAGGCATAACGCCTTGAATCCGGGTTCTGGCCCTGCCGGAACGCGGTGCTTGAGGGCGGTAAAACATCAAAAAAAGTGGGCCGGAAGCCAATAGCTTTCGAGCCCACTTTTTGAATTAATCTTAAATATCGTCAAAACGTTTCGGGTTCTTGCGAAATTCTGCCTGGGCTTGCTTAATCATGGCGTCGGTTTCTTTGGTTAACTCGTCGCCGGTGAATTGATATGCATCCCGCAAATAGCCCATCGCGATTGCGTGGTAGTCATTCGTGGTCGCACCACCATCTTGCAGTAATTTGTCGACCCCTTGAGGCCACTGATCAAGAACCGCTACCAGCTTGTCCTCAACGTGGTGGTCGTGGAGAATGCGTTGTGCGGCGGATACTAACGAAATGTTCATATCGAGTCGAACAGCTTCATCTTGTTTCCTACGCTTCATTGTTTCTCACCTCACCAGTATTTTACCGCAATCTGGTGCGGTCCGGGGCATTTTTCGCTATTCTTCGGCCGCAAGCGGCAGGCCCACATCTACGTACGTGTAATTAATGCCCGATCCGGTGCGAATACCAAGCTCGTGCACCGCCAGATAGTGGATGTAGTGTTCCAGCCGCAACCAGGCACTGTAACTGCTGATTGGGAAATAGAAGAAGTTAGCTTGCGGCGTCAGCGGGACAAACGCCTTGGTTAGGTCCGCAGTCACGATGAGGCGCGCGATGTCGGGCGTCTTAACCATGTGGACGGCGGGCATTAACGCGAGCGAACTGGCGACGGCCGTGTAGATTTGGTGGTCCATCGTGTTGTCGATGTAAACCCGGACCTTCTCCAGGGCATCGGGCATCGCTGTGGCCAGTAACGGTAAAATTCTGGTCATCAGGGCTGTCTGGATACGCCGGAAGCTCTGCAAGTGGCTCGGCAAAGTGGCAAAGACCTGTTGAACGGCCTTCTGTAGTGAAACCGGGGTCTTGCTCCCGGCCGCGACGATGACCGGTTCAAAGACCGGAACCGATTGTCAAAGCAGGTTCATGGCAACCGTGATGGACAGCAAGTTGGCAATCAGCACCTGGTCTTCAAGCTGGTGTTCGTCAATTCCGGCGACTGCCTTGACCCGCTTAATCACGAGTGTGACGAGTTGCCATTCCGCCGTGTTCATGCGGGCGTGGTAGCCGATGAAGCGCGCAAGCAGTGGCTCTTGCGGTACGTGGAAGCCGGCCCCCAGCATGGACTGCAGGTGAATGAGCGCCATGGTGTTGGGCAACTCGTGGCCCAGTGCGGGGATGTGCCCAGCCAAATCCTTGGAGCCAGTGACGGTGAGTACCTCTTCAAGCGGGCGCATCGCGGGCAACTCGTGGTGCTGGTTGGCGCGGATGATGTTGACCGCGCAGATTACCTGCAGCCTGGAGTGCGCAAAGTTCGGCATGACCAGCTTTGCCGCTTCGATTCTTGTCGCGCTCTCTTCGGGTAAATCACCGAGTTCCGGGAATAGTTGGGTCCCGTCCTGACAGATCTGCCACAAGATTTCGCTGAGAGCCACGCGGGCAACCATTTCGTTACCACACAGGCCAATTGGATTAAAGGCAAGGCGCAAATCAAAACGCCGCAGAAAGGCACTCATGTTTTTGAGGCGCCGTGAGACCGTGGCCGTGCTGGTGTTTTGTGCCACGGCAAAGTCCTTAACGGTCCATTCTGGGTGTTGCACCACCGCAAGCATGAACTGTCCCACTAGCGATTTGCGCATCAAATAGACCGCATAGGCGGGTGCGGGAATGTTGAATTTCTTCAGAATTGGTGCTGAGGTTGGCACGTACTTCAGCCCCCGCTCACCGCGGAGCTCGTTGAGTTCATCACTGATAATCTGGATCATCCGGTACACGCTGGTACTGCTGACGCGACGAAGTTTTGCCACCGCCTCGGCTGTTTGGTATTCGCGGGGTAAATCGACGTATTGCTGATAAAACTCTAAACGCGCCTGGTCATTGTGCCCTAAAAAAAGTTGATAGGTTAACATTTTTTCACCCATTTTCCCGTTCACACTGGTTTTCTGCGCGGTATCCCCATACCGTTTGGGCAGAAGACTCAGTGTGAAGCATGCTACATCCTTTTCCCTACTTAAATTATACCGGGTGGCGTGACACCTATGGGAAAAGGGGCTAACTTTTTGGCTTTTTTTGCGTGTACGTTACAAATGTCGCGACACATATTTGTGTTTTTTGCAAATATGCATTTATGAGTTGGCACCAATAATGTTTGTCCCCACCAATGGTCAGCGGCGACCAGGCGTGTGTGCCACCTTCTATTTTGTGACAGCGATGATTCCGCGCATCCTTCAGCCACCAAAAAAACCGCCGCGAAACTGGTAATCCAGTTTCACAGCGGTTTGATTGATGCTACCAGATGGTAATGCGTTTTTCGGGTTCCAGGTACATCCCGTCGTCTGGCTTAACGTCGAATGTCGTGTACCAGTCGTCGAGGTTGCGTGGCTGAATGTTAGCACGCAGGTAATGCGGCGCGTGCACGTCAATCGACAGAAGCAGCTGCGCGTACTCGGTCCGTTCCTTCATGCGCCAGATGCGCGCCCAGTTGGTGAAGAATGCCTTCAAATCAACGTCGGGTTCCTGTTTGGCAGTTGTGAGTGCCGCGGACAGGCCACCGGCATCGGCGATGTTTTCGCTGACGATGAGCTTCCCGTTGACCTTCCCGCCAGCGAACTCAATGCCGTCGAATTCGGCAATCATTTCCTGAGTCAGGTCATTGAACTTCTTGTAGTCGTCATCTTGCCACCACTTGTTCAAATTACCATATTCGTCGAACTGGGCCCCGTTGTTATCGAAGCCGTGCGAGATTTCGTGCGCGATAACTGCCCCGATGCCGCCGAAGTTTTCGGAAGATGATTGTTTCAGTGAGTAGAACGGTGCCTGCAAAATTGCTGCGGGGAACGTGATGTCGTTGCGTGATGGGTCGTAGCAAGCGTTAACGAGGTGTCCGGGCATTGCCCATTCGGTGCGGTCAACCGGCTTGGTCAGCTTGTTGAACTGCCACTGCCGCTTTGCCGCGCTGATGGCAACCACGTTCTCGAGCAAACTGGCGTCCGGGTCAACGGTGAAGGTGTCGTACATTGCGTCAACCTTGTCTGGGTAGCCCATCTTGAGCACCATCTTGTCCAGCTTAACGATGGCCTTTTGACTAGTGGATTCGGAGAGCCATTCGTTCTTTTGCAGCCGATCCTTGTAGGTGGCAATCATGCGTTCAACCATCTTGGTGACGTCGGCCTTCGCCTCTTCACCAAAGTAGGTCTGCCCGTAGTAAACACCGATTGGTTCTGCAAAGTAGCTGTTGGCGAGCCGGTAAGCGGACTTCTCCTTAGAAGGTGCCGCGGCCAGACCGCTCAGAGCCCGGCCGTACGCCCCACCAGCGACGCGCAGTTCGTCGCTCAGGTAACCGGTGTGGCCTAACAGGTCCTTAACGTACGCCCACGCCTTGTAGCTCGCGAAGGTGTCTGCGTTGAAAAGCGTTGCTGCTTCGTCAAGGAAGCGTGGATCGTAGGCAATAACCTTGTTGGGCAGTGCGGGCATGGTGTCGTTCAAAAAGCCGACGAGGTCAAATGAATCGGTCTTCTTGGCCGCTTCTGTGAGGTCGATTGGGTTGTAGCATGCCGGGTAATCGGCCCATTCTTCGGAGCTCTTAACCCGCTTAGCGATTTCGGCATCAAAGGCCAGTGTGGCGTCCAGGTATTCAGCCTGTTCTTTTTCGCTCAAGTCAGTTTCGGCCAGCAATTTAGCTGTGGTTGTCCGCCAGGTTGCTAGTAGCTGCTTGCCCTGTTCATTACCTTCAGCGTAGTAGGTCGTGTCCGGCAAAATGGTGCTTGGTCCCGTCAGCACAACGGAATTATGGCTGGTGTCCTTCATGTCGGCATCAACGTCAACGTCAACGGGCATGACAAAGCCGTTTAGTGCCAGCTGGCCCGCCTGAGCATTGAAGTCTGCAAGTGAAGTGAGCGCCTGAATCTTGTGCAGGCGCTTCAGTTCGGGAGCAATACCGTCCGCGTCACGCTTGGCAAAATTCGATGCCACCTTGTACAGTTCAACGGCCTTGGTGAAGTAGCCGTCAGTGGATTTCTTGCTGCCATCCGCAACCGCGTCGAAGTCGGCCATCAAGGTCTTTTCTACCTCGTCGGCCAAATCCTGGAAGCCACCCGTTGTTGCCTTGTCGTCGGGAATAACCGCAGTCTTCGCCCATTCGCCGTTAACGGCGTTATATAGGTCATCTTGGTACCTTGGCGTTTCATCTGACATATATTGAATCCTCCCTAATCATGTATGTACTTAATCTATTTCTAATAACTACATCATTGTACTCAAAAACAACTAGAAGATAAAGTTCAGAAAGCAAGTTGTGTCTGCCATATTCAGGTTTTTGCCGGAAAATAGCCGCATAAAGCAAAACTGCGCCGATAAATTCGGCGCAGTTGCATCATATTCAACTGTTAATTGGTGCCTGCCGCGATTCGCGTGATGGCATATCCTGGGATCCGTTTAATCCCCGACTTGGTTTGAACTAAAATCACCGAGCGGTCGGCAAAGGGTTTTACCTGACCGGGGATGATTTCTTTAATCGTCCCCTTGCACTTCCGCTTGTCCATAGTGGCGACGGTGACCTGCTCCCCGGAAATCCGGGCCTCGCTCAACCGTTTGAGAATGTCAATCATGCTTTCGCCCATGCGTTAGTCCTCCTCTTTCATTGTTGAAATCGGTTACAAACACATTGTACCCCGTAAGTTGCTGTGTGTGGGCGATTTACGGAATGGTTGCCAAAATTTAATATTTGGCCCAGATTGGCCAAATACCCGGAGCGAAAACGGGCGGGCTGCTGTGTTCAGATGCAAACAGACCCGCTTCAGTAGTCAATTGGCTGAAGCGGGTCTGTTGATGTGCATTTAGTCGACTCGGGTGTACCTGTTACTTGTGCGCCCGCTTGCCCCAGTACTGGAACAGGTCGGTGCGAATTGCCCCGTTGTAGAGTTTGCGGCGCTTGGTGGCTTTTTGGCCGTAGTACCGTTCGAATTCAAGATCCCCTGTCAGGATGTACTTGCTCCAAGTAGGCATTGTCCGGTAGACATCGCCCATTTCGGTGGCGAGCCGGCGTGCAACTTCGACGTCATTCATCCGCTTACCGTATGGCGGGTTCGCAATGATGACCCCATTTTCGAGGTCGGTGTGGAAGTCCTTAACGGCGACCTGGCGGAAATGGATATCGTGGAGCACACCTGCGTTTTGCGCATTGACGTTCGCGATTTCAATCATTTCCTGGTTGATATCCCCACCAATAATGGTGAGTTCGCGGTCGTTGATCTTGGCGTGCGCATCGGCGCGAACATCTTCGAGAATGCTTGGCTTCATAAATTGGAAATTACTGAAGGCAAATTCACGTTTGATCCCGGGGGCGATGTTCCGGCCAATCAGGGCAGCTTCAATTGCAATTGTCCCCGAACCGGTAGTTGGATCGTAAAATGGCATGTCGGGGTGCCAGTTGGTCAGTAAAACTAGCGCCGCAGCGAAGTTTTCCTTGAGCGGTGCGGGCCCCTTAGCCACACGGTAGCCCCGCTTGAAGAGTGAACTCCCAGTGGAATCAATCGTGATGGTCGCGATGTCCTTCAGAATGGACACCTCAAGTGGATATTTGTCACCAGTTTCTGGCAGCCGGGAGTGCCGGTGGTATGTGGTGCTGAGGCTGTCAACAATCGCCTTTTTGGTGATGGCCTGGACATCAGGTTCGGAGTGTAACTTGCTGCGAACTGCGCGACCGGCAACGGGGAATTGTGCGTCCATTGGCAGGTAATCCGCCCACGGAATCGCCTTAACCCCTTCGAATAGGTCATCGAAGGTCAGTGCCTTGAACTGCGCCAAGATAATCTTGATGCGGTCGGCGGACCGGAGCCAAACGTTGGTGTACGCAATGTCCCGCTCGTCGCCTTCAAAGTACACCTTCCCGTTTTCGGTGCGCGTGGTGTAACCCATGTCCTGTAATTCGTGGGCGGTGACGGATTCAAATCCGGCCGCCATCGTCGCTACTAATTGGTATTTCATGTTTCCCTTTCCCTGGGCGCAGCGCCCAATGCGACCGTTTGGGCCGCGTGTGCAACAGGTAATTCCTGCAGTTCTTGTTTTGCGTTCATGCAAATTTTTGAATACATACTAAAACAGCTTGGGTTGCCCCAAGCTGTGCCTGCCTGTAAACCCCTATAGGCCATGTTTTGTTCCGGCCGGAAGTCAGGCACTTCCGACCATTAGTAATCATCTATCTTAGTGCAATGCACTATTCCGCCGTCGGTTCAATTCCCATGGCGAAACGCCCCTACCAAAGTTTGGGTTACTCGCTTGCGGGGTTTACCCGTTCCATTCCAGCCGTTTCCGGTTGGCATCGTCCCTGTGGCACTGTTCAGACCTACTCGCGCATAGCTTTCGCCTTAGCGCTTTTGGTCGCCGTTACCGATTGCTCGGTACCCAGGCTTATTGGGCCTGGCGCAAACACTACAGGCATCGCAGCCTGTGCGGGCATGGACCTTCCTCACGCTGCAAAAGCAACGCGCAATTACTTGTGGTTTACAGGTTTAGTAACAAAGTTAAAATTGCCCACGTTCATGTGGATCGGCGCCTGTCTGGTTTTCACCAGCAAGCTTGCTCCCAAACACGTGCCGTTCGAGGTTCGACAACCGCTTCAGGATGTCGTAATTCGTGGCAGCAGTGCTGGTTGGCGCAGCGGTACTTGCCGTCCCCTTAGCAACT
This sequence comes from Lacticaseibacillus hulanensis, assembly GCF_004010095.1. Classification (GTDB taxonomy): domain Bacteria; phylum Bacillota; class Bacilli; order Lactobacillales; family Lactobacillaceae; genus Lacticaseibacillus; species Lacticaseibacillus hulanensis. The sequence goes on along the minus strand of NZ_RRYD01000001.1, from coordinate 103,328 downwards.
GTTAGCTGCTTGTTGAGTTCATCAACGCGACTAATGAGCCGAGCCCGTTCGTCGTTGAGACGGTCAATTTCGGTTGCGTAGGCTTCGTAATCCTTAATGATGGAGTCGAGATATTCGTCGACTTCGTCAGGATCGTAGCCCCGCATCTTAGTTTTAAACTGTTTATTGAGAATATCTTTTGGTCCGTATTGGACACTGAATTGCTGTTCGTTTTCTGAATCCATATTATACACCTCGGAAATTCCCACGCGGGGATGTTTTTATTTTAGCATAAATTATTAGTTCTGAAAATGATTATTTTATTCAAAATGCTTTTCGGCCTCGTTCTCCGCGAGGGTTCGCGCTACTTCTTCCAGGTCGTCCATCGTGATGGTTCTAACGTCGTAGTTACGGGCGGCCGGCAGGTTGGTTGCGCGCTTGTAGTCGAACTCGGTTTTGCCCGGAAACTCGGGATCATACACGAATAGTGCCCCATCTGTGTGTGCCGTCATAAACTGACCGTACTGCGCTAGTTGATAACCCGACTGGTACGGCTGATTGCTGATGCTGGCCGAAAAATCGACGCGCTCCCGCAATGCCGCCAGCTGGCTTTGGCTTTCTTCCTGCCAGCGATTGCCGAAGTTGAGGTAGGGCAACATGATTGCTACTTGCAAATTCGGGTAATCAGCCTTAAGCTCCATGCCGACTTCCGCTGCCCATTGCTCCACCCCCTGCTGGCCGCCGGTGATAATCCACTCGAGGCCATCATCAAGTGCTTCTAGTAGTACATTTCTTAGTGAATCTTTAATTACCGGGATGTGTGGGTCCTTCTGCCCATGAACGTTAAGCTCATAGGCACGATAACCGGTCACCCAAAGGCGTTTTAACACGGAAACTCCCCCTCGATACGCGCGCTTGTGTGTCAAAATTGTTATAATAAAGCACAGGAGCGTGATGAACATGGCATTCCACTACCCAAATGGTAGTTCATACGCGTCGGCAAAGCAATCATCTACCCCAGAAGTTAAGCCCCACAGTAACACAATTTATGGTGGCCGGGGTATGACGCTCGAGGACGAACTGAACGCCGCAAATGCGTATTACTTACAGACAGGGCGCGCCGTTGTCCACAAGAAACCGACGCCAATTCAGATTGTGCGGGTTGATTACCCCGCCCGCAGCAAAGCGGTTATCCGTGAAGGCTATTTCAAGACGCCATCAACCACCGACTACAATGGCGTGTATCGCGGCTGGTATCTGGACTTTGAAGCCAAGGAAACCAAGAATAAAGCAAGTTTTCCACTAAAGAATTTTCATCAGCACCAAATTGACCACATGCGTGCATGCTTACGCCAAGACGGCCTGTGTTTTGTCGTGATTCGATTTGCGACACTGCACCGGCTGTTCCTATTACCGGCAACGCCAGTAATCATGGCCTGGGATGCGCAAATCACTGGTGGGCGCAAATCCATCACGCTGGACACAATTCTGGCGGATGGCTATGAACTCACCCCACAGCTTGTTCCGACCGTCCCCTACCTAGATGGGGTCGATTGGCTGATCAAAAAGAAAGTAGGTACTCTTCGTGGCAAGAACGAACCCGAATGATTCACGAATGGCCAAGAAACGCGAACAGAGACAAGGCAAACGGCAGGAGCAAAAGAAGCCGCGCGCAAATCACCCAATTCGCCGGGTGTTTAAGTGGCTGGGAATTGTCGTGCTGGCCGCCTTTATTTTCGGTGTCGGATTGTTTTCGTACTACGCAAAGGACGCACCGACCATCACGCTGGCAAAACTGCAAAGTGACGGGAGCTCGACCCTTTACGCGCTGAACAACAAGCCAATCACGTCGCTTGGCATTGAGAATCGCGATTACATTAACGCGCAGAAGATTCCCCAGCAGCTCAAAGACGCGGTGGTCTCCGTTGAAGACAGCCACTTCTACAACGAACCGTTTGGGGTCAACCCCATTCGCATAGCTTCGGCGGCCGTGAATAACGTGCTACACCGGGGTGAGTTGCAGGGTGCCAGTACCCTTACCCAGCAGCTGGTCAAGCTGTCGGTATTCTCAACCAAGCAGTCCGACCAAACCCTAAAGCGTAAGGCCCAAGAAGCCGTCTTAGCGTTCCAGGTTGAGCAAAAATACAGCAAGGAACAGATTCTGGAATTCTACATTAACAAGGTGTACATGAATTTCGGTCAGTACGGGATGGAAACCGGTGCCCAGTACTACTATGGTAAGTCCCTCAGCAAGCTTTCTCTTGCACAAACCGCCTTTATCGCTGGTCTCGGTCAATCGCCAGTTGGCTACAACCCGTACACACATCCTGAGGCGGCAAAAGAGCGGCGCGATGTCGTGATTGATGCCATGCTGAAGAATAAGAAGATAACGGCGGCTGACGCAGCGGCTGCGAAGGCCACCCCAATATCATCCGGTATGGTGAAGCAGCAAACTGCTCAGGCAACCAGCGAAGATCAGCAGGTCGTTGATAGTTACGTCACCTCCGTCATTAAGGAAGTCCAGAAGAAGACCGGCCTGAACCCGTACACTTCGGGGATGAAGATTTACACCAATCTGGACTTCGATGCCCAGAAGAAGCTGTACAAGATTGTTAACACCAATGATTACGTGAACTTCCCCGACAAGAAGTTCCAGGCCGCGGTCACGATGACTGATCCGGAGACCGGGCAGGTGATGGCCCAGATTGGTGGCCGGAAGACCGGCTCGGTCCAGCGGGGTCTCAACCGGGCAACGCAGACATCGCGCTCCAACGGGTCCACAATGAAGCCGATGATGGATTACGGTCCTGCCGTTGAGTACCTGAGCGCATCGACCGCCACGAACATCGCCGATGAACCCTTCACCTACCCGGACGGGACAGTTTTGCACGACTGGGATAACAAGTACATGGGCAACATGACTATGCGGTCTGCGCTCAAGCTTTCCCGTAACATTCCGGCAATTAAGATGCTGGAAAAAGTCGGCTTAACCCGCGCGAACAGCTTCCTTAAGGGTCTTGGCATCACCCTCTCCAAGGCGGAACGGTCAGCCTACGCGTCCGGGATTGGTGCCGGAATTTCCACTGAAGAAGAGGCTGCTGCTTATGGGGCCTTTGCCAACGGTGGCCAGTACTACAAGCCTTACTACGTGCGCAAGATTACCACCGCTGATGGTGTTTCGACGTCGTACTCGTCCACGCCAAAACGAGCGATGAAGAGCAGCACGGCCTACATGGTGACCGATATGCTGAAGGACGTTATGCTGAGCGGGACCGGGACGTCCGCCAAAACCGGTAATCTGTACGAAGCGGGTAAAACTGGTAGTGTTAACTACTCGGATGCCGAACTTGAGCGGAACTCTTCCCTCCATGGCCTGAACAAGGATGAATGGTTCACGGGTTATACCCGCAACCGGGTAATTTCCGTCTGGACGGGTTACGATAAGCCGCTAGAAGACGGACTGGGTGCCACCAGTCAGCGCATCGCCCTGCTAATCTACAAGAACCTGATGGCCTATGTGTCTGCAACCCTAGAGAACAAGGATTGGAATAAGCCAAGTTCAGTCATCGCTAAGAACATCAACGGTCAGCGCGAGTTGTTCGTTGCTGGTAGTGAGGACCTGCAGAACTTCAGCGCTGATGAATCATCATCAAGCAGCACAAGCAGCTCGTCCAGCGAATCGAGTTCGACCAGCTCCGTTTCGTCTAGTGAATCAAGCAGCAGCGAATCAAGCAGTTATAGCGCTGAGAGTCAAAGCAGCGCCACTGATAGCAGCAATCAGACTGACAACACGCAGAGCAGCCAGACTGCCTCAAGTAAGCCAAGCGACAAGCCAGCTGCTGGAAATAATTCAAGCAGTGCTAGTTCCACGCCAGCCGGTCACTAACCGCGGAATTACCTGCAAAACAGCCCCCGTTAGATTTGCCGTGATTTACGGCAAGCCTAGCGGGGGCTGTTTTGTATCGATAGTGTGTTACAAGCAAGCCAACAACAAGGGCCAAAGCCGGCGTTCCTGCCAGCTTTGGCCCTTGTTTGTTTATAATGAATCGAATTTTTGCTGCTGGCGCCGCACTGCTTCCGGCGTCGTTAGGTGCTGCTTTTCCCACCGCAATAGAACGCGGTCCATGTACTTAAGCGAGTACGCTTGGTTCAGCACAGCCTCCCGTAATGCGAGGCTGATGAGGTCGGGGTTGTAATGGTCGATGTTCAGCCAGTCCCGAATCATTTGCTGCTCAATTGGCGTCAATAGCCGGCCAAACTCGGTTTCGACTTGGCTGGTTACCTTGCGAATTGGTGATTCACTAGCCGTTTTAACGTCGGTTTCTGGAGTTACCGGTTTTCCGCTCAGCTCTTCTAGAAGCGGCGTCACGTCATAATGGTCAACCAGTTTACCCGCGGCGTCCGTTGTCGTTACCAGTTCCACGGCCTTCTTGGCGCAGAGGCTATTCAATGCGTTCATGAACGTTGTGCTCTGCATCTTGGCATCGGCGGCTAATCGCTGCAGGTCAGGCGCATCGGAATGGTTTTGGACGTACTGGCTTAGAAATAGGTACACCATTAACTCCGTGGACGTCAGGTCCGTACCCTTGAAGTTCGTGAATAATAAGTTGGAAAAACTACTACTACCCGCGTTGATGTAAGCACCAAGATTGGTCATGACGGTGCCCCCTTTGCATTAAGGCTTAATGCGGTTAATCATCCGTGGGAATGGAATTGCTTCACGCAGGTGATCCAGCTTGCAGATCCAGGTGATGGCACGTTCGAGCCCAAGACCGAACCCAGAGTGAGGCACACTGCCGTACTTACGCAGGTCGAGGTACCATTCGTACTCACTCAGGTCGAGACCCTTTTTGATGATTTGTTCCTTGAGGGCTTCGTAATCAGTTTCACGTTCAGAGCCACCGATGATTTCCCCGTACCCTTCCGGAGCAAGCATGTCGGCACACAGGTAAACATCGTCGCGGTCAGGGTGTGGCTTCATGTAGAATGGTTTGATTGACTTCGGGTAGTTCATGATGAACACAGGCTGCTCGAACTGATCGGAAATGTAGGTTTCTTCAGGAGCGCCAAAATCGTCGCCCCACTTGGAATCAAAGCCACCCTTTTGCAGCATCTCGATGGCTTCATCGTAGCTGATGCGTGGGTAAGGCAGCTTCGTGTACTTGCGCAGCTGATCAACGTCGCGGTCAAGGAGCTTCAAATCGTAAGCACAGTGGTCGATGACGTTCTGAACCAGGTAAGCAATGTAGCGTTCCTGGACCTTGAGGCTTTCGTCCTGGGTGGTAAACGCCATTTCTGGTTCAAGCATCCAGAATTCGGTCAGGTGGCGCCGCGTCTTACTCTTTTCGGCACGGAACGTTGGGCCGAACGTGAATACCTTACCGTAAGCCATTGCACCTGCTTCGGCGTACAACTGCCCACTTTGGCTCAGGAAAGCGTCGTGGTCAAAGTAATCCGTCTGGAATAATTCGGTTGTGCCTTCAGGAGCGGAGCCCGTCAAGATTGGTGAGTCCATCTTGATGAAGCCGTTGTCGTTGAAGAATTCGTAAGTGGCGCGAATCATTTCGTTGCGGATGTGCATGATGGCAAATGGCCGCTTGCTGCGCAGCCACAGGTGCCGGTGATCAAGCAGGAATTCAATCCCGTGTTCCTTAGGTGTAATTGGGAAGTCTTCACTTTCACCAACAACCTCGATGTCACTGATTTGAATTTCGTAACCGAAGTGGCTACGTGCATCTTCATTAATGACACCCGTAACCCAGAAACTAGTTTCCTGGTGCAGGCCCTTCGCGGTTGTGAAGACCTCTTCGCTTACGTCATTCTTGCGAACAACCCCTTGGAAAAATGCAGAGCCGTCACGCAACTGGAGAAAAGCGATTTTCCCGCTGCTCCGTTTGTCGGTGAGCCAAACCCCGATGGTGACTTCTTCACCAACATGGTCTTTGGCATCGATGATGCTGATACGTTGTGCCATTGTATACTTCTCCTTCTGTCCCGCACTTGCGGTTAAATATGTAGGCCTAGGAATTAACCCCGGCCTCTAAAATACCATTTTTGAACATACGATGCACGTTCTTACCCGTTATTAGGCATTACCGTTCGCGGTGACAAAGCTATTGATGCGCTTTGCAGCCTCAACCAAGTCATCGAGACCCTTGGCGTAACTGAGCCGAATGTAATCGGGCATCCCAAATGCACGGCCCGGAACCACGGCGACACCGGTATCGTCCAGTAGCGCGGTGACGAACTTGTCGGTTGATTCGAAGCCGGTTGCCTTGACCGCCGCCCGGACGTTCGGGAAGAGGTAAAAGGCCCCATCTGGCTTGCCGTCGAATTCAAATCCGGGGATGGCCTTCAGTAGTGGGTAAACAGTGTTGAGTCGTTCTTCAAACGCCTGCCGCATCTTTTCAACGGATGCCTGGTCACCGGTAAACGCCGCAATTGCCGCGTACTGACTGGCCGCGGCGGGGTTCCCCGTTGCGTGGCTGACGATGGTGGCCATTGCCTGGGCCAGCTTCTTTGGTGCTGCAATGAACCCAACCCGCCAGCCGGTCATTGCGTAGGACTTGGATACACCGCTTACGAGGACCGTGTTTTCGACGATGGAGTGGTCCAGCTGCAGCATTGAAGTGTAATTGGCACCGTTGTACACGAGGTCACTGTAGATTTCATCAGCGATGATCAAGATGTTGTGGCGCACAGCCCAGTTACCAATTAGGGTCAGTTCTTGCTTGGTGTAAATCACACCACTTGGGTTTTGCGGACTGTTGAGGACCAGAGCGCGGGTTTTTGATGTTACCACGGCGTCCAAATCATCGACGGTCACCTTGAAGCCCTTCTGGGACTTAACGGCTTGTGGCACCCCACCTGCGAGGCGAACTTGCTCAACGTATGACACCCAGCCGGGCAGCGGAATTAAGACCCCATCACCCTCGTCGAGAATGGCGGTAAAAATGCCGTAGAGCGCGAACTTCGCCCCGTCGGTCGCCACGATTTGGTTTGGTTCGTAACGGTAACCCGTTTTCTTTGCAACGTGGTCCGCGATTGCACGCCGGAGTGCGGGAAGACCCGCTGCTGGGGTGTAAAAGCTGGCACTGCCATCCTTAATTGACGCGATGGCCGCGTTTGCGATGTCATCGGGGGTCGTGAAGTCGGGCTGACCAACGGACAAATCAATGACGTCGGCGCCAGCGGCCTTCATCTGGGCGGTCTTTTGGCTAACCGCGAGTGTTGCGCTTGGATTTACTTGTGCAAGTTTCTTTGCAATGTGCATAGTATTTGCCTCTTTTCCAAATTTGATGCTTCTATAAATCACGAATTACCTTAAGTTGTTGGCCGGTTTCGAAATCGTAAGTGACGTAACCCAGGGTGCCGTTCTTGCTAACGAAGCCGACATCCCAAACGAAGTCCTTACCGCTTTTCCTCAGGGCTGCATTGAGCACCCGCTTTGGGGCAAAATCACGCCAGGTCTTGCGCAAGATTGTGTTGCGGGTGGTTCCGTTGGCCTTGTGCAGCACGTTAACCTTACCTGTTTTCTTGGCAATGACGACGTAGACTGGCTGACCATCGCGGTTACCGCTGACCGTCAAGTAGCTCTTGTCCCGCGTGTTCCACCAGAAGCCGTTGATATCGGTGGTTTTGGCGGACTTAACCGCGATGTGCTCTGCATCACTGCGTACCTTAGCGAACGGATGCATTGCGGACCAGAGGACAAAAATCATACTGCAAACGACCGCGAGAATGATTCCTAGGATAGCCCAGTGCTGCCAAGATTGTTTTGTTCTGCGCATGATTACTTCCTTTCAGTCTCCTGCAAATCTGTTGCCAGTGGCTTTAGCCATTGCTCAATTGCTGCGGGAATTTCCGCTGTGGTCATGAGGTCCGTGTCAACGTGGGGCAACGATTTTTGCATGCCCCGCCCGAACTGCGTCTTGGTGAAACGCGGATCGAGGATGATGAACACCCCCCGATCGTCTTCGCGCCGGATCAAGCGGCCGAATGCCTGGCGCAGCTGCAGCGTGGCGCGCGGCAACGCGTCGACCTTGAACGGGTCCAGCCCGTTTGCCTTCAGCACTTCCGCGCGGGCCTTAACCACTGGGTCGCTTGGGTTAGCAAACGGCAACCTGGTCACGATGACCGATTCCAGTTGCTTGCTTGGATAATCAACGCCCTCGAAGAAACTGGCGGCGCCGAGTAAGACCGCATTCGTGGAGACCGCAAAGCGCCGCGCGATTTTTGCCGCGCTGCCCGTGACCCCCTGCGCCAGAATTTCCTTGTTGCCCGCAACCGGGCGACTGCATAGCTCATTATATACCGCCTTGATGGTATTGAGTGATGTAAAAAGCACTAAGGTTTGGTGTTCATTGTCAACTAGGGCGCTAATGCTGTCGACCAAATACTTAATGTACTCGGGTGTGATAGTCGTTGGCGCTTCCGGGGCGTCACTTGCAAGCAGGATGCGGGCCTGGTCGCGGAACTTGAATGGACTCCGCGTGATGAGCACCTGCTCTGGTTTGAATGAATTGTAGCCCAGCTCGTGGGCGAGAAAATTTGTGCGCCGGCGCACGGTCAGGGTGGCACCGGTGAAGACGGGCGCCGTGAAGTGACTAAGCAGCTCTTGAATGCGCACGCCGGTGTCCACGGCCCGCCACCTGAGTGTGAGGCTGGTCAAGTCGTCCGGGTGTTTGAGCTGAACCAGTGGCACCGTGAGCTCGGTTGTTTGGAGCCGTGGCGTTGCCTCAGCAACATCGTGCACCGCAATGAGCTGCTGCTCAAGGGCACTACTGATTTCGTCGAGACGCTGAAATACTTGGGCGTCACTAGCCACGAAGCGGGAGCGGGTCCTTAGATAATCCGTGCGGAGCTTGGTTGCGACCTGGAGGATCAAGCGGATGTTGCGCTCGAGCTCCTGGGCGCTGTCACCGAAGCGGTTGAAGAATTCCTGCACCTCGCCCTCAGTGAGGACTTGGTTAATTGAACCATTGTGCGGGCGCTGGCGGTGGCTGAAGTAATGGTGGAACAACTGCGTTTGAATGCCCTCCACCGTTTTGAGCGCCCTATTTGCACTCTGCTCCATCTGGGTTAACTGGTAACTCACCAGGGCATCGTGCTGATAAATGCTACTCAGATTATTGGTTTCGGGGTGCGTGATGATTGTTGTCAGGGAATTGAATAGGCGCCGCAGCTGGGTCAGGTTGAAGTGCACCCCCAACCCGGGGGCAACATTATCCGCAAAGCGGTGCGCCTCATCCACAACCAGGTATGGCTGGTCGGCAAATGACGAGTCCTCGTAGTGACGGGCCAAAAAGGCGTGGTTGGTAATGATGAACGTCGCCTGGTCGGCCCGCTCAAGCAGCCGCCGGTAGAAATCAAATTTGAAAAACGGATTGCTCTGGTTGCTACCGAAATCACCGGTGTGGCGAATCCGGCGCATTAACATTGATTGATCCCCGGTCAGGTGCAAATCATCAATGTCTCCAGTCTGCGTCTGCGTGAGCCACACGCAGATGCGCAGTTGCAGAAGTTGGTCGGCACGGTTGAAGTCCCCCGTCATGTGCAGGGTTGTCGCGAATTTGTTGAGGTCGATGAAGTGCCGGGCACTCTTTAGGACCACCGCGTCAAACTTGCTACCGTAAACCTTGCCGAGCTCGGTAAACGTGTTCGAGGCCAGTTGCTGCTGCAAGACCGTTGTGGAGGTGGCGACGATGACCTTTTTTTTCGGCGTCGCGATTGCCGCAAGTGGCGTCAGGTAACCGAGTGACTTCCCGAGCCCGGTTCCCGCCTCGATGAGCAGCGGCAGTTGATCAGTCTTGGCGTTAGCGTAGATTTTGTCCATCATCTTGGCCTGACCGAAGCGGAAGCGCAACTTGGCCGCCTTTAGCGCGTGCCGTTTGGCCTTATCCGTCGCCGGAAAATCGGGTTGCGGTGCCCGCGGGATTGGGGCAGTCGGGTTTGCGACCACTAGATCCTGCACCTGAACGTAATTCTTGGTGATTGCTGGTGCTCTTTGCGCCAAGAACCGAATGTACTCACCCGTTTCCCGCACCAGAAAGTCGCTGCGCGCTGCGATGAGGCGCTGGGTTGGTCCGGGTAGTTTGGTGAATTTTTTGGTTAGTTTCTGGAGGAGACCCGCCGTGCTGATTGCGTCACTATCGGCCTGGTGCGGGTTGTCGTGCTTTATCTCCAGCACCTTCGTCAGGTCGGCTAACCGGTAGCTGGGCTGGTTTGGCAACAGGATTTGGGCCAGCTGCACCGTATCGATGGCCTTGTTCGTGAGTGGTGGTACGCCCACGCGCCTTAATTCAGCGTTGAAAAATGGGTAATCAAAATTAACGTTGTGCGCGACGATGACGCTGTCGCTAAGTAATCCGGCGAGCGCACCGGCCACTTCATCGAAGTACGGCGCACTAACGAGCATGTCGGGGGTAATCCCGGTTAATTGCTGAATTGATTGCGGAACCGGCGCATCCGGATTGACCAGTTGCGATACGGTCTGAATGACGTGCCCCCGCCGAACGAGCGCACACCCGAATTGAATAATACGGCCCCCATTTTTGAGGTCGGGGCCCGTGGTCTCGAGGTCAATCACCGCATAAACGGTGTCTGGATTCATCTAATCACCTTTGTTGTCGTGGCCAAACGCGCCACGCTTTAAAATTTTCAAATTGCGAAGGAGACCCCGCGCAATATACATACGTTTTATTTTACTCTGGATAGTCGCTTAACGCCACCACGCTACCAGTTTCCAGCAAAACGAGGTACGGGTGCACCGTTTTGTGCAACATTGCATTCAAGGCGCGCGCGTACAGGCCAAGCTGGCCCGTGTAGCGGTCCACCACTTCGCGCTCATTGCCGTCTTTGACGTGGTCGGTCTTGTAATCAAACAGCGTCACGGAATCACCGTCAACGTAGTACCCGTCGATAATCCCGTGTACCAGGATGGACTGATCATCACCGGCCATCTGGTCAAATAGGCGGCTGGCCGGCACGAGCATGGCAAACGGTACTTCCCGCTGCACGTTTTCGGCATTTTCGATGAGCTGCTGGCCAAACGGTGTCGCGTAAAAGCGCAGCACATTAGCGGCGTTGACCCGCGCAGCCACGTCTTCGGTCACAACCTGCTGGGTGACGAGCTCCGCCAGTGCGGCAGCGATTGAAGGAGCGGTAATTGGCTGGGTCAGGTCCAGCTCGTGAAGCAGTGCGTGCGTCGCGGTCCCAATCGCCGCCCCGTCCGGTTTTTCAGTATCCTGCATGAACTGTGGTGTCGCCAAATCACTGCCGACACGGTTTTGCCACGGGCTGTTTTGCCCGCTACGTTCGCGCAACTCAAGAATTGATGGGTCGCTGGTGAAGGCACTTTTAATTTCGGAGACGGATTGGAAGCCCGTCGTCGTTGTCGCGGCCGTGAATGGGTACTGAAAATTCAGCCATTTATCGACATCCACGTCGAGGGCAGGCTGCTGATACTGATGATTGCTTTGCGCGCCGAGCTTTGCGGGTGGTTGCGGGTAGAATTGCAGTGAAAATTCGGTTGGGTCTTCCGTGAGCGCGTGGGCATTGGTGCCGGTGTTGCCCGGGAACTGCGGATGGCGCACCAAACTGGCGCCAATCAGGTCGAGCTCAGAACCAGCGTCCAACCGGCTGGCCAATGGTAGCACCGTCTCGTCGGTGTTCGCGAGGCTCCGCCAGTGGTTGATGGTTGTCTCCTCGTCCTTAGTGTTGCCCACGATGAAGAGGCGTTGCTCCGCCCGGGTGAGGGCCACGTACAGCACCCGCATGTTCTCGGCCTGCTCCGCTTCCGCCTTGGCAGCACTCGCCAGGGCAAACTGCGGGGTTGGGACGACCGTGCTGTGCTCCGAGTCGAACCAGTTGATGCCGATGCCGCTGGTATTCAGCACCACCCCAATGTCACCGTGCCCACCGCGGAAGTGCCGGCTGGTGTTCATCAGGAAGACAATCGGGAACTGCAGCCCCTTGCTGCCGTGGATGGTCATCAAATTGACGGCGTTGGTGTTCGGGTCGATGACCACGGGGGTTGCCAGGTCCTGATCACGGTTCATCATGAGTTCAATGAAGTGAACGAACGCGAATACGCCCCGGAAACCGCCCTCCTCGTATGCATGCGCACGTTCGTACAGTGCGTGCAAGTTCGCCTGGCGTTGGCGGCCGCCCGGCAAACCCGACACGAAGTCCAGGTAACCAGTATCGTTATAGATTGCCCAGATCAGGTCAACCAGCTGGTTCATGCGCGCAAGGTCGCGCCACTTGTCCAGCTCATCCATGAAGCGCAGTGCCTTGGCGTGGGCCCTGCTGGCAAGCGGCGTTGCGGCGTCTTGGGCAAAATCGGTCACGAACTTGGTGAATGCGTCGTAGTACGGGATGCTCTTGTCCGTAATCCGGATAACGGCAAGCTCATCGGCGGTCATCCCCACGATTGGTGAGCGCAGCACTGCAACCAGCGGAATTTCTTGCAGCGGATTGTCAATCACCCGCAGTAAGGACAACATCACTTGCAGTTCAGTGGTCTTGAAATAATTCTGTGCGTTGGTCACGACCACCGGAATGCCAGCGTCCGCAAAGACCTGCTGGATGACCAGGTTTTGGCTCCGCGTCGGTTCCAGCAGTGTGATGTCACGGTATTGAATTGGCCGCATCACGCCTTTTTTGCGGTCGAAAATCTGCGTGTCTGTGCTCCCCACAATCTGGTTGATGCGCTCGGCAACAATGCGCACCTGCGCTTCGTCCTTGTCGATTGCATTATCGCCGTCCTCCGCATTTGGCGCGTAAAGGAGCACCTCGGTTTTGGGTTTGAACTCGCCGTAGTCCTTTGCACCGTATTGGAGCAGTTCACCGCCCGTGTAATCGACGGCACCGAGTTGCTTGTCCATTGTTTGCTTGAAGATTAGGTTGGTGAAATCCAGAATGTTCTGGCTGGAGCGGAAATTGTCGGCGAGCGTAATGTGTTCGCCGCGCGCCTTGAAGTCCTGGTCGCTGCCCGTTTGTGCCTCAGCATACGTGTTGTATTTGTCCATGAACATCGTGGGGTCGGCCAGGCGAAAGCCATAGATGCTCTGCTTGACGTCCCCAACCATGAAGCGGTTGCCCGCGCCCTTTTTGCTAACGGCGTCGAGCAGGGCCTCCTGCAGCGGGTTCGTGTCTTGGTATTCATCGACCATGACCGCGTCAAACCCGTCCAGGTAAGCATCCCCCACCTTCATGCCCGTATCGGGATCCTTTGTGGTGAGGATGGTCAGCGCGGCCTGCTCGATGTCGCCGAAGTCCATGACGCGGCGACGGTGCTTTTCCTTCCCGTACGCCACCAAAAATAAGCCGGCGACCTTGCTCAGCTCGCTGACCACTGACTTGGCCCCCGTCAGTGTCCGCAGCAAGTCCTCGGTGTCCAGCATCACGAGCGGGTTGACGTGCTTTTCGATTACCTTTTTCGCCGCATCCCGCAAGCTCTTGGCCTGGTTTTTGGCCGCCTTCAAATCATCGTCCTTCAGCCGGGCCGTTGACCAGGTTGGCCACTTGAGGTCCAGCAGTGCGGTGTGAACAAAACTGTAATCATTCCCGAGCTCATCAACAATTCGGCCAAGATTCTGGCGGTCTGAGGCGATGATTGCATTCCATTTCGCCAGCTCCGGGACGGTGGTAATTTGCTCCGCCTGCTTGAGCAGTGCATCGGCCTCGATCAGCGCTGGGTGCATCGCGCGGGCCAGCGCAACGTTAAACGGAGAACCGGCCGTTAAGTCGGCGGTGTACGCGTTCGGCAATTGCTCAATCCAGGCTTTGGGGTCGGTGGTGGTCATCGCGTAGGTGTAGATGCGCAAAATGAGGTCGCCGAGCACGTCGTCGTGCCAGCCGGTGGCAAAGTTGGTTGTCAGTTCACCGAACGCCTCCGCGTCGTTTGCGTAAAGTTTTTCCCGCAGATCATCCCAGACCCCCTCCTGAATCATGAGTGCCTCAGTCTGGTCGGCGAGGATGCGGAAATTCGGGTCAAGATTGGCCACATAGTAGTATTGTTGCACCACCTGCAGGGCAAAGGCGTCGAGGGTGCTGATGGGGGCGCTGTCGACCAGCCCAATCTGTTGGGTCAGGTGGCGGCGCATGTTGTCATCCATTTCTTTGCGGTGGGCGGTCAGGTACTTCTTCAGCGCGGTGTCGATTTTGGCCTTCATCTCCGCCGCCGCGGCGTTGGTGAACGTGACAACGAGCATGCGCGTCACGTCACCGCCCGCTAATATCTGCCGGCGAATACGCTCCACGAGCACGGCCGTTTTCCCAGAACCAGCAGAAGCAGAAACCAGAACATTGTGGCTGCCAGCGGCGTCATGCGCAAAATCAGGCGTTCCGTCCGTAATGGCCCGCTCTTGATCGGCGGTAAAATTGGGTTCATCTGCCATGGTTATTTCCTCCTACTTAAAATCCTGGTCCGTGTACGGTCGCTCGCCCGCCACTAGCCGCGCCAGCACATCCTTCAGGGACAACTTGGCCAATTCACGGTAACGGTTCCCGGTTAGTGCGGGGTCAAACTGCATGATGCTGGTGTAATCACTCTTGGTAATGCTGTCGGCTTTTTGGTCGTAACGTGCTGGTGCTAGTTCGATGACCCCCGCCAGAATCTGCGCGGCCGCCAAGCGAATCAGCTCGGTGTTGTTGTCCAGTAGCAGCTCAATCTGCGCGGGTGTCACCACTGGCGTTGTCGCGGCTGGAGTTGCGTCTTTTTTGAGTTTGAGCGGGAAAAACGGTGATGATTGACCGCCGCGAAGCGCCCCGGTTTCGTCCGTGAGCGTCGTGTCCAGTGCGGGCAGACTGTCCGTGCCCACAATGATGCCCTGCATCTGCAGCAATGGCAGGAGCAAATCGTCCTTGGTCTCAGTATTAATACCCGCCTGGTATGGCAGACGCGGATTGAAGAGGTGCATGAACACCCCACCAGCCGGCGCGAGTGCACGCTGCTGCAGGCTGCCCGCATTCGAAACGGCGGCGATGTACGTCAGCATTTGCATGCCCAGCCCAAAGTAGGCGTCTTGCGGGGAGAATTTTCGCGCGCTTGATTTGTAATCAACCACCATGAATTCGGTCTGGTCACCGGCCTGGTATTCATCGAGCCGGTCGATGCGGCCACGAACGAGCACGTGCTGATGGCCGGCCGAATCGATGGGCACATCAAGGGCGGGCAGGCTATTACGGCTACCCATCCCGAAGTCAAGTTCTTCAGCGGCGACCTTGAAGGAACTGGCTTGTTGCTCCTTGTGCACGGCCCAGGCAGAGCGGCGCAGGATATTCTGCAGCATCTGCGTGATGAACTGCATGCGCGCTGAGCTGGTTAGCACCGCAAATTCGGGTTGCTCAATCAGCTGCCGAACAAGCTGTTGCACGGTGGCGTCCACCTCGGCACTGGACATGTTGAAAAGACCGCCGCGTTTTTGCGCCTCCGCCAGTAGTTGCTGCATCACCGCGTGGTAGAGCGTGCCGGTATCCGCCGGCGTGAGCGTGAACTCTCGCCGCGGCGTCAGGGCTAACCCGTACTTAACGAAGTATTCAAATGGATTCTTGTAGAAGGTCTCCAGCCGTGAAATCGACACGGCCAGGTGGCGTCCGTACAGCTCTTCCGCCAGGTGCGGCTCGAGGTGTCCGGCACTATTGGTGTAATCCAGACTGGCATCCAGCTGCACGAGCAGTGGCTGCCACGTGGTTTTGCGAAGATGCTCCCCCACCGCCGTCCAGCTCGGAGCAATTGGCGTTTTGGTGTCTTTGAGGGCGCGCAGGATGGTCAGACGGTCACTCAGCAGACTGCGGCTTGTCCCAATCAACTTGCCGACAGAATCATCCGGCGTGGCGTCATTCCAAATCTGCCACGACAAATTAGCCGCCGCTTGCAGACCCGTTACGTAGGCTGATGGTTCGTTTTCGCCCTCTTCCCGGACGGGGTAGCTGATGGTTAATTCCGTGGTTGGGGCGACGAAGACCAGATAATTAATGAACGGTTCGGTCAGCGCGGCGTCGGCACCGGCGTCCGGCAAAAAACACCCGCTGGGCAGAACCGGGCCGAGCACGTGGCGGTCGTCACTGGTCAGGATATCCTTGTCGTCGATTGTGTCCGGCATGACCAAGCTGGTGGCGCCGATGATGTAAACGTACTTGGCGCGGGCAATGCGGGTGAGCCCAGTTTCGGAGACAACCACTTGGTCCAGCGTTGACGGAATTTGGGTGTACGTGGCACTGCCAAAGCCGGCATCCAGCAGGCTGACGAACTGGGTTGCGCTAATCTCCCGCTCACCCCAGACGCTCACAAAGTCATCAAACAAGGTGCACAGGGTGCTCCATGCCTGTTCTTCCCCCTGTGCGCGCGCCAAGTCCCCGGCGTCATTTGCCGCATTGCGCCAGTTCGTGATTTGCGCCCGCACCCCGACTTCTTCGAGGAATTGGTAGACTGCCGTCGCGAGGTCACGGCCGGTTTTGGCACCCTTCAGCGTGGTCATCAGCGGGCCAATCGTGGTGCGCACCAGATCATGAATCTGGTTAATGGCCACGGTGCCAGCGTCATCATCCTCGGCGACCACATCGTCGCTCACGGGGTGTTGGTGCAAGCGAAAATCGACCCACCGCGTTGGGTCAAGCCAGCGCTTTTGGCCGCGAATGCCGGTTGCCAGGACAAAGTTCTCCGTGATGTCGATTGCGTGGCGAAACTCGTGAATTGGCATGTCATGTGGCACCAGCAGCTCGGTCCGCAGCAGGCCAAACACGCTTTGGTAATCAAAATTCCGGTCGAGCAACGCAAATAAGTTGTCAATGAAGGCAACTAGCGGGTGACTATTCATTTGGCGTTCACGGTCAATGAACACGGGCAGGTCGAACTCATTAAACACCGCTTGGACCTTGGTGCTGTACGGTGCCAGGTGGCGGGCCAGGACCAGGAAGTCGCGCATGCGTGCCCCGTCCTGCTGCACGTGCTGGCGAATATCCCGGGCGACGGTGCGCAATTCGGTGTACGTGGTGCTGGCCTTGGCGATGGTGATGCCCTGCCAGTCCACGTGACCATCACCGTTTTCGATGAACTTATCCTGCGGGAACAGGCTGTCGCGCAGGGCGGTGGCGGCCTTGAAATATTTACCCAGGTTCTGGATTCCTGGTTGCAGTTTGCGCGCGGGCGCATAATTGTCGGGCCGAATTGGGGCCGGCGCCATGTCGTTTAGCGGCTGGGCGGCCAGCGCGTGCAGCCGGTGATAGAGGCGCTTGGCCGGGAAAAACAGGTCCGGTGGTGTGGGCTGGTCAATTCCCGGCCGGTCGGTTGTCAGGGCAACCACGGTTTCTTGTGCCCGGTGGATCAGTGTGTTGACCACTGCCTGCTCACGTGCGGCAAAGACGTTGAAGTGGTTGATGAACACGTAGGTATTACGCAAATCCATGTGCTCCAGGTGCGCGTTTAACGCTAGCAACAGGTCGGCAGTACTCAGCAAGCCGCTTGTTTCTTGTTCGTAAGCGGCCAGGATTGTGGCAAGATCCAGCAACTTGGGCAGGTGGCGGTCCCCATCAGCGCTGCGAAGGACTTCCTGACGCCATGCCAGCATGTCTGTGTCGGGTGTTGGGGCGGGCACCTTCACCAGGGCGGCGATGGCCCCGCGTAGGTCAAATGAGGTGATGCCGCCGAGAGCAAGCTGGTCCAGTTGCCGTTGCAGCTTGGCGGTGAAGCCTGGATTGTCTACCTGACCCGCAAAAATCCGCAGCTCGTCGCGGTGGTCGCTCATGATTTTGGCCAGCTGCATTGAACTTGCGGCCGGGGTTAACCGGGGCTGCTGGAAGATGGCGTCACCGTTCAGGTAGTACCATGCCAGCCGGGTGAAACTCATGACCTGCACGCGGCTGGAGGCGAAATACTTGGCGTTCGGGGTCAGGGCGGCCGCCAAGTTGCCGAGGACGTCGATTTCGGATTCGAACTTCAAGTGGTTCGGCACGAGGTACAAAATCTGGGCGTTTGGATTTTGCTTGAGCACCTTGACCATTTTTTCAGTTAAGACTGCTTCGTGATTTGCCAATCCGTCCCCTAGCACAAAGTTTAGACCCATTACGGCTACCTCCCGTGAATTTGCGGCTGTTTCAGCACCAATTCTGGCGTTTTACTTCTGTTTACAATTCTACCATGGATAGTTTGATATAATAGTTGCAGATTTCGTTTGCGCGGTGCTCATTTTGGTGACAAGATGACCTCTGTGTACGAAGAGCAAATCCGGAAGAAGGTTGGCCAATGATACCAGCGATTGGAACAAGTCACGCCAAGACAATTCTATTGGGTGAACACGCCGTCGTTTACGGGGAACCCGCAATTGCAATTCCCGTGCCCACGATTCGGCTGCGGGCGGAGCTGACCCCGCGCAGCGATGAGCGCCAGGTAGTGACCTCCGCCTTTTACAATGGCCGCCTGGAGGATGCAAGCAGCACCCGCTTTGCCGGTGTGGCAACCTTAATTCGCCAACTGCTAGTGGCTTTTGACGCCAAGACGACCGGCTTTGACCTCAACATTATTAGTGATTTGCCACCTGAACGCGGAATGGGTTCGAGTGCCGCAACGGCCGTTGCCATTGTGCGTGCGTTCTACCGGGCGTTTGGCGCCGACCTGCCCCACGACGTGCTCCTGCGCTGGGCTGATGTCTCCGAGCGGGTGATTCACGGTAATCCGAGTGGAATTGATGCAGCAACCACAAGTGCCGAACGCCCCCAGTGGTTGATTCGGGGGAATGAACCGCAAAATCTCGCAATGCCGCACGCGGGTGTTCTCGTGATTGGCGACACCGGGGTTCAGGGACAGACCAAGGCCGCTGTTGGTGCGGTCGCAAAGCGTTACGCCGTGGACGTATTGGCCCGCGACCAGATTATTAGCCTGGGCCGCTTGACCCGCCGCGGCGCCGTGGCGCTCGCGGAGAACAATCTGCTTGAGCTGGGCAAATGCATGAGTGCAGCCCAGTCCAACCTGGCCGCCCTCGGTGTCAGCACGACGCAGATTGACAAGTTGGTCCGTGCGGCGATGCAGGCCGGTGCACTCGGCGCCAAGTTGACGGGCTCGGGGATGGGCGGCTGCGTGATTGCGATTGCCCCCACCGCCGAGATTGCCGAACAAGTTGCGGATGCAATGAGCAGTGCCGGGGCCATTCAGGTTTGGCAACATGAATTTGCCTAACCAGGCTTCTGAAAGGATTTTGGATGATGATAGCAGTTACCGCGCGCGCACATACGAATATTGCGCTGATTAAATATTGGGGCAAGGCCGATGCCGCATTAATGTTGCCCGCAAACAGCAGTGTCTCCCTCACGCTGGACCAGTTTTACACGGATACCAGGGTTGCGTTTAGCCCTCAATTAACCGCCGATACATTCAGTCTGGATGGCGTGCTGCAAACCGGCGCGGCCGTGGCGAAGGTTAGTCGCTTCTTGGATCACGTGCGTGACATGGCGGACATGGACTTGCGCGCGCAGGTGCAGTCAGTCAACCATGTGCCGACAGCCGCGGGGTTAGCCAGTTCCGCGTCGGCGTATGCGGCCATGGCGCTGGCGGCATCGCGGGCGGCGGGCCTGCAGCTGGACCACCCGGCGCTAACCAGGCTTGCGCGGCGCGGATCGGGTTCTGCCAGCCGGTCGATTGATGGCGGCTGCGTAATCTGGCACCGCGGCATCGATGACGAAAGTAGTTTTGCGGAGCCAATTGCGGTGAACCCCGCCCTCGATTTGCGCATGATTGCAATTGTGATCAATCATCACGCAAAAAAGGTGTCATCCCGCGCCGGCATGGCCGAGACGGTCGCCACCTCCCCGTTCTTCCCCGCCTGGGCGCAAACCGCCGAAGCCAACAGCCAGGAGATGGTGGCCGCACTTGCTGGGGATGATTTTAAACTCGTTGGCGAACTTGCTGAACGCAGTGCGCTGATGATGCACGCCACAACGCTAGCCGCCAACCCGCCGTTCACGTACTTCCAGCCCGGAACCCTGGCCGCCCTGCAGTTGGTGCAGACGATGCGGGCCCAAGGGTTACCGGCCTACACCACAATCGATGCCGGTCCCAACGTGAAGGTGCTCACGACCGCGGAGTACGTTGACGCAGTGGCGGATCAATTGGCCCGCCACCTAGATAACCCAATTACCATTTGTGCCCCGGGCCCAGCAGCCCGGGTCTTGCAGGAGGAAACTGTCGATGACTAAACAATCAGTTGCGTCCCACCGCAAAGATGAGCATTATTTTCTGGCCGAAAAATTTTATCAGGAAGACAGCAATTCTGACCTGGATGACGTGCGTTTTATCCGCAGTGCATTGCCAGAGAGCAGCGTGGCGGCGGTTGACATGGCGCCGGGCATTGCGGACTGGCAGTTTCCCCTGCTGATTAACGCGATGACGGGTGGGTCGACGACGACGGGCAAGATTAACGCACAGCTTGCCCGTATTGCCCGGAACCTGCACCTACCGCTAGCAAGTGGCAGTGCATCGGTTGCGCTGAAGGAGCCGGCAGTGCGTGATTCGTTCACCGTGATTCGGCAGGAAAATCCGGACGGGTTCGTGCTCGCGAACATCGGAGCCGATAAGACGCCCGCGGATGCGCAGTTCGTCATCAAGCTGCTCGGGGCGAACATGCTCCAGGTGCACCTGAATGCCGTGCAGGAGATGGTGATGCCCGAGGGTGCCCGGGAGTTCGATTGGCGCGATAATTTGGCGGCCATCATCGCGGCTAGCCCCGTGCCGGTGATTGTCAAAGAAGTTGGTTTCGGAATGCGGCACGATGACTTTGCGGCCATCGAAGCGACTGGAGCTGCAGCCATTGACGTTGGCGGCCGTGGGGGCACGAACTTCGCCAAAATCGAAAATGCGCGCCGCCACGATGCGGATTACAGCGACCTGTTCGGGTTTGGCCAAACGACGGCGGAGTCCCTGATTGAGGCGCAGGGGTGCACCCTGCCGCTGATTGCCACCGGGGGCATTCGGACCCCGCTCCAGGCTGTCGCCGCTCTGCGCCTTGGCGCCAGTGCCGTTGGGTTAGCCGGGCTGGTTTTACACTGGTTGACCAAAACGGATGAGGCAACCACGCAGGCTCGCTTGCAGGCATTCATGAAGGAGATGCGCGACATTGTTGCCCTCCTTGGCTGCACTAATCTGGCGCAGTTGCGGCAGGTCCCGATTGTCACCGACCACCTGGCTCATTATGCGGCCCAGCGCGGATTGACAGTACCGAACGCCGGACTGTAACCTTTAACTTAAACTAAAATAATCCCTTAGGTACGGCAAGCTCGGAGCTTGTCAGCCTAAGGGATTTTGTGTGTCTGCGCTGATGTGCTAGACGCGCAGACCTTTGGGGTACATGTTTTTGATGGTGCCATTCACGAGGTGGCCAAGGGCAAAGCCTTTGCCCTGGTTTGTGAGCAGCACGTGGAATTTGCCCGCCTGCTCCGGTCGGCTGATGGTCAGGCCGTGTCGGTAATCGCGGTACTCCTGATCACTGACTGCAATCGTGCACAAAAAGTCATCAGGGTTCAGGGCCGTTGCGAGGCTGTGGCTGGGGGCAAAACGCTTCTTCTTAAAGGTTCCGAGGTGCAATCCTGGTCGCAGCACGCGGACCTTACCGAATTTCGGTGCGCCATCTGGTTGCAGGTAAAGCTGGTCGCCAAACGCAACTAGGCGGCCGGTGAGCTCGGTGGCGAGATTGTTTGCCTGCCAGTCCTGCCACAGCTGCTTTTGTTCCAGCGAAACCGTGGATTGGTTTTGGTGCTGTTTTTTGCCCTTCTTTTTGGTGTGGGCGGCCGCAACGGGTTCGCCGGGTTTGATGAGCCGCGCACAGAAGTGGCCCTCGCCGCGCTGGATCTGCGGCCACATGCGGATGGTCCCGGCCAAATCTGGATTGCCGTCCGCCCATTCCGGGTGCCCCGGGCGCATGTCCTCCGTGCGGGTGATTGGGTCGATCACCATCCCGTGTTCCTGAACCAACCACGCGGCGATTTGCTCATCCTCCTCGGGGGCAAAGGTGCAGGTTGAGTAGACCAGTTTACCACCTGGTCGCAACATCAGCAGCGCCGCATCCAGAATTTCGCGCTGCCGGTCTGCACATTCCTGCGCATAGCCTTCGTGCCAGTACTGGGTGGCGTCTGGGTCTTTGCGGAACATCCCCTCCCCCGAGCACGGCGCGTCGACCAGAATTAAGTCGAAGAATTCGGGTAAAACCGCCGCCAAGCTGTCGGGGTCGGTGTTGGTCACGATTGCGTTGCGGACACCGAATCGTTCCAGATTGCTCGCCAGTACCTTTACGCGCGTTGGGTGAATTTCGTTGGCCACCAGCAGGCCCGTGTTGGCCATTGAACTAGCCAGGTGGGTTGTTTTGCCGCCGGGCGCGGCACAAAGGTCGAGCACGCGGGTGCCCGGCTGAGCGTCGGCCACGGCCCCCACAACCTGAGCGCTCGGTTCCTGACTGTAGACATAACCGCTGACGTGGTCAATTGCGTTGCCGTCGACATGGCCGCGGTAGCCCCACTTGGAGTAGCTGATTGGATCAGTTAGCGGCAGTGCCACCTGGTCAAAATTGGGCCGCAGCGGATTGATGCGGAAGCCCGCGCCAGCCGGTTCATTGTAGCTGGCAAAAAATGCCGGGGCGTCTGCGCCAAGTAGTTTTGTGTATTTAGAAATGAATCCTTCTGGTAATGACACTATTGTTGTTCCTTTCTTAGGCGCATGTGCATGAACACTTGAGTAGTGATGACGAATACAAGGAATAACCCGATGGCGATAATAACGAGCCGGAAGTGGTTGTTCATGTAGAACCGCCACCAGGAGATTGCACTCCCGACAACGATTGCCCCGGCCATACCGGGCATGTAGTTACTGCCCATTCCCCACAGGTAGCGATTAGTTTGTGGTGCATCAAGGCCCTTAACCTGGGCACGCGGTGCAATCCAGGCGGCCAGCAGTGCAATTAGACTCATGGCGATGGCGGTACCGATGAGGGCGAGCAGCCAGATGGCGTGTAGTTGCCACCACGACTTGTGGCTCGTTTGCGTTTTGGCCACGGTAATCTGGTGCGGCTTGGCCACAAAGATGCGGCTGAAGTCGGACAGCTCACTTTCATCAACGCCATCGACGAATATTTCCACGTTGTTTAGCTGCGGGTCATCGGTTTTGCGGGTTGACGAGGCGTTGATGAAGATGTGGTCGTTCAGCTGGTTTCCCTCCTGTGTACCGACGACGCCGATGACGGGGATGTAGCGACCATTGCTGTAAAGGTAGGATTGTTCCCCCGCCTTGTAGAGCCGCTGCGTGACGTTTGCGCCCACCACCATTACGGGCAGGGTTGAATCGAAGTCAGCTGAGGAGAAAAAATGCCCGGATTTAATCGGCAACGTGGTGTACTCGCCCTTCGCGTAGAACAGGGTCTTGTTGCGACTGACGGCAAATTGCACCTGGTAGTCGTTCAGGTCATCGATTTGTTCCAGCTGTTTAATTGCGGTGCTAACTGTCTTGGTGCTCTTCGTGTGGTACACAAAGGCTTGGTCGGACAGGCCGGAATGGTTCAGCACGTTGGCGTATTCAGCTTGATCGGCATTACTGAGTGCCAGCCCGGCCAAAACCGCGACGAGAACGCCCAGAATATTGATGATTGCGTGTCTTAACACCGTTTTTCCCGCTTTCTAATTATAGTTTGAAATGTTAGTGCATCAGGTAAATGTGGTCCCCCACCTGATCAAACTTCCGGAAGGCTTGGTTCAGTTGCAGGAGTTTCTTGTCGGGGACCATGCGTGCCTCCCGCCAGAACAAGTTGCTGTTGGTGATGCCAAAACGGTCGCCAATCACAAACAGCTCGAGCTGCGGAAAATGGGTGCGAATGGTTTGGAGCAGGTGCGCGTCGCTTGGGTCACGGTCCGGGCTCCACGCCATGATGACGGCGTCTACCTGGTTGCCGTATTCCCACAGCGCACTGGTGGCGGTTGCCGCCTCCACCTTGGTCCACGGGGTTTTACCCGTTCCGTTTTCGGATACCCAAGTTAGTGCGTCGGTGCTGATGACCTTGGCGCCAGCACTTCTGAAACCGTAGCTTAGCAGGCCATTGCCCGCCGCAACTTCCAGGTAGCGCCGATTGGGGTACAGGCCCATCCATTTGGTAATTAGGTCCTGGGTGATGTACGCCCAGACACCATAGTGGTAAGCGAGGTACCAGCGAAAATTGCCGAGCAGGTGGTCGAGAGCCACGAGTTCTTCAATCTTGCCGTTCGGGACGGTTCCGGCCATGGCGATGGTCGTAATGTCTAAGCCCAGCCGGGGTAGTTGGTGCTCTGGCAGACGCCTAGCGATAATCGCGTCGCGCGCGGAAGTCAGTGGGGTCAGCTGGCTTGTAACGGCCGGCAACCGCTGATATTTATCCCCTAATGTCTTGACCCGTTCCCAATAGCGCATGTCGAAAGTCCCCACTTAGTTTAGTCTCGCATAAAATTATAACACGAGAAGCCCCGCGGCGGTGGCGGATCAAGCTGCCCGCGGGTTTGTGCAGCCGGCCGGGGCCCTTTAATCTGACTGTCCCGCGTCTGTGCCAGTAACCATTACCCCGCCACTTTCCCGCAGCAAGTGTGTGACGGGCTGACCAAAATATGCGATAATTGAACAGTTAAAATTATGTTTAAAAAGGGGAAATTATTATGCCATTAGTTCACATCGAGCTGATTGAGGGCCGCACACAGGCGCAATTAAGCCAGCTTTGCAAGGACGTTACCGCTGCAATCGTTAAGAACACGGGTGCTCCAGCTGAACACGTGCACGTGGTGCTCAGCGAAATGGCCAAGGACCGTTACGCTGTTGGTGGCACTTTGAAGTCCGAAGAATAATGACAAAAGGCGACAAACATGATTGCATGTTTGCCGCCTTTTTATTTGGGTGCATTGTTGCTGAAGTTGATTAATCTTTGCCCCGGTGCTGCGTGAATGCGTGTAATTTGAAATCAGCAACAATCAGGGCCGCAGCAATTAGGCCACTCAAGAACCCAGAGGCCAGTTCGCCGCGGATAACCAGTATGACGGTGCCAAGCAAGCCCGCCGCGTAAAGCAGACGCAGCCAAATGAAAGTTGACTTGGTACTGGCCATAATCTCGGCTAACTGCCTGTTCGTCAAATGTGCATCGGCGTCCGAGGCGGTGTCAGGTCGAGTGCGCAGTAGGTGCCACATACTTACGGCGGCGTATCCACCGGCAATTCCGGCCAAGATGTAGATGATCAGCAGAATCAGTACACCCACGCCAAAATATTGGTGTTGCACAGCGGCGATGATGATGCTCACGATGGCAACAATGCTAACCAGCGTCAGGCCAAGAAACGCAGTTATGCTAAGGTACACCGCCGCCTTGTCGACCCAGGTTCGCTGCGATTGATTGCGTTTGAATAGCGCCCGATAATCGAGCCACAGTATCCAGATGATGCACGCGGTTATTGCTAACCGCGTAATGAATCCCAACATTGCCTGCATAAAAGCCACCCTGCCCTTTCGCAGCGATTGCACCCTGCTTCTCCATTAATACTTGCTTGTATTGTAATTTAATCAGTTGACCAACGCAATGGCCATTGGAATTAGTACTGTTGGATTACCACCCGCAACGGTATAATGGACGGTAATTGAGTTTTTCCAGACCATTTAAAAGACATTAAGGAGGATAAGACATGCGTAGTTCTTGCACAAGCATTCTTATCGGTAAGGCAGCCACCGCGGACGGCTCCGTGATGATTGGGCGCAACGAAGATTCCAGGTCTTCCTGGCCCAAGACGGTTGTGGTGCACCCTGCGACGCACCGCGATGAGACCCCGGTCTTCAAATCAAAGGATACGGGTGTTGAAATTAGTTTGCCCAAAGACAGCCTAAAGTACACAGCCACCCCCGAGTGGACGGATAAGTACGGGGTGTTTGAGGAAGACGGCATTAATAGTGCCGGGGTCGCAATGAGTGCCACCGAAAGCGCGTACGCCAATGCCCGCGTGCAGGGTTTTGACCCCTTTGTCGAGTACGGAATTCTTGAAGAGTGCATGGTCACCGTTGTCTTGCCCTACGTTCACACCGCGCGTGAAGGCGTGCGCCGCCTCGGCAGTCTGATTGAGCAGTACGGCACCGGTGAGGCCAACGGAATTTTGTTTGCCGACAGCGACGAGGGCTGGTACATGGAGGTTGTCTCGGGGCACCACTGGCTGGCCCAGCGGATTCCCGACGATGGCTATGCGGTCGTGGCAAACCAGCTGAGCATTCAGGATGTCGACTTCGACAGTGAGGATTTCATTGTTGATGCGACGCTGCGGGACTTTGCGCTGAACGCCCACCTGTGGCGCCCGGGCACGCCATTTTCAGTGCGGCGCATCTTTGGCACCGACGACCCCTCAGACCGGATTTACAACACGCCGCGGGTGTGGGATGGTCACCAGTTTTTGTCTGGCAGCCTGGCCAGCAGCGAAACCCCGACTGACTCAGATTTGCCGTTCATCATGCACGCGAACCGGCCACTACAACTGGAGGACGCAACCGGACTGCTGGCGCGGCACTACCAGGACACCCCGTATGACCCGCAAGGCCGCTTTGCAAAGACGAACCCCGAGGACAGCCGGCGCTTCCGGCCAATCAGTGTCACCGCAACCCAGGAAAGTCACGTGTTGCAATTACGGTCCGACCTGCCCAAGGAGATTGGCAACATTCAGTGGCTCGCGATGGGTGTGCCGTCACAGAGCCAGTACGTCCCGTTTTTTGCCGGGCTGACTGATGTGCCGGCGAACTATCAGGTTGGCGCAATTCCGGCCTCACTCGATTCAGCATACTGGCAGTACAAATTGACCAGTGTCTTAATTGACGCGCACGCGCAGATGTTTGCCCCACTGCTGGAAAACACGCAGGAAGAGGTTCACGCCAAGCACGTTAAGTTAGTGGTGGACACGAACGCGCAGGCGGCTGAATTGTCCGACCCCGACGCACTTGCCAAACTGGCAACGGATTCAACCTTCGAGGCGGCCAAGATTGCTGACGCGGCCTTTGAAAAGCTGCGCATGACGATGCTGGACAAATCCACGGGTCTTGGCAAGTTAACCTTCCGGATGGATCCCAACCTTTAACGATTAATCGGTTCATAATGCAAAAAGGAGCAGTAAAATGCAACCCCGATTCGGGCTGCATTTTACCGCTCCTTTTTTGTTAGAGAAATGTGAATGGATCTGTGTTCAATGTCGATGGCACAATGGTGACATTCCAGCCGTCTGCCAAATTGCGTTCCTGCAGAATTGCGGCCAAATGCTTCTTCATCACGTGTTCGACGTGGTGGCCAACATCAAGCACCGCCACCTTGCTTTCAAGGATGTCGTGTCCGGTGTGGTACGAAACGTCGCCGGTGATGAGCACGTCAGCGCCGGCCGCCGCGGCATCCGGATATACGTCAGCACCAGAGCCGCCCAGAATGGCAACTGTTCGCACTGGTTTATCCAGGTCCTTGGCGATTGCGCGCAGGCCCGTTAACTGCCAGACCGTCTTGCACTGCGCCGCCAGTTCACGAAGCGTGAGGGCGTGCGGTAACTCGCCAATGCGCCCCATTCCCTGGAGTTCACCGGCATCGATGAACGGACGGACGTTGGTCAGATGTAAATCGGCACTGAGCCAGTCGTTCATGCCCGGGTTAGCGTTGTCCAGATTCGTGTGGGCACCAAACACGCCGATGTTGTGCCGCAACAGGTTGGCGTACATCGCGTTTTGCGGATTGCGTTCATCCAAATTATGGGCTGGTCTGAACACGAGCGGATGATGGGCAACAATCAGATCAAAATGTCCGTCGATGGCCTCTTGAACGACACTTGGCCGCACATCTAGGCTCACGAGCACCCGGTTAACTACTGCGTGTGGGTCACCCAATTGCCAGCCGATGGGATCGCCCGGCACCGCCAGTGCGGCGGGTGCATAATCCGTCACGGCCCGCACGATGGTTAAAGTGTCAGTCATTTTCAAGCTCCTTTTGGACAAGTGCCAACCGGGCTTCGGTTGCGGCGATGCGTTCTTGTTGCAAGTGCTGTGCCGCCTTTAATCCCGCCAAAATATTCTTCATGGTCTTTTCTTCGCGCCGCAGTTCGCTGACGAACAGTTCACTGCGTTCCTGACGAAGAATGGGCCCAAATTCGATGTCTGCGGGCGTGTATGGCACGTCTGGTTTAGTGCGACCGGCGACCATGACGGTGTATACGTGGCCCTCATCTTCGAGCATTTTTTCGCTAACAATCCCGTAATCGTTGTCCGCGAGCCACTGGCGCACAATGGGCACGTCGCGGTGCGGGCTCAGGACCAGGGTCTCAGTACCGTCAAGGTGCTTGCGGCCCCGCGTCAGGATTTTGGCAATCAACTCCCCGCCCATCCCGGCGATGACAACGGTGCTGATGCCATCCGTGGTGCGCAGACCCTCAAGCCCGTCTGCCAGCCGCGTCTGGACGACATTTTGCAGCCCGTTGACTTCAATGTTTTGCTTAGCTATGGCAATTGGGCCTTCGCCAACGTCGCACGCGAGCGCAAAATCAATCTTGCCGCTCTGAGCCAGCGCCATGGGCAGGAAGGCGTGGTCGGTACCAATGTCCGCAACCCGTTCGCCGGATTCAACGCAGTCAGCGATTGCCTGCAGCCGCTTGCTTAAATGAATTGTTGCCATGATTGCTCCTTGTCTATTCCTGGTTAAACCATTCGTCGCGCAAAATGCCGTACTTAATTGAGTCCCAGTACTGGCCCTGCCAGTAGCGGACCTGCCGCACGCGCGCTTCCAGCTTAAGGCCCAGGTGGTCGGCAAGCCGCATCATGCGTTCGTTACCGGACCAAGTCGTGAGGCCGATGTGGGGCAGGTTGATGTGGTTAAACAGGTGGGTAATCCACAGCTTGAGGGCCGCGGTACCAATCCCCTGCCCCCAATAATTTTCGTCGTAAATCGTGATGCCGACGTCGAGCCACCGCAGTAGCGCGCCGTCGTCGAAGTAGGCCGAGACCATCCCCACCATGCGGTCGTCCGCCCAGATTACTTGACGATTGGGATTGTCTTGGAATTCGTCAACGCCCACCCGGGTGAGAAACTCGCGCCGCGTTGGCATTTGGTCATGGAAGTATGGGCCGTTCCATTGCGCCCACTCTGCCTTAGGGTTACTGAACGCAAGCTGCCAAAATTCTGCCAATTCGTCATGCGCCAGGGGTTTCAATGTGATTTCCATCGTTGTCCTCCTTGTGTTCTATTAGCATAATTATAACCGTTATTCAATCTTTACGCTCGTGTCAGCTGTCACATACAACAAACTGGCAAATCTGTCGAACAATGTTGGCGTGTCACCACATTTTCACAAAAAAACCTCACGCCAAGTATCAGCGTGAGGTTGATTGAACTGATGAAGCTATTCCAGGAAGTCCTTGAGCTGCTTGGACCGACTTGGGTGGCGGAGCTTGCGCAGGGCCTTGGCTTCGATTTGGCGGATACGTTCACGCGTAACGCCGAAGACCTTCCCCACTTCTTCAAGGGTGCGGGTCCGGCCGTCATCGAGTCCGAAGCGTAAACGCAGGACGTTTTCTTCACGGTCGGTGAGCGTGTCGAGAACGGATTCCAGCTGTTCCTTGAGCAGCTGGTAACTAGCGTGGTCTTCTGGGCTCGTTGCGTCAGCGTCTTCGATGAAGTCACCAAGGTGGGAGTCATCCTCTTCACCAATTGGTGTTTCCAGGGAAACTGGTTCTTGAGCAATCTTCAGAATTTCGCGGACCTTCTCGGTTGGAATGTCCATTTCGGCACCGATTTCTTCGGGAGTTGGTTCGCGACCAAGGTCCTGGAGCAACTGACGCTGAATGCGAATCAGTTTGTTGATGGTTTCAACCATGTGCACGGGAATCCGGATTGTCCGTGCCTGGTCAGCAATTGCACGCGTAATCGCCTGACGAATCCACCAGGTGGCGTACGTGGAGAACTTGAACCCCTTCCGGTAGTCGAACTTCTCGACCGCCTTCATCAGCCCCATGTTCCCTTCCTGAATCAGGTCGAGGAACTGCATCCCGCGCCCAACGTAACGCTTGGCGATGGAAACAACCAGACGGAGGTTGGCTTCTGCTAGACGTTGCTTCGCTTCTTGATCGCCCTGTTCAATCTTGAGGGCAAGCGCAACTTCTTCATCGGCTGTCAGCAAGGATACACGACCGATTTCCTTCAGGTACATGCGCACCGGATCATTAATTTTCACACCACTTGGCGCTGATGTGTCGTTAAGTTCTTTCTTGGAGACCTTCTTGGTGGCCTTAATTGCAGCGACGGCTGGATCACCGTTTTCGTCGACGATACTGATGCCGGAATCTTCGAGGTGCTGCATCAGGTCATCGATGGCCTCACTCTTGAGTTCAAAAGGTTTAACCATCTTCGTTGCAAGTTCATCGGTGGAAATCTGCTTGGCAGGTTTGTATTCCTTAACTAATGCTTTCAGTGCAGATGTGTATTCTTTTTCTTTATCTGTTTTTGCCATTTTAATTCCTCCGATTTCTGGTGGGACTGAATTAATTATAGTTCATTTTGCTTCTGCCGCATCAAGACCACATACTGCGTGGCGAGTGCCGCCTGCTTTTCCTTGTCGCCCAATCGTTTTGCCTGATTCATCTCGGCACGCACCGACGACAAGCGGACCGAAACGTCGCCCTGACTGATAACTTGCTCCAGCTCAGTGATACTGAACTCATTGAGTGGTGGCAAGTTCTCCGTCACAATCGCCGTTGCCAAATCGGCATCTGTCGCATCCAGCGTGGCAATGAACCCTTGATAGTCGGGCGTCATACCGATTGTC
Organism: Lacticaseibacillus hulanensis; assembly: GCF_004010095.1. Classification (GTDB taxonomy): domain Bacteria; phylum Bacillota; class Bacilli; order Lactobacillales; family Lactobacillaceae; genus Lacticaseibacillus; species Lacticaseibacillus hulanensis. The sequence continues at coordinate 72,539 of NZ_RRYD01000001.1, read as the reverse complement.
ACCGGATTGTCCTGAAGAAAGTCCAGCCAGGCCGCAGCCAGGCTTGCACAACCAACGTTCAGAAAATTAACGGTGTCACTCTGCAGGTGCAAAGCCGTTTCCGCATCTGTGAACGCGTAATGCAGTAGTGCTCGCTCTGCGCGATCAAAGCGTGACAGGTACGGCTTGGACGCAGCAATGGGCGTACTTGCCGGCTGCCAGACGTTTGGTTCAGCCGGAATCCACGGATTGTCTTCAGTGTCTGGCGGCAAATCATCATCGCTTGGCCAAGCCGGCGTTCTGCCTTCATCTTCTCCGTTCGGCCCTGTTTCCGGCTGGCTTGCTGCCGGAGTCACCTGCAGTTCGTCAAGTTGCTGACTGAGCACGTCCAGGGGCACCTCAGTTTGCTCGGCGATTTGCTGAAGGTAAACCGTACGGGCAACGGTATCTGGGACCCGTTTAACCACCGTCAGCGCATCCTTGATGTACTGAAGCTTGGCATGGTCATTGAACATGTCCACGCCGCTAGCTAGATGGTGCAGGCGGAACGCGGTCGGCGTGAGGACGACTTTGAGCTGGTCGGCAAACGCCTTGGCCCCACGCTTTTGGATGAATTCATCGGGATCCAGATTATCGGGGAGAAAGGTGACACCAACATCCACGTCTGTCCCCTCGAACATCCCCAGCGCGCGGCTGATTGCCTTTTGCCCCGGAGCGTCACCGTCGTAACAGATGGTGACCTTATCGGTGTGGCGGGCAATGCTTTGTACCTGCTTGGGCGTGAGTGACGTCCCCATCGAGGCAATACCGTTCGTGACCCCCGCCTGGTAAGCGGAGATAACGTCCATGTAACCTTCAAACAGAATTAACTGCTTGTCCGTATTCCCCGGCGTATTTAACGCCTTGTCGAGGTTGAACAGCACGTCACTTTTGTTGAAAATCACCGTCTCCGGACTGTTGAGGTACTTGGCCGATGTTTTATCGCCGCTCAGCGTCCGCCCAGAAAAGCCAATGGTTTCGCCGCGTTCGTTCCGGAGCGGGAACATCACCCGATTGGTGAACCGGGCGTAGAGGCCGCCGTTACTGCGATCAACCAGCAGTCCGGTTTGTCGCTGCTCGTCACGACTGATGTCCTTACTGTTTAAGAACTTAACCAGCAAGTCCCCGTCTTCCGGGGCAAAGCCGAGACCGTACGCATCGATGGTTTCATCCGTCAATCCGCGTTCGTGCAGGTAGCTCAACGCCTGACGACCACTATCGGTGTTAATCAGCAGGTGGTGGAAGAAATCCGTTACCTGCGCCAAAATGTTCTTTTGCTGGCGCACAGCGGGATTTTCGGGCCGTCCGGAATTCAGATTCACGTCAAGGGCAATGCCCGCGTAATCTGCCACCTTCTTCACCGCGTGGATGAAGTCGAGGTGGTCGTATTCCATGACGAACTTGAAAACATCTCCCCCACGCGAACAAGAGAAGCACTTAAATAGTTGTTTTTGCTCCGTCACCGTAAATGAAGGTGTCTTTTCCGGAACGAATGGGCACAGACCGAATAAATTTTGACCACGTTTTTCCAGTGCCACGTACTGACCAATATAGTCAGCGATGTTGACGGCTGCACGAATTTCGTCAATTTTTTCTGTTGGTACCATTCCTGCCATGAAACACACCTCCAATCAAGCGGTAAGCAAAAGGCGCACCCCAAATTAAGGGGCACGCCTTCACACCAAACTGCGTAAAAGCGCAACTTACATTGTAACGCCACAGTTCGATTTTTTCAAATTTTCCACGCAGAAAAATTAATATATTTATTTAGCAATCACGACGGTCAAGTCCCCAAAGCGACGGGTGATTTGGGCCAGCCGGTTCAACTCTGCGAGGCGGTTGGTCCGCACGGCGTCATCGTCCGCCATAACCATTGTGGCTTCAAAGTACGCGTTAATGGTTGCAGTCAGGTTGCTCAGCTGGACAAACAAATCATCCAGGTCGGCCTGGGCGTTCAAACCATTAATTGCATCGTGAAGTGCCCCTTCACTATCGTTTTCGAACAGTTCTGGTTTGACCTTTGCGTCCACCGGGTTCTTGGTGGCAATCCGCACTACCCGAGTCAGTGCCTCCATGTGGTCCTTGAAGTCAGGCTTGTCGGCGTTCTTGCTCAGGGTGGCTGCAGCGGCGACTTCGGCAGTCACGTCAGCGGAACCCATCGCGGTCACGGCGTCAATGATGTCGTGACGAACGTGCCGCAACTGGAGGAGCTGACGCACACGGTCCTGAATGAAGCTGGTAACTTGGTCGGCGTTTTTGCTGTAGTCCAGGCCAGCATCTTGCTTTGCGGCCTTCAGCTGGGTCGCAATGAGCATTTGCAGCAGGTCAAGTGGCAATGAGACGTGCGCGTTGTCCAGCATGCGCACAATCCCGTAAGCCTGACGCCGCAGTGCGTATGGGTCGTTGCTCCCACTAGGAATCATATCGACGGCGAAGAATGACAGCAAGGTGTCCAGCTTGTCGGCCATCGCGAGCACAGTACCGACCTTGCTTGTTGGCAGGTCACCCTCCGCGGAGATTGGCATGTATTGTTCGCCAAGTGCCGTTGCCACCGTCGCGTTTTCGCCCTTGATTGAGGCGTAGTGTGCGGCCATGGTCCCCTGCAGTTCGGCGAATTCACCGACCATGCCGGTAACCAGGTCGAACTTGTAGATTGAAGCGGCCCTTTGCAGGTCCTTCTTCTCGTCGGCAGTCAGGTCAAAACTCGGTGCAAGGATGGCACTGATTGTCTGAACACGGGACATCTTCGCCGCCATTGAGCCGAGCTTTTCGTGGAAGGAAACGTTCTGCAGTTTAGCCACGTATTCCTCAATGCTCTTCTTCTGGTCTTCAGCGTAGAAGAAGGCTGCATCTTCAAGCCGGGCCGTGAGCACCTTTTCGTTCCCGCGAATAACGTTGTCCAGGTATTCGCTGTTACCGTTGCGCACCCCGATGAAGACGTTGACCATTTTCCCGGAGTTATCGCGCGCGTAGAAGTAGCGCTGGTTGTCCTTCATGGAGGTAATCAGTACTTCTTCAGGAATGGACAGGTACTTAGCGTCGAACTTGCCGGCAAAGGCGGTTGGCCATTCGACCAGGTTGTTAACCTCTTCAAGAAGGTCAGCATCCAGATCAACTTGCCAGTCATTTGCCTGGGCAATCTGTTTGATTTGGTCCGCGATGAGCTGTTTGCGCTCCGTTGGGTCAACGATGACCTTCTGGCCGCGCAGTGCTTCGACGTAATCTGCTGGCGTGTTGATGGTGACTTCGTGGCCGAGGAACCGGTGGCCCTCAGTTGTCTTACCAGCCTGCACGTCAAGGAGCTGCATTGGCACAACTTGGTCATCAAGGAGGCTAATAATCCAGTGCACGGGCCGAATGAATTCGAAGTCGTAGCTACCCCAGTGCATGCGGGTTGGGAAGGTCAAGCTCTTGATGACATCAATCAGGCCACTTAGGATTTCGGCGGCTGGCTTGCCGGCGATTTCCTTGTGCAGGTACACGTATTCGGTGCCCTTGATGTCTTTGAACGTGATGTCGTCAACGGTCATGCCCTTGCCGCGGGTGAAGCCCATTGCGGCCTTGGACCAGTTGCCATCCTTGTCGAGCGCAATTTTCTTCGCGGGGCCCTTAACGTCTTCGGCGATGTCCGCGGTCTTATCGGCCACGTCATTAATGATTAAGGCCAAACGGCGCGGGGTTGCGAGCTTCGTGATGGTGCCAAAATCCAGTTTAGCGTCCTTTAGGTACTTGGCCGTTTTGTCAGCAAGCTGGTTTAAGCTTGGGGTGACCACGTGTGCGGGCATGTCTTCTAGGCCAATTTCAAGTAAATACTGCATGTTAGTCCTCCTCCGCTACTTTGTCATCGTGGAGCAACGGGAATCCGAGCTTCTTGCGTTCCGCAACGAATGCACGGGCAATCTTGTGCGCCATCTTCCGAATTCGGCTCAGATAGCCTGCACGTTCGGTGACAGAAACGGCACCGCGCGCGTCAAGCAGGTTGAACGTGTGGCTGCACTTCAAGATGTAGTCGTACGCTGGGTGAACCAGACCGAGATCCATCAGGCGCCATGCTTCCTTTTCGTAGTCGTTGAAGAAGCGCAGCAACATTTCCTGGTCGCTCTCCTCAAAGGAGTACTTGGAGTGTTCGTATTCAGGTTCCTTGAAGATGTCACCGTAGTAAACACCATCGCCCCATTCGAGGTCGTAAACCGAGTTCACATCCTGAATGTAGCTGGCCAGGCGTTCGACACCGTATGTGATTTCGCTGGTAACGGGACTTACTTCAAGGCCACCGACAACCTGGAAGTAGGTGAACTGGGTGACTTCCATTCCGTCAAGCCATACTTCCCAACCAACACCGGCACAACCCATTGATGGGTTTTCCCAGTTGTCTTCAACGAAACGAATGTCGTGTTCCAGTGGTTCAATACCCAAGGCGCGCAGAGAATCGAGGTAGTATTCCTGGATGTTCTCTGGTGATGGCTTCATCACAACCTGGAACTGGTGGTGTTGGTACAAACGGTTCGGGTTTTCACCGTAACGGCCGTCAGCTGGACGCCGTGATGGTTCAACGTACGCCGCGTTCCATGGTTCTGGGCCAATTGCCCGCAGGAACGTGTATGGGCTCATCGTCCCCGCCCCTTTTTCTGTATCGTAGGCTTGCATGAGCATGCAGCCCTTACCGCCCCAGAAGTTTTGCAACGTCTGGATCATGGTTTGAACATTCATTTTCTTGACCATGAAAAACTCTCCTTTAAATTGGTTTACTAAAAATAATTGACTGAAGCCCTGCCACTGCAGCACTCCCACAGGTCGTCCGGGAAAATAAAAAAAGCGCCTCTATGCCAATTTGGCATAGGGACGCTGTTAGCGCGGTTCCACCCTACTTCGCAGAATAAATTCTGCGCTCTTTCGTGTAATGGCTCAAAAACGCCAATCATTTGCATTGCCGATCCGGCTTCCACGGCCCCGGATTCGCTGGTGGGTGCAACAAATGACCCTTTTTCTCGTCGCCTGTTCAACTGTTGCCCAGTTTAGCACAGAGGTGTGTTCAGGGCAAGGGGAAAACGCCTGTCAGCGCGGGCTGAGCGGCTTAAGTTTGCGACTACCACTAAGCATCTGGTCCAAGAAGCGTTTGGCCCTCGGCGTTACACCGACCATATCCTCGTACAACCGGTCAATAATTGTCCGCAGCTCTACCTTGGTGGCCGGAGCAACGTTCACCTTGCCGAGTTGCTTCAGCGTAATCGTCGAAAAGAGCCGCAAATAATACATGCTCCGCGGAGAAACGTGGTAGCGGTGCTCGTCTAGCTGCCAGTGGTTACTGCAAAGCACCCCGCCGTACGCCTCCGAAAAATCGAGGGGCAAATCACTCCGGCCGCAAACGGTGCAGTCCTGCCAGTGCGGGGCCACGCCAAACGCACCTAACAACTGAATCTCAGCGATGTGGCCGATGATTTGTGCGTCCACGCCGTCATCGATTTTTTGCAGCGCCGCTTTCGCAAAGTTAAACCACTGCGGGATTGGCTCGTTTTCGGGGAACGCCAGGTCGATGAGACCGAGGACGTAAGTGGCGTACGCGTTAGCCATGAGGTCGCCTGCGATGTGCTGAAACTGGTTGGCATCGCGCACCGAGGTGATGTACGAGAACCCATCCTTGATGGTGCCCCAGTACTGCGCGTGCGTGAAGGGTAAAATGCCCGCGGCGAACTGAAAACCGGGTTTACGGGCACGGTGGCAGATGAAGGTACGAATGCCGTACTGATCGGTCAGAATCTTGACCAGCATATCCGCTTCCCGATAATTGTGACGCGACAGGACCAGCCCAGCGAACTTGACCTGCGCGCCCCGCATTAGCGCAGGTCCTTCTTGTTATAGCCCAGCGTGCGCAGGTATGCGTTGTTGTCACGCCAGTTTTTTTGCACCTTCACCCAGAGCTTAAGGTTAACCTTTTCGCCCAGCAGGTTTTCGATGTCGCGACGAGCCCGAATCCCGATTTGCTTGAGCATCGAGCCGCCTTTCCCGATGATAATCGCCTTTTGGCCATCACGTTCAACGAAAATGTTGGCTTCAATCTGGAGCTTGCCCCCAGCGTAATCCTTCATGCGCTCAACGACGACCGCCACCGCATGTGGCACTTCGTCGTGGCTCAATTCCAGAATTTTTTCGCGAATCAGCTCACCGACAACGAAGTATTCAGGGTGGTCGGTTAATTCATCGTCAGGGTAGTATTGCGGCCCCTCGGGCAGAGTTGCCGTGAGTGACTTCAGCAGTTCGTCGACGTTGTTCCCCTCGGTCGCCGAAATCGGGAACACTTGATCAAAGTCGCGCATCCGGCTGTACTGGTCAATCAGCGGAATTAATTCGTCGGGGTGCACCAGGTCAATCTTGTTAACGAGCAGGAACACTGGCTTGGTGACCTTCTTTAATTCCTCAATAATCCACTTGTCGCCGCGACCGGGCTGTTCGTCCGCCGCAACCATGAACATGACGGCATCAACCTGGTTGAGCGTGGACAACGCGGCTTGGTCCATGTATTCGTCCAACTCGTTTTGGGGCTTGTGGATTCCGGGCGTGTCGACAAAGACGATTTGGGCGTCATCGGTGGTGTAAATCCCGTTGATCTTATTCCGCGTCGTCTGCGCCTTTGGGGACATGATGGCAATCTTCTCCCCTAGGATGCGGTTCATGAAGGTTGATTTGCCGACATTAGGCCGGCCGATGATGGCAACAAATCCGGAACGATGGTTAGGCATTGTGCATGTCCTCCTTGTTAAATGCGCCGGGCAAAAGGGCGCCGACAGTAGTTTCTTCAATTACTCCGTGCAGGTTACCTAGAAAAACTGGCGTGTCGGCGTTCATGAATTCAGTCATGGCTTGACGGCAGGCGCCACATGGTGATACCCCGCCATCAGTGTCTGCGACCACGGCGAGTGCGGTAATCTTGCGCACGCCGGCGCTCGCGGCACCAAAAATTGCGTTACGTTCGGCGCACATGGTGATACCAAAGGATGCGTTCTCGATGTTGGCACCACTAAAGTGCCGGCCATCAGCAGCCACGGCCGTTGCGCCAACCTTGAAGTGTGAGTATGGAACGTACGCGTTTTGTCGAGCAGTAATGGCCTCTGCCATCAATTCTTCTTTATCCATGATTATTCTCCCTTAAACCCGTTGTTGTTCGTTAAAAGCAGGCCAGCAGCCCTGGGCCAAACAGCCAGATTGCCGCGGCTAAAACCCCTAGGCAAATCAGTAAAGTTGCGCCCGCCGCCAAATCCTTCGCTCGTCCAGTTGCTTGCAGCTGGTGATCCGGAGCGATGGCGTTGGCCAGTGTCTCGATTGCGGTATTGATGGCCTCGGCAGCTAGAACCGCAGCAATACAAACCGCGAGCACCACCCACCTGTACCACTGCACGTGCAGGAAATACGCGAGGCAAATTGCAATTGCTGCCGCCAGCAGGTCAAACCGGGCATTCCGTTCGGTGCGCACCATGCTGACGAGGCCAGCCAGTGCGTGGTGCAGTGCCTGGCCAAAGTTCTTATTCTTACCGTTCGAGGCCATATGCAGACAGAATTTTCTCCTGAAGTGGAATCATTACTGCTTCATCTTCAGGCTTGATGTGGTCGTAGCCATTCAGGTGCAAGAAGCCGTGAACGACGGTGTAACCCAGCTCGCGTTCAAAACTGTGCCCGTAATCTTCTGCCTGGGCCTTAACCTTGAACGGGTCGATGAAAAGATCGCCGATGTTTTCGGGAATCCCCTCGAAGCCGGCAAACTCGTCGTCATCAGATTCCCCATCTTCAATGGCAAAGCTAATGACATCGGTCACCCGGTCGGTGTTGCGGTATTCGCGGTTGATGCGCTGAATCTCGTCGTCGTCGACAATGGTGATGGACATTTCTGTGTCGTCGGCCGAGCCAAGTTCCTTTGCGGCAAAATCTACTAACTTAATTGCGAGCTCTTTGTGTTCTTCGCTTAACAAGTTGTTGTCATCGTACAGGGTCAAATCCATGATTAGTCCTCTTTCTTCGGGTCTTTTTCTGGCTTAATGGTCTTTGCAACGCTGGCGTGCGTGTGTGGTTCGCTGGTGCCGCGGCTGTACGCTTCAATAATGGCCGCAACGACTGGGTTGCGCACGACATCACTGGCATCGAAGTACACAAAGCGGATGTGCGGTACCTTTTGCAGCAGGTTTTCCGCTTGAATCAAACCGCTGCGGCCCTTGCTTGGTAAGTCTATTTGTGAGATGTCCCCGTTGACGATCATTTGGGAGTTGAAGCCAAGCCGGGTCAGGAACATTTTCATCTGTGCCTGGGTCGTGTTCTGCGCTTCATCCAGGATGGCAAACGCGTTTTCCAAGGTGCGGCCACGCATGTACGCTAGCGGTGCGATTTCAATGACGCCGCGTTCAAGCAGGCGGTTCGTGTGCTCGGTCCCAATCACCGCGTGGAGCGCGTCGTAGATTGGCCGCAAGTACGGGTCAACCTTGTCCTTGAGGTCCCCGGGCAAAAAGCCTAGACTCTCGCCCGCTTCCACGGCCGGACGGGTGACAATAATACGTTCAACTTCACCGGCCTTGAGTGCGGCGACGGCTATGACGACCGCGAGGAAGGTTTTCCCGGTCCCCGCTGGGCCAATTCCGAACGTGATGGTGTTGCGGCGGATGGCGTCAATGTATTGCCGCTGACCGAAGTTCTTCACGCGGATGGGTTGGCCCTTCGCGTCCTTAATTAAGGCTTCGTTGTACATGTCGGTGAAGTAATCAAGCGTGCCCTTTTGTGCCATCTTCACGGCACTGACCACGTCTGGTCCGGCGATTTTGATGTTTTGGGCGAGGAGCTCAAGGAGCTTTTGCAAAATCGTGTAGGCGGTACTGCCAGAGTCCCGCGGGCCGGTAATGCGGATTTCTTGCCCAACAGTGGTGATGTCGACGTCCAGGGCATCAGCAATAATGTCCAGATAGGCGTTGCCGACACCAATTAAGTTCAACATTTCGTTCACGTCACTTACCAGTAGACGCTTAGTTACGGTTTCTTCTGTCAAAGACTGTCCTCCCGAGTGTTCTGGTCCCATTTTAGCACATGAATGATTATTCCTGAATGAATTGGGGCCATAATCAATCAGAATTAAGGTTAATCGCACGCCAAAAACTTAGGGCACGCAAAAACACCCACGCAATTGCGCGGGTGCCTTCTTTTCGGTTAAGCATTGAGTTTTGATTTAACGATCTGGGTAACGGCTGAACCGTCCGCCCGACCTTTAACGCGGGGCATTAAGACCTTCATTACAAGGCCAAACTGCTTGACGTTAGTAGCGCCACTTTCGGCTATCGCTTCATCGACAAGCTTGCCGATTTCTGCCTCGTCCAATTGGGCAGGCAGATATTTCTCGACGATGACAATCTCGGCCTTGGTTTCTTCCGCCAAGTCTTCCCGATTGCCTGCCTCGAACTGTTCCAGCGAATCCTTCCGCTGCTTAAGCTGTGTGGCAAGAATGGAACGCTCTTCGTCCTCACTGAGTTCTTTACCAGAAGCAATCTTAGCGTTGGTGAGCGCTGTTTTGATTGCGCGGATTGTGTTCAGTGCAACTTTGTTGTGTTCCCTCATTGCACTCTTCAAATCCTGATTCAATTCATCGGCTAATGCCACTTAAAATCAGTCCTTTGATTAGTACTTCTTACGCTTACGAGCCGCCTCAGACTTGAGCTTGCGCTTCACGCTAGGCTTTTCGTAAAACTCACGCTTACGGTATTCGGCCAGGGTGCCAGCCTTAGATACGGTCCGCTTGAAACGGCGGAGTGCATCGTCGAGAGATTCGTTTTTCTTAACAGTTGTCTTTGCCATGTGTTATCCCTCCCTCCGAAACGATGTAACCGCTGAACAGTATCCTGCCAGCAATTCTTAAATATTATATCTAAGCTGCAGCTAATCGTCAATGCACCTGAGGCAAAAAACGCCTTGTTTTGTGAAAAAAGGTGCTGATTCGCCCGCTCTTGTGCTCATTGTAACATTCTCTGGCTCGCCTGAAGCATGCTTTCATGTTATTATACAAAGTGATAACGCTAACAAAAATATTTCCGAATGAGGTCTTGTCTATGAGCAATGAATTGAATTTATTTATCATCTCTGATGCGGTTGGGGACACCGCTTTACAGCTGGCACGTGCGGTGGCCGCACAGTTTCCCCGACTGACACCCCGCTACCGCCGTTATCCATTCATTCAAACCCGGGAAAAACTAGTTGAAGCCTTGGACGATGCGCAAAAAGACAACGGGATTGTCATCAACACCCTGGCAATCGCCGACCTGGCTGATGAGGCTGATGAATACGCAAAGAAGATTGGTGTTCCTTGCCTAGACGTCTTCACCCCCGCCGTGCGCGCAATTAGCAAGAAGTTCAACGAAGAACCGACGGGGATTGCGGGCTCAGTTCACGACCTGAACGAGAATTACTTCGACCGGATTGGCGCGATTGAGTTCGCGGTGACCTATGATGACGGGAAAGATCCTAAGGGGTTCCTCGAAGCTGATATTGTGCTGCTCGGTGTTTCCCGCACCAGCAAGACGCCACTGTCCCTCTTCCTAGCTAACCGGAATCTCAAAGTGGCCAACCTGCCGCTGGTTCCTTCCGCCAAAATCCCGGATGAAATCTACAAGGTCGACCCCAATAAGATTATTGGCCTGACCACTGACCCGCAGGTACTGATGGAATTTCGGCGCCAGCGCATGATTGCTTACGGACTGAACCCGGACAACAATTATTCCGCTCGGACCCAGGTCCTTGAAGAACTCGACTACGCCAACCAGCTCTACGCTAAGCTCGGCTGCATGGTCATCAACACGGCGCACCGGTCAATTGAAGAGACCGCCACGCTGATTTTGGAACACATGGGCCTCGATGATACTGATAACTAGGCAGCTGGCGTTAGTTGCGGGTTATTTGCCGCAACTCCCCACTGCACACAGAAGATACATTGAAAAAACTGCAAATGAAAACGTCCAGACAATTGTTGCTGCTGTCTGGGCGTTTTTGGATGGATTATTTGGTTATTGGATCTTCGGCTCATAGAAGCGGCCCAGAATTTTGACCGAATCGGTAATTGAGACGAACGCGTACGGATCGGAGTTCTTCATTGCGACTTCGAGGTCGTACATTTCGGCCCGACTGATGACGGTGAACAGAATGGTCATTTCTTCATGACGGAAAGCCCCTTCGACGTCGTGGACAATCGTAATCCCGCGGCGCAGACCGTTTTGAATGGCATTCGTCACCTCTTTGGGGTGGGCGGTAACAATCATCACCTGCATGCGCTGCTGACGCGTGTACATTGAGTCAATCATTTTGCCGTTGATAAAAATCGACAGCGCGGAAATGAGCGCGTGGGGCCAGCTGTAAATGAACCCGGCGAACAGGATGATGAACGCATTGAAGAAGATGTTGATTTGGCCAATCGATTTCCCGGTTCGCTTGCGAATCACAATCCCAAGAATATCGAGGCCACCGGTTGAAATGTTGTTGCGGAGGGCAAAACCGGTCCCCAAACCATTAACGACCGCCCCGAAGATCCCACAGATGATTGGGTCCTTGGTAAGTGGCGGGAATGAGAACAGGTGCAGCATGATGGTTGAAAAAAGAACGGCCAGGAAGGTAAAAATTGTAAACCGGTGTCCAATTCGGCGCCAAGCCAAAATGAACAAAGGCACGTTTAGGACGAACAGCATCGTCCCAGTTGAGAAGATGGTGGCGGTTGTAATCATCCCGAATGGCGTATAAATAACCACATTAAACCAGCGGCTAACCACCGTGGCAACCAGCTGCGCCGCCCCGGTGATCCCGGATGCGTAAATCCCACCCGGTTCCCAAAAAAGGTTCAGCGCAAGGGTGACACATATTCCATAGAAGAATGCGGCGGAAAGTCGGCTCATATTCTGATGCCGACGAATTAATTTATCAAGTTCCTGCAAAGAAATACCCTCCCAATTTGTAAGACCAGTATAGCACGGTGCCCCACCACTTTAACAATCAATTACAAACGCTGTCCGGCAGCGTCAGCGTGATTGCTGAGGTAGACCAGTGAGGAGGCTCCGCGTTGTGGGGTTTGGCCTCCGGGTCCGGGCTGGGCCTCGGGTGTGCTTCGCCGTGGTTGCTGTGGCGGTCGTCTGGAGCCGGAAAAGCGCCGTCTCCAGACTAAAAATTTAGCTTTGCATCGTCGCAGCCTGAGTCTAACTCGTACGATGTTTGGTATGTAATCGAAACCTCTATCTCGTGCCTAAATCCTGAATGCTCCTCACACAAATCTAAATTTTTCCCTCAAGAAAATACGATGTGCCAACTGCAAAAAACACAGTCGTCACATCGTGTTTTCTTGTTGCCACAGCTGGGCGACACACCCGAGACCCAGCCCGGACCCTCCGGCCAAACCCCACAACGCTCCGCTTTATAAGCAGTTAACATCTTGGTTATCACATGGTGCTCAACAACATTAGAGTAGTCATCAGTCGATGGCTAAAGGATCAGACGTGATAGATCATTTCTGTCACTTTGAAAAACCTCGGTAAGACTTTCTTTTAACCACGTTGTAGCGCCTGGGCGGGGTCGGTGCGCGTGGAGTGCGGCTGGGATTTTCCTGTGAAAGCTATGGTGAGAGAAGACCGGTGCGGTTTTTGCGCCGGGCTTCTCCACACCATAGCCGGCAAAAATTAAGACCCGCCAGGGAGGACAAAGTTTCCCAGCGGATCTTAACAACACGTATTAGTCTTGTAACCTCAAGAAGCGGATGTGGGGCTAAATTTTTAGGTTGAAGACCCCGCTTTTGGGGCTTCAACCGGCCGCACGGAAAATCCCAGCCGCACGGAACGCGCACCGGCCCCGCCCAGGCGCGGCCCCTAGACCACTTCAGTACCCACCAAGTAAAAAGGACTGACGCTGCCAGACAGTAAAAGCCCACGGAAACCGTGGGCTTTTGCATTAATCTTTAGGCTTGTCTTCGGCTTCGGCTTCGATTTCAGCCTCTGCTTCTGGTGTAACTTCAATCCCAAGTGGCTGCAGCTGGTTGGCTTCAACCGGCTGAGGGGCATGGGTCATTGGTTCGGTCGCGTTGGAGTTCTTTGGGAAGGCAATGACGTCGCGGATGTTGCTCTTGCCAGTCAGGAGCATTGCGAACCGGTCGAGACCAATTGCGAGACCGCCATGAGGTGGGAACCCGTAGTCAAGTGCCTGCAGGAGGAAGCCGAACTGTTCTTCTGCCCGTTCAGGCGTGAAGTCCAGGGCCTTGAGCATCTTCTCCTGAATTTCCCGGGTGTGGATACGAATTGACCCACCACCGAGTTCGTAACCGTTCAGAATAATGTCGTATGACTGAGCGTGGGCGGAATGTGGGTCGGTGTCCAGCAGGTGAACGTCTTCTTCGTTTGGCATCGTGAATGGGTGGTGTGCTGCAACCCAGTGCTGGTCCCCTTCGTCGAATTCGAACAATGGCCAGTCAACAACCCAGGCAAACTCGTAGCGGTTTTCGTCGATGAGGCCGAGGTCCTTGCCGTAGTACGTCCGCAGGTAACCGAGTGTGTCGGCGACAACCTTCTTGCGGTCGGCGATGAACATGATCATGTCACCCGCCTTCGCGCCGAGGCCATTCACGAGTTCTGTGCTCTCGGCGAAGAACTTGGCGATTGGTCCGGAAACCTTGCCGTCTTCAACCTTGAGCCAAGCCAAACCGTGCGCACCGAAACGCTTGATGTAGTCGGCCTGCTTGTCGATCATCTTCCGGGAGTACTTCTGGGCCGCGCCTGGAAGCACGATGGCCTTCACCTGGCCGCCGTTTGCAAGTGCGTTGTCAAAGACCTTAAAGCCCGCATCCTTGACGAATGGTGCCGCGTCCTGCAGTTCCATCCCGAACCGCAAATCTGGCTTGTCGGAACCGAACCGGTCCATGGCGTCCTGCCACTTGATGCGCCGGAATGGCTGGGGAACATCGATACCCTTAACTTCCTTCATGACGCGAACGATGAGGCCTTCAGTAATCTCCTGAATTTCTTCAGCGGACAGGAAGCTGGTTTCCATGTCGATTTGCGTGAATTCTGGTTGACGGTCACCGCGCAGGTCTTCGTCCCGGAAACACTTAGCAATCTGGAAGTAACGGTCGTAACCTGCCCCCATCAGCAACTGCTTGAATAGCTGTGGGGATTGTGGCAATGCGTAAAATGAACCTGGGTAGACACGTGAAGGCACGAGGTAGTCACGGGCACCTTCTGGCGTGCTCTTGGTCAGATCTGGCGTTTCGATGTACAGGAAGCCGTTCTCGTCGAAGTAACGGTTGGTGGACATGATAATCTGGGACCGGGTCATGAGGGCCTTTTGCATTTCTGGACGGCGCAGGTCAAGGTAACGGTACTTGAGCTTGGTGTCCTCGGAGGCGGTGATGCCGTCCTCGATTTCAAAGACAGGCGTCTTGGATTTGTTCAAGACGGTGAGTTCCTGCACTTCAATTTCGATTTCACCGGTCTTCATGTTCTTGTTAATGGCTTCTGGCTTGCGCGCCTTAACGACACCGGTTGCTTCAATGACGTATTCGCTGCGCAGGTTGTTGGCCTGGTCGAGTGCGTCCTGATCAAAGTCCGCCGAAAAGACGAGCTGCACGATGCCGGCACGGTCGCGCAAGTCGACAAAGATTAGGTTCCCGAGGCTACGTCGCTTTTTGACCCAGCCCATGAGCGTAACGGTTTGGTCAATGTTGATGGCAGTAACATCACCAGCATACATAGTACGTTTTTTCATAAATGTTTCTCCTTCGCTCTTCTATATAACTAGCATCCGTATCAACGCGTGCTTAGTCGAAACTGCTCTGAATCGCCCCAAAGTCGGCCAGTAGTTCAGCCTGCTTGAAGGTCTTCTGCTCCCCAGTGGCCATCTTCTTGACCTGGACGGTGCCATCAGCGATTTCTTCTTCCCCAATGGTGGCCACGAATTCGGCGTTGGCCTTGTTCGCGGACTTGAACTGCGCCTTGGCTTTGCGGTTCATGAAGTCCATGTCGACTGGGATTCCCTGGTGCCGAATGCTGGTGGCCAAACTCAAGGCGGGAAGCTGGGCCGCCTCATCGATGGCCACGATGTAAAGCGGCAGTGGGGATTCAATCTTCTTGTCAGCCAGGAGCATCATGAGGCGTTCGACGCCCATCCCGAAGCCAACCCCTGGTGTTTCGGGACCGCCAAGTTCTTCGGCAAGCCCGTTGTAGCGGCCACCACCGATAACAGTGGTGTAGCCCCCACCAAAGGCCGGGTCATTGCTCATTACTTCGAAGATGGTGTGGTTGTAGTAGTCCAGCCCCCGCACCATCGTTGCGTCAATCTCGAAATCAATGTTCAGTGCCTTAAGGAAGCCTTGAACCTTGTCAAAGTGGTCCTGGGCCTCTGGGGTCAGGTATTCAAGAATTGATGGTGCACTGGCAACAATCTCCTGATCGTGTTTGTCCTTGCTATCAAGAATGCGCAGCGGGTTTTTCTCGAGGCGCACCTTTGAGTCGGCGGACAATTCATCGGCGTAGGACTTGAGGTAAGTGACCAGCGCTGCGTGGTAAGCCTTGCGTGTTTCAGGATCGCCAAGCGTGTTAATCACAATCTTGAGTCCCTTTGCGCCGAATGATGCGACCAGTTCGCGGGCGAGTGCAATTGTTTCTGCATCGAGTGCTGGTGAATCGCTTCCGAATGCTTCCACCCCGAACTGGGTGAACTGGCGCTGACGCCCGGATTGCGGACGTTCGTAGCGGAACATTGGGCCGAAGTAGTAAACCTTGTATGGCTTGGCGAATTCTGGGCCGTAAAGTTTGTTTTCGATGTACGCGCGCACCACGCCGGCGGTTCCCTCTGGGCGCAGGGCCATCATCCGGCCGCCCTTGTCCTCGAATGCATACATTTCCTTGGAAACAACGTCACTGGTTTCCCCGCTGGTCCGGGCAAAGACATCGGCGCTTTCAAAAATTGGTGTGCGAATTTCGTGGTACTGGTAGCGGGCAAATACGCCGCGTGCCGTTTGTTCGACGTACTGCCAGATTTCACTGGTGCCAGGGAGAATATCCGCTGTCCCCTTTGGCCGTTGATAAGTACTCATATTAATTATCCTTTCTTCCATTACGCATGCGCTGCTGACTGCCGGTAACAATTGCTGCTTAGAACAAAAAAAACACCCCTCGCGACAATCGCGAAGGGTGCAAGCACACGGTACCACCTTACTGTTTAACTCAAACCATAACGGTGGTCACCGGAGCGTATCTGCCTCAGAAGTGTCTTGTCAATCGTTCCCGGCTTTCACCGTCCCGGGTCGCTTCAAGTGATCTCTTCTGCTTCGTCATTGGCACTGGAATTATTTATCCTAATAGTAACCACAATTTGCACTGCGGTCAAGTCGGTGGGCCCTTTTTCAGTAAATTATCGCCCTTACCGGTGATAACCGGCCGCAAAATACTTGTTCAGCCCATTCACAATATCGAGAGCGGCCCGACTGCGGTAGCTTGGCTTACTGAACTTCTTGAAATCACTGTCGCTGTTCATGTAGCCGAGTTCAATTAGAACTGACGGCTGCTTATTGTCGCGCAGAACCTCGTAATTCCCGAACGCGACCCCGCGGCTAGGCGTGGTGAGGTTGGTGAGGCTGTTGCTGAGGTAGGTGGCGAGGTGGTAATCCTTCGCCTTGGTGTAGTAATAGGTCGTGTGCCCCGTGCCGGTGTTGGCGGTTGGCGTTGAGTCGAAGTGAATGCTGATGAAGGCATCCGCGTCAACGTTCGCCGCAACGATTGGTCGCTTAGCCAAATCGACGTAGGTATCGTTGCTCCGGGTGAGGACAACATTGGCCCCCGCCGCCCGCAACTGGCTGGCAATGTCGTCAACCGTCAGCAGCGTGTACGTCTTTTCGTACTCACCACTATTGGCGTGGGTGCCGGGGTCGCTACCACCGTGACCCGCATCGAGGACAATCGTTGCTTCGGCGAGACTAGTGGCCGCCTTGCTTGATTTGCCGTCGCTTGGCGTGCTAACCACCCAGCTGGCGATGTAGCCCGTCTTCCCGTCGGCGGCCCGCACGCGGTACCAGTCACCGTCCTGGTTAATTACGGTCAGCTTGGCCCCCTTGGCGAGGTCCTCAATGATGGCCGCGTTAATCCCGCCGGCTTCACGCAGATGCGTGTTGGTGTTTGTCGTCACTTTAATCTGCGTGGCGGTGTTGGCCTTACTGATGGCGGTTTGTGCGCTCGTGACCGTCGCGGTTTGCCCGGTCAGATCCAAGTACTGGGTGCTGACCCAGGCCGCGGTGTTTTTGTAAACAATCTGGCTCCAATCACCTTGACTGTATACCACCTTGACGTTGGTGCCGGCAGTTAACGTTCCCAGTAGCTTAGCCGAAGTGCTGGCGTACTGGCGGACGTTGACCTGCGCGTTGACCTGGGCAACACGGGCGGCACTGGTTGATGCGTCGTCATTGTTAACCAGCCAGCTAGCCACCCAGCCGACCTTGTTGCCGGCGAGGCGCACTTCATACCATGAATTGCGCTGGCCGATAACGTCAAGTCTTGCCCCTGATTGGCTTTGCCCCATCACGTCGTACGCAAGACCGGGTCCGCGGCGAATGTTGAGCACACTGGCGCGAACCGTGAGCTGTTTGGTTCCCGCTAAGACCGTTGTTGTTGCCAGGCTAACACCAAGAAGGATTGCGGTGATTATGAATAATGGCAGTTTGTTTAAATGCAAATTCTTCATAGTTGTGCCTCCGAGTATCGTTCAATTGGAATTATACCAGACAGGACGCACAAAGAGGCAAAGTTTGAACGAAAAGCTGGCTCAAACTTTGCCCCTTATTGCTGTTCTATTGTGTTTTCGCCGGTCAGGCCGCCAAATTCAGCGCAAAGTGCCGTCACGGCTTAACTATGGTTTCGTGTTCTGCGTTACTCAGTGAACTTGCTCGCCCATGCAGCTGGATCTTTGCGCCACTCGTGCAGGGTCGCTTCGTCCTCGGGCTTGATTGCCCCGACCTGAACCGCCGTTTTAACCAGGGTTGAGTAGCCGGTCAGTGTGGCAAAGGGAATCTGAGCCTGCGCAAAGTTGGTTTGAGCTGCGGGCAGTTCATAGCTGAAGATGCCCACAACGCCGATGACTTCTGCCCCCTCCTTTGCCGCAGCACCCGCGGCCTTGAGCACACTGCCACCGGTTGAGAGTAAATCATCGATAACGACGGTATTGGCGCCGGGGGTCAGGTGACCCTCAATCTGCCGGCCCTGGCCGTGATCCTTGGGCTTGCTCCGGACATAAATCAGCGGCAGACCGAGTGCTTCGGCCACCCACGCTGCGTGCGGGATCCCGGCGGTCGCGGTGCCGGCAATCACCTCCGCTTGGGGAAAGCGGGTTTGAATCAGCTCGGTTAGCCCCGCAATGATGTGCCGGCGAACTAGCGGGTAGCTAATCGTTAAGCGGTTGTCCGTGTAAATTGGACTTTTGAGGCCACTTGCCCACGTGAATGGTTCGCGGGGGCGCAAGGTGACAGCCTTGATTGCCAGTAAGTCGCGTGCAATTGTTGATGCGTAATCGATATCCGTCATGGTCATTATCCTTTCAAATTCCAAGCCTGCTTAATCGCCGTGTACGCCGCAACCGGGTTGCTTGACTGCGTGATTGGTCGGCCAACAACGATTCCCGAGCTGTGCAGCTTACGGGCCTGCGCTGGTGTCACCACGCGCACCTGATCGCCGGTTGCCGCGTTTGCAGGCCGAATTCCGGGCGTGATGCGCAGGAATTCTTTATCGGTCGCCGTTAGAATATCGGTGGCTTCCAGTGCAGAGCACACCACCCCATCGCAGCCGGCCGCTGCCGCCAACTGGGCGCGGTGAACGACATCTGCGGCCAGACTGCCCGCAATGTGTTGCTCGCTGTGCATCTGTGCCTCTGATGTCGAGGTTAGCTGCGTGATTCCGAGCAGTAATGGGCGCGTATTGTTGCCGGCGTCGAGGCCGGCGCGCGCCGCCTGCAGCATTTCGCTGCCGCCACTGATGTGCGTGGTGGTCATCGCAACGCCAAGGCGCGCAATACTGCGCATCCCCATCTCGACGGTGTGCGGGATGTCGTGCAATTTCAGGTCAAGAAAAACGTCGTGGCCCGCCGCCCGAACTTCGCGCACAATGTCCGGTCCGGCGTTATAAAACAATTCCATCCCGATTTTGACGAATAGGTGCGCATCCGGCCCGAACTTCGCTAAAAAATGACGCGTTGTGGAAGCATCGGGGAAATCCAGCGCGATGATTGGTCGTTCAATACTCTGCATGTAAAAGCCTCGTTCCTGTTTTTACGGTTTACGGTAATGGCGAAGCGGTGAAGCTCCGTTCGGCAAGTGCCTGCACCATTGCCGCCGCCGTGTCCAGCGCGGTAAACAGTGGTACACCGTGCATGATTGCTGCCTGCCGAATTTTGGCCGCGTCCCCATTCGCGTCGTGGTCGAGGTCCACGGTGTTGATTGCCGCTTGAATTTTGCCGCCGTTAATTAGTGCAAGAATATCCCTTTCGGCAGTGCCGATTTTGGCGACGGTCGTGCACCGCAGTCCGGCGCCGCGAAGGACATCTGCCGTCCCCGCGGTTGCCTCGAGCTGGTAGCCCAGATCGGCCAAACGCTTGGCAATCGGCAGGACGCCATCCTTTTGCGCGTCGGCCACCGTGATGAGCACGTTGCCGTGGTCAGGCATGGCAAGCTTAGCGGCGGCAAACGCCTTGTACAGCGCCTTGGCGAGTGTGGTGTCACTCCCCATGACCTCACCGGTTGACTTCATTTCTGGTCCGAGCAGGCTATCCACATCGGCCAGTTTGGTGAAGGAGAACACGGGCGCCTTAACGTGGACCATTGCTGGTTCCGGCGCGAGTCCCGGCGTGTAACCGAGGTCCGCGATTGTTGCGCCCATGATGACCCTGGTTGCGACCTGCGCCATTGGAATACCTGTTACCTTGCTGAGAAATGGCACGGTCCGGCTGGCACGCGGGTTCACTTCAATGACGTACACCTGCTCGTGGCTGACGATGAACTGAATATTCATCATCCCCACAGTGTTCAGGGTCAAAGCCAGTTTGCGTGCGTAATCAACAATCTGGTTGCGCACGTGGTCGCTGAAGGACTGTGGTGGGTAAATCGCCATTGAATCACCCGAGTGCACCCCGGAGCGTTCGACGTGCTCCATGATGCCCGGCAGCAGAACGTCCTTGCCGTCGCTGATAACGTCGACTTCGCACTCTTTCCCCTCCAGATAGTGATCAATGAGGACGGGGTGTCCCTCAGAAACCTGAACCGCCGTCGAAACGTATTCGCGCAGTTCGTCGTCGTTATAAATAATGGTCATCGCGCGGCCACCAAGAACGTAGCTTGGCCGAAGCAACGCGGGATATCCCACCTTGTTCGCGGCTGCCAGGGCGCCGGCCAGATTGGTGGCGGTGGCCCCAACCGGTTGCGGAATGTTCAGTTCGCGCACAATCTGGTTGAAGGCGTCCCGGTCCTCGGCGCGATTCAGGTCACTAACGGTTGTTCCTAGCACCTTGACGCCTGCACGTGACAGTGGTCCCGCCAGGTTAACGGCGGTCTGGCCACCGAATTGGGCAATGACGCCCAGTGGTTGCTCCAGGTCAACCACGTTCAGCACGTCTTCCACCGTCAGCGGCTCGAAGTACAGCTTGTCAGCGACGGTAAAGTCGGTTGAAACTGTTTCAGGATTGTTGTTGATGACGATTGCCGCATAGCCGGCGCGTTGCAACGCCCGCACCGCGTGCACCGTTGCGTAGTCGAATTCGACCCCCTGCCCAATGCGGATGGGACCAGAGCCAAGTACAATAACGGATGGTTTATCCAGCTTGGTGCTTTCGTTTTCCTCATCGTAGGTGCCGTAGAAATATGGTGTCGCCGCGGTGAATTCAGCCGCGCAGGTGTCAACCATCTTGTAAACTGGCAGCAACTTCTTGTCTTGCCGGAGTGCCCGAATGGATTCGGCATCCGTGTGCCAAATGTGCGCGATGGTTTGGTCGCTAAAACCGTTTTGCTTGGCCAGTTTCAGCGTCGTTAGGTCATTGCGTTGTTCCTGCAGCTGGCGCTCGATTTCAATGATGTGGAGCAACTTATCCAGGAAGAACACGTTGATGCTGGTGAGCTTGGCCAAATCATCAACGGTGTATCCGCGGCGAATGGCGGCTGCCAGGTAGAACAGCCGGTCATCACGGGCCTTGACGATGTTTTGAACTAGTGTGTCTTCGTCCGCGTGCTCCGCCTCGGCGTCAAATAGATAATCGTGGTCGATTTCGAGTGACCGCACGGCCTTGAGCAGTGCCTCTTCGAAATTACGACCAATTGCCATGACTTCCCCGGTGGCCTTCATCTGGGTACCCAGTTCGCGGTTACCACCGGTGAACTTGTCGAACGGCCAGCGCGGAATCTTGACCACGACGTAATCGAGCATCGGTTCAAATTGGGCGTATGTCACCTGCGTGATTGGGTTCTTGATTTCATCGAGATTCAGGCCCACCGCAATCTTGGCGGCAATCTTGGCGATTGGGTACCCAGTGGCCTTTGATGCCAGCGCACTGGAGCGCGAAACCCGCGGGTTAACCTCAATGATGTAGTACTGGTCGCTATTTGGATCAAGGGCCAGCTGCACGTTGCAGCCCCCTTCAATCCCAAGCGCGCGGATAATCTTCAGCGAGCTGTCCCGCAGCATTTGTGCCTGGTGATCGGTGAGCGTCTGGACCGGTGCCGTGACGATGGAGTCCCCGGTGTGGATACCGACGGGGTCAAAGTTTTCCATGTTGCAGACGACCATGGCGTTGCCGGCGTGGTCGCGCATAACCTCGTACTCAATTTCTTTGAACCCGGCGATACTTTGCTCAATCAGGGCCTGGATGATTGGTGACAGCTTCAGGGCGTTGCTGCAGATTGTGCGCAGCTCTTCTTCGTTGTCGCACATGCCGCCGCCCGTCCCGCCCATGGTGAACGCGGGGCGCACAATGACCGGGTAGCCGATTGAAGTGGCAAACGCGACGGCTTCGTCCACAGTGTTCACCGATTGTGATGCTGGGATTGGCTCGCCCAGCCGCTGCATGAGTTCCTTGAATTCTTCGCGGTCCTCGGCCTCGTTGATAGCGCTGAGCTTGGTGCCGAGCAATTCAATGTTCAATTCATCCAGCACGCCCGCCTGCGAAAGTTCGAGGGCCATGTTGAGCCCCTGCTGGCCGCCAAGTGTGGGCAGGATTGCGTCGGGGCGTTCCTTGCGCAGCACCCTGGTGACAAACGGCAGGGTCAGTGGTTCAAGGTAAACGGTGTCGGCGATTTCCTTGTCCGTCATGATGGTTGCAGGGTTGGAGTTAATCAGGACGGTTTCGTAACCTTCCTCACGCAGGGCTAAGCACGCCTGAGTCCCGGAATAATCAAATTCGGCTGCCTGGCCGATGATGATTGGGCCAGAACCAATCACGAGAATCTTGTGAATGTCAGTACGCTTAGGCATGATTAGTCTCCTTTTTTTCGCTGCGAGCGGCGGTCATCATTGCGCAGAAGTCATCGAAAATCCCGGTGGCGTCGTGTGGCCCCGGCGTTGCGTCTGGGTGGAATTGAACCGAAATCGCTGGGTAGTTGCGGTGCCGTAAGCCCTCGACCGTCCCGTCGTTGATTTCGACGTGGGTGACGAGCAGGTCGGTGCTGGCGATGGAATCCGCCTGCACCGCGTACCCGTGATTCTGGGCGGTAAAGAAGGTGCTGCCGGTTGCGATTTCGCGGACCGCGTGGTTGAAGCCGCGGTGACCAAATGGCATCTTCTCGGTCTTCGCGCCATTTGCGAGGGCAAAGAGCTGGTGACCCAGGCAGATGCCAAATAGCGGATAGTGCTGCTGCAACTGGCGAATCAGTGGCAGTGCACTTGGTACGTCTTCGGGGTTACCCGGGCCGTTCGATAACAGAATGCCATCGGGGTGCAATGCCGCAATCTGGTCGAAACTTGTGTTGTACGGGACGACCGTGACGTTGCAGGAACGGCGGGAAAGTTCGGCTAGGATGCTGTGCTTGAGGCCAAAGTCAATGAGGACCACGCGCAGCCCCGTTCCGGCACTAGGATATGGCCGTGGGGTGGCAACTTGGGCAACCTGATCGCGGCGGGCTGGTTTGGCCAGTAGCGTTTCTGCCTTGGCGGGGTCATCGGTAATGGCGCCGCGCATCACGCCAAAGTCCCTCAGGTGCCGCGTCAGTCGCCTAGTGTCCACCCCGGTGATGCCGGGAATATTGTTTTGCTTCAGGAATTCATCAAGACTCAGCTGGTTGGTCCAGTTGCTGGCCCGTCGCGCGAGTTCGTGCACGATTACCCCGCTGCAGCTAGGAATAATGGACTCACTGGCGCCTGCACTGATGCCGTAATTACCAATTAGTGGGTAGGTGAAGGTGATGATTTGGTTGCAGTACGACTCGTCAGTGATGGTCTCCTGATAGCCGGTCATGCCGGTGTTGAACACCACTTCCCCATCAATTTGGCAATCGGCGCCAAAGCCCTCACCGACAAACTGGGTGCCGTCTTCTAAAATTAAATACCGCTGCATGTCGTCCTCCTAGTTGCCTTCATGGTATACGAGTTGCCCATCAACAAAGGTGTAAACCGTTTCGCCGTACAGTTTGTGCCCGATGAAGGGGTTGTTGTGCCCCTTAGACGCGAATTCATCGGCCGTAACGGTGTGGCCGTGCTCTAAATCAAACACGGCAATGTCGGCGGCCCCACCTGGCAGCAGCTTGCCGGCGTTCAGCTTAAACAAAGTGGCCGGTGCTGCGCTCAGCCAGTGCAGTAGCTGTATCAGCGTGCATTTGGGCTGGTCCTGCCGCACAAAGGCCGTGTACAGCGAGGCAAACGCGGTCTCACTGCCGGTGATGCCATTGGGTGCGCCGCACAAGCCCTGCGCCTTTTCTGCGTCCGTGTGGGGCGCGTGATCGGTGGCAATGCAATCGATTGTGCCATCTAGCAGCCCCTCCAGCAGCGCCGCGCAATCTTTGCGTGTGCGCAGTGGCGGGTTCATTTTGTAATTGGCGTCGTCTCCCGGAATGTCACTGTCACTTAGGAGCAGGTGGTGCGGGGTAGCTTCGGCCGTGACCGGCACCCCAGCCGCCTTGGCCGCGCGAATCATGTTGACGCTGGTCGCGGTGGATACATGGCAAACGTGGTAGGGCGCATCCGCACTTTGGGCGAGCGCCAAATCGCGGGCGAGCTGACTGGTTTCCACCGCCGGAATTAGACCCTTGACCCCCAGCTCATCGGCCTTCGCGCCCGCACTAATCACGCCGCCATGCTTGAGGCTGTCTTCTTCAACGTGTTCCGCCAGCGGAATGCCGGCAGCCTTGGCGCCCAGCAGCGCTTCAAGCATGGTGTCCGCGCTTTGGATGCCGTTACCATCGTTTGAGACCCCCACGGCGCCCGCGGCTTTGACCCCCGCAAAATCAACCGTGGCCCCCGCCGTCCGGTTATGCGTGATGCTCGAGTATTGCTTGATGTGCACCAGACCTTCTGCATTGTTGCGGGCAACCATCTCGGCGATTCTTGCTGGTGAATCGGGAACAGGATCGACGTTGGGCATTGCGCAGATTGTGGTGAAACCGCCACGTGCCGCCGCCGCGCTCCCCGTTTTGATTGTTTCCTTAGCCGTTTGGCCGGGGTCGCGCAGGTGCACGTGCAGGTCAACCAGACCGGCAGTGACGAGCATGCCCGAGACATCGTATTCCGTTGTGTCGGGTTCGGCTAGGTTGGTGCCAATCGCCGCAATTTTGGTGCCATCGATTAATAGGTCGGCTTTGACGAGGTCACCATTCAAATTAACGGTGCCGCCGCGCAAGAGAGTTTTACTCATTTCATTCCTCCAAGGTGACGTTCTGCGCAAATCCGTTCGAGCATTGCCATGCGAACGAAAACCCCGTTTTGCATCTGCTTCACGAAGCGCGAGCATGGGGCTTGGACCAGTTCGCTGGCGAGTTCGACGCCGCGGTTAATTGGGCCGGGGTGCATCACGATGGCCCCCTTCTTCATTCGCTGGGCCCGCTGCACCGTCAGGCCGTACTGCTTGCTGTATTCTGACGGGTCAAAATCCGTGGTGCCAACGCCACGTTCGTGCTGGACCCGCAGCATCATCACCACGTCGGCGGTTGGCAGCAGCTCATCCCACTGCCCGTACTCACCAAGATTGGCCAGGTCGTCGGCAAACCATTCACGGGGACCAGCGAACAAAACCTTGGCCCCGAGTTTGCCAAGCGCCTCTGCGTTGGAACGCGCCACCCGGGAGTGCGCAATGTCACCGCATATCAGCACCCGCAGACCGGTAAACTTCCCGAATTCCTCACGAATGGTCATTAGATCAAGCAGGCTCTGGGATGGGTGTTCGCCCGATCCGTCACCTGCATTTACAATTCCGAGGCTCAAATCGCCGCCCTTAATCAGGTCGTCGTAGTAGCGATTCTGGCTGTGCCGAATTACGGCGATGTTGGCCCCAATTGCCCCGAGCGTGAGCAGCGTGTCGTGCAGGGTTTCGCCCTTCGTGACCGAGCTTCTGCTGGGGTCGAACGGCAGTATGGTTAGACCGAGTTTGCGCTCGGCCATTTCGAAACTGGTGTGGGTGCGCGTGCTGTTTTCAAAGAACAGGTTCACGACGTAGACCGGTTCGGTCAGTTTCGCCTTTGCGCCGTGTTTGAATTCCTCGGCGCGGTCGAGGAGGTCGTCGATTTCTTCGTTATCCAAATCATTCATGCCAACCAAATTACCGGTTATCTGCTTTGTAGCGTATGCCAACATATTTTTCCTCCATGGGTTTGCCCAGTGCACGAAAAAAGCCACAACACCTTCAGTTCAGGCATTGTGGCTTTGGGCTACACGAAAGCAGCCAACCCAATTCCATTTTGCCCTCTCTGGAGTCAATTAAATCGTTTGGTGTTTGAATATTCAGTTAAAGGTCCTCGATGGCGATTGAATCTTCACCGTCAATTTCGCTGACGGAGACCCGAATCTGTTCTTTCAGTGAGGTGGGAATGTTCTTCCCGACAAAGTCTGCCCGAATCGGCAGTTCGCGGTGGCCACGGTCAACGAGCACGGCCAAGGAAATCTTCCGGGGGCGGCCCAGATTAATTAGTGCATCCATCGCGGCGCGCGTGGTCCGGCCGGTGAACAGCACGTCGTCGACCAATACCACGTGCTTATCCGTGATATCAACCGGCAGCTCGGAGCCGTTCACCTGGGCAAGTTCGGTGCCCATTTCGTGGCGGTCATCGCGGTACAGCGAAATATCAAGTTGGCCAACCGGTACGCTCACGCCCTCAAGTTGATCAATGCGCTTAGCAATGCGCTGTGCGAGGTAAATCCCGCGGGTCTTGATTCCCACAATCACGATGTCACTCAGACCCTTGTTCTTTTCGATGATTTCGTATGAGATGCGGGTCAAGACGCGACGCATTCCAACTGCATCAACCAATTCTTTTGCCAAAATGTTTCCTCCTATTGTGTGTCACTGAAACGTCCGCTAGCCAAAATGCTGATTTAGCGTGAATACAAAAATAGGTCTCCCACCCGCAAGTGGAAGACCCTTCGCTCATTCCGGTCGCAACCGGGCGTCGACTCCTTCACAGCCTCGCGGGACTGATGTTAAAGGATTTGATGTTGTAATTACTATAGGCGCTGGCCGGAGAATTTGCAACCGTTTCGGCGAAAATCGTCAAAATTTGCCTTATTTCGCAACGAATGTGCGCACGATTGGTAGTGCCGCGGCCAATGTCGGGGCGCTAAACTGCGCATGCGCGTCGTGCAGACCGTCAATATCAATGTACAACGTGGAGCATCCCGCTGCCTGGCCCGCCTCGACGTCCAAGCGGCGGTCGCCGACAACCAGGGTGTCCGCGGCATTAGCGCCATACGTTTTGAGCAGATAGTTGATTGACTCCGGATCCGGTTTGCGCTTGAAGTGCATGTCAATTGTCGTTCCGCCGGCAAAGAGCCCGCTCATCTGGTGCTTCCGCAATAGCCGCCACGCCTTCTGGTCCCGGTGCGTCCACAGCAGGTTCATGCCGCCTTCGAGGTGCACGGTCGAAAGTGCGGCCAGCGCCCCCGGGTACGGCTGTGGGTTGCTGTTTTTCACCAGCTCGAACGCGTTGTATTCTTGCTGCAGAACGTCGCGGCCGATTTGGTAGTCGCGGGCGTAAACATCAAGCACGTGCTTCATTGAATCGTACTTGGTTTCCAGCAGCAATTTATCCGCGTCGGCCGGCAATTGGTGCCCCAGAAGCGTCGCCACGAGCGCCCGAATCATCCCGGGATACGTGTCGAACAGGGTACCGTCAAAATCCCAAATTACGGTCTTCATTACTTCATCTCCGCGGTGTCTAAAATGATGGTGACGGGCCCGTCGTTGACCAGACTAACCGCCATGTCCGCACCAAACTCACCCGTTTCAACGTGGATTCCCGCTTGCCGCAAATCATCGTTAAAACTATCGTACAGCTTAGCAGCCATTTCCGGGGCGCCGGCCAAGGTGAATCCCGGCCGGTTACCGTGACTGGTGTCGGCATAAAGCGTGAACTGAGAGATGGACAGAATCGCGCCGCCAATATCCAGGATTGACTTGTTCATCTTGCCATTGTCGTCGCTAAACACACGCAGCTTGGCGAGTTTCTGCGCCAACTTTTGCGCCTCCGCTTCACCATCACCAAGGCCAACACCGACCAGGACCATGTAGCCCTGGCTGATTGCACCGACAGTGGTGCCACCAATCGCCACGCTGGCTTCGGTCACCCGCTGTGCAACAATTCGCATTGATTTCACCTATTTCCTTCTAAATACTACTTGCTAACCGTTTGCGCGCTTAACCTCGTACACATCCGGGATGTTCTTAATTGCTTCAATCATGCGGTCGAGGTGGGCAAGATTGCTGATGCCAACCGTTACGTGGATGTCGGCCATCTTGTCGTGATCAACGCGACCATTAATGTTGTTCAAGTTCTTCGTCTGGGCGTTCAGCACCTGCAGCACTTCATTGAGTAGCCCGCTACGGTTGAACCCGTAAATCTCGAGGTCGGCGTTAAAGGACTGGGTGTTGTCGCTCTTTTGCTGCCAGCTGACGTCAATCAGCCGGGATGCCTCTTCCGGATTGTTCGTTACGTTCGGGCAGTCCGCGCGGTGAATGGTTACCCCGCGGCCCTTCGTGACGTACCCGACGATTGGGTCACCGGGTACCGGCGAGCAACACTTGGCCAGGTGGACCAGCAGGTTGTCGACCCCTTCAATGATGACCCCTTCCCCACTACCAGCGCGGGTGCGCTTGGCGTTTGGGTTCGGCTTTTTGGTCTTGGAAACAGTCGTCACCTTTTTGTTCTGGCTCAGAATCGCCGCTTCACGTTCACGCTGTTCGGCGGCTTCCTTATCGTGCCGGTATTTTTCGGTCAAACGATTGGCGACGACCAGCGGGGTCAGCTCACCGTAGCCAATTGCGCTGAGCAGCTCGTCTTCGGAGGCGTAATTCAGGCGCTGAAGCAGGTTCTGCATTGGCTCCTTGCCCATGAAGTCCCCGGCGTTCAGACCCATCTCGTGCAGCTGGTGTTCCAGCATGTCACGGCCCTTAATGGCGTTGTCTTCCTTGTCCTCTTGCTTGAAGTAACGGCGAATCTTGTTACGGGCGCGGGAGGTGAAGACCAGGTTGACCCAGTCGCGGCTCGGGCTGCTGCTGGATGACGTGAGCATCTCGATGATGTCGCCGTTCTTCATTTGGTAGTTCAGCGGCACAATTTTGCCGTTAACCTTTGCGCCGACAGTGTGGTTCCCAACCTCGGTGTGAACAAGGTAGGCAAAATCGAGCGTGTTGGCGCCCTTCGGCAGTTCGAACACGTCGCCGCGTGGGGTGAACACGTAAACGCGATCACCAAAGACGTCACCCTTGACGCTTTCCATGAAGTCGGCAGCGTCCGTGCTCTCGTCCTGAATTTCGAGGATTTCGCGGAAGAAGTCCAGCTTCTTGCCGTCTTTGTCGTACTGAACCTTGCTGGTCTGGCCTTCCTTGTAAGCCCAGTGCGCCGCAACCCCGTATTCAGCAACGTGGTGCATTTCTTCCGTCCGAATTTGGACTTCAAGTGGCTTACCTTCAGGGCCAATCACCGTTGTGTGGATACTCTGGTAGAGGTTGGCCTTGGGCATTGCGATGTAGTCCTTAAACCGGCCCGGCATTGGCTTCCACTGGGTGTGAATCGCCCCGAGCACGGCGTAACAGTCCTTAATTGACTTGGTGACTACCCGAATTGCCAACAGGTCGTAGAGTTCATCGAACTGCTTGTGCTTGTCGCGCATCTTCTTGTAGATGGAGTAGATGTTCTTTGGCCGCCCGTAAATTTCGTATTCAATGTTCAAATCTGCCAGCGACTTCTTGATGTCCACGATGGCCGACTGGATGTACTGTTCCCGTTCGGTCCGCTTTGAGTTCATGAGTGACGCAATGCGGTGGTACTGCTGCGGGTTGAGGTAGCGCAGGGACAAGTCTTCAAGTTCCCACTTGATTGTGCTAATCCCCAAACGGTCAGCAAGGGGCGCAAAGATGTCGAGCGTTTCGCTGGCAATCCGGCGCTGCTTGTCGGGACGCAGGTGCATCAGGGTGCGCATGTTGTGCAGGCGGTCGGCGAGCTTAACCATGATGACCCGTAAATCTTTGGCCATCGCGATGAGCATTTTGCGGTGGTTTTCAGCCAGTTCGTCCTTGTGCGCCACGTAGGTTACCTTGCTCAGCTTGGTCAGCCCATCCACGATGACCGCAACGTCGTGGCCGAACAGTTCATTGATATCGCCGAGCGTGATGTTGGTGTCCTCGACCACGTCGTGCAGGTACCCAGACGCAACCGTTTCGGGATCCATCTTCAGTTTGGCGAGGATTCCCGCCACCTGAATTGGGTGAATAATGTATGGCTCGCCACTTTTACGCACCTGGTCTTTGTGTACATATGCCGCAAAATCATAGGCCTTCTTCACGAACTCCAAGTGTTCATCGTTCATGTAGCCCGCACAAATCGCGTAAACCTCATCTTGTGTCAGTTCTGGTTCTTCTGCCATAATGTCATCCCCTAAATACAATAAAAGCACGTCACCGATGTGCGTGCTAATACTCACGAATATCTAATTTTATTATACAAAAGCACCGCGAAAATACTAGTCCTTTGCAAGGGCAAGCAGGCTTGTGACCAAATATAGGCCGGCGAACCAGTAGTCATACTTTGCGTACCGCCAGAAAACCATTCCGGCAAAGAGAATTGGGAAGATTAGAATGACTGCCCAGACGATTTTGTGGTCCTTGACGTAGCGGCCAAGCCACCAAGCGAAGATGGTGTTAATGATGACGAAGAGAAACCCAACCCGATTAGCGGTCGAAATGTGAACAAGCTTGAAGAACAGCGGCGCAAGTACCGCCATGACCGCACTGAATACAATTGAAAGAGTTAGTGGCTTTTGCCACCATGAGTTGAGTTTTTGCATAAGAGCCTCCGAATTTGAATCTGATTTGTTGATTATAACCCGATACGTTCCCTAATCCAAATTTTTCCGGCCCTACATTAGTTCCGTAAACGTTGAAATGGCGCTGAGTAAATACAGTGGTGCCGTCTCGGTCCGCAAGATGCGGGGGCCAAGTCCGGCAAGCACGAAGCCCGCTTCGGTGAGTGCAGCGACTTCTTCAGGCGCGATGCCGCCTTCCGGACCAAAGACTGCGACCAGTGACTGCGGGTGCTGCTGCAACGTAGCAATTAACGCTGCGGTCTCGCCTTTTTTGGCACTTTCTTCGTAGGCGACAAGACGCGCGGCGCCCGGCAAGTCAGTGGCATCCGTCAGCTTCGGCAGATACCGCACTGTCGGCACGATATCGCGGTGGCTTTGCTCAGCCGCGCTTTGCGCAACCTGCTGGAGGCGGGCCAACTTCTTGGCCACCTTGTCCTGCTGCCACCGTACCGTCGCCCACTGACTACCCGTGAAGTAGATTGTGGTGGCACCCAATTCGGTGGCCTTCTGCGTAATCCATTCGGGCTTTTGCGCCTTGCTCAGACCGCAAACCAGGGTGACCCGTACCGGCAGTTCCACCTGCCGCTCAATTGGTGCTAACACTTCGACGGTCAGCGGTTTACCAGTGACGATTTGGACGCGAAAAGCCGCACCGGAACTAGCCAGCTCGAACACGTCACCCTCGGTCATGCGTAAAACGGTGACGGCGTGGTGCTCAATGTCTTTATCCAGCGTTACCCGTTTGCCGACTGCAAGTGGCTCGCTTGTGAAGTACCTTTGCATCAGTCTTCGCTCCTATACATTACGTCTAAGCCGAGCCAGTCACCCTCCTGGCGCCGTTCAACGACCTGCAGACCGTTTTTGGCCAGTGCGCGCAAGATGTTTTGTTCCTGTTCGGTGATAATTCCGGAGAGCAGCAGGTGCCCACCTGGTCGCAGCACACTCGGGATCTGGTCCATGAGTGGTACCAGCACGACGGGCAACATGTTTGCCAGCACGAGGTCAGCCTGCGCCTCGACCCCGTTCAGCAGGTCGCTAGCGATGACGTCGATATTGCTGACGGGGTTAAGCGCAATGTTCTTCTGCGCGCTCGCCACGGCCACGTCATCGATATCGGTGGCCAGAACGTGGCGAGCGCCCAGCTGCATCGCCGCAATCGCCAAGACTCCGGAGCCGGTACCAACGTCGATGACATCCTCGCCGCCGCGCAGGACGGTCTCGAGCAGGCCCAACGTCAGCCGGGTGGTTGGGTGCGTGCCGGTCCCGAATGCCTGGCCGGGATCCAAAATCAGCGGGATTTCACCCTCCTGCTCCGGCACGTATTTTTCCCAGCGCGGCACCACGGTCAGATACCGGGTCACCCGGTTGGCGTGGTAGTACTGCTCCCACGTGTGGGCCCAACTGGCATCGGCCACGGTGTCAGAGCTAACTTTGCCCTGACCGATGTTAATGCCAAACTGAGTGAGACCACTGACGCGCTGCTGAATCTCGGCGAGCCGCTCAGCGAGGGCGACGTCGGGTGGAAAGTACCCGGTGATTTTGGCCTGCCCGACAGCCAGGGTTTGGTCGGTATCGGTATCCGCCACCTGAATGCCCTCGGCGCCGGCTTCAAGCATCAAGTTGCTGATGGGTTCAACCGCTTCAGTTGTGGCATCGGCGGTAATCATTAACCATTCCATGAATCGATGCTCCTAATACTTCGGGTAGGCGTAGAAAACATCAGCCTTTGGTGCGGGCTGCTGCGCAATCGCCGCATCCAGTGCGTCTTGGTCGAACTGGACGGCGAACTCGTCGCCCTCGCTTGTGCCGTCAACAAAGTCCAGCAGGTCGCTTTCGCCATCATCCAGAACTTGCTGGAAGTATTCGAAGAACCCGTCAACTGTGGCTTGGTCAATGCCCTTCTTGCCGGCAAACGGAATGATGGTCAGGTAATCTTCCTTATAATCGTCGCCGTTAATCTTGGTCTTGTCGTAAAAAAGCACGGCGTCGTCGTAACTAACCTCGCCGGATTCCGCGACATCGCCCTCCTGGTTTTGGATTTGGTACTCTTGGTCAGTTGTGACCGTCATGGTATACTCCAGTTCAATCACGTGGGCTTCCTTGTCCCAGTTGAGGTTCAGGTCGCCGTCGAAATCGAGCGCGTCCATCTTGTCGCCAATGTAATCGAGCATGTTTGTGTCTGCTTTTGTCAAAATTTGCCTCCGTCACTTTTGCCGTCGTCTAAGTTAAATTGCTGCTAACTATTTTACCGCAAACTGCCTAGCCGCGATAGCTGTCGGGGAGGATTTAACCTTGCCTACATTTTCACGGCCCTTTGCGTTAAACTAGCCCTATTCGAAAGGAAGTCAAGATTATGGTCTACAATCCCAATTTTAAATACCCAGATACCGCGGCATTCGCTTACGTACTAGACACGTTTGCGCGGAAAAACGTGACGCCCCACAACATTGCGGAAGTTGTTTACGGCCTCCAGCACAAGTTCCTGCCGGATGCGACGGTCGATGAGTTCGAGGCGGAGGTCATCAACATCATGCACAAGCGGGAATTCCTCAATAACGCCATGGTCGGTCTGGCGCTCGATGACTTGGCGGCCAAGCACGCATTGCCGGAACCGCTGAACGCCATTATCACCAATGACGTGGGTGTGTTCGGGGTGGACGAAACTATTTCACTGGCTGTGGCGCAGCTGTCCGGATCAATTGGGGTCACGAACTACGGCTACCTCGACCGCACCAAGCCGGGCATTATGGATGAACTTGATAATGACGGCGGCAAAGTTAATACCTTCATTGATGATTTGGTCGGTGCCCTGGCTTCGGCGGTGGCCGGGAAGATGGCCCACAAGTACGCATAGCGCTTGATGGGCAGTGCTTGAGCTACTGATGGTGTGACCAGCATAAAAAATCGGGTCTGAGCGCCTGAGTACCGGATTGCCCGTACTAATTAACACAAACAGCTCCGCATCACGGTTCGTGCTTCGAATCGCGGTGCGGAGCTGTTTGCGTTGTTGGCTGATTCTGCTCGACAGCTTTAGCTGCTTTTTGGTTGTGTAGTGGCACTCGACCAACTCGACAAGTATTTTTACTTAGCAGGGTTAATTATTCATCAAAGCTGGTTGCGATAATCTCACTCTCTTGGTCGGGACCACATATTGCAAATCCCACCCTACCAAGGTTTTGAACTTCAAGTGCACCATCGCTCGTGACTTTGAAGAATGCAATGGCTGGGTCCATTACTGGGTCCACGTCAGCACCGTGTTCATACATATATTTATGATTTTCTCTGATATCAACGTGAAGCAGGCCTGACTCGTCGGTATAGAAGTCCCAAGAGGAATTCTTAGGGGTGCTGAAATCAAAAGCATCGGGTGCGTATTTTTTAATGTTGCGCAGAATCCAGTCCTTCACCTGCTTCGTGGTGAGGTTCCGCGTGTCAACCGTGCTTGAACTAGAAGCCGCGACGGTCTTGCTGCTGGTACTTGAGCTTGCGACCGAACTAGTCCGACTCGATGCCTTTTTAGCTTCGATTTGAGCGGATTTTTCGTGCTTCTTGCCCAGTGCCAGACTCTTTTTGTAAGTCGACAGATTGGCTTTAATCAATTTTTGCAATGAAGTCTTCGCGTACGCGTGTACTTTGTTGTTCGAGTCGGTCGCTTGAACTGTTGCTTTTTTCACGACCATCACCCATCCCTGAGTATCGCTGTCATGATCCCCGATGAATAGGCCGTCCGCGCGAGCTAAGACCCGTAGCTGATTGGTGGCCACTTTATTACTGTTTGCTTTGTAAAACGCGGCCATCGCGTAATCTTCGTCAGAGTATTTGACCTGTTTTGTGATTGATGACGAGCCCGATTGTTTCTGCTGCGGTGAACCAGCCGACTTCCCGCAACCGGCAACCCCCAGCATCAGCAAAGGAATAACAATCAATACTTTTAAATGCATAATCTCTCCTCGTT
Organism: Lacticaseibacillus hulanensis; assembly: GCF_004010095.1. Lineage (GTDB taxonomy): Bacteria > Bacillota > Bacilli > Lactobacillales > Lactobacillaceae > Lacticaseibacillus > Lacticaseibacillus hulanensis. Next base: position 38,054 of record NZ_RRYD01000001.1, on the reverse strand, counting down.
TCGTAGCGACGTGGTCAATTAATATGTGCATCCATAATTGTCCGGCACTGACTGGCACGATCACTGCCGGTTGAAGCGCCCGTAATAACCGAGTTGCTGCGAACGGACGGTGTAGGTGTCTGAATCAATGAGGTCGAAGGTCATTTGCTCTGTGTCACTACTGTCGAATGGATTGACCGCAATTCCCTCAAACAGCTGACCGCCTTCCCCGTCGCTGCCGGTGTTAGTCAACCCGCTTAAGTCAAACTGATACAGTGGCGCGCCATCACCTTCGTGGTACGCCGTCCATTCCCATTTACCATCTTGGTTTAAGATATCGGTTTGCTGCGGACCGCTATCGCTGACGGTGGAACTATCCTCACTGAAGTGGCCGGATAGTTGTTGCCAGGCAGTGGCCGCATTCGTACTGATGCCATTATCCGAAGATGATTCTGCGGCAGCGTTGTCTGCTCCAGCGTCATTTGTCGCTTCAATGATTGAAATCTGCTTAACCAGCTTCGTCAAATCACTACTCTGCCACAGTTTGCGCCACTGATCTTGCAGATTAACGTGTAACCCCTTTTTCAGATCCTCAACCCCAACAGTTGCTTCCTCGTTATTCAAATACGCGTCGTTACCGATAATCAGGATGACCGGCTGAGCTGTGTTCTCACCGCCCAATCCGTAAGCCTCGCTACCTGCTGGTGCATCCTCAATCAACTGATTGTTATGCGTTGCTTCCGTAGCAATGTTATCCCGAACTAGCTCCTGCCCACTGGGGGAATACTTACCCGCACCAGTCGTGAGCAGCACCAAGGCTAATTTTTGCTTAGTGTTCGGCTGGGTCGTTGGCTCCTTGGCAGAACTACTCGACGTTGCGGCAGAATTACGCGAACGACTGACGGTAACAGATTGATTGTTTGTTTTATCAGCCTGTTTGTGGGTGGCAAAGAAACCCACCAAAGCGATTACCACGATGATTGCGCCAATGATGGCGGCGATGATTATTTTGCGCCGTGCCGACGGATTACTTGGCTGCTTGGACCGGGTGCCCGTCAGCTCTGGTTGTATTTTCCCCTGTTTTGGCTGTCTTGATTCGGGTTTGACTGACTGGGCCATCTGGATTCCGGCTATTGCAGCCAACTTGTCTAAATCAAATCCACTGGCTTCCCCCTGCTTATATTCCGCATCGGTTGGGGCCCGGCCGGTCATTGCCTTGAATTGTTTTACCCATTCTTCGTTTGTTTTCATCTTTTACAACCCTTTTTATGTGGTTTGTGTCACTTACTGCATTCTCCGGCTCCCCTCGTGACGGCATAACAAAAGACCGGCCGTTACCACCCCCGTAATGGAGCAGTAATTCGAGGATCACTCGGGCTTTTGCAAATTTGCAAAAGCTTTTATGAGCGAATCATCTCGAAGCAATCGGCCGATCTTTTTTCGAAATATTCAAATACTGATAACATCATTAAACACCGTGCCGTCAGCGATGTCAAGGATTTCATGGCAATGAAATAAGTTTGTTGTTTGCGGAGTCTACACCGTCAACAATGCGTTCTATCGCAAACAGCACAAGACAATCTAAGGTTAGTTTTTTACCGGAATTGCAGTATAGGTTACGATGAAAATAATCATGACCGCTTGCGTGACAAGCGGCAGCAGGTCGATTGAAATAGCTGCCATGACTAGCCCTCCTTTTCTTTTTCAACAGGTTCCCGTTCTTTTAGGAAACCTTTGTGGTAAAAAATTCCATCATCTTGTCATCAGGCAAGTGTAAGGCCTTGGCGATGGCAACGATTTCTGACTGCTTAAATTCAGTTCAGCCATTGATACACCGGCTTAGTAAGACGCGATCAATCCTCGTACCCTACTTTTCCATATACTCAGCAAGTTCGGATTTTAAACCATTGCTGTGCATTTTCTCACGTTCATTTCTTTACGAAACATAGACTATCATCAGCTAAACGTGTCAACAACTTTTTGTTAGTTTACGCAACCTTTTTCTAAAATAACGCAATTTGGTGATACTAAAACGCAACATCAGATGCATAATAATGTCATCATCTATGGGAAAGAAGGACAATCATGTTCGACCTAAAACAACGCCGCGAACAGCTTGGAATTTCTCAAGATGAAGTGGCTAACGCGGTCAAAGTATCACGTGGTACTGTTTCCAAGTGGGAAACAGGCGACATCGCTAATATGAAACGGGACAAGATTGCAGCTCTTTCTGCATTACTGCATGTCAGTCCATTAACCATTCTAGGCATGGACGATACGGAACCAGAAGTAATCACACCGATGCATTCTTATCCCTACTTCGACACAGATATAGCTGCGGGTGCTTTAACGACCGTAGCAGGTCTCGACAACGCCGAGCGGCTGCAGCTATCCGATGCAGTTCTTGGCCGTTATGCTGGAGACAAGGATATATTCGTAACGAATGTTAGCGGCGAGTCGATGAACAGAATCATTCCGAACAATTCGCTTATAGTGGTTAAGGAGATTGACAATATTCAAGATCTATCCGATGGTAAAATAGTTGTGTTCACCGAGGACGGCGTTAATTACTCAGTCAAACGCTTCTATGACAACCCATCTGCCAACACCATTACTTTTGTTCCAGATTCGAATGATACGAGTTATCGACCCATCGTCTTCCGCTACGAAGATATGGATGGCATTCGCATCATCGGCCGCGTAGTGGTCTACGTGGTAGAACTATAAAAATAGCCCCTTCCTGGTTCGATTCCAGTCTTGGGTCATTGCACTAAAAAATAATCTCGGGGGAGAGAAAAAGTTATGAAGAAGATTGTCGGTATCACTGTGGCCGCTCTGGCCATGCTAGCCCTTGCTGGGTGTAGTAGTAGCAGCACCAGCTCTAAAGACGCAGCAACGATTTCATCCTTGAAGAAGGAGAACAAGAAGCTGACTTCTGATAATAAGAAGTACAAAAAAATGTTCGATGAGTTATCTGGCGGAGACTCGTCAGCGGACTCGTCGTCTTCCACCGATAAGTCCGACTCGGCTGAAACCTACAAGATTGGCCAAGAAGCAGACTTCGGCAACGGCTCTAAGAAACAGCTTGGGCTGACCATTACAGCCGCTGACCAGCACTGGAATGCCTTCGCTCGTGAGCAAGGCGATTCTATCTTTGAAGGTAAGCAACCCAACACTGTCCAGGTGCAGATTAAGTACACTAATTTCGCGCTGGGTGAGTCCTACCTGCCCAGCACCAGTGAGCTAAACGTGTACGATGAAAATGGTACCGCTGCAACCCCTCTCGACTACCAAGAAGGCCAGACCGAAGTAACTGATGGTCATACCGGAACAACCACGGTGTGGTACGTCTTCGACAAGCCCTTCTCGCAGATCAAGAAGTTCACGATTGAGTACGTACCGGATGATACGCCACTAGCAACTTGGACAATTTCTAAATAGCACAAAAAATATTTTTTGGAGGGGTATTATGGCAAAGCAAGAATTAAATGACTACGCGCAGCAGCTTGAGCGCGCGGGGCTGCCCAAAGCAGTCTTTACCCGTAAAGAGATGAACTACCTGCCGGAGGTCATCCGCGATGGTGAGGAGCTGCTCTACGCTGTCAGTGGGATGTACGATAACAATACTTGGCTCGTGGCCTGCACAAACTCACGTGTGCTGTTGCTCAACAAGGGCATGGTCTATGGACTCAAACAGGTTGATGTACCACTCGACAAAATTAATGCCGTCTCCTTTAAGACTGGTGTCCTCTTTGGTTCAATCGAAGTTCAGAATGGCGCGTCCTTCATGAAGATTGAGACTATCGACAAGAAGGTCGTGAAATTCATGGCCGACACCATCAAGTCAGCTGCTCAAGACTTTACGGCTAAGCAAAACGGCGGGTATAAGCAAGCTCAGACCGCAGCTCCAGCAGAGTCTACATCTACGGACCTGCCCCTAATTGCTGATGAACTGATAAAGCTCAAGGGCCTCGTTGATGCTGGGTTCTTAACCCAGGAAGAATTTGACACGCAAAAGGCTAAGCTGCTTAACAAATAAAACCACATAAAAAAGACCCACCTGTTCCTTGGCCGGTCAGGGTGAGTCAGCAGAAAAAGTGTACATAGGTACGCGCTTTTCGTGTACCGATTTTACCATAAATTGGAGTAACTATCATGGCTCAGATTTATAAAGGCGGCAAAACATGGAGTTACCTAGCATCGTATGTTGACATCCAGGGCAAACAGCGCCAACCCTCTAATGGCGGGTTCGGCAGCCAAGCACTAGCCAAGGCCGATGTTTTGGCCCTATCTGAGCTGTAATTTGTGCACTCAATGTGCACTCAAAATTTGAAGACAACAAAAACCAACGAAAAACAAAACCCCAGAATGCCTTTATATCAGGCTTTCTGGGGTTCAAGCGAAACCAACAAACGGCTACAAAAGGAGAGTACAGGATTTGAACCTGCGCGCCGGTATTAGCCGGTTCGACGGATTTCGAGTCCGTTGCATTACCACTCTGCCAACTCTCCATCAACAGAACGTTTGTAATTATAGCAAATTATTGCTGGGTTGAAAAGTGATAACCAGCAATCATCCGTAAAACGGACTATTTTAGCTGCGACAGCACCTTAAACAGGACCTCTTCCGTGAACTGGCGGCATTCTGCTAGTGTCATGGTCAATTCTGCAGCCTGGTCGGGTTCGTCCTTGCTCCCCTCGCGCCACTCGGTTACGCGCTTTGCGACCTTGTCTTCGGTGAACTGGGCGCTAACGACTTCATCACTGCACCGGGCAATTAGCGCCCGCAATTCTGTGTCTTTCATAAACTATTAACTCCTTATCCCATCTATAAAGTCAGTCCTATGCAAAAATAACGGTTACATTATGAATAAACTTATGTCAAATATAATCAAACAATTTTGCGTATAAACGTATGATAATCTTGCATATTAGTTTATTAATTGGTAAGCTGTTTTTGTAAGCGATTAACAAACGAATATGGGGGGATTAACATGTACACCAACGCATACATTTCAACAGTTTCTAGCCACCTGGACCGCCTGCTGGTCTTCAAGCAAGTCTTTGCAGAACACATCAACACGTGTCAGCGGATTGTTTGTGGCAAGTGCCTTGCTACCGAAAGCACCACATCTTTGTACAGTCACCTGCTGCGGAACTTGGCCCGCTTTGTGCCATTCACCAAGGAAGTTGAGGAAATGGCTGTTCCCGAAGAATTTGCGGACGTTCACGCCGGCATTGTCGATGGCCTGCAAAAATACGAGGATGCCATGACCCACATCCTTCTGGCCATGAAGGGCACCCAATTGGATCAACGCGAGTTCAAAATTGGGTTGAGCGAGCAACAACGTGCCCTCGACAACATTGACTTCGAATATTTTGACATCATTCGTTACCGCGCAGAGGCATAAATCAAAATGAATAAGCAAAACGCTGTTTGGGGCTGACCACAAGTTAATTAGTGGTCAGCCCCAAACCTTTTTTATTCGATTTCGTCCTCAAGCAAGATTGTCTGCGCGTTCCCGTCGTCATAGGCGTACACAGCATCCGGCAGGCTTGGCTTGTAGTCGTAATTAAGGTCAACGGCCAGTCCGCCCTCCAGCTTGGATTCGGAAAATTCCACCTGCAACTGCCCATCGTTGTTCTTGAAGCTGAACTTGAGTAGGTTCTGCAGTGGGAATACGCCCTGAAGGTTATTGTCAATAATCGCCCAGACCGCATCGATGATTGGTCCTGGTGTCCGCGAAATCACCCCGAACGTCGCGAACCGATTTTGATTTGCACTAAACATATTGTCCTCCTTACTGCTCGGCGGTCGCGAAGTCCGCAAACTTGGCACCGACAAACTTGGCCAATTCTTCAGCATTCACCTTCACCGACCGGCCAATCTTCCCCGCACTGATGATGATTTCACCGGCCGCCTTAGCCTCATTGGCGAAATAAATCGGGTAATTGTGCCGGGCGTGAATCCCCACCGGATTATTGGCGCCGTGCTCGTAGCCGCTGGTCTTGACTAGGTCCTTGAGCGGCACCATGCCGACCTTCTTATTCCCCGATACCTGGCTGAGTTTCTTGTAGTCGATGTGCATATCCAGCGGGACAATCCCAACAACAGGGCCCGTCTTGTTCCCCGTCAGCACCAGCGTTTTGTACACCAAGTGCCGTGGAACCGCCATCTCTTCAGTACTAATCTGCATGACGTCACCATCTTGGTGCGTTGAAAATGCGACGGGTGCGTACGCGATGTGCGCTGCGTCCAACATTTTTTCTACTAACGTCTTCTCGGCGTCTTTAATCTTCTTTTTGCCCAAAGTGGCCACCTCACTTATCCTAACTAATTGTAAACGAATCGCGGTCAAAGTTAAACTCTCAATGAAAATACGCCGAAAGCCCTTCCGAGAAAGCGCGAACATGGTATGCTAGTAGTAGATGCAGAAAGAGGTTAGGCATATGTTCAAGAAAATTTTGTATGGAGCACTAATAGTATTAACCGCATTGCTGTGGGGGGTAACTGCGTTTGCGAAACCGAATAGCAACAATACCGTTCGGGTCGCCGGCATCACCCACCACCAGCAACCCAAATTGAACAAGCCTAGCAACGATCCTGATCCGCTGGCCAAATACCGCGCTTCAGAGGCAACCAAGCAGTTCTGCACCTGGGTTCTAGGTGCCTCGGCCGCGTTCATGGTACTGTGTCCGATTGCGGCCTGGGAAATCACCCTGCCCCGAGCGAAGAATTCCGCGAAGCTAAACAACCACAACTTCAAAACCCAAGTCTGAGGTCTGGGCGGTAACTGTACTGGTGCCACCAAGCAGACCAATACATCACATATTAGCAAATAAAATTAGCCCGGTAGCAAAAACCGTTTTTGTGGTTTTGCTACCGGGCTAATGTTTTATCTATGCACCGTCGAATTCGGTGAGTGACAGGATATCGTAATTCTTAATCTTGTCACGTCCGTGCAAATCCTTCAGTTCAACGATGAACGCGGTCCCGACGACAATGCCGCCAAGACGTTCAACCAGTTCGATGGTGGCTGCAATTGTCCCACCGGTTGCGAGCAAATCATCGCAGACGAGGACCCGCTGGCCGGGCTTGATGGCGTCCTTGTGCAGGTACAAGGTGGACTGGCCGTATTCAAGCCCATAACTAGCACTCACGGTTTCGCGAGGCAGCTTGCCCTTCTTCCGGGCTGGGGCGAACCCAACACCCAGCTTGTAGGCAACTGGACAGCCGACGATAAAGCCACGAGCTTCAGGGCCAGCAATCATTTCGACACCCTTGTCTTGCGCGTAACGTGCAATTGCATCAGTTGCTGCAGCGTACGCAGCGCCATCAGCCATCAGGGGCGAAATGTCACGGAAGATTACACCTGGTTCTGGGAAATCAGGAACACTGGCGATGTAATCCTTAAAATTTAGACTCATTATTAATTCCTCACATTCTTAATCACGGTAGCGCAGTAGCTCAGTTTGCAGAGCGCCGCGACCCGCCGTTTGCAAGTGCTTGGCGAGCACTAATGCATTTTTGCGTTCTTGGTAGGCAGGCGCGTCTTCAAGGGCATGTTTCTGCGGATTGGTGACTACCGAAATTAACGCACCATCTATACTAACAAATTTCAGCTGGAAAAACACCTGTACGATGAGGATTACTTGATTAATGTTGAGATGACATTCACGGGCGAGCACGCCCAATTTGTGTTTGTCGAATTGGGGGTGGGCACGCAGGTAGCGCAGCACCGTGCCAAACTCGGTTCTAGTTGGCACATCAATCAAATCGGTGGGCGTTGCAAAGAACATAATCCGCACCGGCAGCGTCACCTTCTGCATGACTGCAGCCAGTTCCGCCGTTGTGTGCGGCAGGTCCACCAACACCACGTTGGCCGTGCCTTCTTCAAGCTTGCTTGCCATCACGGTTGGGCCGCCAAACTGGAATTGATTCGTTAACCGTCTTGCGGCAACCGCATCAAAGAACACGTACGTTGCCGCTGCCGCGACGCGCTGCGCGGAGATCATCGGCTCGCGCAGATCAATGACGTCGTTGGCCTGAATCTGAATATCCTTGATTTCAAGTTGCAGGCTCGTGCGCCCGTTGAAGGTGTTTTCGCCAATCGTGAAGGCCAGCTTCACCTTCTCGGCCGCCGCCAATTTCGTCGCGATTGCCCCCATGTTAAAGGCAATTGTGCCGATACTGCCGTCAATGCGAAAACGCAGGTGCTTGCCTTCCCGACCAATTTGCTTCACGGAGTCCACGACACTCGGTACCATGGTGAAAATCGGTTGCGGGTTGCCCTCACCAAATGGCGCAAGCTGACGCAGGGCCTCATAGGTACCAGTCGTGATGTCACTAGCGTCGATGCGACCACTGATTGGTAGTGGCATCTTCGGGTGCTCTTTGAGGATTGGTTCTGCGGCATCACTTAAGACGTCGCGCAACTTGTCGATGTTCTCTGCAGGCAAACTCATTCCGGCGGCAGCGGCGTGCCCCCCAAAGTGCGTCATCAGATCCGCACCCAGCTGCAAGCCCTTGAACAGGTGGAACGCCGGAACCGACCGCCCACTACCCTTGGCCACACCCGTTTCGGGATCAACGGTCAGAATTAGCGTCGGCTTGCCGGTTGCCTCGACCACCTTGCTGGCAACAATCCCAAGAACGCCCTGATGCCAGCCTTCGTGGGCAATTACTAGTGCACTTTTCTTCTGGTTTTCCGGGCTTTGCGCCTCGGCCAGCGCAATATCCGCAATTCCGGCAACTGTATCTTGCCGCTTCCGGTTGGTCTGGTCGATTTGTTCCGCCAATTCTTTGGCAACGTCCTGATCAAACGTCGACAGTAGCGTCACGCCAGGCGTGGCATCACCCATGCGCCCAATTGCGTTGAGCCGAGGAGCGATGACAAAGCCGACCGTGGTTTCGTCAACCGTCTTTGGGTCCACCTTAGCTGCAGCGAGCAGCGCCGCAATCCCCGTGCGTGGCGATTCGCGAATCATTTGCAGACCAGCCTGAACGAAGATGCGGTTTTCATCAGTCAAACTCACGACGTCGGCAATTGCGCCGAGCGCGGCCAAATCGATGCTCTCGACGGGCACCTCATCAAGAAGCGCCGTCGCAACCTTGAGGGCAACCCCGGCCCCGCTTAATTCACCAAACGGGTAGTTACTTCCAGGGTAGCGCGGGTGAACCACAGCCACCGCGTCGGGCAGCACGTCGGGTAATTCGTGGTGGTCGGTGACGACGACGTCCATACCGTTCGCCATTGCCCACGCGATTTCGTCGTGCCCACTGACTCCGTTATCGACGGTGATGAGCAGGGTCGTCCCAGACTGCTGAAGCCGCTCATAGACATCACGGTTTGGTCCGTAGCCATCGGTGAAGCGATTCGGAATGTAGACGCTAGGTTCGGCGCCAATGCTCTCGAGTGCTTCCTTCATGATGGTCGTGCTGGTCAAACCGTCGACATCGTAGTCCCCGTAAATGGTGATTTGCTCACCGGATTCAACCGCGGTCATAATCCTAGTGACGGCCTTTTCCATGTCGTGGAGCAGGAATGGGTCGTGCAAATCCTCGAGGTGGGGTTCGATGAAATGGCCCCATTTAGCAGCCGAATCGATGCCCCGGGCCACCGCCAATTTGGCGACGAGCGGCGGCAGCTGCGCGTCATTCACCATTTTCTGAACTTGCTGTTGGTCCGGTTCAGTTTGTAATTGCCAATCGTATCGTGAGTCCACTGTATCGTTCCTTTCTTGACAATTCATTATAGCAAATGTCGAAGTGCAATTCAGAGTAAAACATGGTCGCCAGACGAAATACAGGCAAGACGGAGAATAATTCGGCAAAGTTTGATAGAATGGGAGCATACAGACAACTTGGAGGATGATTCTATGACAGTTTTAGTTCTCGGTGGCGCCGGCTACATTGGCTCCCACGCGGTTGATCGCCTGCTGGACAACGGTTATGACGTGGCAGTGGTCGACAACCTGGTTACCGGACACAAGGAGGCCGTGCGCAAGGAAGCACGCCTGCACATCGGTGACGTTCGCGACAAGGCATTCTTGCGCAAAGTCTTCACTGAAGAAAACGTTGAGGGTGTCGTGCACTTTGCCGCCTTCTCCGTTGTTCCGGAAAGCATGAAGGACCCGCTCAAGTACTTTGACAACAACACTGGTGGGATGATCACCCTGCTGGAAGTCATGCACGAGTTCAACGTCGCGAACATCGTCTTCTCCTCCACCGCCGCAACGTACGGTGAACCGAAGCAGATTCCAATTAAGGAAACCGACCCCCAGATTCCAACGAACCCATACGGCGAAAGCAAGCTGGCCATGGAAAAAATCATGCACTGGTCCGATGTAGCTTACGGAATTAAGTTCGTTGCCCTGCGCTACTTCAACGTCGCAGGTGCTAAGCCGGATGGTTCGATTGGTGAAGATCACAATCCTGAAACCCACCTGATTCCAATCATCCTGCAAGTCGCTGCTGGCAAGCGCGACAAGCTGCAGATTTTCGGCAGTGACTACCCAACCAAGGACGGCACCAACGTTCGCGATTACGTGCACGTCGTTGACCTGGCTGACGCTCACATTTTGGCGCTCAAGTACCTGGCAGATGGCAACGACAGCAATGCCTTCAACCTGGGCTCCGCAACCGGCTTTTCCAACCTGGAAATCCTGGAAGCAGCTCGCCGCGCAACGGGCAAGGAAATCCCAGCCGTAATGGCACCCCGGCGCCCCGGCGACCCTTCAACACTCATTGCCGCATCCGACAAGGCCCGCGACATTCTGGGCTGGAAGCCGCAGTACGATGACGTGGAGAAGATTATTGCTAGTGCGTGGAACTGGCACGAGAAGCACCCAAACGGTTATAAAGGTTAATTAACTCTCAGTAAGCCCCCAGACATTTTTGTGTCTGGGGGTTTTACTATGCATTCGCAATGCTTGCGCGACAAAAATGTTCAATGCAATTTAGGAAAAGTGCATGGATGGCGCCCCATTTGTCTGAAATTACTCTGACGAAAAATTTCTATCCCGCGTCCTGACTGGGGCCGGGCCGCGATTGCCCCATTGGCGCGGCGTGAACCGTATATAATCGAAGTGTAGATAAGCGTCAAGAATTTGCGAAAGGAATGATCCAAATGCGCAAAAACGAAACACGCGAAACCAAACGGTATGGGGAGATTGTGTTGTGCCTAGCCGGCGGGTTAATTGGCCTGATGGTTGCCCTGCTTGAACAAACAGCAAATAACGCGGTCCAGTTCGAGATGGGCGATGCGGTGCCAATTGACGGACGGGCATTCGGCCTGATGATTGCGGCCATCTTCGCGATTTGCCTGCCCTTCTTCATGAATGATAACCGCACTGTCGTCATTACCGCATTATATATCTGCGGCGCCTTCGCCATTATTTGCGGCGGACTGCCTGCAATCATCTCAGGTGCCCTCATCATGGTCGGCGCGACGGTCGGACTCTTCAGGGCGTGATTGGCACTTTCGCTGTCTGGCAGCTCAGTCCTTAGTGGTATGGGGACCGCGACTGGGCGGGGCCGTTGCGCGTTCCGTGCGGCTGGGATTTTCCGTGCGGCCGGTTGAAGCCCCAAAAGCGGGGTCTTCAACCTAAAAATTCAGCCCCGCATCTGCTTCTTGGGGTTACAAACTTAATATGTGTGGTTAAGACCTGCTGGGGAATCTTGTCCTCCCTGGCGGGTCTTAATTTTTGCCGGCTATGGTGTGGAGAAGCCCGGCGCAAAAACCGCACCGGTCTTCTCTCACCATAGCTTTCACAGGAAAATCCCAGCCGCACTACACGCACACCGACCCCGGCCAGTCGCTACATCGTGGTTAGAGAACTAACGGTACAGGCGATGTTTAAGTAGAACTAAGAAATTCATGACCCCGGTAGCTACCTTAGATCTGTTCGGTAGCCATCCGTGAACTGATCCTGAATTTGGTTTTATGCGGCTATCCAGCGGAGCGTTGTGGGGTTTGGTTGGAGGGTCCGGGCTGGGCCTCGGGTGTGCCGCCCAGCCGTGGCAACAAAGAAAAGAGGTGTGACGACCGCGGTTTTTGCGGTTGGCACACCCCTTTTCTTTGTGGGAAAAATTTAGATTTGTGTGAGGAGTATTGTGGATTTGGGTACGAGATAGAACATGCGATTAAATGCCAAGCATCATACGAGTTAGATTCAGACTGCGACGATGCAAAGCTAAATTTTTAGTCTGGAGACGGCGATTTTCCGGCTCCAGACGACCGCCACAGCGTCCACGGCGAAGCACACCCGAGGCCCAGCCCGGACCCGGAGGCCAAACCCCACAACGCGGAGCCTCCTCACTGGTCTACCTCCACAAAACCACTGTGAACGTTAAGCCTTTGCCTCTTGCAACACCTTCAGGAATGGTTCGCCGTACTTGTCCAGCTTGTTCTGCCCAACCCCGCGGACGCGCAACATGTCGACCCGCGTTTGCGGAAGCTCGCTGCACATTTCTTTGAGCGTCTGGTCGGAGAAGATGACGTATGGTGGCACCTTCTTCTCTTCGGCAATGTCCATCCGCAGTTTGCGCAACTTCTGGAACAGGTCGTTGTCGATCTCAACGGCAATCGACTTCTTGGCCTTTGCCGCCATCTTTCGCTGCACCTTCGTCTTGCCTTTGAGCACGTCCGCGCCCTTTTCCGTGATGCCAAGGGTTGGGAACTGCCCGTCGGTTGGGGCCAGGTACCCGTCAGCGGTCAGAAAATCGATGAAGCTACTAATCTGCTTTTGACTTTGACTGGCCATGATGCCGTATGTTGACAGGTCCGTCAGGTGGTATGAACGCAACTTCTCGTTGTTGGAACCAGAAAGAACCTGGGCGATAATCACCTTGCCAAAGCGCGCGTGCATCCGCACGACACACGACAGCACCTTCTGCGCGTCGACCGTCACGTCCGCGTACTCGCGGTCGTCGAGGCAGTTGGAGCAGCGCCCACACGGACTGGTGCCCGTTTGGCCGAAATAACGCAAGATGAACTGCTGCAGGCAATCACCGGTGTTGGCGTACTGCTGCATGGTCTGTAATTTGCTGTATTCCCGCGCCTTGTACTCGTCGTCACCTTCCGATTGATCAATGAAGAAGTGGCGAATTTGCATGTCTTGCGGCTTGAACAGCAAAATTGCCTCACTGGGCAGACCATCACGCCCGGCACGGCCGGCTTCTTGATAGTAAGATTCCAGGTCGCCGGGAACTTGGTCGTGGATGACAAACCGGACGTTGCTCTTATCAATTCCCATCCCAAAGGCATTGGTTGCGACCATGATTGGCTTTCGGTCGAACAAGAAGTCTTCCTGGTTGGCGTTGCGTTCCTGCTCGGACATCCCCGCGTGGTACTTCGTCACCGGGAAATGTTTGTGGTCGAGCAGATTCGTCAGGCGGTCGACTTCCTTCCGCGTGCTGGCGTAAATAATCCCCGACTGGTCGCGGTTTAACTTGAGGTATTCCAGCAGGTACGTGTCCTTGTCCTGGTCGCGGATCACCTTGAAACTCAGGTTGGGCCGCTCAAAGCCCGTGTTCACCATGCCGGTGCGCGGAATCTGCAGGCGGTCACAGATGTCCTGCGCCACACGTTCCGTTGCAGTCGCCGTTAGCGCAATGATGGTTGGGTCTGACTGCAGCTGCTGCACGACGCTTTGTAGGTTCAGGTAGCTGGGCCGGAAATCGTGGCCCCAGTGCGAGATACAGTGGGCTTCATCCACCGCCACCAGGTCAATTGGCAACTGGTTCAGCTGGTACAAAAAGTTTTCGTTGTCGAGACGTTCTGGTGCGACGTAGAGCAGTTTAACCTGCCCCTGGGCACACAAATCTAGCCGGTAATTAATATCCTGGTAGCTGATGGTACTGTTAATGAACGTTGCGGGAATGCCGTTATCGTTCAGCGCGTCGACCTGGTCTTTCATCAGCGCAATCAGTGGTGACACGACCACCGTAATGCCGTCGAACAGCAGCGCGGGAATCTGGTAGCAGAGTGACTTCCCCCCACCGGTCGGCATCACGGCTAAAGTGTTCTCGCCCGCCATAATCCGGTCAATCACCTGATCTTGTCCCGGCCGAAAGCTGTCGTAACCGAATTTTTCCTTTAACACTTGCAATGCCGCAGCATTCGCCATGACCATCCTCCTCTACGTAATTGGGCATCAATCCGCCTGCCGAATTCCGTTCACACAAAAATCACTAATAACCATTCTACTGTATATTACGCAAAGGGTCCAAGGAATCGTCCGCCCAATTCGGCAATTCGGAACTGCACAACGGCTCTCGCTAATTATTAAATTTCTTGTAAGCGATTACGTTAGTGGCTAATACCCCTTGCAGCGCGCCGGGCCAATCTGGAACAATATAAGTAGGGAGCGCAATCCCGACGGACGGACCGTCACCCAGCGATGGGCGCAGCCGCGCTCCACTCATTTGAGGAGGGATTTGCAATGACAAACGACCGATTGGACGCAACCAAGGACAAAGTTGCCGGCAAAGCCAAGGAAGTTGAAGGCCGCGTGACTGGCGACAAGACCCGCGAAACCCAGGGGAAGGCTCAGGGCCTCATGGGTAAGGCAAAAGACAAACTAGCTGACGCTAAGGACATGGCTGAGGAAGCTGTCGACAAGGCAAAGGCAAAAATGTCAGAATAAGTCTTTACGCAAACGGAGGACTCGCGAGTAGCGGGTCCTCCGTTTGCATAACTTAGTCTCAGTACTCAATGAAGAATGTCTCAATAGGCACTTCATACAAATGTGCTAATGCGGGAAGCTCAGTTGCTTTAAATTGATACTGACCGTTTTCTAGGCGCAAATACTGGTCAGCACGAGTCAATCCGATTGCTGAGGCCACTTCAGCTAAGGTCAATTGGTGCTCATGACGCAGCTTTTTGATGGCTTCGGTGTTAATTGCATAACTCAAAGTGGACACCCCCTTATCTTTTCTTCGACATACGCCCATCTTACTATTGAGAAAACAGCATCGTCAATGGATGTTTTGCTATTATCGCAAATAAGTTTGTGCAAACAACAAAACAAGTTAAAATTAAGTTGTTCAATGCACAATAATTGGGGGAATCAGGATGCCGAATATTTCCTTACAAAAACGGCTTATCGACGCGCGTGAGGCAGCAGGCATGTCTCAGTCAGAAGTAGCACGGCGTATTGGTTTGGCTAACAGCGTAATCAGTCGAATTGAGTCCGGTGACCGCAAAGTCGCAGCCAGTGAGCTGGCGGATTTTGCTGACCTGTACCACGTATCAGCTGACTACTTACTCGGGAGAACTAACCTTTCCGACCGCATGCCGTCAGTGCAAACCAGCACGACCACGGACTTAAGTCTTTTCTTGCAGCGCGACACAAGCTACCAGTTTAATTTTGAAGGTGTACAGCTGACACCCGAACAGAACATGAAGTTACGAATTGCCTTAACCCAAATATTCTGGGATGAAATAAAATTAAACAACAACTAAAAGAGCAGTGACTCGCATCGGCGAATCACTGCTCTTTTTGTGTTCATAGACTTACACAGACTCAATTAGTATGCGCACGAATATTAACACGGCCGCAATGCCAATAGCGAGCATCGCGGAACGGTAATAATATTGGGCGTCGTGCTTCAAATATAATCCCCATTTCTTTTGATCACTGAGCGTAATGCGACTGACTGGCGCACGCAACCACTGCTGAAGTGGCGGCGTTCTAATAAGAAGCTATTAACGATTTCTAGCTTCTTTGCGGGACTATCAGTTGTACCCCTTGACCTGGTTTAAAAGACCCTCGACTGTATCGGCCTTAAATAGTGTACCATAAATGGTCGATTTGACGAAGATCCGGAGAATGAATCCCTCTTGTCGGGTAGGACTGCCCCATAAATTTGAGTTGCGCTGGAAATATATTTTAATCGCCGGCAATCACCAAAAACCGCCCATTTTCTACCCGCTCATACTTGAGTGGACGGAAAATGGGCGGAATTTAAGTAACTGAGATTGGGAAAAATATGCGAGGCATTGTTAAAGTGTTGCCATGCCGCTATTTCCCCCGCGTGTCCTTCTCGTTAACTTCCAGAAGTGACATGAAGGCTTCCTGCGGTACGTCGACACTCCCGACGGCCTTCATGCGCTTCTTCCCCCGCTTCTGCTTCTCCAGCAGCTTGGCGCGCCGGTCTGGGTCCCCTGTGTGAATCCGGGCCGTAACGTCCTTGCGGTAAGCACGAATGGTCGCGCGCGCGATAATCTTGTTCCCAATGGCGGCTTGAATTGGGACTTCGAAGTTCTGCCGCGGAATGGTTTCCTTGAGCTTGCTGACGATGCCCCGGCCGCGGTCGTAGGCGAAGTCACGGTGCACGATGGATGATAGCGCATCGACCGGCTCGCCGTTGAGCAAAATATCCATCTTCACGAGGTCACTCGGCCGGTAGCCAGTCACTTCGTAGTCAAGACTCGCGTAGCCCTTGGTGTTACTCTTCAAGTCGTCGAAGAAGTCGTAAATGATTTCGGACAGTGGCAGGTTGTAAATCACGTTCACCCGGTACTTGTCCAGGTAGTCCATCGTGACGAACTCCCCGCGCTTGCGTTGCGCCAGCTCCATGACGGGGCCCACGTAATCGTTCGGTACCATGATGTTGGCCTTAACGAACGGCTCGTCAATTTCGCGAACCTCGCTGGCATCCGGCATTTCGGCTGGGTTTTCGACCGTCACCTCGGTGCCATCGGTCTTCTTTGCGTGGTAATCAACGGATGGCGCCGTCATGATCAGGTCAAGGTTAAACTCGCGCTCGAGCCGTTCCTGCACCACGTCCATGTGCAGCAAACCGAGGAAGCCACAACGGAAACCAAAGCCCAGTGCCTTACTGGTTTCGGGTTCGAATTCCAGCGCCGCGTCGTTCAGCTGCAACTTCTCAAGGGCGTCGCGGAGGTCGTTAAACTTGGCGTTGTCCGTTGGGAAGACCCCGGCGTAAACCATCGGGGTAATCTTGCGGTAGCCTTCGAGTGCCTTCGTCGCTGGCCGGTCCGCGTTAGTCACCGTATCCCCGACCCGCGTGTCCTGGATGGTCTTGATGGATGCGGTAATGTAACCAACATCACCGGCCATCAGGTAATCGCGCTTAACGGCCTTAGGTGACATCACTCCGACTTCGGTAACTTCGAACTTCTTGCCGTTACTCATCAGTTCAATCATGTCACCGACCTGCACGGCACCGTCCTCAACCCGGACGTTAAGCACAACGCCACGGTAAGAGTCATAGGCAGAGTCAAAAATCAGGGCCTTGAGTGGGGCCTCAACGTCGCCGCTTGGTGCCGGCACATCGCTGACCACCCGCTCGAGGATTTCTTCAATCCCGATTCCGGCCTTCGCACTGGCCAGGATTGCGTCATCCCCGTCCAGACCGATCATTTCTTCGATTTCTTCCTTAACCACGTCCGGCTGGGCGCTGGGCAGGTCAATCTTGTTGATGACAGGAATGATTTCGAGGTCGTCGTCCAGCGCTAGGTAAACGTTGGCGAGTGTCTGGGCCTCAACCCCCTGGGCCGCGTCGACGACCAGCAATGCCCCTTCACAGGCGGCCAGGCTGCGACTGACTTCATAGGTGAAATCGACGTGCCCGGGCGTGTCAATCAGGTGAAAAATGTAGCGCTGCCCGTTCTTGGCGTTGTAGTGCAGTTCAACCGCGTTCAGCTTAATGGTAATCCCACGCTCACGTTCGAGCGCCATGTCGTCCAGCACTTGGGCTTGCATATCGCGCTTGGCGATAGTATCCGTCAATTCCAAAATCCGGTCGGCCAGCGTGCTCTTCCCGTGGTCGATGTGGGCAATGATGGAAAAGTTGCGGATGTGCTGCTGACGCTCACGCATCTCGTCAAAATTCATATATCTTCCTGCTTTCCTGAAAAAGTCCTACTTACTAGTATAACAAAAATAAGCTGGATGACTAGCACAACCGGCTAGCCGTCCAGCTTATTGATTTTACGCAACTACATTAGCCTAGTGCTCGGCCTGTTCAATGTCCGCGGTAATCTGCTTGCTCGTGAAGTCCTGCCGCATAAACGGTTTGCTGGCAACGGGTAGGTGCAGGTTGAAGTCACTGAATTGCTGCATCTGCAGCTGGCCATCGGTGCCCTGCACGTCAAGCACGTGGCCCCCGAATGTGTGGTCGTCACTCAGAAAGTGCAGGTGAAAACCTGGGGCCGCCGCTCCGGCGTACAGCTGCGGGGAAAAGTAGCCGCTGATTGTACCCGTGACCGTCAGCGCGCTGAACTCACTTTGATCTGCGGCCGTGGCAACGAGCGTCGGGTACGGGGCCTCCTGCTTGCGCACCGCCCGGGTTTTGACCTTGGCGAAGGTTCCGTGCAGGCGAATAGCCGTAAACACGTTCAACGAGGCCAGTTGCTTGGTCAAAAGCGACCGCAGATGCGCGTAATCACCAGCCTGAATTGACTGGGTCGCACCAAAATCGGCGAAGTGCACGTTGGCAAATGGGACTTCTTCATTATCAGTGACGGTGCGCACCGTTCCGTTGTGATTCACCTGGTAGATGACCCCACGCTCGATGATCAGTTCACCATCAAGGCCCGCGAGTGTGCCAATTCCTGTATCGCCATGTGTGAGCAACTCCTGGGCAGTCATCGTGCCGGTAAAGAGACCGGGAACGAGGGCGGCCAGGGTGCCGTGTTGATAAAGCGTTTGTGTATCAGCCATGCTGTGCCTCCAAATCGGTTAGAACTGGTCGGCCAACATGTCGTCAGCCAACTTGCTGTTATCACTATAGTCCACGGGAATGTCAACAACAACCGGGCCGTCGGTGGCGAAGGCTTCTGTCAGCACCTTGTGCAGGTCCTCAGGCTGGTTCACGCGCAGGCCCTTGGCGCCAAAACTCTCGGCGTACTTAACGAAGTCAACGGGGCCAAAGTCAACGGCGGCGTTGCGTCCGTACTTCTTTTCTTCTTGGAACTTCACCATGTCGTAGTGCCCATCGTTCCAAATTATTTGCACGAGGTTACTGTGGAGCCGCACCGCCGTTTCCAATTCCTGACCGGAAAACAGGAAACCACCATCACCAGAAACGGAGACTGCCTTGCTGTTCGGACGCACCAGTGTGGCCGCAATCGCCCATGGCAGCGCCACACCCAGCGTCTGCATCCCGTTACTGAACAGCAAATGCCTTGGTTCGTAGCTGCGGAAGTGGCGCGCCATCCAGATGTAGAAACTACCGACGTCAACGGCAACGGTCATGTCGTCGGTCGTGAGGGCTTGCAGTTCCTGAATGATTGCAAGTGGGTGCACCAGGCCGGGCTTCGTGGCAACTGGTGGCAAGTCGCGCTGTTTGAGTTCAGCGCGCAAGTGGTTCAGGAAACGTTCGGCACCGGGCGCAACGCGGTAACCACGCATCTGGGGTTCAAGGAACGCCAGGGTCTGGGCAATGTCGCCAATGAATTCGGTTTCTGGCTGCAGGTTCTGGTCAATCTGCACCGGTTCGCTGTCAATCACGATGACGCGGGCGTCACCCTGGTCGTTCCAGTTGCGGGGTTCGTACTCGATGGGGTCATAGCCAATGGTGATGATCAAATCACTTTGCTTGAGCAACACGTCCCCTGGCTGGTTGTGGAATAAGCCAACGCGGCCGAAGAAGTTTTGTTCCTGCGCGTGGGAAATGATGCCGGCACCCTGGAAGGTTTCAACAACGGGCAGTTCGGTCACCGCGAGCAGGTCCCGCACCGCACTGGTCACTTCTGGTGAGGAAGCGCGCATCCCGAGTAACAGGACAGGTAGTTCTGCGTCCTTAATCTTCTGGGCAAGGTGGGCAATGTCGTTGGGGCTGGCTGGGCCGATCTTGGGTGGATTGATCTTCTTGATGGCCGCGCTGGTGACCGGGCTGTCGGTCACGTCCTGGGGCACGGAGACGAAGCTGGCCCCCTGCTTGCCTGAAATTGCTTCCTGATATGCGTTCGCAATCATTTCGGAGATGTTGTCTGGATCTTGCACCTCGGCTGAATACTTGGTGACGGGTGCGAGCAGGTCTGCGTTACGCATGCTCTGGTGCGTTTGGCGCAGCAGGTCCTTACGCTGCACCTGACCGGAAATCGCGAGGACCGGGTCCCCTTCAGCGTTTGCCGTCAGCAGCCCCGTTGCTAGGTTGGAAACCCCAGGGCCGGAAGTTGTAATCACAACGCCGGGCTTGCCCGTAATCCGGCCAACACCAGCGGCCATGAACGCGGCGTTTTGTTCGTGCCGCGCCACAATCAGCTGCGGTGCGTTTGGAATCTGCGGGTGGTCCAGTTGGTCAAAGACGCGGTCAATCTTCGCGCCGGGAATACCAAAGACGTATTTGACGTCGTGGTTTGCCAGGCTTTCAACAATTAAATCTGCGCCGTAACGCTGCTTTTTTTCTTCACTCATGGGGTAACCTCCGAATTTGCTAACCTTCTGTAAGTTGATGTATTAACAGTACCACAGACGTGTTCATTTGAAAACGGTGTTAAAGTCTATTTCTGTAGCATACAGCCCATTATCTGTACCACTATCGCAAATGTTCTGTTCTATTTGTGATCAAAAAACAGCAACCTACCGCCGAATTGCGGGACGATAGGTTGCTGCAATCACTTAATTAACTTCTGGATAATTGAAATTACTCTGGGCCGACTCATAAGCTGGCATGCCGGTCAGTGCACGGTAAAGGGCCCGCTCGATGACAAGTGGCGCGTCGCTACTTGCAACTGCGTACGGTACCTTGAGGCTCTTGGCAATCTTCACGCTGGTGTTGGTCGTGATGTGGTGCACCTCATCCGTGATCAGAATCGCGATGTCAGCCCGCGCCAGCTTGTGCTTCAGCTGACTGCCCTTGGTGGCGGCGGTGGCGGTGGTTTCGCCCCCATCGTGTGCCTCAACCACCAGTTCAAGGTCCTGCTTGCTCGTGACGTTCCCAACGAACAGGACATCGCGGCCGCTCAGATTGAACTGAATGCGGGGTGCGTAGGACTTGGTCGTCGATTCAGCGGCAGTCTCCTGCGTCTTAATCTCAGCTTTCTTCTTCGGCTTAGCCACGTGCTTTTGCTTCGGCTTCAGTCCCTGCTTGTCCTTGTAGACCCAGCTAACGGTGGCCTGTTGCGGGCCGTCGGTGCTGTACCAAGCCAGATCCACAATGTCACCAGCGCGCAGGGCGAGCCGGGCCACGTCAATCTGCTTAATCAGGAACGTTACGGGCACGTTGTCGCGCGTGCGCATGAGCACGTCACCGTGGACATCGCGGATGGCGACGAACTGATATCCGCTTGGCAGTGTGTCGTCGTGTTCAATCACGGCACCACGCAGCCGCTTAATCCGCGGGTTCTCGGTGTTGCGGTTCCGGTCGATAATGGTGACCCCGGTGCCGTCACCGAAGTCATCATTCCGTAGCCGCACCGTGTCCCCATCGGCGAGGTCCAAATCACGCACGGCGGCCTCGGTGAAGAACCGGTTCCCGGCGATTGCACCAATCAGTTTGCGCTCAACCTTTTCGATGCCCTCAGTCTCTGGTGCAACCGGCGTTTCACCCGCGTCCGCAGAACTCGCTGCCGGCATAAGCATCGGGCTGTGCTTAGCGGAATTGGTGTGGACCGCGTTAATTAACGATTGTGCTGCAGTTTCGTCGCGGTCCACTGGTGCCTCAGCGCCCTGCTTGGCGAGCGCCAGGCCCGCATAGCGGCTCGTGAGCTCGATACTCTGGGCGATGATGGCCAGATTATCGGGCGTCGCCTTCTGCAGCAGTGCCGTGACGTCAGCACGATATTGTTCAAATATATTCATCAAAATCCCCTCGTCTAAAGTTTGCTGGTTGCGCAAACCTGGTGCAAACGCCAAGAGGCAGGTCCAACCCGCGGGTTAGGCCTGCCTCCGACGACTATTTGTTCTTGAAGGCGTCGCGCACCTTATCGAATAAGCTGCTTTCGTGTGGCTTGACCTTTTGCCCACTCGCAGCGGCAAACTGCATCAGTGCATCCTTTTGCTGCTGGTTCAGGTGCTTAGGTGTGTGGATCCGCACGGTGACAATCTCATCACCGGTACCAGCACCCTGCAAACGTGGTGCACCCTTGCCGCGCAGACGAACCTTGGTGCCCGACTGGGTTCCGGCCGGAATCTTCAGTTCGACTTGGCCGTGAACCGTGTCCGCCTTGACCTCGTCACCGAGTGCCGCCTGGGCGAAGGAAACGTCCAGCGTCATCAGAATGTCGGCGCCGTCGCGTTCGTACTTGCTGCTTGGCTCAACGCGGAAGATGATGTACAGGTCACCGTATGGCGCACCGTTTTCACCAGCTTCACCAGCGTTGTCGAGCCGCATCTGCTGACCGTCCAGAATCCCGGCTGGAACGGTTACTTCGATGGTGTGGCGTTCGTTTTCAACACCAGTACCCTGACAGTTAGCACACTTGTTCTTGATTTCCTTACCGGTACCGTGACATACATCACAGGTTTCACGGGACTGCATTACACCAAGTGGCGTGTTGCGCTGAACCGTAACGAACCCGCGCCCATGACACTTGGAACAGGTCTGTGGCTGTTCGCCATTCGCGGCCCCAGTCCCGGAACAGACGTGACAACGACCCCGGCGGTTGTAGGAAATGTTGGTCTTCTTCCCGAAAACGGCTTCCTCAAACTTGAGGTCCATGCGGTATTGCAAGTCCGCACCAGCACGTGGTTGCGTCCGGCCGGTTGCCGCACCGCCGCCCCCGAAGAAGGAACTGAAGATATCATCAAAGCCGCCGAAACCTTGACCGCCAAAATCACTGAAGCCCTGGCCACCGCCAAAGCCGCCGCCCTGAGGACCATCGGCGCTACCGTACTGATCGTATGCAGCACGCTTTTGCTTATCGGAGAGGACCTGGTATGCTTCGTTGATGTCCTTGAATTTCTGTTCAGCACCGGGCTCGTGGTTAATGTCTGGGTGATACTTCTTTGAGAGCTGCCGGAACGCGCGTCTTATTTCGTCGTCGCTGGCGTCACGGGCCACACCCAGAATTTCATAATAATCTTTCGATTCAGCCATGTTTTCCTCCCGTTTGTGGGCGCCCTTTGTTAATCGAAGCAGGCGGTAATTCCACAAATTGTTTGCTATCTAGTCTATATTTTTGTGCTAATCTCGCTTAACCAGAATAGCACACCGCGTCTCAAACAAAAAGCCAAAGTCCGCATGCGGACCTTGGCTTTCCGCTTAACGCGGCTAGTTACTAAAGTGACAGTTAAAACACTTTGTTTCGGCCTTCAGCAGTCCTACTTCTTGTCGTTAACGTCCTTGTATTCACCGTTAATTGTGTCGTCGCCATCCTTCTTGTCGGAAGATGATGCGTCTGTGTTGGCGTCAGTCGCGCCCGCAGCACCGTTTGCCTGCTGGGCCTTTTGCGCCTGTTCGTACAACTTGACGGTCATGTCCTGCACAATCTTGGAGAGTGCGTCACGCTTGGTCTTCATGGCTTCGAGGTCGTTGTCCTGTTGAGCCTTCTTCAGCTCTTCTTCAGCGTCCTTAGCCTTCTTGATTTCGTCTTCGGAAACCTTACCGTCGAGATCCTTCAAGGTCTTGTCGGTTTGGAAAATCAGCTGGTCAACGTCGTTACGCAGGTCAACTTCTTCCTTGCGCTTCTTGTCGGCCTCTTCGTTCTCCTGGGCTTCCTTAACCATGCGGTCGATTTCGTCATCGGAAAGACCTGAAGAACTCTTGATGGTGATGTTCTGGGACTTACCAGTGCCAAGGTCCTTAGCGGAAACCTGAACAATCCCGTTCTTGTCGATGTCGAACTTAACTTCAATCTGAGGTACGCCACGAGGTGCGGCAGGAATGTCGGAAAGCTGGAAGCGACCCAGAGTCTTGTTGTCAGCGGCCATTGGGCGTTCACCCTGAAGGACGTGGATGTCAACGGCTGGCTGGTTGTCAGCTGCGGTGGAGAATACCTGCGACTTGCTGGTTGGGATGGTTGTGTTGCGGTCAATCAGCTTGGTGAAGACACCACCCATGGTTTCAATACCAAGGGACAGTGGCGTAACGTCGAGGAGCACAACGTCCTTAACGTCACCAGTGATGACCCCACCCTGGATAGCAGCACCAAGGGCAACGGCTTCATCAGGGTTGATGGAGTGGTCTGGGTCCATGCCGGTCCAGCCCTTAACGGCATCCTGAACGGCAGGAATACGTGTAGAACCACCGTTCAAGATAACCTTGTCCAGGTCGGAAGCGGACAGGCCGGCATCCTTCAGCGCGTTCTGCACTGGGATGCGGGTGCGATCAACGAGGTCGGCAGTCATCTGGTCGAACTGGGCACGGGTCAGAGTCTTCTCCAAGTGGAGTGGGCCGTTAGCACCGGCGGAGATGAATGGCAGAGAAATCTGTGTGGAGGAAACCCCAGACAGGTCCTTCTTGGCCTTTTCAGCTGCGTCCTTCAGACGTTGCAGCGCCATCTTGTCCTGGGACAGGTCGATGCCGTTGTCAGCCTTGAAGCCTTCAACGAGCCAGTCGATAATCTTGTTGTCGAAGTCGTCACCACCAAGGTGTGTGTCACCGTTCGTGGAGAGAACTTCGAAGACACCGTCACCGAGCTGGAGGATAGAAACATCAAACGTCCCACCACCAAGGTCGTAAACCAGAACTTTTTCGTCCTTGTCTGTCTTGTCGAGCCCGTATGCCAAAGCGGATGCGGTTGGTTCGTTGACAATCCGTTCTACTTCGAGGCCGGCAATCTTACCAGCATCCTTGGTCGCCTGACGCTGGGAGTCGTTGAAGTAAGCTGGCACGGTGATAACAGCCTTGTCGACTGATTCGCCCAAGTAGTCTTCAGCAAACTTCTTGATGTACTGGAGAATCATCGCAGAAATTTCCTGAGGCGTGTACTTCTTGTCGCCTACCTGGACCGTGTAGTTAGCTTCGCCCATGTGGCGCTTGATGGAAATAATGGTATCTGGGTTGGTGATTGCCTGACGCTTTGCAACTTCACCAACCTGGATTTCGCCATCCTTGAAGGAAACTACGGAAGGTGTGGTGCGGTTACCTTCTGGGTTCGTAATGATTTTTGGTTCGCCACCTTCAAGTACCGCAACGGCACTGTTCGTGGTCCCCAAGTCAATCCCAATAACTTTAGACATAAGAATCTAACCTCGTTTCATGATTAATTAACTAATTTAAGTAACAACTGGGTGCTAGTTCGCGACTACCACCATGGCTGGGCGTAAAACCCGTTCGTGGAGCTTGTAACCCTTTTGGAAGACCGTAACAACAGTGTCTTTCGGATGATCGTCATCAGCCGCCACCGTCTGCACTGCCTGGTGCACGGTTGGGTCGAACTTATCGCCGGCAACACCGACTTCGGTGACCCCAGCCTCCTTCAAGGCGTTGTCCAAATGGTCATACACCATCTGGACACCCTTCTTCAGCTGTGCTGCACCGTCTTCGTTCACTTCGGACTGCAAAGCACGATCGAGATTATCAATGACCGGCAGAATCGACGTGATGACCTTCTGCCCATCGAAATGAAGCAGCTGTTCACGTTCCTTCTTAAACCGGGCATTCATGTTGCGCATTTCTGCTTCAGCACGGAGGTACTTGTCCTCTAATTCGTCGCGTTCCTGTTTCAGCTTTGCATCTCCCTTGTTCCCACCAGCAGCAAGTGCTTCGAGGTCACGCAGGGAGTTCGCACTGATTTCGGCTTTTACGCGTTCAAGCTCGTCAGCACTATTAGTGTTATCGGCATTGTGCTTCACCATTTTCAGGCTCCCTTCACTGTATGTTTACAATCACTGCATGTGGTTGTAGTAATCCATTAGGCGTTTTGCTAGTTCGCCCCGGAAGGCATCTAGCAACCCAATCATCTTCGAATACGGCATGGACGTTGGCCCAATCAACGCGATTGTGCCCTGACCATGTTCCCCCACGGCGTACCGGGCGGTGATGACGGACAAATTCTTGAGGGATTCGTCCGAAAGCTCACTGCCAAGCCGTACGGAAATTGGATTCTGCTCATCTGCGCTCAGCAACCGGTTCAGCTCATCACTGTGATCAATGATGCGCATGACGTCCTTCAGCTCGCCGATGTTGTCGGCGTCGAAGTAGTCCATCAAGTTGAGCCGTCCACCAACGTAGAAGCGCTCCGTAACGGCCTGTTTCAGAACATCCCCAAACATGTTGAGGAAGCCATCGGGGGTCGTCAGGTGCCGCATCAGCATTGCGGGCACGTCTGTCTGCAAGTGCTGGGCAACTTCTGGTAGCGACATCCCCACGAGCTGGTCGTTCACAATGCGAATCGCGCTTTCGACGTCCTCGCCCTTCACCCCATCTGGCAGGGTGAAGACCTGGTTCTGGACGCTACCATCGCTTGAGACGATGATGGCCATCACCTGACGCCCGCCAAGTGGCACAATCCGGAAGCCTTCCAGCGTTAACGCGGAAACTTCCGGGCCGAGCGTGATTGCGGTGTAACTGGTCAGGTTGGACAAAATCCGGGCCGACTGCTCAACAATGTCATCAATTCGGTGGTAATTATCATCACCGAATGACTTCTGAATCGTCTGCAGGTCGGCTTCAGGAACCCGCGCCGGCGTTAGCATGTGATCCAGGTAATACCGGTATCCAGCAGCACTCGGAACGCGTCCGGAGCTACTGTGCGTTTTCATGATGAGCCCGGCATTTTCCAGCGCCGCCATGTCGTTTCTAATCGTGGCTGAACTGACATGCATCGGTAGCGTCGTCTGCAGGGATTTGCTCCCCACCGGCTGGCCCGTTTCGGTGTAAGACCGAATGATTTCATTAAGAACCATTAATTCGCGCTTCGTCAGCATGTTGCCACCTCCTTTTTTAGCACTCATTATCCATAAGTGCTAACGACAATTATATTACGCCTGCCATTTAGCAGCGTCAACCGCTAAGTGCTAAAAAGTTGGCTATTTACGGAAAAAATCAAAAAAATCATACTAAAGGCCGAGTTGTGCGCCAACTCGGCCCCAAAATTGCCAGGAAATCTCGGATTAGTCAGCCCCACAAGCAGACTGCGGCCAAACCTTATTTCAGCAAATTGTGTTCATCTAGGTATGCGCGGCTGTTGCGCTCGTCTTGCTTCAGCTGCTCAATCAAGCCGTCGACACCGGCGAACTTAATCTCCCCGCGCAGATAGTGGTACCAGCGCACTACGACGTCTTTGCCATAAAGGTCACCGTCAAAGTCGAACAAATTGATCTCGAGCGTGACCGGTCGGTGGTTGCCGAACGTGACGTTACGGCCCACTGAGGCCATGCCCCCATAGGTCTTGCCATCCACGACCATGGTAACGGTGAAAATGCCAATGCCCGGCAGCGTTTCGTGCGCGCCCGATTCAATGTTCGCGGTTGGGAAACCCAGGGTACGGCCCCGCGCCTCGCCGTGCACGACCACGCCGGTTGTCGTGTAGGTGTAGCCGAGCAGCTCGTTGGCCAAATCGACGTTGGCCTGCGCCAGTGCGGCCCGAACGCGCGTCGAGCTAATCTTGATGGCGTCTTCGCTTTGCTGGCGGACTTCGACAATCTCAAACCGGTCCTGGGCGTACCGCGGCAGGGTGGTCATGTTCGCAATGTCCTTCTTGCCGTACGTGTAATCAAAGCCAGCCACGACAACCGCGGCGTTCAGCCCCACGAGGTACTGGTCGACGAACGACTGCGGGTCTAGCTTGGCGAATTCCGGCGTGAAGTGCACCGTGTACAAAATATCAACGTGATTGGCGGCCATGAGCTCCGCCTTGCGCTGCTTGGTCGACAAATAGGTGAACGTTGCTGGATCCGCCCCACCATACACAATCGCTGGGTGCTCATTGAACGTCATCACCGCTAGTGGCAAATGACGCTTGTCCGCCTCAGCGCGCCCAGCGGCAATTACCGCCTGGTGTCCGCGGTGCACGCCGTCGAAAAAGCCGAGAACGAGCACGATTGGTGACGCGTTAACGTCCGTGTCCTTCAGCGGTGGAATGATATCAATCTGCTGCATTTTTACCCCCATCATTAGCTAAGTACATTGTTTCTGCCCGGTAAACGCCCTCGTCGGTCAGCCGGTAAATCGCCTTGAGCAGGCCGTGATACCGCAGCGCAACGTGCGCTTCACTGCCCGGAAGTGTCAAACTGGCACCGTTTTGTACGCGGGCCCAGGCCGCTTCCGTCAGGTCGATTGCAGGGACGTCACTGTACGCGTGATCCAGCGGCACGACTAGGTCTGCTACCCGGCCCGTTTCCGCCGCTTTGGCCAAGTCTTCAAGGGTCACCGCTTGGTCGAGCGTGAAGCCGCCACTGACCTGCCGCGTCAGCTGACTCATCGCTGCTGCGACTCCGAGCTTTTTACCCAGATCCACCGACAGAGTCCGGATGTAGGTACCCTTGCCCACCGATGCGATGAACGGGAAACTCTGCGTTCCAGCCGCAGCGTCAAAAACGGTGGCGCCGGTGCGGGCAAAGTTCTTAATCAGCGCGGTGCGCTTTGGCCGCTCAACCGTCTCGCCGGCCCGCGCGTAATCGTACAGCCGGCGTCCATTAACCTTCACGGCGGAGAACATCGGCGGAATCTGCGTGATTTCACCGATGAAACTTGCCATGGCCGTATCGATGTCCTGGTCGCTAAACGGTTCTGTTAGCGGGGTCCGCTCGACGATTTCGCCATCCAAATCCTCGGTTGTGGTCGCAAAACCAAACTGAACCGAACCCGTGTACACCTTACCGCCGTCCTGGAGGCGCGAGATGGCCTTGGTCGCCGCGCCGAGAGCAATTGGTAACATGCCGTCGACGCTCGGGTCCAGCGTGCCTGAGTGCCCCACACGCTTCATGTGCACAATCCGGCGCACCTTAAACACGACGTCCGCGCTGGTCATCCCCGCTGGTTTATAAATGGGCAAAAATCCGTCCACACTTTGTTCCTCCTTCAATTACGCAATGCAATATAAAATGGCTGCGGTCTGAATCCCGCAGCCAACTTGGTCGATGCTAAGCATTCTTCTTTTTCTCATTATACCAGTGGACCGCGAAAGTCGCGAGAAACGCCACCAGGACAAAGATACTGAAGAACGTATTCGAAATCTCAATGTCAATCATTGGCAGGCTGAGGGCCAGTTTAATCGAAATAAAGCCAATCAGCACGTAAGCCATGTAGAGCAGCTCGGGAATCTTGGCGAGCAAGACGATCATCATCTGCGCGACAAACCGCATCGCCAGAATCCCAATCATGCCCCCAATCAGCACAATGATCGGATTATTATCAATCGCGAGCGCCGTCAGAATCGAGTCAATCGAGAACACAAAGTCGAGCAGGACAATCGCGACCACCGTGCCCCAAAACGAGCGTGGCTTTGCCGGTTTCGCCGTTTCTTCGGTTGGCTTAGGGACGTGCTGCTCGTAGAAAAAGTGCACTGACATCCACAGCAAGTACCCCGCACCAATGGCCTTAACACCCCAGAACCGCATTAAAAAGTTCCCGAGACCGATGGCGACGAACCGGAAAAAGTACGAGCCCCACAGCCCCCACATCAGGGCGCTGCGTTCCTTCTTCGGGTCCCCCAGTGACTGGGTTTGCGCCGCCAGCACCACCGCGTTATCCACGGAGAGCAGACATTCCATGATGGCCAAGGTCAAAATGGTCATCAGCCCGGCACTGGTCATCACCGCAGCGTGCCAATCGCTTGCCTCAAAAAAGGGCTTGTATAACCGAATTATCGTGTCCATCAACTATCCCCATATTTTCCAAAAATTTATTAATAACTATAGCACATTTTGGCTGGGGATTGCGCCGGCGTACTTAATGTTTCTTACTCATGCGCGCAAATACGCTCATCGCGAGGAGCCCAGCAACACCACAAATCAGGTAAATCAACATTAATGACATTAACCCGGCCGCGTGGGTCTGGAGCATTTGGACCAACACGTAGATAGCCATGCCAATCCCGCCAATCCCAAAAATCGCGCAACATAGCAGCACGAGAATCCGCGCCAGCCCGGTCCACCAGGCACGCAGCCCGTAAAGCGTGGCCATCCCAACGACCACGCCGCTGACAATTAGCACCAATAAAAGTAAATCAACCGCAATCCGCATGCTCTTTCGCTCCTTAATCAAACCCATCGTTACTAAATATTGTAGCGCATTCACGGCGGCCAAATTGGGCTTTTTTTCGGGAAGAACTTTCCCTGTGCAAAATCACCGTACAAAAAAACCGCACACCAGAAAGTTCTGGTGTGCGGAATTTATTAGTCTTTAATCCGGGCTTCAGCAAGGAGCTGGTCAATGCGCGCTCCGTACTGAACGGATTCATCCTGCTTGAATTCAAGAGTTGGTACCTTGAACAGGCGGATACGTTGGCCTACTTCGTGACGAATTAGACCGCTGGCTTTTTCCAATCCAGCCTTAGCGTCGGCAATCTTATCCTTGTCGTCGCTCAAAATGCTGAAGTAGACGGTTGCCTGCTGGAGGTCACCAGTCAGCTTCACGCCGGTGATGGTGACACCAGAGACACGTGGGTCGCTCACGAGCTTCAACAAAATGTCGTCGATTTCGCGTTGAATTTGCGCTTCAACACGACCAATACGATGTTTCATGGTTATGCCTCCATTCCTGTGATCCTTGAGTTGGGTGTGACTAGGGGCATGGGGTTCCTAGTCGAGCTGAGCTCTGTGTTCTTAGTCGAGCTCCGCGACCCTGCTCGTTCCGCACAGCACGCTCCCACCAATATGGACAAAAACCGTCCATATCGGTGCGAGCACGCTGTTGCTCGCGAGCAAACCGGGTCGCTCCGCTCTGTTTACTTCACCGGCACTTCTTCCATCGTGAAGGCTTCGATCTGGTCGTCTACCTTGATGTCGTTGTAACCATCAATTGTGAGACCACATTCGAATCCGGCACGAACTTCCTTGGCGTCGTCCTTGAAGCGCTTGAGACTGCCAAGCTTGCCTTCGTAGATAACAATCCCGTCGCGAATCAGGCGTACGCCAGCGTCGCGGGTGATGAAACCAGTGTCCACGTAGGAACCAGCGATGGTCCCAATCTTGGAGACGTTGATGGTTTCCCGAACGGTGAGGGAGCCGATAACCTTTTCTTCGTAGACAGGTTCCAGCATACCCTTCATCGCGGATTCGATTTCGTCAATTGCCTTGTAAATAACGCTGTGCAGACGAATGTCCACATCTTCAGCATCGGCCTGAGCCTTTGCCTGAGCGGTAGGCCGCACGTTGAACCCAATGATGATGGCGTTAGATGCACTCGCCAGCGTCACATCGGATTCGTTGATTGCACCAACGGCCTTGTGAATGATGTTGACGCGAACGCCTTCAACTTCAATCTTCCGCAGCGAACCATCAATGGCTTCAACGGAACCTTGAACGTCACCCTTGATGATAACGTCAACTTCCTTGAGTTGGCCTTCCTTCATGGATTCGAACAAGTTGTCGAGCGTTACGTGGTGTGTCTGTTCACGAACCTTTTCAAGGGCACGCTTTGCACGTTCTTCACCTGCAGCACGCGCGGTCTTTTCGTCTTCGAAGACAACCAGACGGTCAGCGGACTGAGGGACATCGTTCATCCCGGTGATTTCAACTGGGGTGCTTGGCGTTGCTTCCTTGACACGGCGACCGCGGTCGTTGGTCATGGTCCGGATTTTACCGAACGTGTTCCCAACAACGACTGGATCCCCGATGCGCAGGGTACCTTGCTGAACGAGAACGGTTGCAACGGAACCACGGCCCTTGTCAAGACGCGCTTCGATAACGGTCCCAACAGCCTTTTGTTCTGCGTTAGCCTTCAGTTCGAGCATGTCAGCTTCCATCAGAATCATTTCGAGCAGTTCGTCGATGTTCTTACCGAACTTCGCGGAAATCTGAACGAAGATGGTTTCCCCACCCCATTCTTCAGGAATCAGGCCGTATTCGGTCAACTGTTCCATGACGTGGTTAGGGTTAGCACCTGGCTTATCAATCTTGTTGACGGCAACGATGATTGGTGCGCCGGCAGCCTTCGCGTGGTTGATAGCTTCGATGGTCTGAGGCATAACCCCGTCATCGGCAGCAACAACCAGCACGATAATATCGGTGATGTCAGCACCACGAGCACGCATGTTCGTGAAGGCCGCGTGCCCTGGGGTATCCAGGAACGTAATCAGGCGGTCATGGAGCCGTACTTGGTAGGCACCAATGTGCTGGGTAATCCCACCGGCTTCGCCCTCGGTAACGTGCGTGTGACGCAGCTTGTCCAGCAGCGTCGTCTTACCATGGTCAACGTGACCCATGATGGTAACAACAGGAGCACGTGGTGTGAGGTTTTCGGTAGTGTGGGTTTCAGCTTCGAAGACTTTGTCCAGGTCGGTGATATCCTCAACGACCTTCTTTTCAGCGTCAATCCCGTAGTCCGTCGCAATCAGTTCAATCGTGTCATCATCGAGGCTCTGGTTCTGGTTAACCATTACTCCGAGCATGAACAACTTCTTGATGATTTCGGCTGGTTCACGGTGAAGCAACTTACCCAGATCCTGGGCGTTCATGCCTTCTGTGTAAACGAGCTTTTCTGGTAATGGACGGTCCTTACGTACTGTAACTGGCTTCTTTGGTTCGTTGTTGCGCTGGTTACGACGGTTACGCTTGTTGCGCTTACCCTTGTAAGGAGTTTCCTGACGGCCAGAACGGAAGTTACGTTCGCGCTTTTGCTGACGGTCATCAGTCTTCTTTGGTGCATTGCTCGTAGCAGGCTTTGCAGAGCTGTTTGTTGCAGGCTTTGCGTTGGTCCGTGCTACTGGCTTTGCAGCAGGCTTTGGTGCTGGTGCTGCCTTAGCTGCTGGCTTTGGTGCAGGTGCAGCCTGTTTTGGTTCAACCTTTGGCTTAGGCTGTTCCTCAAACTTGCCGATTGGTGCAGCACTCGTCCGGAATTCACTCTGCTGACGCTGACGCAAAGCTTCTGCGCGCGCTGCTGCACGACCAGGATTTGGCCGTGCTGCTGGTGCTGGCTGGTTAGTCCGGGAACGATTGTTGTTGTTATTGTTACGGTCATTGCGGCGCTGGTCATTACGCTGACCGCCGCGGTTGTTGCTGTTTTGACCGTTCTGCCCGTTCTGGGCGCCACGTTGACCGTGGTTTTGGTTGTTACTACGCGCCTGACCACCATTGTTGTTGCCGTTGTTGTTGCGGCGACCCTGGGTACCAGGACGTTGTGTGCCTGGACGACGAATGGCGTTCTTGCTGATCTTGGTCTTGCCATCAGCGGAAACGTGCGTTGCGTGCGTCGTGCCGGTCTTAACTTCAGCGGCCTTCTTAGCTTCCGCCGTTGTTTCAGCAGCTGGCTTCTTCGCTTCTGCAGGCTTTGGTGCAGCTGGCTTTGCTTCGGCCTTTGGTGCCTGCTTTGGCGTCGTCTTTACTTCTGGCTTTTCAGCCTTTACTTCTGGTGTGGTTGCGCTTGTAATTGCCTTTTTGATGGTTTTCTCGTCCTGTTCGTTGATAGTGTTCATGTTATTGTTCACGTCAATGCCGTTTTGCTTCGCGGTTGACAGAACTTCTTTACTGCTAATGTTTAATTCCTTAGCGAGTTCATATACACGCTTTTTGCCCATCTGTTCACGCTCCTATCTGTTTCTAGGTCAGCTTCGCGATTGCCTTTGCAAAACCTGCGTCAAGAATCGCGATGACCGTGCGTTTGTGACCGATGGCAATGCTAATTTCTTCTTCCGTGAGCGGTGTGATTACCGTTGCGTGGTAGAAGGCTGCCTTATCGGTTATCTTCTTGGTCAGATTATCGCTGGCGTCGCTTGCCAAGATGACAAGCCGTGCGTGCCCATTGGTGATGGCTTTGACGGTGAAGTCAGTGCCTGTCTCCAGTTTGCCCGCGCGCTGCGCTAATCCAATCAAATTCATTAACTTGGTGTTGTCAGTCATGCTTTGTCGCCAAAAAGTTCGCGCCGAGCTTTTTGATGGTCAACGTAGGCGAACAGTTCTTCGTAAAACTGTGGGTCAACCTTAATCCCAAAAGCTGCTTCGAGAACGTGCTTCTTGGCGGCATTCTTGACGCCCTCTGGATCGAGTGCGACGTAAGCACCACGTCCAGCCTGTTTCCCCGTGGGGTCAATGGCCAGAACGTCTTCCTTTGTTTTTACAACCCGAATCATTTCTTTCTTCGGGTGCATTTCACCGGAAAGTAAATCTTTCCGCATCGGAATTTTACGTGGTTTCATGTTGCCACCTCCTCATAAAGCGGGTGAAAGACCCCCGCCTTATCTATTAATCTTCGGTTGGTTCTGCATCCTGGCTGTCGCCCTCAGCGTTGTCTGCTTCAGGCTGATCGCCATCAGGAGCAACTTCGCCGGCAGCAGCTTCAGAAGCGTCTTGTTCCGCCATGAGTGCCTGGTCTTCTTCGGTGAGTTCTTCATCATCAACGAATTCAACTTCGGATTCAGGCTTGATGTCAATCTTGAAGCCAGTGAGCTTAGCGGCAAGACGAGCGTTTTGGCCCTTCTTCCCAATTGCCAGTGAGAGCTGGTAATCAGGAACAATGACCGTGGCACTGCGTTCATTGTTCTCGTCGTTGAACTGCACGGCAATAACCTGTGCTGGGTTCAGAGCGTTCGCAATGTAATCCGCGGCGTCTTCTTCCCACTGAACAACGTCGATGTTTTCGCCGGACAGTTCGTTCACAACCGCCTGAACACGTGCACCGCGGGGGCCAACTGTTGTCCCAACGGCATCAACATCTTCGTTGGTGCTACGAACCGCAATCTTGGTCCGGTCACCGGCTTCACGGGCAATACCCACGATTTCAACGGTACCGTCGAAGATTTCGGGAACTTCGGCTTCGAACAAACGCTTAACGAGACCCGGTGCAGTCCGGCTAACGAATACCTGAGGACCCTTAGCAGCGTTTTCAACCTTGGTCACGAACACCTTGACGTGGTCGTGGGCTTCGTAACGCTCGTTAGGCATCTGGTCACCCTTACCGAGAACGGCTTCAATCTTGCCGAGGGAAACGTAGACAAACTTGTTGTCGCGACGTTCTACAACCCCCTGCATGATTTCTTCTTCGTACTTGGAGTATTCATCGTAAACGTTGGCACGTTCTGCTTCACGCACCCGCTGCATGATCACTTGCTTAGCAGTCTGCGCAGCAATTCGACCAAAGTCGCGTGGGGTCACCTCAAAGCGAATCTCGTCACCGATTTCGTATGCCTTGTTGATTTCGGTTGCATCCTTGAGGCTTACTTCCAGACGGGAGTCGAACACTTCGCTCGTGACTTCCTTGACTGCGTAAACCTTGATGTCACCCTTTTTAGGATCAAAAGTGACCTCAACGTTTTGGGCCTGATTGTAGTTGCGCTTGTAGGCACTGGTCAATGCAGCTTCAAGAGCTTCAATGACGATTTCCTTCTTAACGCCCTTTTCTGTTTCTAAGGCATCTAATGCCTCAATCATTTCCTTTGACATGTGATTCCTTCCTTACGCATATAATCGATTACTAGACTTGGTAACTAGTAATCGGGTTAAAATTCAATAGCAAGTCGCGCATTTGCAATGTTCTTGCGTTCGAAACTGATTTGCTTCTTGCGGGACTTCACCTTCACGTCGAGCGTGAGCGTGTCGTCGTTTAGCTCCAGCAAAGTGCCTTCGAACACCTTATTGCCGTCTTGCTTTTGGAACAAACTAATGTGGATGTATTCCCCCACAGCCCGCTCCATGTCGGCTTCAGTCTTCAGTGGCCGTTCAGCCCCAGGACTCGAAACTTCCAAATAGTAAGCCTGCGGAATTGGATCAGGATCAACGTTATCAAGTGCTTCACTAAGCTCGTCATTAACGACAACGCAATCGTTCAGCGTAATGCCACCGGGTTTATCAATGTATACCCGCAAGTACCAACCAGAACCTTCCTTAACAAACTCAATGTCTGCTAGGTAAAAATTGTGTTCTTCAAGGATTGGTTCGACAATCGTCTTCACGTTGTCAACTACAGTACTCATCGTGTCCCTCCTTAATGCGTGCCGCAATTACGTGATTGCAACACTGAAGTTTCATGCAAAAAATATTACATTTCAAAAATATTTTTGCATTTTTACCGTGAATGGCACGATGCCTAGGCCAATTCGCACATTGAACCTCTGCACTCAGCAGACCGCAATTTGTAAAACCGCGTCACACCGGCATTCATCGGCACAATTCCATTCACTTCTAGCCTCAATATGCCAATAAAAAGAGTGAGCATCGCTGCTCACTCGACCGAGGTCTAGAATTCCTAAATTCAAGATAACACAAATAAAATAAGGGGGCAAGGCCTAGCCACCGGTAAAAGCCCTCCGTGACCAACTCTTGTCCCCTTTTTGCTGAAATTAAACTCAGCTCAACACAACACGGGCATTTTTCTGCAAACGACTGCTTCATGTGTGCCTCAATTATTTTTTACTTGTTCAGCAGCTCGTCGGCAACTTCGAAATCGCTGAAGTGGTGCTTCGTGCGCCCGATAATCTGGTAATCCTCGTGACCCTTGCCGGCAATGAGCACGACGTCGTTCTTCTTCGCGTGACTCAGTGCGTAGGTGATAGCTTCACGGCGGTCCGGAATCTCAACGTACTGGTCAGGGGTAAGCTGGCTGGTAACGTCATCAAGAATCGCCTGTGGATCTTCGGTGCGTGGGTTGTCGGAAGTGAAAATCGGGTGGCTCGCCATCTTCACGGCAATGTTCCCCATGATGTGGCGCTTGTTGCTATCGCGATCGCCGCCACAACCAACGACACAGTAGACGCTGCCGGTCGCAAACTCATTGATGGTCTCGAGCACGTTCTCAAGGCCATCTGGAGTGTGCGCGTAATCGACAATCGTGACAATTCCCTGTTCGTTGGGCACAACCTGGAACCGGCCTGGTACACCAGTGGCGGTTTCGAGGGAGCGAATGATTTGTTCAGGCGTGAGGCCCTGCCCATAAGCCGCGCCGAATGCAGCGAGCACGTTGTAGACGTTGAACTTACCAATCAGGCGCATCGTCACGTGGTAAATCTGACCGAAGAATTCGATATCAAACTTGGTTCCGTGCCCGGTGACCTCAACGTTGATGGCACGAATGTCGGCGTTGTTGTCAATCCCGTACGTCATCACGTTCGTGGCCGTCTGCGTACTCATTTCAATTAGGCGCAGTCCTGCTTCATCGTCCGAGTTAATCACGGCCGTCTTCGGGAAGCGCCCGTATCCATTGCCAACCTGCGTGAACAGCTGGGCCTTGGCCTGGAAGTATGCTTCCATCGTGCCGTGGTAATCGAGGTGGTCCTCAGTGAAGTTGGTGAAAATGACGGTGTCAAAATCAACGCCCCAACTGCGCCCCTGAGCCAAAGCAATGGATGAGACTTCCATCGCGCAGCCGGCCTGGTTGTCATCACGCATCTCGGCAAACATTCTCTGCATTGCGAGCGCATCTGGCGTCGTGTTCAGGGCTGGCTTGTTCTCGCCGCCGATTTCGTTTCCAATCGTCCCGATAACCCCCATGGAGTAACCGGCATCTTCCATAATCTTCGCAACGAGGCGACTAACGGTGGTCTTCCCGTTGGTCCCGGTGACCCCAATCATGCGCAGGTCGCGGCTTGGGTTTCCGTAGTAGCGCACGGCGAGCTGGGCCAACGCCTTGTGCGTGTTCGGCACCTTAATCACCCGGTCGCGGTATTCCTGCGCCACGGGCCGTTCAACGACGGCAAATTCAGCACCAGCCGCAAAAACCTCATCTAGGTGATCATGACCATCGAACATGTTCCCGTGGATGGCAACGAAGCAACTGCCAGGAACAACTTCCTTCGTGTTCGCGGTCAACTTAGTGATTTCAGGGTTAGTCGCTGAAATCCGCTGACGGTCCTGGGGGCTAACCTGTAACAAACTAATTAATTCTGCGGCACGCACTATCTATTCATCCTTTCACACCCGCTTGGGGCGACCACAATGGTGGCTTATTCATACAACTTTCATGTTAATGCCTCATTCCCCAATTAGCAAGGATTTACACGGTTGTGGTTATTCTTGCGGGGTCACTGCTCCGCGTTCTGTAGTGGTCTAGGGGCCGCGACTGGGCGGGGCCGGTGCGCGTTCCGTGCGGCTGGGATTTTCCGTGCGGCCGGTTGAAGCCCCAAA